>JBEKAQ010000020.1:0-116811 GCA_050015835.1 Bryobacteraceae bacterium | reverse complement strand
AAATCATCCACTCCCCCGTTCCGGTGCTATTCTGGTTACGCAAAGCGGGGGGCGTCATTGGATCTGAATCTCGAAACGCTGAAAGGCGAAATGCTCGATTATCTCGCGGCGTCGGAGTTTGCCGTATTCCACAGCCATGTGGGCGGCCTCGACCACACGAACGTAATCGCGTGGGATACCGAGCGCTTTCCCGATTACCGCATGTTCCTCGACACGGCGCGCAAAGTCGGCCAGAAGCTGATCCTGTTCGCCTCCCGTGAACTGGACGACGAAGAGGTGGAAGAAGCCCTCGAGGAGCTGGAAGAGCTTGAGCTGCCGCGCGACGAGCAGCGCGAATTCGATAAGCGCATTCGTGAGGCCGGCCGCCACGCCGGCGCCACCTGCGCGCTTGAAATGGCGTTCGACTACAATTCGCACCTTTACGTCTACGAGGCGCGGCCGGACTGGTACGAGGAATTTCTGGAAGCCTGCGACGAACTTACGGCCATGCTCCCCGCAGGCGAAGACCTTGCCGATGAAGGCCACGACGGACTCGGCGGCTTTTATTCCAACAACTAGCCGCTGGGTGTTTCCCGGCACTCTCGACGATGCCGCCATTGGCGCTCTCGCCCGCGAACTCAACCTGCCCCACGCGGCCGCGCGCATCCTGTGGCGCCGGGGATATCGCGACGCATCGAGCGCCGGCCGCTTCCTGAATCCCCGCCTCGAAGACCTGCACGATCCCTTTCTGCTGCGCGATATGGGCCGCGCCGTGGAGCGCATCCGCACAGCCATCGCGCAACGCGAGACCATCGAGATCCATGGCGATTACGACGTGGACGGCGTCACCTCGACGGTCATTCTGAAGAAAGCCCTGGAGCTTGCCGGAGCCGAGGCGGGCTGGCATATTCCGCATCGTCTGCTCGACGGTTACGGGATGCAGGCGGCAGCCATTGAAGAGGCCGCACGCCGCGGAGTGCGTGTGATTATCAGCGTGGATAACGGCATCCGGGCCGTCGCCGCCATTGAACGCGCCCGCGAGCTGGGGATCGACGCGATTGTCACCGATCACCATCTGCCGGAGACGGAGCTCCCCCCCGCGCTGGCCATCGTCAATCCCAGCCGGCGCGATTGCAGCTATCCGAATCCGAACCTTTGCGGCGCGGGCGTGACGCTGAAACTCGCCCATGCAATTCTGGCCGGGCTTGGGTGGCCGCAAGCGAAACTCTATCGGGTGATCGAGTCTTTTCTGAAGCTGGTGGCCATCGCCACCGTGGCCGATATCGTGCCGCTCACCGGTGAGAATCGGATCATCGTGAAGCACGGGTTGAACGGTCTGGGCGACGTACGCAATCCCGGGCTGCGCGCGCTGCTCGATGCCGCTGGATTTCGCGACAAGATCCCCAATGCCACCGAAGTCGGGTTCCGCATCGCTCCCGCGATCAATGCCTCGGGCCGCATGGATAATGCCGCGCAGGCCGTCCGCATGTTCCTGACCGCCGACCCCGAGGAGGCAGCCAGCATCGCGCGCGAATTGTTGGCGTTGAACCAGGAACGCCAGACCGCCGAACGCGCCATCGTCCACGAGATTTTCGCGCGCTGCGTGGAAGCGCCCGTCTCGGATGGCGAAGCAGCGCTGATTTTCTGGGGCGAGGGCTGGCATCGCGGAGTCGTCGGCATCGTGGCCAGCCGGGTTATGCAGCGTTACCATCGGCCCGCCATCGTGATGGGCGTCGAAAACGGCGTGGCGCAGGGATCGGGCCGCAGCATTGAAGCTTTCCATCTGCTGGACGCACTCGAAAGCATGCGCGATCTGTTCACGAAATTCGGTGGGCACGCGCATGCGGCCGGACTGACGCTGCCTGCGGGGTCGCTCGAAGCCTTTCGCGATCGGCTGCAGGCCTATGCGGCCGAGCGTTTGACCCCCGAAGACATGCGGCCGGTGGTGGCCGTGGATGCCGTCCTCGATCTGCGCGAAGTGAACGAAGACCTCTGGAGCGCGCTGGAACAGATCGCGCCTTTCGGGATGGATAACCCCAGGCCGCTCTTCGCCGCGCGATCCGCTCAACTGGCGGGCGCGCCGCAGCTCTGGAAGGAAAAACACCTGAAGATAGCCGTGCGGCAAAGCGGAAGAACCGTGGTGCTGAAGGGTTTTGGGATGGGAGAACGCGCCGGGGAGTTGAAAGCCTTCAACGCGGTCGGCGCCGTGGATGTGGCGTTCCCGATCCGGCGACCACGCACATTTCAGGCATTTGCCCCGCATGCCGGGATTGGAACCGCCGATGCCAGCCTGACGGAGTTCGATTTCCCCCATAATGTTCAGAGGTGTCCGACACGGAACGCCGCGATCTCGCGACCAGGGGTTCTGGCGGAAAGAGGCTCAAGACCGGTTTTGATTTCGCTCACAGTGATGCTCCCCACATCGCGATGGGGGCAGCCGTACAATTCCTGCGAGATCAGCCTGGCGACGCTGGTGAACCCGATCGCCGGGGAAAGGGCATCGTTCGATGCTGCATCCACCTGGTACGGGGCCCAGACCGGTCCGAGCGGGATCTGATGGCGCGGCGTTCTTAGCGCGGCTCGATGCAGCTCTTCGCGTTGGCGGGAAGCAGCGGCTTCTGGCCCTCGTTCAGCTGCTGGTCGAACGCCACCAACTCCGCCGCGGTGGCGCCGTAAAGCCCCATCACCTCCTCCAGATCCACCGTGTCGCGGCGTCCGAACAGCTGCAGAACCTTCGCGAAGGTCTCCGGCGACACCTTCCGCGCGCCGAACAGCTCGCGGCCGAAGGCGATGACCGCGGCGTCCTTCGCGTCGAGATCCGTCAGCGGCCTGCAGTACTTGATGGCGTCTATGACCCTGGGCTCGAGGTAGCGGGTGTCTTTCGGAATGCGGGCATGCTCCTCCCACTGCGTCCACTCGTACTGGTTGGTCAGTTCGCGCGAGGTGGTCAGGACGGCGATCGTCGTTACCCTGTCCCCAAGCTGGGTCCCGTTCCTCAGATACTGGTGCGCCTCCTCGAGGCCCCTGGCCAGCTTCGGGCTGTACATCCGCGCCAGGGGATGCTGCTTCGCGCCGGGAGAAAGCCCGCCTTGCTGGTGGCTCATGATGTCGTCGAAAAGCTTTCTGTCGGCGTCATTAAAGTCCTCCCGTTTCGGCAGCGGCAGCCGGTTCCGGGAGTCGGGCTGGATGTCCGGGGGGAGCGCCGTTTGCGCGTACGTGCCCACCAGCCAGCCCATGGTTCCGGCGAGCAGAATCGCTCCCATAGTCTTCCCTGTTGTCACTCGATTCTCCTGTCGGGTTTCAGGCCCCTGCCATCATCCGACAATCCCGCCGTGCCGTCAACGCCGCGCTAAGCCGCACACCGCCCCCAGCATGAGTTCCGGATAGATCCACTGTGACGCAGCGATTACCCCAGGCCCGCCTCCGACGATAGCATCGCCAGTATGAAACCGTTTATTTTCATCGCCGGGATGGCTACCATGGTAACCACGTCTGCTAACTGACAGCCCGTCTCGTTTGGGCAAGTTGGGCACGTCCGTCGGTTTGGGCACTATACGACAAGTTGATTGGCGCGAAGGTAAACGCTGGCCAGCAAAGCAAGATGTAATCTCACTCGCTGGCTTGCAAAGTCGGTATCAGCCTGTACCACCGTTTCCCGCACTTCTGGCATGGTAGCCGATCCGTTTTCGCCTCGGACGGCAATACTGTAATGATGGATCTGGTTCGTGCAGCTCGAAATGGCCGCGACGCCGCATTTTTGCAACCGTTCGACGATCGCCACGCCGCTCCGATCCTACCTCTTCGGCGTGGTGCGAAACCAATGTCTGAAACGATAGCGTAAAGACGCATCCGCCGCCGAATCGGGTTCGGAGGCGATCAATGACGCAAACCCGGAGTCTCAGTTTTTGCGTGCCGAGGTCGAACATGCCGCTGCACGGGCCGTGCGGCAACTACCCGATACGCAAAGGGAAGTTCCGATCCTCGCTCATTACGAGCAGATGTCTCTCGCCGGGATCGCCGAGGTGATGGAACTCGAAGTAGCGGCGGTCAAATCCCGCCTGCAACGTGCCCGCACTTTGGGACATTAACAGCCTCGTCGGAAGGATTCGTCCGGGCGTCTGCACCCAGAGGGCAACACCATCATTCTGGCGACGCACGAGCACGATGTCGCCCTCCACGCGAAACGCGTCATCTCGATTCGCGACGGCAAAATCGAACGCGACGAACCCATTCCTCACTAACTGTCCGGCGTATCGTAAGCTTTTATCACGGCCCCTGATGCGGCAAGAAACCTGCGGACGCGATATCGGAGCCGTGGTAAACACGGGTCCCCTGGCCCGCCGAACGGTAACGGAACTCCTGCTTCAGCCGGTTAATGTCGAACGCGCTCAACGGGAGGTAATCCTCGATTAATTGCTTGCCGGAAAGCGAGGGCTGCTCCACCCCCTCGGTACCGTGTTGTCCGGATTTTGTCAGCATGTGGACCAATTCGTGCGCGATGACTCGACCCATGGCCCGCCCGATCAGCAGGTCGCCTCGGGAAAGGTTGTTGCCCGGCATTGCTTTGCGGGCCGAATTGACCACATGGTTGCAGTCTACCTCGCCAAATGGCTGCATTTCACCATTGGCGGTGAAAGTTAACGCCAACGGGCCAGCTTCGTTATACTCGGATGGCGCCGACACGAAGTCGCAGGCGCCCTTGAATGCGATAACGACCAGGTCGTTGTTGGAATCGGATGCGTCTTCTCCTCTTATGCGCCAGTCGAGCAGCACACCGGCGGTGTTAAGTATCAGGGCCGACTCGCGCTTCATCTCTTTCAGAGAGGTTTGGGAGTGCGGGCCCCTGAAGTCAAGAATCACCGTCAGAACATAGGAGGTCCGAGGGTCTAGAGCAGCGCTCATCGGCGCTGCCAGTCCGGCAATGAGACAGATACAAATCGCGACGCGGAGCATTCTCGATCAGGGAGACAGCCAGCAACATGGCTCCAAAGCCAGTATATGTGGACTTCATCGATGAGCTCAATAAAAATGATTTGGTCCATCCAAAAAATTGATGACCGCAGGCCAGTTTGTAATTAACGTTACCCGAATGTGAACGACCGATCTCCCTGTCCGTTCCGGATGCTATGATGCCGCAAAGGAGCGCATTGAATGACCTGGGCGACAACGGGGGCGATCGGACTTGTCATCATGCTTTCGGCTGGACCCGCGTGGGCTGCCGAGCCGCTGTTGGGCCGATGGCTTCTCGTGAGCCAGGAGATCGGCGGCCAGAAGACCGAGGTTGACGAATTGACGCTTCGCGTCGTTCCCGCCGGACAGACGATCGAGTTCGCTTATTCGGTACCGGTCAATAACATTCAGTTCGTTTCGCTTCGTTTCGTGGCTCGCCCCGACGGTACGGAGGCCGAAGTGACGAACGCGAACGGGCAAAAGATCGGAACTGTGAAGGTCACCAGGTCGGGCGCCTCGCAGTACAGGGTCGTGTTGCAGGGGCAGAACAAGCCGACGGCATCGGGGACGATGACGGTTTCGGCCGACGGCAAGACACTCACGTCGGAGTCTGAGTCGAAGCAGCCTGGGCAATCGGCCGTCACACGCATGGTTCAGGTTTTCGCACGTCAGTGACGCTCGCGACCCCGTTTCGTCGCCTTAATTTCCGTTTGATTGGCAGGAGGCGGCATCGCGATGAGTTTTTTGCGCGGGTTTGTCCGGCGCCCGCAGAGGGTATGGCTGCGGCAGCTGAATTTCCACGTCCACCTCTGGCTTGGTCTGATTCTTACCGCCTGGCTGATCGCGGTCGGCTTTACGGGGTCGATTCTGGTGTTTCGCGAGGAACTGGAAGGCCTGGCGGGGTTGAATCCCTGGCGAGGTATTCAGGCGAGTCGCCCCTATGCGGATCCTGTCGACGTGATCGTCAGCGTGCGCGCGGCATTTCCCCAGGCGCGAATGATTTCGCTTTCCGCCCCGACAGGATCGAGCCCGGTGTACACCGCGGTTCTCCAGAGCGGAGGCAGAGCCGCCGGGTCCGGCTTTATCGCGCTCCACCCCGTCACGGGCCGGATCCTCGGGAGTCTCCCGCGCCGGCTGCCGCCGAACTGGGCTTGGCTTGGAGTGGTCCGCAACCTCCACGAGACGCTGCTGTTTGGCGCCACCGGACGTCAGGTGAATGGCGTGCTGGCAGGCTTCCTGCTGTTGATTAATCTGACGGGAATAGCGATCTGGTGGCCTGGGGTCAAAACCTGGACCCGGGCTCTTACGGTGGACTTCGCCCGCAGCTGGCGGCGTGTGAACTTCGATCTCCACCGTGCCGTGGGCTTCTGGACTCTCGCTATCGTTTCCTTCTGGGGGATTTCGGGGGTCTACTTCGGATGGTCGCGGGAAACGCTCACACTCGTGGATCGGCTTTCGCCCATAGTCTCAGCTCGGCCCCCGGCAATCAGGGTCGAGCCGCGGCGCGCAGTTGCTCCACCCGATCTCCATACCATGCTGGCTCAGGCTGTCAGCCTCGATCCGGGGACGACGCTGCGCGAGATCGCATTTCCATCCGGCCGAAGAGCTCCTCTTGAGATCTCGATGCAGCGGCCGGGCACTCGAGGCGCGGAATTCGCGGATACGCTTTATTTCGATCCTTACGACGGGCGCTTTCTAGCGATATGGAAGTACGGGGTGAATCAGAGCCTCGGCGATTGGTTTATCTGGCTGCAGATCCCCCTGCATTTCGGGACGTTTTGGGGCCTCGGCGCCAAAATTCTCTGGGCGGCCGTTTCGCTGTCCCTTCCGCTGCTCTGCGTGACCGGAGCGCTCATGTATTGGAATCGAGTCCTGCGGAAGCAGTTTACAAGGCAAGCGAGGCGGGCGCGTGGAAAAAGCCATGAAAGCGAGACGGAGGTCCGCAGCCGTTGAGGAAGAACAGGTAGAATCGAAAAAGCACCCGTCTCCCTATCCCCGCCGATAGATCGCCCCGTCCTGCCGCCGAACCAGAGAAGCCAACAAGATCCATCCGCCGGAATCGCTGCGGCGGAGGAGGGAGATCGAAATGTCACATCGCTCGTCGCGCGCCGGCCCTTTCGCACCGGATCGCGTCATCGGCGCGCCCCGCCGCTGCATCTTCGATCAGTTCAGGAGTTACAGCCCGCGCCCCGACGTCTCCTGCGATTCCTGCAAAGTCGGGAAGCAGGCGACGCGCACCCTCGTGGGCGCTCACTGCGACCCGACTAACATGGTTCGCAAACCGGACGCGCCCGAACTCGCACCCGAAGGCCGGGAACCGGCTGTCGGCGATGCGATCGACTTCGAAAGGTCCATTGAGGCTTCCGCTCCCGGCGTCACCGATAACGCCGCCGGCTACGCGATTGTGCTGCGTGCCAGTACCGCGCCTTTCCGGGAGCGGCAAATCTTCGTCGGCAAGGTGACCGAGTACACGTTGCCGGGGCTCAGCATCGACGACATCGAGTTGGGCGTGAGAGCCATCGACAACGAGGGGCATGAAAGTCCGGTCGCGCCATGGATTGCGCCTCCCTACGCCCTGAAGACGTTTGAAACCACCGCGCAACCATGATCGCCTCCGCCACACGAAACGTTCTGATACGAGGCGATGGCGTCGCCGCGTGTTGCTGCGCGCATCTTCTGAAGAACGCCGGTCTTCGGGTCATGGTGGAACGGCCCGACCGCCCGCGCGTTCCCGCGATCATGCTCAGCGACCCAGCGCTGGCGTTGATTCGCGATGTCTTTGGACAACCCTCGCTGTTCTCAAGGTTGCCTCGAATTGAGCGGCGTGTGGTTGCCTGGGGCGCGGATGCGGAGCCGGTTTCCCTGACTCACTCCGCCGCCGTCGTGTCGGAAACGCTTCTGCTCGAAAGCCTCGGGCGTGGGTTTACGGCGGATCCCGGCGTCTACCCTGACTTCACCATCCGCACTTCGAGGCCGCTGCCATCGGTCGCGGCGGAAAAACGCTTCGGCTCGCGGCGTGCCGCGGCTGCGCAGGTGGCGCTCCGGGATGAGACCGACCGGTCAACGTGCTGGATCGAGTCTCTCGAAGAAGGTTGGCTCTTTCTGATCCCAAACGCTTCGGAATCGACATGGCTCCTTGCGGTGGGCGCTGCACTCGAGTCCCTGCTGGCACGAAGCCGCGTCATTGCACGCAGAGTGAATCTCCTCGGCGGCCGTTCGGGAGAGTTCGTCACCTGCCCGCGGATTGTTACGCCCCTTTGCGGCGACGGATGGCTGGCGTGCGGGACGGTTGCGATGGCGTTCGATCCGATCTGCGGCGATGGCACAGCCCAGGCGATTCGCGAGGCTATCCTTGCTGCCGCCGTGGTCCGCGGGATTGCCGAAGGCGGCGATGCGCCCTCGCTTTTTTCGCACTATGAGACGCGCCTGACGGCGGCGATGGGGCGCCACCTCGCTTTGTGCGCGGAGTTTTATCGCTCGGGAGGGACGGGCCCATGGTGGCAAGCGGAATTGGAATCGCTGGCGGCGGGATATCGCTGGTGCGCTTCGAAACTGGCCGGCGCGGGCGAGCCGCGCTATCGATTAAGGGACTTCGTTCTGGAATGCTGGCAATAATATGCATTCCGATATTCAGGGAGGTTTACAAAAATCGCATATGACGCCCGCCGCTTCAGTTGCGCAGTGGAAAACCTACGGCAGGTTATGGATCTTTCTGCGTCCTTATGCCCGGCGGCTGATTCTTGTCCTGGCAGTCAGCCTCCTGTCGACAGGTCTGGGTCTGGTTCAGCCTTACATCTCGAAGCTCCTGATCGACGACGCGCTGATGAAGCGCGATATGCATGCGCTGGTGTGGATCGCGGGACTTATGTTCGTGGCCGCGGTGCTTGGTTTCGCCCTCAACATACTCGCCAGTTACCGCTACGTGAAGATTTCCGCGGCCATGCTTTTCGATATGCGGGTGGCTTTGTTCCGGCATTTGCAGACGCTTTCTCCGCGCTTTTACGCCAGATTCCGTATGGGCGACCTCATGTCGCGTCTCAACAACGATGTGGGCGAAGTACAGCGCGTTGCGGCGGATTCGTTGCTTTCCGTGCTGAGCAATGTCGTGTTTTTCTTCGGATGCGTGGGGATGATGGTGTGGTTGAACTGGCGGCTATTCCTGGTGAGCATCGTCCTGGTCCCGGCGTGCCTGCTTACCTTTCTTCACTATCAGCGGAAGCTTACGGAGCTCACCAGACAGTTGCGCGAACGCAGCGCCGATTTGGGGAGCCTGTTTGTCGACTCCATTCTGGGGATGCGGGTGGTGGTGTCCTTGCAAGCCGGTGAACACGAGGCCAACCGCTTCCACGAACGCAACGATGCCTTCGTGAGTACCATGCTGCGCGTGCAGATCGCTTCGTTCATGACGGGCGCGCTGCCGGGGACCATTCTGACCGCCGCGACATCAGCCGTATTTCTCTACGGCGGGTGGCTCATCATGCGCGAACAGATGACCATCGGCACGCTGGTAGCTTTTATGGCCTATCACATGCGTCTGCTGTCGCCCGTTCAAACGCTCATGGGGATGACTTCGGGGCTGGCTTCGGCGCGGGTCTCACTGGCCCGCATTTTCGAATTGTTCGACACGCCCGCCGAGGTGCGAGAGGCGCCGCGGCCTGTGGCCTTGCCCTGCGTGCGCGATTCCATCCGGTTCGAACGCGTCTCAATCCGGTACGATCGCGCGCCTGTGCTGAGCGAGGTCAGCCTGGAAATCCCGGCGGGAATCTTCTGTGCCATTCTGGGGCCCAGCGGCGTCGGAAAATCAACCATGGCGGATCTGATGGTTCGCTACCTCGACCCGGACGACGGAAGCATTCTGATCGATGGCCGTAACATCCGCGACCTGTCGCTCGGCGACCTGCGGCGCGAGATTATCCTGGTGGATCAGTCGCCTTACCTTTTCAACGACACCATCGGGGCGAATATAGCGTTCGCGTGGCCGCAGGCAGATCGAAAGGCCATCGAAGCCGCGGCGCGCGCCGCTGGGCTGGACGAACTTCTGCGCCGGCTGCCCGAAGGATATGAGACGCAGACGGGCGAGCGCGGGCTGGCCCTCTCGGCGGGAGAACGTCAAAGAATTGCGCTGGCCCGCGCGCTTCTGCGACGCCCAAGCGTGTTGATACTGGACGAGCCCACATCGGCGCTCGACGCACAGACGGAGAAACTGATCGCCGCGAGTCTGCGCACCGCATTGCCCGATGCGACGCTCGTGGTCATTACCCACAGGCCCGCGCTGGCGGAGATCGCGGATGCGGTCATTACCATCGAAGCCGGCAGGGCGCAAATTTCCTATGACGTTCCATCGATCCCCCGTGCCTGACGAAAGCGGAGAAGAAGCGGAGGTATGTCTGCCTTTTCCCGACGCCGCCGGGAGGGGCGTACGGATAGCTGTAATCGATAGCGGAGTCAATCCCCGGCACCCGCATATCGGCGCGGTGGCCGGAGGTGCTTCAGTGCGAGCGAATGGTGAAATAGACGTCGAAGTCTACGCCGATTTCCTGGGGCACGGCACAGCGGTAATGGCCGCCATCCAGGAGAAAGCGCCCGCCTCGGAATACTTCGCGGTAAGAGTGTTCGACAGCGCCCTGCGGACGAGCGCCGCTAATCTGCTGCGTGCCCTCGAGTGGTGCATCGAACGCAGGATGGATGTGGTGAACCTGAGCCTGGGCACGCTGAACCGCGCTCATGCGGAGCGGTTCGCGGAAACCGCGGAGCGAGCGGCGCAGGCTGGAACTTTGTTGGTCGCGGCGCGCGAAGCGGATGGGCAATTGTGCTATCCCGGTTGCCTGCCCACCGTATTCAGCGTCGGTCTCGATTGGGATTGTCCACGAAACCGGTACCGGTGCGAAGAGAAGGGCGAGGAGACGGTGTATTATGCTTCGGGCTATCCGCGCCCCGCGCCCGGCGTGCCGGCTTCCCGTAATCTGCATGGGATCAGCTTCGCCGTAGCCAACATGACGGCCTTCATCGTTCGAGCGCGCGAAGCGGAAGGCGGGCAGGAGGGCGGTGCAGGCCGAGTGCGAAAGATCCGGGCAGCGCTGGCACGGGAGTGCGCCGCCACCCTCTGAGCGAATCAATAAGTTGGAGTCGTGGCAGGACTGCCCAGGGCGGACCGGTTCACTTAGACCTGTAACTTCACCTCGACAAAGTTTTCGAGTATCATCAGGTCTGGCCTGACTTGTCCACGATGCCGCGCGTTTCCGTCCGTCCGGATCGCGTCGTCGGGTCGTTCGCTTTCATTGCCTGGTACCAGGCAATGGGAGACTTCCGACATGCAAAGGGGTAAGTTACATGCGATATTTTCTTTACGTGGCGTGCCTTACAGGCGCCTTCAGTCTGGCCGGGAATGCGTCCGCACAGGTTTCCGCGGCCGCGAGCTGGAACCCAAAAGCGGCTGCCGCCTATCTTGACGAGCGATCCTCCTGGTGGATCGATTGGCCGAAGTCCGCGCGCGATCACGGAACGTTTTGTATTTCCTGTCACACTGCCGCGCCCTATGCGCTGGGCCGCGCCGCGTTGCGCGGTCCACTGGGTGAGCAATCCGCCTCGCCGAATGAGAAGAGACTGCTGGACAATGTCGTCAAGCGCGTTCGGATGTGGAAAGACGTCGATCCGTTCTACGCCGATCAGACCTCGGGACTGCCGAAAACTTCCGAATCGCGCGGAACCGAATCGATTCTGAACGCACTGATCCTGGTATGGAACGATGCGGCTTCCGGCAAGCTGAGCGCGGATGCCCGTCTCGCTCTCGACAATATGTGGGCGCTGCAATTGAAGTCGGGTGAAATGAACGGCTCATGGGCCTGGCTCCAGTTTCACAATGCTCCCTGGGAGGGGGATTCGCAATTCTACGGGACCACGCTGGCGGCGATCGCCATCGGCACGGCGCCGGGGGATTATAAATCCGAGCCTCAACTTCAGGATGGCCTCAAGCGATTGCGCGGGTACCTTGTGAAGAACATGGATTCCCAAACCCCGGCGGATCGCGTGGCGTTACTCTGGGCATCCGCAAAGATTCCCGGACTTCTCACCGAGGACCGGCAGAAAACGATAATCGAACAGACGCTTTCGAAACAGCAGGACGACGGTGGGTTCAGCATCTCTTCACTGGTCGGGACGTGGAAACGCAGGGATAATACTCCGCTCGACGCCGGGAGCGACGGTTATGCCACCGGCCTTGTGGCATTCACGCTGGAGCAGGTTGGATCGCCTGGGAGCCAGTCCGCCCTGCAGCGCGCTCTGGTCTGGCTGGGCCGGAGTCAGGACCCGAGCGACGGCCGCTGGCCCGCTTCTTCTCTGAACAAGAAACGGGAGTTGTCGTCGGACGCAGGCCGATTCATGAGCGACGCAGCCACCGCTTACGCGGTGTTGGCGCTTGCGTCCGCGAAGTGAGCACCTTCGATCGCGAGAGATCGTTTTTTTCTATCAGCAGCATCGCGGAGTTCGTATTGTCGGACTCCGCGCCGCCGTGTTATTAATGTTCTAACTCCGGTTCGCCTGAGTATAGGCGAACAGCTTCAGATCCCACGCAAGAGATCCGTGTCCCCCGTCGGGATGCAGCGCCCGCAAGACCAGTGTGTCTAAACGGGCCGTCCAATGAATGGGCCATCTAAAACTATCATGAGATTCGCCTAAGAATCCCATGACAACAGGAGTCTCAAACGTGGCTTTCCCTAAAGTCAACACTTACAAGAAATCGGACCCGGCGGGACCTTCTCTCTTCAGGCGTACATTGCCCGGCAGGTTATTACTGCTGTGTGCACTCCTCACGGGCGTCTGCGCTGTCATCCGGGCGCAGTCGACGTTCGGCTCTTTCACGGGAACGGTAAAAGATCCGTCCGGATCTCTCGTGGCGAGCTGTAAAGTCACGGTCAGTAACACTGGGACGAGCGCGATTCGCAACATCCTGACGGACTCCGCGGGCACTTATGTCGCGGTAAACATGGAGCCGGGAAATTACGAGATTACTATGGAGGCGCCCGGCTTCGAGCCCAAGAAGTACACCAATATCGTGCTGGAATCGCGGCAGACGATTCGCATCGACGGGGCACTGTCGCTGGCCAGTCAGACGCAGACGGTATTAGTCAGCGAAGCGGCGGAAGCGCCCATCAACACCGAGGTCTCGAATATCTCGGAGACGAAGGTCGGGCGCGAGTTGAACGATCTGCCGGTGGCCCTGAGCTCACGCGCCTCGGGATCCACCAGTGCGTTCTCGACGTTGACTACACAACCCGGCGTGGAAGTGGACAGCAGCAACAACATGTCCATCGCGGGCGCCCGGGCGAGCCAGTTGTCGATCAGCGTCGATGGTATCAGCTCGATGAGTCCGCGGAGCAGCGCGCCTATCACAGAACTGTTCCCGTCGTTCGACGCGATCGAGGAGATCCGGGTGAGCGAAGTCAACAACACCGCGGAGTTCGGAGGTATCAGCGACATCACGACCATCTCGAAGAGTGGCACCAATAGTTTTCATGGCGGCGCCTTCGAGAATAACCAGAACACGGACTACGATGCCCGCAATACCTTCAGCGCCACGGTTCCCAAGCTGGACATGAACAATTTCGGAGTCTTCCTCGGAGGGCCGGTGTGGATACCGAAAGTTTACAAAGGCAAGGATAGAACCTTCTTCTTCGGATCGTACGAAGCCCTGCGTCTTCCCGAGCAGGTGGTATTGGTGCAAAGTGTACCCTCGCTCGCGCTGCGCAGCGGCAACCTTTCCGCGTACTCAAATCAGATTTCAAACGGGAACGGCTCTCCTCTTCCGGGAAATCAGATTCCAGCCAGCCAGATCTCCCCGCTTTCTCTCGCTGCGCTGCAGTATCTTTATCCGCTGCCTAATACGGGTTCACCGAACTCTCTGGTCAACAACTATGTCACGAATTTCCCCACGCCCATCAGCAGCAACCAGGGCGACCTGCGTCTGGACCAGAATCTGACGTCGAAACAATCGATATTTGCCCGTATAACCTACAAGGAAAAGCTCGGCGAAGCGGCGCCCTCTTTCTCGTCTGAGGCTGGTTCCACTCTGCAGCCTGAGCACGACTGGGCACTTACAGTAGCTCACAACTGGGTTATCAACCCGACTACGGTTAATGAAGTTCGCTTCGGTTGGACCGGCAGCCACACAGGAAGCAGCAACAGCCTGCCCGCCAGTGTTATAGCATCCGAGCTGAATCTGCAAACCGCCGGCCCCCTGCCCCCAGGCGATGCCTCGCCGGAATTCAAAATTTCAGGATTCCAGACAGCCGGAGCCGGGGCCTCTTCCATTTCACAAACTTCCACCAAGCAAGTCATTGACAACCTTACTCTCACCAAGGGAAAGCATACTTATAAGTTCGGCGTGGATTACCGCTATCTGACGGGGCTCTACACAAACGTGTTCGCCACCGACCGGATGGGTGTCTACAGCTTCAATAACTCCGTCACGAAGCCTGTCGTCGGCAACGCCTTCGCCTCATTCCTGCTGGGAATTCCGGACAGCGATACCATGGCCACCGTTCTGAACCCGAATTCAAACGGCTACGCCCCCAGTTATGCGGGATACGCGCAGGACGATTTCAAAGTAAGTTCCCGGGTGACCATCAACTACGGCATCCGTTATGAATATCACCCGATGTTCACCGACCATAACAACAACACTGCCAATTTTCTGCCGAATTACTATTCGATACAGAACGGCGTGACCATCCACGGCGCCGTAGTCGTCCCGGATCTGGGCGTGCCGCTGATTAACCCGGCGTTTGCCCAATCGCTCGCTCCCATGCCGATTCTGACGGCGACCCAGGCAGGTGTTCCGCAAAATCTCCGTTTTGTGGAGAGAACCGACTTCGCGCCGCGGATCGGAGTGGCGTGGCGCGTGACCGGCGATAACAAGACCGTGGTGCGCGCCGGCTACGGGAAGTTCATCGAGTCCGAACTCGGCAATCTACTCGATGCCGCGTGGGCGGTGGAGGCAAGCGATGTGGCGGCATTCACCAACACCATCGTCAACGGTAAGCCGACCTACACATTTCCCTACGCGTTTCCTTCGAATCTGGCACAACCGGGGACACAGGTATTCGACTTGTCGTCCGCCATTCACTACCAGGATCCTTTCGTACAGCAGTGGAATGTCACGTTCGAGCGCGATCTGGGCTTTCAGACCGGCCTGCGTTTGTCCTATGACGGCAGCCACGGCTCGGACCTTGGTTTGACGGACAACCCGGATCAGGTTCCCGCCAACACGGCAGGATTTTCCGTCGCCAAAGCAGCGGCGCCCTACCCATTGCTGGAACAGATTGTCGAAGAGACCAATGGAGGCCGCAGCAATTACAACGCGTTCACGGTGTCCATTAACAAACGGATGTCCAAAGGTCTGCAGTTCCAGTCCAGTTATAATTTCGCGAAGAATCTCGCTGACAACGGCGGCTACAGCCCGACGGCGTTTGCGGGTTCGGGCGGCGGGCAGACGACCGACTTTTACCATCCGGGCCTGGACTACGGCAATGTGGCTTTTACCCGGCGCAATCGCTTCCTGACAACGTTTCTGTACGAGCTGCCGTTCAACCATACCCCGTATAAGGCTCTGACGGCTGTGACGAGCGGATGGGAATTATCCGGCGTGTTACTCTTCCAGAGCGGCCCGTTCCTGACCGTGCTGGCGGCCGGCGCCGACCCCTCTGGCACGAACTTCGATAACATTATCGGCAACGGGCGCGCCGATATCGTCTCCGGCGTCTCAACCGTGCCGGCCAACCAGAGTATCTACAACTGGATCAACACTGCCGCGTTTGCAATTCCCGCCAATAACATCGGCCGCTTCGGCGATTCGCCGGTGGGTTCGGTGGTTGGGGCGGGAACCAAAACCGCGGCGCTCTCGATGTTCAGAACATTCAATATCACGGAGCGGATAAAGTTTCGCCTCGGCGCGGCGGCGACGAATATCGCCAATCATCCTAACTACGGAAATCCCGGCCTGACTCTCGGGACATCCTCATTCGGCATCATCAGTTCGCTGCAATCGGCCGACGGAGCCGGCCCGCGCTCGCTCCAGATGACCGGCAGAATCACCTTCTGATTGAGTGAAGAGACTTCGTTTAAGGAGCATGTAAGTGAATAAAGTTCCCATAACATGTATCGCGCTTGTTGCCTTCTGCGCCACTCCGGCGGCGATGGCGCAGAGAGGCAACAGGCAGCAGGCGGCTCAGGGTGCGGCCGCCGCCCCGGAAGAAAAGCCCGAAGAGGGTATTCCCGTAACCGACGCTTTAACGATTTCCAAATGTGGGACCTGTCACGCGAAAGACGAGAAGAGCAACCTGAAGCGGATCTCCTGGGAGCGTGCCACACCTGAGGGGTGGGAGGAAGCGATCAAGCGCATGGTGCGCCTGAACGGCCTGAAAATCACTCCGGAAGACGCCCGGGCCATCGTTAAATACCTTGCCACCTGGCATGGTCTGGCGCCCGAGGAAGCCAAGCCCGTAATGTACATGGCGGAGCACCGGATTCAGGACGAGACCAACATCCCCGACGACGCGGTGCGGGGAGCGTGCACAACATGCCATGCGATGGGGCGGCCGCTGTCATGGCGGCGAACCAAAGACGATTGGAAGCTGCTTGAGAACCTTCACGTAGCCCTCTATGCGCAGGCGGATGCGCACTTCCGCCGCGCCGGAGGCCGCGGCGGAGCGGGCGGAGGTGGCGAAGGCGGAGTTGCCACGGCGGGGGCGTCCGCCGCAGGCCAGGCCGCGGCGCAGCCGGGCCCGGAGCCGGGCGAGGCTGCACTGGAATTCCTTGCCAAAGCCGCGCCGCTTCACACACAGGAATGGGCCGCATGGCAATCGCGCATCCGTGCTCCCAGGATCGCGGGGAAGTGGCTGGTATCGGCTTCGGTGCTGGGTCACGGTAAGTACGTCGGCGAAATGACGATCGAGCCGGGTCCCGCCGAGGACGAGTTCAAAACCAGCGTCCACTTGACGTCATTGACGGACGATTCCACGATCGCGAGATCGGGAACCGGGCTGGTCTACGCGGGCTACTCCTGGCGAGGCCGATCCAAAGGCGCATCCACTCCGGCCCGGCCGGACGATCTTGCGAGCGAGGCGCGCGAAGCAATGTGGATTTCGCCGGATCAATCGTCGGCGGAAGGCCGCTGGTACTGGGGTGAGTATCAGGAATTCGGCTTCGACGTAAAACTCGTGCGGGCCTCGCTGGAGCCCACTCTGATCAGCGTGGCCCAGTACGCCCTTAAGTCGGGTTCGAAAGGCGCGCAGCTTCGAATTCTGGGCGACAATCTTCCTGACGCGGTGACGCCGGCCGATCTCGATCTGGGGGCTGGCGTGAAAGTCAATAAGATTGTCTCGCACAGTAAGACCGAACTTATTGCCGATGTCGACGTGGCTCCTGACGCCGTATCGGGCAAGCGCGACGTTGAGCTGGGGCGCTCAGTGATTCAGAACGCGTTTGCCATTTACCACCGGGTCGATTTCATCAAAGTTACGCCCGACACGGCATTGGCGCATCTGGGCAGCGAAGTGCATCCGAAAGGCTACCAACAGTTCGAGGCAGTTGCCTTTGAAAATGGCGCCGATGGGAAACCGCACACGCCCGACGATGTGGAGCTCGGCCCCGTCGAAGCCAACTGGTCGGTCGAGGAGTTCATGGCGGTGTACGGAGACGACGACAAGAACTTCGTCGGCCATTTAAGCGACACGGCGTTCTTTACGCCCGCCTCCGACGGGCCCGATCCCGAGCGTAAGTTCAGCCGTAATAACTACGGCGATGTGTGGGTGGTCGCCCAGGCCAAGAATGAAAAAGACAAAGACGGCAAGCCGCTTACCGACAGGTCGTATCTGGTGGTTACGGTTCCTACCTACATCAAGTGGGATCAACCAGAGGTGAGTAAATGACGGCGACGGCATCGCGCGTCTACAGGGTGGGTGAGTTTCGCGCATTCGAAGCGGCCACGCGGCGTTTCATCTATCTGGTTCCGGCAGGAGCGGTTTTCGAGCTTGACGAGGCCGCGGCAAGGATTATCGAGCGGCTTTCGCGGAGTGAAATCGCGCATGAAGAGTTAGTCGAAGAACTGGTGTCCGCCGGCGGCAGTTACAGCGACGCCGATGAATTGCTGAGCGAGCTATACCATTCCCACGTCATTGTATCGGGCGACACCGTGACGGAGCCGCTGGCCAACCCGCCGGCCGACTTCCCGCTGCAGTCGCTGGTCATGAATCTGACTAATCAGTGCAATCTGTCCTGCACTTATTGTTATGAATTCGGCGAAGACAAGGTAGCCACGCCCGAAGGCAAGCCGAAGTTCATGGATATCGAGACGGCGAAGGCGTCGGTCGACTTTTTACTGTCGCAGTCGGCCAACCGCAAATCCGTCCACATCACGTTCTTCGGCGGTGAGACGCTGATGAACTTCCCGCTGCTCAAGAGTGTGGTCGCCTATGCGAACGAGCAGGCCGCGGCGCAGGGGCGCTCGATCGATTTCAGCCTCACTACCAATGCAACCCTGCTCACACCGGCCATTATCGAGTTTCTCTCCGAGCACCACATCGGCGTTACCGTCAGCATCGATGGCCCGCCCGATCTGCAGAACAAATTACGCGTATTCGCAAATGGACGCGGCAGCTACGACATTATCGAACCCCGCATCCGCGCTCTGATCGCCAATCATCGGACGCGCCCCATTACCGCTCGGGTAACGCTGACGTCGGGAGTAACCGATGTCCTGCGGATTTACCGTCACCTGAAACAGGATCTCGGCTTTCACGAAATCGGCTTCGCACCCGTGACTACTGCGCCGGATCGGCTGTATTCGATTAATGAAAAGGGCATGGACGGGGTGCTGGAGCAATTTCACACTTTGGCTGAGGAGTGGCTTGAGTTTGCCCTGCGCGGCGAAATGCACGGCTTCTCGAACGTCAGCGACACCATTGCGGAACTGATTCAGGGGGTGAACAAGTCGCATCCGTGCGGAGCGGCGCTGGGGCTTGTCGGCGTCGGCCCATCCGGCGATCTGGCTCCGTGTCATCGGTTCGTCGATTCCGACACGCACTCACTCGGCCATATCTCGACCGGCATCGACAGGGAGAAACAAAGCGACTTCCTGACGCGCGGCCACATTAATTCCAAATACGATTGCCACACATGCTGGGCCCGGCCTCTTTGCGCCGGGGGCTGCCATCATGAGGCGTTCGTGCGGTACGGCGACACCGGACACGCGAATCTGCACTACTGCGACTGGATCCGCGACTGGACCGATACCTGTCTCCGAATTTACGGCGCGGTCAGCGCGCAGAATCCAATGTTCCTCGAAAAGTTCGCCGAAAGGAAAGCACTTTCATGAAGCATATTCGAGCGGTAAATAAGAAAGCGCGTCGGATCGATGAGATGGTTTCATCGCTCGATGAGGATGTAGTGGCGTTGCAACAGCGGGCGCAGCAGCGGCCGCACGTGCCGATGGGTTGTACTCTGTCGTTCTCGCCCGGGTGGGAAGTCGACTCCGCCGGTGGTACGGCCGGACTTTGTCAGCCGGTGGAGCGCGATATCTACGACTGTTACGTGACCTGCTTCTGGCCCGCACAGGTGCCGGATCATTTGAATAACTACCCTGACTGGGCAAGTAAGTGCGCGGCCGCTACCAAAGACTGGCGCAATCTGGATCTGGTGTTCCCATAGATCGCGCCGGACCAGAGGCTCTTCAAGAAGGAACTTATCACTATGAGAACACTTTGCCTGAGACTCTCTTTCCTCATCGCCGGTTTGGCTTTTTGGGCCGCCCTGCAGGCCTCGACGCTGTTTATGGGCGCGTATCCCAGCGCGCTTTTGATATTCGATGAACGGAAGGGCGCTATTACGGATCGTATCCCGCTGTCTACCGGTCTGCCAACCAGTATCAGATTGTCGATGGACAAAAAGACTATTTATGTCACGACGAACGACCACAGTGGTATCGAGGTCATCGACGTGGCCACCCGAAAGGTCACGAATCATTTCGTACTGAATTCCCCCACTAAGAACTACCGATTCAACGGCGGCACGGCCGATCCGAGCGGCAAATTGTTTTACGCCATTGTCACCGAAATCGACAAGCTGGCCGACCACTACGAGATCGGTAAGCCAAAATACACGGTGATCGATCTTCCAGGGCAGAAAATCCTGAAAACCTATGACATAGCGAAGGAAGACGAAAACGGAAACGGCGGGGGAGGCCGCGGCGGCGGGTTTGAAATCTCCAAAGACGGCAAGTACCTGTATCAGTTCCGCGATAAGGTTGTAATACTCGACACGGCGGATTTCAAAGTCGTGGATCGCATCGACCTCGCGAAGCCGGACGAACCCGGCCTTGAAAGCGTGGGCTTCGGAGGACGGCTCGATTCCATCAGCGAGCCGGGTCAACATATTTCGCTGTTCAATGCGACCGACCCGTATGTGCATAACCGGGTCTTCGGCATTGCGCACTTCGATCTGGGAACGCGTCAGATGGATTTTACTCCCATCGGTCCTTCCCCCGCCACCATGACCGGCTTGCAGATTACTCCGGATAAGAAGGACGCTTATACCGTGGTCTCTAACGGGACTCAGGGTAATAAACGTTGCGAGTTCTGGCATTTCGACATGGCGACCAAAGTAATAAAAGAGAAGAGCGAGTTCGCGTGCAGGACGCGATTCAGCTTCGGGATGTCCGGCGACGGCAAGAAGTTATACATTTACGGCGCGGGCTTTGAGATTGAAGTCTACGACGCGGCGACCTTGAAGTACGAGCGAACCTGGGATCTCAATAACGATGTTACGGGGGCGGGGCTGATTGAAGTCGATTAAGCCGTCGGCCGTATTATTACTGGCCGTGGTTGGGTTGGCAGGCCAGTCACCGGGCCCGGCCGCCGCGGCCGGCCGCAAAGCCCTCGATCTTTTGCTGGCCTCGCAGTACACGGAGTTCAGCCAATTATTGACCGCGGAAGCGAAAACGCTGCTGACTCCGGACTTCTTGCGGGACCGCGTGGGCGCCGAGGTAAAAAGCTTCGGCAGACTCGAAGAGATCGGCCAGCCGTTGACCGAAAAATCGGGAGGCGTGGATATTGTCAGCTTTCCGGTTCGCTTTTCAAACAAATCGGTAAGCGTTCAATTTAGTTTGAACGGATCCGGACAGGTCGCCGGGCTTCATTTTCGTTCTCCGGACGACCCTTTGCCGACGGTCTGGAAGCGGCCTTCTTACAGCAAGCCCGAATTGTTCCGCGAGCGCAATGTAACAATCGGGTCGGACGAGTGGAAGCTTGGCGGCGCCTTCACCTTTCCGTCAGGCAAGGGCGCTTACCCGGCGGTTGTGCTGGTCCACGGACCGGGACCGAACGATCGGGACGAGTCCTACTTCTCCTCCCGTGTATTTGCGGACATCGCGGAAGGTCTGGCTTCCCGCGGTATCGCGGTGCTTCGGTACGACAAACGGACCAGGGTCTATGGTGCGCAAATGGCGGAGATGGCCTTCACGCTTCAGCAGGAGACCATTGAGGATGCGGTTCGGGCTATAGATCTGGCGCGGCGTCAGCCGGAAGTGGACCCGCAGCGGGTCTTTGTTCTCGGCCACAGCCTTGGCGGATATGCCGTCCCGCGCATAGCCCGGCAGGATCGCAAACTGGCAGGTGCGATCGTGCTGGCGGGGAATGCGCGCCATATCGAGGACGTCAGTCTCGCACAGACGGAGTACTTATTGAAAGCGAAGGGCGGCGCTTCGTCGGACGAGCTGAAGCGGCTTGATCTGATGAAGGCGGAGGCGGCTCAAGTCCGGAACCTCAGGCCAGGAGCGGATAGTCCACCGATCTTACTGGGGCTCCCGAGCGCTTATTTTCTGGATCTGAAAGGTTATGATCCCGTGGCGGAAGCGCGCCGGCTTGGGATTCCCATGCTACTCCTGCAGGGCGAACGCGATTTTCAGGTGACCATGGAGGATTTCCGTCTCTGGAAAGCTGGCCTTGCGGGAGCCGGAAATATTACGTTTCAGAGCTACGTGACGTTGAACAACCTCTTTATATCGGGAGAGGGGCCGGCTTCGCCGATGGAATACAGGAAGGGTGGTAACGTCGCCCCCGCGGTCATTGACGACCTCGCCGGCTGGATTAACTCCCGGAAGCGCTGAAACGTTTCAAGAGACAAACACAGGAACTGCCCTCTATAACCAAGGCCCACTAATGACTCGCAGAGAACTCTTGTCCCTGACCGGTTGTCTGATCTCGCCGGGCGCTTTAGCCCGCGCGGCGGATACCCGGGAAGCGCCGGCGGATATCACTTTACGTTTGAGCGAGACCACAATCGAAGTGGGGCCTGGGCGAGCCATTAAGACAGTGGCTTATAACGGAAAAGTGCCCGGTCCTTTGCTTCGCATGGCCGAGGGCAAGAGTACCGCCATCGATGTCGTGAACGAAACGCGCGAGCCGCACATCGTTCACTGGCACGGCTATCACATTCCTCCGGAAGTCGACGGCTCCATGGAAGAAGGTACACCGATGGTGCAGGGACGCGACAAGCGCCGTTTCGTGTTCACACCACAGCCCTCCGGTACGCGCTGGTACCACGAGCACGCGATGGCGGGCGAAGATCTCAGCAAGGGCACTTATTCTGGGCAGTTCGGTATGGCGATCGTGGAGCCCCGTGGCGAACCCGGGCACTACGATCTTGAAGTCCCCATCATCCTGCACGAATGGGATCCCTTCTTCTCCTCGGACATGGACAGGGACGTGGATTACCGAACGTTTTCCATCAACGGAAAGATGCTGGGAGCCGGTGAACCGATCCGTGTTCGAAGTTCCCAACGGGTTCTGTTTCGAGTCCTGAATGCAAGCGCGACAACCGGGCACCGCCTGGCCCTGCCCGGCCATAGCTTCGAAATCGTGGCGCTGGATGGCAACCGCGTCGAGAATCCCGGTAAAGTTCCGGTTCTCGATATCGCGCCGGGCGAAAGGATCGATGCGATGGTGACGATGACCACGCCCGGTATCTGGGTCTTCGGCGAAGAAGACGACCGGCAGAGAAGGGAGGGCGCGGGTATCGTAATCGAATACGCCGGCGCGACGGGCCCTCCAAAATGGGTACAGCCCGTGCCCTTCGTCTGGGACTATACGGCTTTCGGTGGGAAACGGGAAGCGCCCGCGCCGACCGCCACGATTCCGCTGGTGTTCGAGCCGCGCTCCGACGGTAATTTATGGGCGATCAACGGCAAGTCGTATCCGAAGACAGATCCTTTCTTCGTAGTCCGAGGAGCGCGCAACCGCCTGGTTTTCGACAACCGAAGCGACATGCCACATCCGGTGCACCTGCACCGCCACACATTTGAGATCACCCGCTACGCGGGAAAGCCGACGTCAGGCGTGTTCAAGGATGTGGTGGTCGTCCCCAGGCGCAGCACCGTGGAGGTGGATCTGATTGCGAACGCGCCCGGCCCTTCGCTTTTCCACTGCCACCAACAATTTCATATGGATTTTGGCTTTATGGCGCTGATGCAGTATCGGACGTGAAGCTTCGGCATCGAGTCCGGCGTGTTCTCAAAGGGAAATCGTGCCCCGATCCCTGTGGCAACTTACGGGCGCGCCGCGGACGAGAGGACATGATCGTGTTGGACCGGCAACGCTCCTCTCCAGTCCCGCCTCAACGACTCGATATCCGGATTCAGATCCGATTCCTCGTGTTCCTCCTGCCGGCGGATATCCGCGTCGATGGCGAGGTCGGCGACAACCTCCGGGTGGATTTCCTGTATGTAACCTGCCGCGATCGCGCGGATTCGCCAGTCCGAAAGCAACTTTCGAACTGTCGACCTCCCAAGCCCGTAACGGCTGCAAATAGCATTTATCGGCCAGCGGCGGACGAAATACAGTTGAACGATTCGTTCCTGTACGTCCCCCCGCTTCATGAAGGCCGGAATCTGAGAGGGAAAACTAACCAGGTTCCGCTGGATGGCGGAGCGAAGACCGGTGTTCCCGATGAGTGCGAGGTCCATAGTTTGTTACCCGAGCTTGCTTTCCCGAGAGTCGACGCGAACTCCTGAATTTCTCGGGACGAGCGCGCACCTGGAGTGCACGATCTGTGGCTTTGCGCCACCGACGTGGAACAAGCCATTGAATTTTAGCACTGGACTTTCGGGAAAAATTCTAAAGAGTTCTAAAATTTTCCAGCGGGTAAAATCCAGGACATATTAATAGATAACTGTTTGATTATCATACACTTGAGATGGTTTATGCTGCGGCCTTAAAAGGCCCGCTCCGAGTGATCTTAGCTTTCTCTTTGGAAGCGATTCCTTGTGGTAGCATTAAAGCCAGGAAGCTTGGTTGTCTTCTCGGCCCACGTCGTCTGGCTCATTGGTCCACCAGGAAGTTTGCAGATGTTGGTACGAGACGAAGTGGTATACGAATTCGGTTCGATTCGGATTGATCCCTGCAAGCGCACGATAGGACGTAACGGCGAGAATATTCCATTTCCATCGCGAGCGTTCGACGTGCTGCTTCTGCTGCTACAGCGGCGTGGCGAATTGGTAACCAAAGAGGAACTCCTCAGCAGAATCTGGCCCAACACCCACGTCGAGGAAGCGAATCTGCCGGTGATGATCTCGGCGGTCCGGCGGGTGATCGGTGACGACGGCCGGAAGCAGAAATACATCCAGACAGTTTCAAAGTGCGGGTATCGCTTTATAGGCGAACTGAAGGAGACCTGCGTGGTGACGCCGATCGCTCCGGCCCCGCCGGAACCGACGCGGAAAGAGGCCATGCACTTCTCGGCGGAGCCTGTGCCTCCATCGATCTGGCGGCGTTTTGGACGGTCCTCCGTCGTCAGCGGGTGCACTGGGGCGGCTCTCGCAGTTGCCTTTATGGTCCATTGGCTCAGCGGTGGCAACCACACTGCCGGCGCCGTGGTTGTTGCCGCGGAAGCGGTCCCGGGAGAGGCGCGGAAGTACTCTCGGCCTTCATCCGGCGCCGCTGAAATGTGGGTCCAGAAGGGGCGCTATGCCTGGAATCTCCAGACCAAGGCGGGATTTCTCCAGAGTATCGAGTATTACCAAAAGGCGATCGCGGAAGATGCCGGCAATGCCGCGGCCTATGCCGGTCTGGCGGAAGCTTACGTCATCCTCCCATCCTACTCTGAGAGAAATAACGATGAGGAGCGCGGCCGGGCCCGAACGGCGGCGATGAAGGCATTAGCTTTGGACGATCGCCTGGCGGATGCGCATGTCGCCTCAGGGATGGTCTTTCTGATCGACGACCGGAGCTTCTCCCGGGGCGCGCATGAGTTTCGGAGAGCGATCGAGCTGAACCCCCGTTCGCCGCTGGCCCAGGGTGAACTCGCTTTGTGCCTGGTCGCGGTCGGCCGGAATGAGGAGGCCGTGTCTCACGCGCGGCAGGCCAAAGCCCTCGATCCCTTGTCGATAAGGGCTGCGACGGATCTCGGAATCGTACTTTACTACAGCCACCGCTTTACCGAAGCGGAGACGGAATTTGAGGAAGCCCTGAAGCTCGATCCTTATTCTTATCGCACGCACCTTAATCTGGGCAAAACTTACCTGGCGCTGGGGAGATTCGACGATGCACGCCGGGTTCTGGAAGAGGCCAGTCTTCTGGCAAACCACGACCCGCTGGCCGAGGGGCTGACGGCGGAAGCGAAGGCCCGTGTGGGCGATATCGCGGGAGCCCGGTCCATTCTCGCCGCCCTGCAGCAAAGAGCGAAAACCACCTACGTCGCCCCCATCAGTTTTGCTTTCGCATTCGCCGGACTCGGAAGGGTTGACGATACGCTTGTCTACCTCAGGAAGGCCCGCGCCGACCGGGCTATCGCGGCGCTTTTCCTGAAAGTAGACCCTAACTGGGATGCGCTTCATGGCAGCCGGGACTTCCGTAGGCTGGTCAGTGACATCGCACTTACGACAGACGAGTAAGTGAGGTCCGGCAACCTTCACGACGCTTAACAAATTTGTTAGACTGGAGCGATTGGGTTCCCCGTCGCGTGAGCCCGTCGACCCCGCCTGTCCCGCATAACCCTTTGATCGTTTCGGTTCCTGAGCGCAGCGCCGTCCCTGCTTGCGCGTGCTGCTGTCCGAGGGCCCGCGTCCGAAAGGGGGAGGAGGGAAAAGAGAAAACAATGAGGGGAGCATTAGTTTGTTGCCTCGTCTGACAACTGTCCTCGCTTTCGGCGTTTTGGTGGCCGGCGTTGCCCCCGGCCAGTTCACGCGGCCTCTGAGCGAAGAAGGCATTCCCATCGAGGATCCACTGGTGGTCGCCAGGTGCGGAAAATGCCACGCCAGTGACGAGCGGGGAAATATGCAGCGGATCTCGTGGGCGCGGGCCACGCCCGAGGGTTGGCAAAACGCGGTGAAGCGAATGGTTCTGTTGAATGGCGTCTCGCTGACTGCCCCGGAGGCGCGCCAGATCGTCAAATATCTCAGTTCCTCCCATGGGCTGGCACCCGAAGAAGCGAGATCCGTCATGTACAACGCAGAGCGTCGCATCCGGGAAGCATCTGACATTCCAAATGATCGTCTGCGTAATACGTGTGCGAACTGTCATGCGTTTGCTGTCCCGCTGTCGTGGCGGCGGTCGCCTGGCGATTGGAAGGCTTTTATCGATTCGCACGCTGCCCGCCAGAAGTTTCAGCCGAACGAAGAAGCGATTGCTTTTTTTGCCCGGTCCGCTCCTCTGCATACTCCCGAATGGGAAGCCTGGAAGACCCGCACCGGCACGCTGAACCCGACGGGCCGTTGGCTGGTGACCGCGTGGGTGCGCGGCCGCGGTACTTACTGCGGCGATCTGCGGGTGGAGAGGGCCGACGACGAGGAGTTTATTACGCGCGTGAATTTGACATCCCTCCGAGATGGGTCCCGCATTGAACGCACCGGTCGCAGTGCGGTGTATGGGGACTACGCGTGGCGTGGGCGCTCCCGCGGTGTTGATCCTGCCGCACCTTCCGCTCCGGACGATCTCTCAAGTGAAGCGCGCGAAGTGTTGTGGATTGCCCCGGATCATGCCAGGGCCGAGGGCCGTTGGTTTTGGGGACAGTATCAGGAGTTCGGCGTCGACGTGCAACTGCAGCGAGCCTCTTCTAAACCAACGCTGCTCGCTATCGATCGATCGTCCCTGAAGGCGGGTTCGCGAGGCAACATCGTTCGCCTGATTGGCGATAATTTCCCCGCCCGGGTGACACCTGCAGACTTGGACTTCGGGCCGGGCGTGATTGTGCGCCGCATCGTTTCGAATGCCCAATCTCAGATCGTCGCCGAGGTGGACGCCGCCGCCGATGCCCAACTGGGCAAACACGCCGTAGCGTTCCTCCATTCCGTTCTTCCGGGCGCCCTTGCAATTTACGATCGCGTCGACTACATCAAAGTCGTACCGGAATCGGCCGTGGCCTCGTTTGGCGACAATACGTACCCCAGAGGTTATATGCAGTTCGAGGCAATCGGGTATCAACGCGGACCGGACGGCAAACTGCACACCGCCGACGATTTGGCACTGGGCCCGGTCGACGTCACATGGTCGATGCAGGTGTTTCACGCCGCGGAAGGCAGCAGTGCGGATTTCGTTGGCAAGGTAAGCGCCGCTGGGCTCCTCACTCCCGCTTCGGACAAACCGGACAACAACTTTGATGTGTGGGCGATAGCAACGGCAAAGAGCGAAAAGAACAAGGACGGCATTCCCTTGGTTGGTAAGTCTTATGTCGTAGTAACCGTCGCGGCATATACGTTCAGCGGACGCCGTTATGTTCGGGATCTTGATCGGTGGGTCGACGACGGTCCGGCTTCCGGAGAAGAAAAATGAGAAACGCTTTGCTCACCCTGCTGGTCGTATCGGCCGCTTTTCTGCTGGCGCCGCATTCGGCGCACGCACACCACGGCTGGGCCGAGTTCGATTCCCAGCGGGAAATCACGCTCGAAGGGACTGTAGTGGACTTTCACTTCGTCAATCCGCATTGCGTAGTCGAATTCGACGTGCGGGGCGAAACGGGCCGGGATCATAAGTGGCAAGGCGAGTTTTCAAGTCCGGGTCAACTGGCGCGGAAAGGCTGGACGGCGGCTTCGCTGCAACCCGGGGACAGAATTACGATCACCGGCAATCCTGCCAAAAGAGACGCAAAAGCAATACATGTCACCAGGGTTCGATTGTCAAGTGGTGAGGAATTGAAGGTCGATGGTGCAAGGTGAGCAGGCGGATTTCCAGGCTGAAGACTCGATTGTAACGTTTATCGGTGGTTGGGGATGTCGCACGGGACCGAATACCCAAGGGCAACTCCCACGAGACGCGACGCCGATGTCGCTGCACCAACGGTCCTGAACACTGGGCACCCGGAAATTGAGAACTCCCGCAACGGGTTCCGGTTCCCGTGCCGGGCCGGGGACCGTGGGAGCTTTGGTGGTCCCTATATCAGGCTTAGCGCAGTAAATGACAAAATGATTGTCGATCTTTGGTCTTCGTGCGTATCCAGGGGCGCGACATTTTTTGGGTTTTCGACCTTGCTTGCGTTGACAGCAACTGGCAAGCAAGGCCCTGATGACTTTGTCGCGAAGGACAACAAGCGCGGTCATGGCTCGAAGCCCTTTGGTGGAAGGGCGATACCTTGCCGGATAACGCCCGCCGCAGGTTTGCGCTTCTGCATTACTTGTGAGAGCCATCATGGCGCCTCCGCAGCCCTGCAGGATGCGGTATGAATGTTACTCGATATGCCGCAGAGAAACGATCCGAACGATAAGAGTCCAATGGCGGACGCGAAACACCATGAAGAACGCGACGGCGACGAGCCACGGCAGCAGACGACCTGGAAAGGCGTTGAGGACCGTTCACGTACGCCGGTCATTGCGTTTTATGGAAAACGGCGAAGAACACCAACAAGCTGACACCTGCCACCCACTCAACCAGCGACCTCAGTAATACCATGGCGGGAAGAAGACCTCGCGCGACATTTGAGGCGTTGACGATGAAACACACCGTCAGGAAAACCGTCAGCAGCACCGTTCCCGCTAAAGCGAAAAACGCAGCGTTTTTGAGCGTCATGCCGAAAGTATGTACGCTTTCGGCCCCGATCCGCAAGCACCGTTGACAGGTCGCCTTCGCGCTTCTGGCCAGCGGCGTGCTCATACGCTGTCATGTCATCCACGGTCACAGATCAGCTTGCGATCACCCCGCCCGCGTCCACCCCGCTCGCGACCATGCTGGAAGAGCCTCTGGCACGGCTCGTGGCTTTCGAGCCCACCACGTTCCCGGTGTTGAGCGTTTACCTGAACACTCAGCCGGACCAGCACGGACGCGCGCCCGACGCGGCGCCGTACCTGGAGCGCGAATTTAAAGCCCTCGCGAAGACCTGGCTACCGGGCTCTCCCGAGCGCCACAGTTTCGATATCGACGCCGAGCGAATCGCTTCCTGGGTCAGGGACAAAATCGACGCGGCGGCCAATGGGGTGGCAATATTTGCGTGCGCGGGCGTGGAAGGATTCTTCGAGGCTGTCCAGTTGACGACCCCTTTCGACCATAATCGCGTCTATGCATACAACCAACCCCATCTGTATCACCTGGCCCGCGTCGACGACGAATACCCGCGATATGCCGCGGTACTTACGGATACGAACACTGCGCGGGTATTCGTTTTCGGGCTCGGCCATGTCATCGATGCGGAGGAGGTGAAAGGAAAGAAAGTCCATCGGGTGAAGGTCGGTGGATGGTCGCAGGCCCGTTATCAGCGGCGTGCGGGGAACGCCCACCAGGAGCACGTCAAAGAGGTTATCGAACATCTGGTCCGGATTGTGCGCGAAGACCGCGTAAGCCATATCATCCTTGCCGGAGATTCCGTGGTGATTCCACTCCTGCAGGCACAACTGCCCCAGGAAATGGTCCCCATGGTGGAGGTGATGAAACTGGATATTCATGCTTCCGACGGGGACGTTCTGACCGCAACCCTGGCGAAGCTGCAGGAGCAGGAAGCCGCGACTGCCTCGGAAAAGGTCGATCGGCTGATGAATGAATATCGCGCTCGCGGATTGGCCGTGGCCGGTCTGCACGAGACGCTCGAAGCCCTGGCCAACGGGCAGGTCGAAGAACTGCTGATCAGTGGCGCTCTCGACCGGAGCCATCCCCTGCCGGAGGAAGTGGAAGCAATTCTCGCCCCCGAGATCCCAGACGCGGACGGAGGAACCGAAAGCGCAGAGCCGCGGCAAGCATCCCTGCCGGATCTGCTGGTGACGAAAGCCAAACAAACCGGCGCCATCGTAACGTTCATTGAGGACTCGGCGTTACTCGAAGCGGCCGGCGGTGTGGGCGCGTTCCTGCGATGGCGTGGTTAAGATTTGCCCGGCGCGGGGTTGTGCCAGCAGCCATGCGGAGCCGGGCAGACACCCGGAGCAAGGATCGCTTGAGCCTCCTTCGGTCCCCAACCGCCGCGCTTGTAAGGGAGCGCTCGGGGGTGGGTCTCAAGGACCGGATCGACCACCGCCCAGGCAGCCTCGACCGCGTCCTCACGCGTAAAAAGCGCTCCATCGCCGCTCATAGCATCCCCTAACAGCCGCTCGTAGGGCGATTCCTCTCCCGGCCGCTCTTCGAACAAATAGAGCTCTCGCTGGTCTCCCACGAACTCCTTGCCGGCGATTTTAACGCGAGCCGCGAGGGCGATGGCGGACCCTGGCGAGAGACGGAAACGCAGATAGTTGGCGCGGCCGCTGGTGGGCGCCGAGTCGGCGAAAAGCCTTTGCGGCGGCGGCTTCAGTTCCACGAGGATCTCCGTCGCGGTATCGGCCAGATATTTCCCGGATCGCAGATACCACGGCACCCCGTCCCAGCGCCACGAGTCGATGAAAAGCCGCAGGGCGCAGAAGGTTTCGACGTCGGAGTTCTTCGCTACGCCCGGCTCCTTCCGGTAGCCGGCGTACTGGCCGCGCACGAGGTCGCCGCTCCTTAATGGACGCATAGCTCGAAACACCTTGGCTTTCTCGTCATGCACGGCTCCAAAGTCCCTGCCGGCCGGCGGCTCCATGGCCAGCAGGGCGACGATCTGGAAGAGGTGGTTCTGAATCACGTCGCGCAGACAGCCGGCGGTTTCGTAGAACGCGCCGCGCCCCTTCACCCCGAAATTCTCGGCCAGGGTCACCTGAACGCTGGCCACGTAGTTGCGGTTCCAGATCGGCTCCAGAAACGAATTGGCAAAGCGGAAATAGAGGATGTTCATAATCGCCTCTTTTCCGAGGAAGTGGTCGATGCGGAAGATAGAGTCTTCGGGAAACACCGCATGCGCCGCGCGATTGAGCTCCTTGGCGGAGGCAAGGTCGCGCCCGAACGGCTTCTCGACGATCACCCGCGCATGGCTGGTCAGGTCAGCGGCGCCGAGTCCTTTGATGACTGTCTCGAACAGCGAGGGCGGAATGGCGAGGTAATACGCTGGCCGCCGCGCATTGCCCAGCTCTTCTTTCAGTTTCGAGAAAGTGTCCGGGTCCGCATAATCCCCACCGACGTACCTGAGCAGGGACAGGAGATGCCGGAGGGCGCTCTTGTCATCGATCCCGCCCGATCGCTCTATACTGTCCGTCACGCGTCTGTGCACACGTTCCGTGCTCCACTTCGGGAGGGCAACGCCGATCACCGGAACCTTGAGCGTGCCTCGCTTCACCATCGCATAGAGCGCCGGGAAGATCATCTTGTGGGCGAGATCGCCGGTCGCGCCGAAGACCACCAGCGCGTCGGAACGGGAGGCGGGCATTACATTTTGTCGTGATCGGCCCGCACTACTCGAAGGTCGCGTAAATCGTTGCGCAACGCATCGCGGCTTTCGGCGTCGAGCGTATTGCGATCGACGAAATTCTTTACATCGTTGATCGCGGCGTTGAGTTTGCCTTTGTCAAAGTGACCGTTGGTGAAATCCCTGTCGAACTCGGACAAATGCTTGTGGGCGTTTTCATAGCGTGAAACTTCCTTGCCCCTGAACACCGAGCCCGTCGACAGCGGCACGAGAACAGTGGCATAAAGTACACTCTTACAACGTCGCATTCTCGGAACCTCGTTCGGGAACGCAAGCATTTTTAGCTCCAAACATCCGGATCAAGGTTGCACGGGACTTAACGTCGCCGGGGCTTGCCCGGTTCACGCCAGTTGATTCGGTCCCCCGTTTGCAGTGGATCGCCAGCATGAAAGCGATAGGTTTCATCGCAAAGGCGGCCTTTTGCTGCGCAGCGGCCCTGGGAATGACGGAAGTTCGGGCTCGTGAGGTGTCAGGCGTAACCATGCCGGAGGCAGTACGGGTCGAAGGCGGAGACCTGCGGCTGAATGGGATGGGCGTGCGCAGGGAAAAGGTTTTATTCAAAGCCTACGTCATTGCGGCTGCGCGACGTCGGTCGAGAGGTGTTTGCCCAGGCGATCGAGTCGGGCGTGATGCGCAACTCCGGACCGGCGATGGCAACGCTCCGCATCCGGCTCGACGTCCTTGAGCAGGCGGTCCCGGACCTCAGGAAAGGAGATGTACTTGATTTGACCTGGGTACCGGGCGCCGGCACTCTGGTGCGCGGCCAGGGCAGGACCCTGACAATCTCAGGTAAGGATTTTGCGGACGCGCTGTTTGCGGTATGGCTGGGCCCGAAGCCGGTCGAGGATGCCCTCAAGCGCGCGCTGCTGGGCGGGTTAGATCGATCAGGTGGCTGAAAAACATATGAATCGGTGGTTACCCGGTACCTGGCGTGAGGATCGATTTCTGAGCTTCTTTCTCGCGTTTCTGGTGCTCATGACCATTTTCGTTCCGATGTTTGGCCTGTCACGCCCAGGGCGAATTGCGATAGACCTCATTTTCGCGCTCATGCTCCTGTCCGGCGCAATCGCGACCATGCGCAAGCCGATGGCGATGTACCCGATCGTCGCCCTGACCATTTTGGAATTCACCGCGGACCTGATCGCCGAATTCAACCCTTCGTTCAGCCCGAGGGGTTGGGACACGGCGCTCAAGGTGCTTTGCATGGCCATACTCGTCGTCATGACCCTTAAGCAGACATTTCATTCCGGCCCGGTTAATGTGCACCGGGTCATGGGCGGTGTTGCCGCCTATCTGCTGATCGGCGTGACGTGGGCGTTCGGTTACAAGCTGCTCATGGAAGAGATTCCTGACGCAATCCACTTCCAATCGCCCCTCGCCGCGGGAGTTTCCACGGGTGAACCGGCCCGTTTGATCTACTTCAGCTTTGAAACTCTCACGACCGTATCTTACGGTGACGCGTATCCAGTGCATCGCGTCGCACGATCGCTGGCCATAGCGGAAGCGCTTATTGGACAGCTGTACCCCGCAATCCTGATCGCAACATTGGTCGGGATGGCATTGCAGGCGCGGTTTAACGAGGCACTCAAAGAAACCGAGTTCAGGAAACCAACCTTTTGAGTTCAGGTCCGTCTCCGCGGCGATCAGGCTGCTGAAGCAAGCGTGGTTAGTCAGTCCGGGGCCCGCGTCAAATGGCGGTTCGCTGGCGCAGCGCCGGGAATAGGATGACTTGAGAGTCCGTGCATCCCATTGCGATCCCTCGCGTCCCAGTTGAAGTGGCTGATTGCTCTGAAATCGGCGGATGGACAAGCGAGCGCCATCATGTCCGCACCGTGTTATGCGCCTGGCGTTCAGACCGCCTCAAAGCTGGTCCTCCATCGTTACGGCAACAAATTACGTTCTGTCGCAGATGTGGACGGAAGGTAACAGTTGCGGCCGCCAAATTGACGGTTTTAAAGAGCTCATTTGGCCAGAAGGACCTCAATCGACAATCGCTTGGTCAGGATGCGCGATTTTCCCTGGCTGTTCCAGCGCTATGCATATTTCGACCGCGGGGCGTCATTCCAGTCACCCATAGCTCAGGGGTTTCATTGCAAGTCATTGCTACGCCATCTTCTCCAAACGGCCAAGGGCGTGCATGGAGAATTACGGGGTAGAAAATGAAAAAGATTTTGGCTTTATTTCTTTTGGCTGTGCTCGCGGCCGCACCCGCGTTCGCTGGCCACCACCGGAGACATCAGAGATACCACGGAGGCGGCGCCAGGGTGGTAATACGGCTGTGATTCCCTGGAGTAGACTCTTGCCCCAGAGACGCGTTGGGCCTGGGTTTATCCAGCCACCGTGGTATTCGCAGATTTTGGTTCTTTCCTCGTCCGCAATTCGCTCTTGGCCCCCATGGAGGTGGGCAGAAATGAAGAAGTGGCTTTTCCCCGTCGCCGGACTGGCGCTGGCAGGCTCAATGGTCGTACAGGCTCAAACGCCGGCAGTTCCGCCCGCGAACATACTCGACATCGAAACGATCAACATAAAACCCTACCAGGACGGGCCGTACGACAAAGTTGCGTCAGAATACCCTGCCTTGTCGCAGAAATTGAAGGATCCGACGCACGTGCTGGGGATGGAGGCCCTGACGGGCTCACCTCGAGCGATCTACCTCTCCGGTTTCGATTCTTTGGAGGCGTTCCAAAAGAGCGAAGAGTGGCTCCTCGGCGACTCCGCGACCGACGCTAAGATTGACGGGCTGGATGCGCGCGAGGCCCTTTACATATCCGAGGTCAACCACACCCTCTGGCATTACCGCCCGGACCTCAGCAACAACGTCGCTGGAGCGGACATACCACACTCCCGTTACTGGGAGGTGATCATCTTCCATATGCGCTCCGGTCGCGACGGACAGTTCGAGGAATTGACCAGGCTTCATCGCGACGCCAACCTCAAGATCGGCCAGGACATCCCTTGGGCGACTTACGAAGGACTGATGGGTCAGACGAACGACTATTTGGTCCTGGTGCCGATGAAGTCCCTCAGGGAGGCTGACACTGGCTTGGCGCATAAGAAGGATTTCGGCGCCGCGCTGGGCGACGAAGGAAGGGGCCGGATGAACAAACTTTCCGAGGAGAGCGTGGCCAGCGTCGAGGACAACCTCTGGATGGTGAATCCGGAATGGAGCTACGTTGACAAATCCTGGATCGACGCCGATCCCCAATACTGGGCACCGGCTGAGGCGGCGGCAAAACTCGCGCCGAAACCCGCGGCGGGAGTCGCGGCCAGGCTAAAGGTTCCGTCCGCACCCTGATACTCAGCGGCACACTCATTAAGATCGAGGCCATTCTGCCAGACTCGCGGTGTCCGGCCTGTCGGTCAATCGGACTTTGCCAACGAGCTTCGGACAGGCAAGGCCTACGCGCTCATCATCGCGACTGACAACTATGACGACAAGAGCTGGCAGCGTCTGCAGAATCCAGTGAACGATGCCCGCACGGTCGCCGCTGAACTGAAAAAACTACGGTTATTAAGAGGCCGAACTCCTTTTTGACGGGACCGTTGACGCGGTCGCGGCCAAAACTGGACACAAGTCAATCCGCGGAAATTTGACGTGCACGGCTACCGAGGTTTCAAGTCCACTTCGGTTCCGGAAGAGCCCCTCTACTAAGGCTTCTTTGGACGACAGGTGCACCACCCTGAATGCGACGATGCGCAAGCTCGGGATCTCGCGTAAGGATCTTTGAGGTCTGAACGATGCCGCTCGGCGAGCCCGGAGATTTGACGATCCTGCTGGCGGCTGCGTCGCTTTCCTTGTTCAAGGCAGCAATTACCCCGTCAGACCTCAGAACCGCACGCGTTCCCGAATGTGCGCCCAGGCAGGCTGGGAGAGAAAGCGGCTCGGCGGAAAATCGCCGAACCAGTTCCCGGGATTCGGCGATGGTCCGATTCAGGTCATGTTTCCCGACTCATGTTCCGGCCCCGTCAAGCTTACCGGCTGAGCTTCCCGCGAGATTCCCGAATCGGCGCCGCCGAGGCGGCAAAACCCTGCCTCCCGTCGACTTCCGCAAGGCCATCGGGATCATTAAGTGAAGAGTATTGGGTCTAGCCCCGGTCTGGCCCCCACCGGCCGATTCGGCAGGGCTACACGCGCCGAGGCGTGCGCGCTTCGGCAATGCCAAACGAAACAGCGGCGCTATTTCAGAACCTTCACGACGAAGTAGCTGATGGATTTCGGCACGTCCCTGAACCAATGAGGCGTGCCTGCCTGGACAACAACTACGTCGCCCTTGGCCAGAAGGTGCGATTCGCCACCCCGTATTTCCGTGCCCAGAAACTGCCCGGGCCTCGCGAGTTTGCCGCCGATCATCCTGCCGCCAGTCACACTTCGCCGTCCTGCACGTAGATCACGTCGGTTTCCTTCTCGTGGAGTTCAACCTGTCCCGGCCTCTCGCGGTGGCCGCCCTGGACGATCGGGTTCGAGGCCGTGAGTATCGGTCCGCCGTTCGCGAGCGCGCCCGAAACCGTGTCATGTCCGATGAATGTTACGGGGGTGGGAGTGCCGGCCGCGGTCAGTAGCGCGCCCGCAACGAGGAAGGAAAAAACGGCAGTCGATTTCATGGCGGGTATTCTATCGCGGTTTCAGCCGGGCCCACGCCGGCAGGAAGACGGCCGCTGGATCGCCGATGCCCTTGAGCTTTCCGGCGTGATGTGTTACGGGCAGGCCCGCGGTGAAGCGATCAGCAATACTGAGCGCCTCGCTATCGAAGTAAGCGCCAGTAAGGCAAGGCGGGTTCTCGCCGCATAGGAGAGAACCCGATGGCGAGCTGGCATTTCACGATCAGCGCGAGGCCGGCGGGCGAATGTTGTCACGAGTGGCCAGGGGGATCGGACGGTTCTCACGGCCAACCTGTCGAATGCGGTATCAACGCAGCGTATGCCAAAGACCGGAGGGCCGAGCAGGCTGTGCGCGCGAAAGGCCGTGATCCGCGCGGCCTGGCGATGTGTCATATGATAGATCGGATTGGACACCCACAACTTATGATGCTGCGCTCACTTTTTGCCTCGCTTCTTTTCGCCGCCTTGCTGCCGGCCCAGACCGCTTCGGACCAGCACCGGGAATTGCCGCCCTTCAAGATCGCCGGCAACCTTTATTACGTCGGCACGGCCGATCTGGCGGTTTATCTGATCCACACGCCGCAAGGCAATATCGTGATTAATTCCGATTTCATCCAGGATCTTCCGCTCATCAAGAAAAGCATCGCGGCGCTCGGTTTCAACTATGCCGACACCAAGATCCTTCTCCTCAGCCACGCGCACAACGACCACGACCAGGCCATGGGCATCATGCACAAAGAAACCGGGGCGAAGCTGATGGTGATGGCGGGCGACGCAGAAGAGGAAGAAAGCACCGCGCCCGGCCGCCCGGCGACGCACGTCGACCGCGTCCTGCACGATGGCGATACGGTCGAGCTGGGCGGCTCGAAATGGGTGGCGCGCCTGACGCCCGGCCACACCAAAGGCTGCACTACGTGGATTACCACCATCCGTGAAGGCAATCGCGATCTGCACGTCGTGATCGTGGGCAGCCCCAACATCAATGCATTCTCACTGGTGAATAACAAAGAGTATCCGGAGATTGCGGAGGATTATGTGAAGGGGTTCGCGGTGCTGCACGCTCTGCCCTGCGATATTTTCCTCGGCGCGCACGGCTCCTACTTCGGACTGTCGGCGAAGTACGCGAAATTCATGGCCGGCGATAAGGACGCCTTCATCGACCCGGACGGCTACAAGGCTTACATTACGGAGCGCGAGCGTCTGTTCCACGAAGAGTGGGAGCGCCAGAAAAAGAACCCCGGCGCGGCGAAGAAGTAAACGCTCACCAGGCGAGTTGAAGCAGCGACAGGGCCTGGCGGGGCAGAGTCAGATCGAGCCTGGCGGCGCCTGCCTGGACCGTAATCCAGCTCGGTGAGTTGAGTTGCTGCAACTGGCCGGCGGCTTCGAGGGCGGCGTATTGATCCGGGTTGGGATGCTGGGGCGAGCCCATCTTTTTCCACGCCGTCCAGGCGTTGCTGTGGGTCTCGTCGATGCGGTAATGGGTGAGCAGCACGCGCTGGGCGCCGGCGGGAAGGCCGCTGATTTCGACATGCACGGCGGCGTCGGGGCCCGGCAGGTCGTCGTCGTGATAGTTCCAGGCCAGGATGGAGATTTGGCGGTCGGAGCGGACGGCGAAGGCATCAATGTCCGGATTGCCGCGTACTCCGTCCTTCAGCAGGTCCGACAGCGGAATGCGGCCGGTACTTTCCACGGCGACGCGATCGCTGTTTTTGCCGTCGCCGCGCATAATGCCAGCCATGCGGAAGACGTTCAACACCGGCTTGTCGATGCCGTTGGTCGCCAGGGTCCGGAGGCCGTCGAAGTAAGGCTGGTCTTCGAATTCAAAAGCCCACGTCAACATGCCGGCGATGTTGGTGCGTTCGCGATCGGCCAGTTCGAAAACGTTCTTCATCATGACGGCCTCGTAGGCGGGGTAGACGGTTCCGTTGCGATAGGCGTTCTGCGGATAGACGCGCGCCGAGCAAGCCGCGCAACCCTCCGGGTCCGACTCGCTCAGCACGATGGGCAGGCCGCGGAACTGCGGGAACGCGGCGACGATTTGAAAGCCCTTGTCGGCATCGCCGGCATTTTTTGAAATGCCCATGCGCACGTGGCCGTCGGCCACTTCGGCGCGGCCCTTGGCGTGGTACGTGATGAAATCGAGGGGCGCGCCGGTGGCTCCGGTTACGGTATTCTTTCCCGTGGCGCAATGCTCGAGAAACTGGCGCAGGAAAGCGGCCGAGTGTTCGCCGGAAGGTCCGGTGGAAGCGGGTCCGCCGATCTTCGCGGTGGGCAGAGCGCGCTTGAGGGCATCGGCGGTGTAGTCGTAGAGCTGGTCGTATTCCTCGGGGGTGCCGTGCCAGTAGCCGATATCGGGCTCGTTCCAGACTTCCCAATACCAGGTTTCGACCTCGGCGCGCCCGTATTTCGCAACCGCGTGGAGCACCCATTGATGGATGAGCTCGGCCCATTTTTTATAGTCTTTGGGCGGGTAGGTCCAGCCGATGTAATACTGATTGGGATTGGCCGCTCCGGGACGCCAATCGGGGTGGTAGGGCTGAGGTTTGGTGGAGAGGGCTTCGGGCATGAATCCAATCTCGACAAAGGGCCTGGCGCCGGCTTGCAGATACGTATCGAAGATGCGGTCGGTGATGGTCCAGTCGTAGATGGGCTTGCCGGCGGCGTCTTCGGTATAGGCGTTGGTCGAGCCGAACTTGAGGCCCGGCGTGCCGTCTCCCGTGGCCAGCATGAAATGGGTGCGGATGTAGACGGGCGTGGCGCTGAGGGCCGCCAGTTCGCCTACGAGCTTGCGGCCGTTCCTGGTGTAGGTGTAGTTGGGCTCGTCGTATCCGAAGTAGCCGTAGACGGGCTTAAATGCCCCCACGGTCTGCGCGGCATTGACGGAGATCGAAACAGGGTTCTGGGCCAGAGAGGCGGAAACGGCCAGCAGGAAGACGATCGGGAGGCGCATAGTCGAAATTTCGCTCGATTGCGATTGTATCCGTCTTTGAAGGCTCAGTTCAGAAATTTTCTGGCGACTGCGACCAGTTGCTCGCCGCGGAACGGCTTCACGATCCAGCCGGTGGCTCCGGCGAGGCGGCCTGCCTGCTTCTTATCCTCCTGCGATTCGGTGGTCAGCATGACGATCGGGATGAACTTGCAGGAGGGCAGGGCGCGAGCCTGGCGGATCAGGCCCAGACCGTCGAGCCGGGGCATGTTGAGATCGGTGATCAGCATGTGGACGGGTGTTTGGGCGAGCTTCGCCAGGGCGTCCACGCCATCAACGGCTTCGATGACCTGGTAGCCCGCGTTGCGCATGGTGAAGCCGATCATCTCCCGCATGCTGGCGGAATCGTCGACCATCATAATGCTCTTACTCATGCCGTATGCGTCCTTGTTCACGTCTCAAAAAAATTCGATATTGCCATCGTCAGGTTGCGCAGCGGCGTCCAGGTTTTCATTTTCCGGATTATCGGCCAGCAACTGGTGGTGTACTTGGCGCTCGCTCGCCATGGTGTAAAGCTCGCTGACCGCCGGCTCGGCGATCGAGTTCTCGTGCAGGCTTTTGAGGGGAGAGATCTGATGGCGCAGCCCGGTAATTCCTGCCGAGAGGGTATCGAGGCGAGTGGAGGCCACGGCGAGGAATTGGAGGCTTTGGTGGGCCTGTTCAAGTTGGTCCTGCTGCTGCCGCGAGAGGCCGGCGGCCGCCTCGATGGTCTGTTGCAATTGCCGCTGAGCGCGACCTACCTCGTCCAGGTCGCTCGCCAGACGGGATTTCAAACCTGCCGCATCCTCTTCGGCGGAAGTGCCGGACTCGACCGGGCGCGCGATGGCATCGAGCACGGCGGAGGTGTCCGCGACCAGTTCGCTCGACTCGCGAAACATGGCGTGCATGTGGGTGGAGAGGACTCTGAGGGTGCGTCCTTCGTCGCCCAGCCATTCGGTTTTGATGATGGCGTTGAGGGACTGCAGATGCATGCGGAAATTGATCTCGCGCACCTGATCCATGCAGCGGCAAACCTGGCTCGACGCCTCCATGGCGCGCCGCCACGATCGCCGCGACTGGCCGCACAGACCGGCGCCGCGCGAGGTCGCTTCCTCCAGTTGCAGGAGGTGCTTGCTTAATTCTTCGAAGGGGCTGGGCCGACACGAGTCGCCTGCCGCGCGATTGCACGAGTCGCCTGCAGCTCCGTTGCTTGAGTCGCCTGCAGCTCCGTTGCTTGAGTCGCCTGCGGCTCCGTTGCTTGAGTCGCCTGCGGCTCCGTTGCGCAGATCGCGGACGGTTTGGGCGAGATGGGCTCCCTCGGTGCGCAATCCGGCGAAGGCTTCGGCCAGCCCCTCGCGCACGGACTGAATTTCACGCCGGACCAATTCGATCTGAGCGTTTTGAAGGGCAAGGATCCGGTCCGCCCGGTCGGCCGGCCTGTCTCGCGAGGCAAGAACTTCCGACGCCTCCGTGAGCGCGGCGCCGATATGTTCCAGCTTCTGGCGGACGATATCGCCGAACTGCATATGGTAGATGGCGTCGCCGGCGTGGCGCGAGATGCGCACGGTGCGGGCTTCGGATTGTTCGAGCGCGTTCAACGAGGAATCGAGCAGTTGCTGGGTATCTTCACAGGTGTGGCGCACGATGGGGCCGGTGCGGGCGGCAACCTCGCGCAGTTGATTGAGGCCGGTCGAGATCGATTGGACCAGTTGGGCCAGTTCGGCATGCGCGGCCTCCGCTCTGGTCTCGATCTCGTCTCCGAGCTCCGCGATGCGGGCGGCGAGAGTTGCCAGCTCTTCGGAGAAGGCTCCGAAAGTGCGGCGCGTGGCTTCGAGGCGCGCGCTCTCGACGCGAAAGCTGTATCCGGCGGTGCGCAGAAAAACCGCGATCGGCCTGATGCGCCGGCCCAGATGGAGGAGCCGACGAATGGCCGAACAGACTTCGACAAGCGAGTTGAGTTCGCGGCCGGTTTCCGCCAACCCGGACTGAAGTTTGTCGAGCAGCACGCTGGCCACACCGGCCGGACCGGTCAAATTGCACTCCCCCAGAATGGTGCGCAGGGACGAAGCCTGCGCGGCGGTGGATCGTCCCAGTTCCGCGGCCCCGGCGTAAAGAGCCTTGAGATCGTCGGCGAGGCGCAGGAAGTCGGGCTCCGTTTCGCGGATCAGGGCGGCGGTGGAGCCGGCCAGCCTGGCGGCTTCGGCGGGAAACCGGGATCTCCGGCGGCGCGCAGCCCATGGCAGCATGAGCAGAGGCGGAAAGCCGGCGTATGTGTTCGTCCTGTCGTCCGTGCCCACTGGATACTAATCGGATGAATTCGCGAAAGGTGTAGGGCTGGGGCGCGCTTTTTCGGTTTGCTTGGGGGCTACGCCCCCGACAGCAGCAATGCGATCAGGCGGGATTCGTCGATCACGGGGATATTCAGCTTTTTAGCCTTATCGAGTTTCGACCCGGCGTCGCCGCCCGCCACTACATAGCTGGTTTTCCTGCTTACGGCGGCGGCCACTTTGCCGCCGGCGGCCTCGATTCTCTCTTTGGCTTCTTCGCGCGTCAAGTGCGGCAGCGTGCCGGTGAGCACGAAAGTCATACCCGCCAGCGGCCCCGGGTGCCGCATCCTTGGGGTGTATTCGAACGACAGGCGGGCGGCTTTCAGGCGTTCCAGCAGATGTCGATTCTGCGGCTCGCGAAAGAACGCGAAAATACTTTCGGCCACCTTCGGGCCCACTTCTTCGGCTCCCTGCAACTCGTCGCGGGAGGCCGCGGAAATCTTATCGAGCGAGCCGAAATGCTCGGCCAGAAACTCCGCGGTGCGTTCGCCCACAAAACGAATGCCGAGCGCGTTGATGACGCGGGGCAACGGCAGGTAGCGCGAGCGGTCGATATTGGTTACGATATTCGACGCCGATTTGGGACCCATGCGGTCGAGAGCCGCCAACTGATCGACGGTGAGGTCGTAGAGATCGGCGACGCCCTTGAGCAGGCCATTCTCAACCAACTGGTCTATCAAGGCATCGCCGAGGCCGTCAATATTCATGACGCCGCGCGAAGCGAAGTGCCGAATGGATTCCTTCAGGCGGGCCGGGCAATCGAGGTTGACGCAGCGGCTGGCGGCTTCGCCTTCCTCGCGCACCACGATGCCGCCGCACACCGGACAATGCTTCGGCATACGGAAAGCGCGCCGGTGCGTGCCCTGCATTTTGACGCGGACGACCTTGGGGATGACGTCGCCGCTGCGCTCGACCACCACGGTGTCGCCGATCTGCAAACCGAGGCGCGCGATCTCGTCTTCATTGTGGAGGGTGGCGCGCGAGACTGTGACACCGCTCACGATTTTGGGGGCGAGGTATGCCACAGGAGTGAGCGCACCGGTGCGGCCGACCTGCACGCCGATGTCGAGGACTTCGGTATCGACCTGGCGCGCGGCGTACTTGAAGGCGATGGCCCAGCGAGGCGCTTTGGCGGTGTAACCGAGACGCTCCTGCTGGGGGATGCTATCGACCTTAAGAACCACGCCGTCGATTTCGTAAGGTAGGGCTTCGCGCTGCGATTCCCATTCGCGACAGAACTCGAGCGCCTGGTCGAGATCGGCGCAGAGTTTGCGTTTCGGATTGACCTTGAAGCCGTGATGAACCAGCCAGTCGAGGGATTTCCAGTGGCTGTCGAAGAGGGGCCGGCCCGTTTCATCGAGCAGAAAGTAGGCGTAGTAATCGAGACGGCGCGAGGCCGTTATGCTGGTCTCGAGGAGGCGCAGGGATCCGGCCGCGGCATTGCGCGGATTGGCGAAACGGGTGAGATCTTTTTCCTCGCGTTCGGCGTTCAGGCGCTCGAAGGCCTTGCGGTTCATGACGACTTCACCGCGCACTTCGAATGTGTCCGCTCCCTCACGGCCCGCACCCCTGAAGGGGATATCCGGGCCGGCAGCACTGAAGGGGATGTCCGGGTCGCGCCTCGGTAGGTTGGGTAGGCTCGGCAGGCGCAGAGGGAGGGAGCGGATGGTGCGGGCGTTTTCGGTGACGTCCTCGCCCACGCTGCCGTCGCCGCGCGTAATGGCCTGGCGGAAGTAGCCGTCCTTATAACGGGCCGCCATGGAAAGGCCGTCCATCTTCAGTTCCGCAACGTATTGGAAGGCGGCGCCATTCAACAGCTCACGGACACGGGTGTCGAAGGCGCGCAGTTCCACTTCGTCGAGCGCGTTATCGAGGCTGAGCATCGCGGAACTGTGGGGGACTTTCTGAAATCCTTCGCGCGTCTTGCCGCCCACACGCTGCGTAGGCGAGTCCGGAGCGACCAGGTCCGGATGCTCGGTTTCGATTCGCTGCAACTCTCGCATCAGCGCGTCATATTCGGCGTCGGAGATCTCGGGCCGATCGAGAACGTAGTACTGGTGTTCGTGGTGGCGAATGGTTTCGCGCAGGGCTGCGGCTTGTTTCGAGGGGTCGTCGGGGGAAATGGTGGCCTGCATGTTCGCTATAATCGGTTGATTCGACTGGCTCTAAAATTATCTCGCACCCACTCCATCAGATTGGCATCGTTTACAATCCTTTCGCCGGCGGGCTGAGAGGAAGTAAGCGCGTGCGTCTGGACGATGCCGTCGAGATCTTCCGCAAAGCCGGCAGACAAGTGGAACTCTACGCCACCACCGGACCCAACAGGGCCGGGGAACTGGCGCGCGTGGCGATCAAAGAGGGCTGCAATCTGATACTGGCGGCGGGTGGGGACGGGACTATTAATGAGGCTGTCAACGGGATCGCGGGGTCGCCGGTGCCGTTTGGTGCCTTGCCTGCCGGTACCGCCAACGTACTCGCCAATGAAGTGGGTCTGAGCAATCGTCCGGACCGCGCGGCGGTGCAGTTGCTTCATGCCGTTCCAACGCGGATCTCACTGGGTGCGCTCGATCATGCCGGCCTTCCGCGACGCCATTTCGTATTGATGGCGGGGGTTGGGCTGGATGCACGGATCGTTTACGAGCTGGATCTGGATCTTAAGGCGCGGCTGGGTAAGCTGGCATACTGGCACGGCGGATTCCGCCAATTCGGACGGCCCGTGCCGCGTTTTCACATCTGCGTCGAGGGTGTGGACCGGCAGGCGAGTTTCGCGCTGATCACGCGCGTGCGCAATTATGGCGGCGATTTTCAGATTGCCCGGCGGATTAAACTGACCGACCGCGATTTCGAGATCGTGATTTTCGAAGACTACGAATGGCAGGATTATCTGCGGTTCTTCGGCGCGGTGGTGACGAATCGCCTCTACGATACTCCGGGCGTTACGGTGTGCCGGGCGTCGGAGGCGGTGCTGCGCGCGCCCGACGATAACCGGATTTATGTGCAGGCCGATGGCGAGGCGATCGGAAATTTGCCGGCCACGATCGCGACGGTGCCCGATGCGCTTACGCTTTTGATTCCGAAGCGCTACGCTGAATTGTAGCGTCAGATGTTAGATGTATGCGGGCGATTTTCACTCTTCTCGCGTTGACGGGTGCACTCAGTGCCCAGCAACAGGCTCCCGTCAAGACCGATTGCGCGGTGGACGGCAGCACGGTGAACGCCGTTACCAATGAACCGATTCCCCGCGCTCACATCACGCTGAGTGGCGCGGGGGGACAATCGTCCGTTGCGGCTGATAACTCCGGCCATTGGAGTTTTTCGAATGTGGCGTGTGGGCGGGTCCAGATTATGGCGAATCGCAACGGTTTTCTGGCTCGCGCTTCCGGGCCGCCGTTCGGCCCCGTGGTTCTTAGCTCCGGCGCGCCGGTGCATGACGTGAAGGTCGAGCTCACTCCGCAAGCGGTGGTGGTAGGAAAAGTGGTGGACGATCAGGGCGACCCGATCATGAATGCCCAGGTGGCCCCGCTGATCTCGCGCGTGGTGGAGGGCCGCCGGAGCTTTCAGCAAGCCGGCACTGCCAGCACGAACGATCTGGGAGAGTTCCGTCTGGCCAGCCTGATTGGCGGGAAATACATTATTTGCGCGCGCGCGAACGAACGAGGCCTCGGAGATCCAGCGACGACAGGGGAGAGCTGCTATCCCGGTCCTGTCGAAGCCGGCGCCGCCAGTGCCATGGAACTCGCGGCCGGACACGAGACCCGGCTGGACTTTACATTGACTGAAGTGCCCACGGTGCACGTCCGCGGCACGATTTCCGGGATGCCGAAGAATCAGGGCGCGGGGATCACGCTGGTCAAGCGGGGATCGAGCGTGCCGGTGGGCAATCGTCAGGCACGAATCGGTCCCGAGGGGACGTTCGACGTGGCGGGGGTGACGGCGGGATCGTACATGCTTTCGACCGACTACTTCGAAGGCGGCGCGCACCTGACGGCGCGGGTGCCGGTGGAGGTGGGAAATGCCGATGTGGACGATGTCGCGGTACACCTCGAAGCGGGCTTCACGGTGACGGGCAGGGTGCGGATGGAATCGAAAGCGGGCAGCGCGCCGGCGAATCGGCAGTTCACCCTGAGTCTGCGATCGACGGAGCCGAGGGTGGGCAGTGGGCATCTCACATGGAGCGCGGATAACAGTACGTTCACGATTCCGGACGTGACGCCGGGCAATTACCAACTGGATGCGTTTCCTCCGGGGCCGTTCTTTGTGAAGAGCGCGACGCTGGGCGGCATCGACATTCTGCGTCAGGAAATTCCGATCGCGCAGGCCGCCGAACCGTTGGAAATCGTACTCAGCGACAATTCCGGGGCGATGGATGCGCTGGTCACGGGCGCCGACGATGAGCCGGTCGCGTCGTCGATGGTCATGCTGCTGCAGGATGGTTTGCGTCCTCGCATGGCGGCTTCGGGTGCGGACGGCCACGTTAAGATGCAGGGGCTGGCGCCGGGCGATTATCGGATCTATGCGTGGGAAGACGTCTCGCAGGTTGAATACGCCGATGCGGACTGGATGAAGCGTTATGGGGGAAACGGGGTGGCGGTGACCGTCGAGGCCGGGCGGACCGAGCAGGTCACGGTGAAGCGGCAGGCGGTGCCGTGATGTGGGACAGGCGCTTCCGCCTGTCCATCTTGCGACAATAAAACAAGTCCTGCCTGCGATGTCGTCCTCAGCGTACGTCGAGCTGCACGCCCGCTCCGCCTTCAGCTTCCTGCGCGGCGCTTGTCAGCCGGAAGAATACGCGTCAATGTGCGCCGCGTATCGGCAACATGCCATGGCCTTAACCGATGTGGATGGCGTGTATGGTTCCGCTCGCTTTCATGGCTCGGCTAAGAAACACAACCTGACCGCGCATGTGGGTGCGGAGGTTACGGCTTGGGACGGGAGCCGGTACACGCTGCTGGTGAAATCGCGTGCGGGCTATCAGAATCTTTGCCGGCTGATCACGCGGATGAAACTGCGGGCGGGCACGAAGAATCCCAAGCCGGGCCACGAGGCTGCGGCGACACAAGAAGATTTCACAGAATTCGCGGAGGGCCTGATCTGCCTTACAGGCGGCGACGAAGGTCCGCTGGCTCGCGGCATCGGGCAGAACAGCGCCCGGCAAGCTCTGGACGGGCTGATTCGCATTTTCGGACGCGAGAATATCTACGTCGAATTGCAGCGCCACTTCGACCGTGCCGAAGAAGCGCGCAATCAGGGCGCTGTGGAGATCTCCCGCGCGATGCAGTTGCCGCTGGTGGCGACGAATGGCGTTTGTCATGCGACCAAAATCCAGCGCGAAGTTCTGGATGTATTTACTTGCCTGCGGAATAAAACCACGCTGGCGGCGGCGGGACGTTTGCTGGCGCGCAATTCGGAGCGCAATCTCAAGAACGGGGCCGAGATGGCGCAGTTGTTCGCGGATATTCCCGAAGCGATCGCCAACACGCTGGCGATTTCGTCGCGACTCAACTTTACGCTGACGGACCTTGGCTACCAGTTTCCCGATTATCCGCTGCCGCCGGGCGAAACCGTTTCTTCGTTTCTGTGGAAGCTGACCGACGAAGGCGCGCGCCGGCGCTATCAGCCGTACACGGATCGCGCGCGCATGCAGATCGATCGCGAACTGAAGCTGATCGACAAGCTGGGTCTGGGCGGCTACTTTCTGATCGTCTGGGATATTGTGCGGTTCTGCCGCGAGCAGGGGATTCTTTGCCAGGGGCGCGGTTCGGCTGCTAACAGCGCGGTCTGTTATTCGCTCGGCATCACGGCGGTAGATCCGGTCGAGATGGATCTGCTGTTCGAGCGCTTTCTCTCGGAAGAGCGCGGCGAATGGCCCGACATCGATATCGATCTGCCGAGCGGCGAAAAGCGCGAGCGTGCCATTCAATATGTCTACGATCGGTATGGCGAGCATGGCGCGGCGATGACCGCCAATGTGATCACGTATCGGGGAAGGCTGGCGGCGCGCGAGGCGGGGAAGGTGCTGGGCTTCGATGTGACCACGCTCGACAAGGTTTCGAGCCTGGCGCCGATGTGGGGCTACCACGGGAAGAGTGAGACCGTAGACCGGCAGTTTCGCGAGGCGGGGCTCGATCTGGATCATCCCGGAGTGCGGAAGTTTCTCGATATCGTGACCGCTTTGCAGGATATGCCGCGGCATTTGGGACAGCACTCGGGCGGGATGGTGATTTGCCAGGGTCGGCTGGACCGCGTGGTGCCGCTCGAACCGGCGTCGATGCCGGGGCGCGTGGTGGTGCAGTGGGACAAGGAAGACTGCGCGGATCTGGGGCTGATCAAAGTGGATCTGCTGGGTCTGGGGATGATGGCGGTGCTCGAAGACTGCCTCACACTGGTGCGACGGCACTGGCGCGAGGAGATCGACCTGGGGCAGTTGCCGGCCGACGATCCGAAGGTGTATGAAACGCTGCGGAAGGCCGACACGATCGGGATGTTCCAGGTGGAGAGCCGCGCGCAAATGGCTACGCTGCCGCGTCTGAAGCCCGAGAAATTCTACGATCTGGTGGTGGAAGTGGCGCTGATTCGGCCTGGTCCCATCGTGGGGCAGATGGTGCATCCGTATCTCGCCCGGCGGGCGGGCCGGGAGCTAGTGGATGCGCTGCATCCGATGCTCGAGCCCGTGCTGGCGCGGACTTTGGGTGTGCCTTTGTTCCAGGAACAGTTGCTGCGCATGGCGATGATCGCGGCGAATTTTACGGGCGGCGAGGCGGAGGAATTGCGGCGCGCCATGGGATTCAAGCGCTCCGAACTGCGCATGAAGGAAATCGAAATCAAGCTGCGCGCCGGGATGACGAAGAACGGCATCACGGGCGAGACGCAGGATCGGATCGTGCAGTCGGTGACCTCGTTCGCGCTCTATGGATTTCCCGAATCCCACGCGGCGAGCTTCGCGCTGCTGGCTTATGCGAGCGCTTATTTCAAGTGCCATTACCTGGCCGCGTTCACGTGCGCGCTGCTCAACAATCAGCCGATGGGCTTCTATCATCCGGCGGTGCTGGTGAAGGATGCGCAGCGGCATGGCTTACGGGTGCTGCCGGTGGACGTGAACGTCTCCGCATGGGAATGCACCATTGAAGGCGAGGATCGCCCGCTGCGGCTGGGGCTGCGTTTTGTGCGTGGGTTGCGGGCCGAAGCGGGCATGGCGGTGGCCGCGGCAAAACCGTTCCGCGATGTGGATGAACTGGCTCGCCGCGTGCCGCAGTTACGCAAGAATGAGCTCGAGATGCTGGCGAGCGTGGGCGCATTGGCAAAGCTCGAAACGGCGCATCGGCGCGATGCGCTGTGGAAGGCGGGGCGCGCGGGACGTCCGGCAGGCCCTTTGCTCGAAGAAGTGCCGGAGACAGCGCCGGAGGCTCCTTTAGAACAGATGACCATCGGCGAGCGGCTGGCGGCGGATTATGGCGGGACCAGCCTGACCATCGGACGCCATCCCATGCATTTCCGGCGCGCGGAGATGAATGAACGGGGTGTAACGCCGGCACGCGATCTGGTTCGTGTGCGGAATGGCGGGCTGGTGCGTGTGGCGGGATCGGTGATCGTGCGGCAACGGCCGGGGACGGCGAAAGGCATCCTGTTCCTCAGCATGGAAGACGAGACGGGCATCTTCAATATCGTGGTGATGCCGGATCTGTTCGACCAATACCGTTTGACTCTGGTAACCGAGCCTTATTTACTGATTGAAGGGAAGATCCAGAATGTGGATGGCGTGATTCACGTGCTGGCGCGGCGCGTGGAACGGATCGAGCCCGCGGGGCCGTCTATGAGTTCGCATGACTTCAGGTAAAGGTCTTCGTTGTGCCGGAGCTATGGCGATGGTGGTCGGGGCCTTGCCTCTTATGCCGCAGGATGCCGTGATCCGCGTGAGCAGCTACTATCTGATCGGATATCAGCCGCAGCGGGAGGATTTCGATCATGTGCATGGCGTTCCGCGGTTCCACAAAATTCAGGTTAAAGTATTGCGCCCGGGCCTCCAGGTTCGTTCGCGCGACGGATTCATGGGGGAGCCCGATGCGCCGGTGGTCTCGGAAGGTGACCGCGCACGAGAACTGCGGCAGGCGATGTTGTCGCCCTTCCGGTCGAGCGCTCTTCCCGTGTATCTGAGCGCCTTCTACGCGGCGTCGGCGAGCGGCGCAAAAAAGACCGGCCGCCTGCAAACCACGCTGCGCACGCTGCTGGTGATCGATGGACGCGCTCTGCAACCCGCCGACGCGGAGGCTGGAAAAAAGAAGCTGGTTCTCGACGTCGTCGCCGGCATCTGGGGCGAGAGCGACAGGCCGATTACGAGCGTCGATAAAAGGTTCACCATCGAGAAAACGCCCGAGGATCTGCGGCGGAGCATGGCGGCCGGGCTGGCGGTCGAGATCGATGTGCCTGTTCCCCGGCCGGGCGCTTATCAGCTCAGATCGGCGGTACGGGAACCGGACTCGGGCCAGGGTGGCTCTGCCACGGCCTTTGTCGAGATCCCGGATTTTAACCGGCGCCGGCTGGCGCTTTCGAGCGTAATGCTCTCGGACTGCGACCCGGATCGGACGGAAGCGCTGGAACGCACGGGCGTGATGGCGGCGGGCAGTCCGGTTACGCGCGTATTCGGGCCGGGCGCGGTGCTTAATTACGACTGCATGATCTACGGAGCATTGAGAGACAGGCAAACGGCGAAGCCGAAGCTCGAGATTGAAGTCCGGCTGTTTAACGGTCCGCGGCAGATCTTCGCGGGGCGGCCGATTCCATTGGCGATTCCGGACGGAATGCCGGCCGCGGTTCACGCGGCTGGTGAGATCAGGCTGCCCGCCACGCTGCCGCCCGGCGACTACGCGGTCGAACTGATTGCCTGGGACCGCCTGGAGCAGACGCAGTCAGGACACGCTATGCAATTTGTGGATTTTACTCTGGTTAAATAGAAGCTTGGAGAGTCAAGAAAAATGAAGAGATTATCGCTGGTTCTGTTTACGGCACTGTTGGTCACCCCGGTATTTGCTCAGGCGCCGCCTTCGTTTCCGCCCGCGGAGCTGGATCGCTTGGTGGCGCGCATAGCGCTCTACCCGGATTCCCTGCTGGCGCAGGTTCTTGCGGGCGCAACCTACTCCGATCAGATCCCGGATGCGGCGCGCTGGTCGGATCAGCATCACTACCTGACCGGACAGGCGCTGGCGGACGCGATCCAGGCAGATCAATTGCCGTGGGATCCGAGCGTTCAGGCGCTGCTGCCGTTCCCCTCGGTGCTCGACATGATGGCTTCGGACCCGACCTGGACACGGCAGATCGGCGACGCTTTCCTTGCGCAGCAGCAGGATGTGATGGACGCGGTGCAGAGAGAGCGGCGCAAGGCGAGAGACTTCGGTTATCTGCGCAGCAACGGGCAGATCGCGGTGAGCGGCGGGCCTTACATTGAGATCGTGCCCGTCAATCCGGAATTCATACCGGTGCCTTACTACGATCCGGCGATTGTCTTCATCGCGCCCCGGCCCGGGTTTGTGGTGGGCGGCGCGATCAGCTTCGGTTATGGCATCACGCTGGGCATCGCATTCCGCCCGTGGGGCTGGGGATATACGCGCTTCGATTGGGGCACGCATGTGGTGTTTGTAAATAATGCTCCGTGGCGCCGCAATTGGGCGAATCGCGCGACGTACGTTCATCCTTATGCGATCCGCCGGGCGGTGGCGGGACCGCGTCCGGCCGAGCGGCATGAGTTGCATGAACGGTCGCCCGCCGAGCGCGCCGCGCCACGGGAAGGCCGGCCGCGCGTCGAAGAGCACAAGGGCAGAGAACCCGAACGGCGGTAGAGTCCGTTATTTGCCGACTACCAGAATCGAGAACGAATCTGGTAGCATTTGACCACGTCCGCCGCCCCGGCCTCCGCGTGCACCTCCCGGCGGGGGCGTGACGGGCGCTTCAGGCGCGGGCCCGTATTCGGCGGCGATCAACAGGATGTGGTTGGTCTTCTGATCGAGGCTCAGCGTTTTCGCGCCGACCATGGTTTCGAGATTCTGCTCCACGACGAAGCTGGTGGGCGAATTTTCTTTGACGATAGTCAGCGTGCCGTCGCCCTGAGAGCTGAAGGCTTCCATGGTCTTTGGATTAAAGACGGCGCCGTCGGTGCCGCGGCCGATGGGCAGGGTGTCGATGATTTTGCCGTCGTTGGCATCGAGAATGACCATGTTTTGCGGATTGCGGCAGGCCGCGAAGAGAATGTGATTCTTCACGTCGAGGGCGAGGCCGGCGCAGGTGGCGCCTTTGCCCTGCAGATCGTAGTGCGCGGTAACCATGAGGGTCCTGGTATCCACCACGGCGACGTTGGCCTTGTCTTCGATATCGACATAGAGGTGACCCTTGAGGTCGCTGACGGCCTCTTCGGGCGCGCCGCCCAGGTCGACCGTGCCGGCGATGGAGCCGTCGGCGGCATTGATCACTGTGGCATTTGGCGCACTGTGGCTGAGGATCCAGACACGGTCGTTGAACGGGTCGTAGAGGATGCCGTCGGGGTTGCCCTGCACGTCGATGGTCTTGATGGGGGCCAGCGTTTTGCTGTCGAACATGGCGACGGGCTTGCTGCTGCCGAAGCCATGATGCGTTTTGGGCGACACCACGGCGCCGTGCGCGCTGACGCTCGGAATCTCGCCGGCGGGCTCGATCGTGTCCAGATTGAAAACGGCGATGCGCGGGGACGCTCCGGTGCGGGGAACGTAGAGCCGGCGTCCCTGTGAGTCGGCGAACACGTAGTCAAAGCCGCCCGCGCCACCGGTTTTGGCCGTTTTCAAAACCTTATAGGGGCCGGTCTGGGCCGAACCTGGAAACGCCGCCATCACGATCCCGGCCAGAGCCAGGCACAGTTCTCGCATAATACCTCCACGCCTATAGTGCGCCCGATAACTGAAAGGAAGCTGAAGGTCGGCGTAAAATGCGAGTGAGATGGAACGCGCGTGCCCGATTCGATTTTTCCTCCTCCTCGGATGTGCCGCGGTCTGCGCTTCGGGACAGGATCCCTACACCATTGCGGGCGACCATTATCATCTTCTGTTCGAGAACGCCTGGGTGCGGGCATCGCGAGTGACCTTCGGGCCTCACGAGACGGCTCCCGTGCATGAACATCCGCCGTCTCCGACGACGGTTTATATCTATGTCACGGATGGCGGCGAGTTCCGCTTCACGCACATGACGGGGTTCAAAGTTTCCGGGTACGTCATTACGCGTCCGGCGGTGAAGGCGGGTGCGATTCGCTTCGGCCACTCGGCGCCGGAGACGCACTCGGTGGAATATCTGGGCGACGAGCCTACCGAGTATGTGCGCATCGAACTGCGTACGGAAGCGCTCGATAGTCCCGTGCGGGATGTGCGGATTCCTCCGGCGGCGATGGATCCCTCCAAATCCGCCATCCGCAACGAGTTCGAGAATGGGCAGATTCGGATACTGCGCGTGGTTTGCGCGGCCGGGAAGAAGTGCCCGGCGTCGCAGAATCCGAAAGATCCGGCCATCGTCACGATCATGTCGGGGCCGGAGAAAGGCGCGGTGCGTTTTTCTCCGAAGGGAGAGAAGGGCCCGCTCGAAGAGGTACGGATCGAGCTCAAGACGGAGCCTGTGGCGGCGCGGAAGTAGCGGCTATTGAATCGTAATCGCGAGGCCGGTCTGGGTTTGCACGCCTTCGACGATTGCGACCACAGAGGCATCGCCGCCTGGCAGGCTCGCCGGCACGGTCACGTTAAATTGATAGAGTCCCGATTCCACCAGACCCGCGTAGACTACGGTCGCGTTCACCCCTCCTATGGCAATCTGGACTGGATTCGCCAGAGCGGTGGGCGCGGTCACAAGCTGCGCGGTCGGGACCGGCGGATCGGTGGGGCCGAATCCGGTTCCATACAGCACGATGGTTTCGCCCGGCGCGGCGGGCGCGGTCATATCCACCAAAGTGTAATCGGCATGTATCGCGGCGACGTACGCGCCGTTATCGATGGTGAAGAATGCCGGGGCGAATGGCTGCTTCGGCGCGGTGACGGCATTGCCGGCTTGTTGCGCCGTGGTCACCTGAACCTGCACGCTGCCGGTAGTGGCATCGTCGGGCGCAAGCACGTTGATCTGTGTGGGGCTGATGTATTCGACATACGCGGGCAGGCCGTCGATTGAGACCGATACGCCTTCGAGCGACGTGGGCAACATGGCGTCGACGAAATCGCCCGCTTGCCAGGTATAAGTGAGCTGAGACAGATTTGTGCCAAAGATGGATACCCAGGTGGTGGACGCGAAACCCGCCGCGAAGCTTGCGGCGTTCGCCACGCTGGTGATGGTGCCGGCGGCCTGGGTTCCCTGCACGACCAGTGTGACCGCAAGGGACGCCGGGCTGCCGGAAGCGCCGGCGGCGGTAATCTGCACTGTGCCGTTGTAAGCGCCAGCCGCCAGATTGCCGGGGTTCACCGACACGGGTACGGTGGACGGCGCGGTGCCGGACGCGGGAGAAACGGAGAGCCAGAACGCACTGGACGAGGCAGTCCATTGGAGTGTGCCGGCACCCGCATTGGCGATCGAAATATCTTGCGCGGCGGGTGCGGCGCTGCCCACGGTGTAGTTAAATGTAACGGTTTGCGGGGCGACTGCGATGGCCGGCGCCGCCGCGGCCACTGTCAGCGTCACGCTCACCGATAGCGGGGTATTGGTTGCGCCGGCACTCGTAATCTGAATGGCGCCGGTGTACATTCCCGCGCTGAGGCCGACGGGAGATGCGGATACGGATAAGGTCGACGGCGCGGTACCCGATGCGGGTGAGAGGCTCAGCCACGACACGCTCGAGTTGGCGCTCCAATCGAGTGTGCCGGCTCCGCCGTTGGTGATCTGGATCGATTGCGATGCGGGAGATGCGCCGCCCGCGGTGGCGCTGAATGCGAGACTGGCCGGAGCGGCAGCGATGGTGGCCGTGGGCGAGACCAGGAAGATGGTGATGGAATCGGATCCGGCTATAGCTTCTACCGACAGCGTAGCCAGGCCTGTGAGGCCGGCAGGCAGCACCGCGGTAATCGAGGCACTGGTCCAGGAAGTGACGGAAAGGGCCTGGCTGGTGGTGGAACCGGCCGGAGTTACGGTGACGTAACAGCCGTCGCAGTGCGAGCCTAATTCCAGCCCGCTTATGGTCAGGGTCGCGCCCGCATTCACCGCCCGGCCAGTCGTAGCTGCCAGAGGGCCTACCGAAGTTATGACCGTGTCGAGCTTACATCGTGCCGCGGAGAAGTAACCCAAAGCTTCCGTGAGCGTGCCGCAGTTGTAAGTGCCGGCCGACGAGATAGTGGCCTCATAAGCGCCGGTTCCGTTGATGAAGTCGCTGTAATAGATCGTGTCTGTATCGGCGCCATTCAGAAGCGATATGGTGCCCCAGGCGACCGCTGCCAGATTCGTAACGTAGCTATCCGTGGCGTTGACCAGCGCGAAGTACATTCCGCCGTCGGTTGATAAGTAGGGATCGGAAGACGGCGCGGTCCCGATCGATTGCCAATCGGTGGTGCCGGCAAGGAACGAACGCACGATCTGTCCGGTGTATTGCGACGTGCTGGTGACGTTGGCTATTCCAGGGGCATCGCACAAGTACGTTCCGAAAGTTGTGTTAGTGAATGCGGAAGGGTCGATGTGGCAGTAAGGCACGATGCGGGTGGCGGGGGACGTTTGCAGTATGAAGCCGAGAGATGCGCTGGTGAGCGATACCAGTCCGTCGCTGGCGTTGGCGAGCGCGGTGGTGGAGGTCAGGCCCGGAACGTAAGAGCCTGCGTTGCCGATGACGGCCAGCGCGTTCACGCCGCGCAGATCGTCTCCGCGCTGATTCCACGTGGCCAGATTCCACAGGAACGAACTGCCGGGGATCAGCTCGGCGCTTTGCGATCCGACTGCAATGGACGTGCTGTAGTTACCGGCCACAAAGGACCCGAAGTTCGGTGTGGCGATCAGCACCAGATCGCGCACCAGCGTATCGGCCGGCGGCGCAAGGGTCTCGCTCGGCTGCAGTCCGGCGAGATACGCCCGGGCGATCAGGCCGCCCATGCTGTGAGCTACCAGATCGATCTGGGGCACCTGTGTGCCGTCGGCGTATTGAATGGAATTCAGGTACTGACCAAGGACCTTGCCGAGGTTTTCAATGGTTACGTCGGCGCCTTCGAGGCAGTTATCGAATAAGTAAACGATGGGCACGCCATCCGAGATCAGGTACTGGGCGAGATTGCCAAACGTATCCGAAGAACTGGTGGCCAGGGGACAAGAATTCGAGTAGCCGGTTTCCCATCCGTTGAGCAGCACGACGGGAGGGCGCGAGGCGCCGGAGGGCACGGCCTGGCGGGGCTTCACGAGCACATCCAGAGTGGTTTCACGCTGCTCGCCAGCCTCGCCGGCCGCGGAAATTTTGACGGTATACTCGCCCGGCTGCATGCGCTGGGAGGCGGCCAGCAGGATCTGATTGCCGGCCCGGTTGGGCCCGATCGCGAGGCCCTGGGCGGGTGCCCCGGCGATCTCGACGCGGCGCGTCTTTGCCTTCAACAGGAAATCGAGAGTTTCATCGGATGCCACGATCTGCGCGGGTTCGCCGGCACGCAGCGCATAACCGGTTCGATCGAGTGCCAGCGGCCTGTTCTGCGCCGCGGCGGAAATCGTCAGGCAGAGGGCTAATCCGAATAACGAGACACGGCGGGGCAAATAATTACGACGAACGAACCGCTCACTTCGTTTACGCCCAAGAAGGGCCGTTTACGTCCAAAAGCGCGGCGGGTCGCCTGGCTTTGCTTATCGGCCGAGATTTTCGTACCACTTCAGATTGGCGGTCGACCCGCCGATGCACACGACGTCCAGGCGTCCGTCGCCATTGACGTCGGACTTGACGCAACCGGAGCCGGCCATGCCGCCATCGTCGAGCAGGTGGTGTTCCCAGTTCTCGCCTTTATCGTCCTGAGCATAGAAAATGTGCACGCTTTTTCCTTTGCCGCGATCGCCGGTGACGATGTCGTCGAGCCCGTCGCCGTTGAAATCGCCTACTACGATTTCATGACCTTCCACCATATCGGAGAAGATCACCTTGCGGTGCCATGCATGCGCGCTGTCTTCGGTATAGACCACCACTTCATTGCCGTGCCAGGGCTCGACCGCGGCCATGAATCGCTTGCCGTGAAATTGACCGATGCCGACGTCGCTGGTGCCCTTGCGTGGCGGATTTTCTTCGTGGCCTTTGGAGAGAAGCTGGTGGGTCCATGTGAGGTTGTCGCCGGCGCCGGTGGCGGAGTGCAGAATGATGCCGTCGAACCCGGTGGTGAGGATTTGTTCCCGCTTGCCGTCAAGCCAGTGCACGGGGCGGGCGCGATGCAGGATGCCGGTCATCTGGTCGTCGATCAGCATCCGCTTCCACACGCCGGGGCGGTAATAATACAGCGAGACATTATCGTCATAAGTCGGGGCGAGAGCTTTGGATCCGATGAGCGGGGCATTGATCAGTTCCTTTTTGCCATCGCCATCGATATCCGCCCAGGCGATATGGTGCGACGTGGCGATCTCGTCAATCTTAGTGGCCTTCCACAGATTGGTGGGGTCGCCATCGTGATGCATCACCCAGACCACGCCCTGGCTCTTTGCGGCGACCATGCTGAATCCGGTTTGAAACGCGATGGTGGGAATCCCCTCGGCATCCACGTCGCCGACCGCCGCGTTAATGAGGCCGGTCTGGTCCTTGACCATCACGTGCCGCTGCCAGCCCGGATTTTCGTACCAGGCGAGCTCGGGCGACTGCTGGGTCAGGCCGATCACGTCGGGCTTGCCGTCGTGATTGATGTCCGCGACAATCACGGAGTATCCGCCCTTGATATTGGGCTCGATGACGTGCTCCTGAAAACGGACGGGCCCGTGGGTGCTATCCGCCAGCACCGCCATGGTCAGGACGCCTGTGAGAGCGGCTACCGGGACGAGAAGCAAATACGTGGAACGCATGATGGGCTATCTCATCACAACCCGCGCGGGAACGCAATGGGGCCATAATAAGAGCAGTGTCAACCCAGCCGATTCCGAATCTCAGTCCCGAGCAGTATCTCGAAATCGAGCGCAATGCCGAATTTCGCAGCGAGTATCTGAACGGCCAGATGTTCGCCATGTCCGGCGGGACTATCAATCATGCGCGAATCATAAAAAACACGCTTCTACGCCTCGACGAACAGTTACGCGGAAAACCGTGTGAAGCGGTTGCGAGCGACCTGCGGTTGTTCGGCGAGCGGTACAGGGTGTTCACCTATCCTGACATCGTGGTCGCTTGCGGCACACTACGCTTCCACGACGAACGGAAAGACACCATTATCGATGCCACGTTAGTTATCGAGGTGCTTTCACCTTCGACTTCGAACTACGATCGCGGCGAAAAGTTTGTCTTCTATCAATCGCTCCCTTCGTTCCGGGAATATCTGCTGCTGGCGCAGAATGCGGTTCGGGCCGAGCATCATGCTCTGCAGCCGGATGGCTGCTGGCTGCTGCGCCAATTTTCCTCTCCCGACGATGAAATCGGGTTGGAATCCATCGATTGCAGTCTGCGCCTGGGATCCCTGTACGACAGAGTCGATTTCTAAGGGTGCACCTGGTACTGGACCTGGAACGGTCCCAGCTTCGCGTAGTACATGCGCGCCCGTACCAGCTCGGTGATCTGCCGCACATGGCCCAGATCGTGGAACGCCCATTCGTTCAGCAGATCTTGGGCGCTGACGATTCCGAGCGTCGGATGACGCGCCGATCGTGCGAGCACACAGGCATCCAGTTCCCGCAGAAAATCCACATTGTCTTCGCGCTGCTCCTCCCAATGCGCGAACGACTCCTCCGCTTCGCGGTTCGCATACGTGCCGGCAGCGGCATAAGCCTCCTGATCGTAGGGCTCGATTTCAGCATCGCTCTCCACCACCATGCGGTCGAGCGCGGCGCGGAAATAGTGCCCTTCAATGTGCGAGAGATGTTCCAGGATTTCGGCCACCGACCAGCGATCGGGCGCCGGCTTCCACTGCGCGTCCTCGTCGCTCAATCCGCCCATCAGCAAGCGCAACACTTCCGGCGTGGCGGCAAGATGGTCAATGGATGGGTCGTCGAGTTTGCGGGCCATCAGTCGATCCTATCGTAATTTCGCGCGAGTCGTCGTCAAGCGCGCGGATGCGTATTTCCGTTCGGTCGGCGGGAAGCAGCGCGGGAAAACGCTCCGCCCACTCGAGCAACACCAGCGCGCCCGCGGCGAAGAGTTCGTCGAGGCCCAGGCTCTCCACCTGGCGGGCTTCATCCAGGCGGTAGAGATCCACGTGATACACGGGGGCGTCCGCATTGCCGTATTGATGGATCAGGGTAAACGTGGGGCTCGAAACTTCATCGGCATGCGCAACGCCGCGTCCCTCCACGATTCCTTTCGCCAGCGTCGTCTTGCCCGCCCCGAGATTGCCGATCAAGAGCACCACTCCGTGCAGCGCCTGCCCCAGTTCGCGGCCGAGCGCGATGGTCTCCTCCTCAGAGTTCGTGAGGCACGTTCGCGATTCCACGAATCCCCTCGGGCAGGTAATTCAACAGGTCGGTCGCAATCACGGGCTGTTCGGTCAGATGCCGCGCGGCGACCTCTCCCGAACGGCCGTGCAGATAAACGGCTCCCGCCACGGCGCGGTCCGGATCGCCGGGGAACTGCCCCAGCAGGCCCGCGACCATGCCGGTCAGGACGTCGCCGGTGCCGCCGGTAGCCATGGCTGGCGAGCCGGTTGGATTCACCCAGACGCGTCCATCGGGGAAGCCGAGCAGCGTGGCTTCACCTTTCAGAACCAACGTCACATTGCGCTCCATGGCGAAGGAGCGGGCGGCCGCAATGCGATCCGCCTGAATCTCCGCAATGGTGTGGTCGGTGAGGCGGCTCATCTCGCCGGGATGCGGGGTGAGGACGCGCAGAACGTTTCCCGCCTTCCAGTCGTGGCCCGCGAGGCAGTTGAGCGCATCGGCATCGACGACCATCGGCTTCGCGATATCGTTGAACAACCGCAGCACCAGTTGCCGCGTTTCGTCTTCGGTACCGATGCCGGGTCCGATGGCCAGCAGCGTGCGCTGGTCCGCAAGTGCCGCAATGCGATCGAAAGCGGCCAGCGACAGAAACCCGGCGCTCGACTCGGGCAACGGCTCCGTCATGATCTCGGGGCTATGCGAGGCCACTCCCGCGAGCGCCGATTGCGGACAAGCCACCGTCACCAGGCCCGCGCCCGCGCGCAGTGCCGCGAGCCCCGCCATGGCTGCCGCGCCGCTCTTGCCGCGCGATCCCGCGACGATCAATACATGCCCGTACCTGCCCTTATTCGAATCCCTCGCGCGCGGCGCAAACAGAGACGCAATGCTCGCGGGAGTGATGAGGGCCAGTTGGATCGCGGGGTCGTCTTCATAGAGCACCGCGGGGGATCCGATAGGTGCGATGCGCAGATCGCCCATCTGGTTGGCGGCCGGCGGAATCACGTGGCAGATCTTGGGAGCGGTGAACGTGACGGTAGCGTCGGCGCGCACATACTCCCCGGGAATTGCGCCGCTGTCGCCGGACAATCCGGATGGAATATCCACCGCGAATACTTTGGCGAAGGGAAACGCCCGGTTGATCTCGAGGATGGCGCTCAGCGCGGCGTCCGCGGCGGGTCCCTTCAGGCCGGTACCGCGAATGGCGTCGATTACCAGGGTCGAGGCGCGCATCTCCGGCCCGAAATCGCGATATTCCTGCACTCCGCACGCATGCAGCATGGCCAGGTTGAGCGCCGCGTCGCCGCGTAATTCCGCCGGGTCGGCCATCAGCACCACGCGCAGCTCCGGTGGATTGAAGCGCGTATAAAGCTGGCGCGCGATGGCCAGCCCGTCACCGCCGTTGTTGCCCTTGCCGCACACCACCACGATGCGCTGGCGATGGAGCGGCGCGAAATGTTCCGCGAGGTACTCGACGCAGCGATGGGCGGCGTTCTCCATCAGAACCACGCCGGGAATTCCGGCTTCGATGGTGGCCTGATCCACCGCCCCCATCTGCGCGACCGAAAGTACTTTGCGAGGCTGGATCGGCATTACGCGATCCCTCGCGCGATCATCACCGTCATATCGTCGGGCAGCTCCGGCGCACCGCTCCATTGCTTCACTGCTTCCATGACCTTCGCCACCATTTCCTTTGGGTCGCAAGACCGGTTCTTCAGCACCGTTTCCGCCAGTCGCTCCGCACCGAATTCTTCGCCATAAGCATTTTCAGGTTCCGTGACGCCGTCGGTGTACGCGATCAGAAGATCGTCCGGACAAATCGAAATCTTCTCCTCCTCATAATGAGCCGACGCGAACAGACCCACCACGGTGCCGGTTACATCGAGAGGCCGCACTTCGTCCCGGCATACCAGCAGCGGCGGCAGGTGGCCGGCATGGCGTATTTCTCGGGCGAAGTATTAGCGTAGAGCTGGCGATTCAGTTGTTCGACGACGGCGGCCGTCGAGAAGTGAGTATAGGAATGCCCGCCGCCCGCCGCCACCGATACCGGCACGCCGGCCGCGAGCTGCGTGCGCATGATGGATTGAATCGACGCCATCAGCAGCGCAGCTGAAATTCCTTTGCCGGCCACATCGCCGATGGCCAGCGCCAGATTGCCGTCGGGCAGGCAAAGGTAATCGTAATAGTCGCCGGAGACGGAGCGCGCTGGCTCGCAGGCGCCGATCAGCTCAATGGTTCGGGTAGGCGGAGAGGTGCGCGGGAAGAGCTGGTTCTGCACCTCGCTGGCGATGTCGAGCTCCGACTGGAGGCGCTCTTTTTCCTTGGCGACGACGACCAGATTTTCCAGCTGCGCGGTCATCTGGTTGAACGAATTGCCGAGGTCCGCCAGCTGATCGTGGCCTTTGACGGGAATGCGGTGCGAAAAGTCGCCCCGCCCGATGCGCAGCGTTCCCTCATAGATGCTGTGCACGGCGCCGGTGATATTGCGCGTCATGTTGGCGCTGATCGCTACGGAAGTCAGTTCCACCAGGGCGAGCAGGCAGGCGATTACGATGAACCCTCCAAGCGCCCACTGCGCGGTGTCGAGGCGCTCGGCAAACACCACCGACAGGACCGCGGACGGCCGGGTAACCACCGACAGCAAGGTCTGCTGCTTCTGATTGGGTTTATCCCAGATGGCAACATCGATGGGGTTGTACCACAGATACTCGAAATCGAAGGAATCGTCGGCAGGGGGAACCGTGCCCGCGGGTTTTCCCACAAGATCGACGTCCCGATTGTCGACCCGCACCTGGACCAGCGACGGGGAACCGCCGGGCTGCCTTTCCCGAAAGTTGTAGATGCTCAGCGCGCCGATGCCCGGCACCAGGTTCTCCAGTACGGTGGAGTTAAGCGGAAAAAGCAGAAGCGCGCGCGTTGGGCCCGTCCGGACCAGCGACATGCAGTAGTAAAGTCCATCCTTCGAGACAATCCCCGTGAAGTCGTTCCACGCGGGAGCCGGCGCTTCCAGCGTATTCTCCGGTGGATATCGAAATGCCGGTGCGGCGGAACTGTCGCCGGTAACCAGGATTTGGAGTCCGGGCGCATGCCCGAGCAGCAGGGGAACCACCTGTTCGGCTACGGCGGAGCGCTCGCCGGCCGGCGCCTGGCTGAGGAAGCGCGCCGGGTTCTCGAGCATAGCGGTGCGCCTTTGGATTTCGGAACTCACCAGGTAAGTCGCCACCTGCCCTACGACAATCCAGGCGCCGAAGTACGCGAGTACCAGAATCAAATTTATCGGCACGGCGCCCACAAACACGTACGTCACAATGAGCCGGTTGCGCAGACGCCAGATCAACCGCGTCTTCCTGAAGGCCATGCGTCCCAGACGGAATAATCCCCAGGCGAGCAGCACCAGGGTAATGAGGATCGAGAGCGGCAGGGCTTTGCCGGTCACCTGCAGAAGAATTACCAGGAGGACGAGCGCAATCGGCACATAAAGCCGCACGTGTTTGTCTTTCAGTCCTCGGATGGCCACGGTCCCTTTCAGGATACGTCGGGCGTGGTGGGTTCGCCGGGTTTGGCGCTGTGCGAGATGGCGGGCACTTCGAGTTCCGGCAACTCCGCCTGCTCGGTCAACGCGCGCTGCAGAATATCGAGCGCGATCTCCGGCGTGTCGGCGAAATGGAAAAGCTCCAGGTCGGACGCCGCGATGGTGCCGTATTTCACCAGCGCATCGAAGTTGACGATCTCCTTCCAGAAGGCGGTGCCGTAGAGCACGATGGTCATGTTCTTCGCCAGCTTCCGGGTCTGCACCAGCGTCAGAATCTCAAACAGTTCATCCATGGTCCCGAAGCCGCCGGGGAAAACTACCAGCGCTTTGGCAAGATAGGCGAACCAGAACTTGCGCATGAAGAAATAGTGGAATTCGAAGTTCAGCTCATCGGTGATGTACTGATTCGGCAACTGCTCGAAGGGCAGACCGATGTTGAGACCGATGGTCTTGCCTTTCGCATCCATGGCGCCGCGGTTGGCCGCTTCCATAATGCCCGGGCCGCCGCCCGAGCAGACCACGAACCGGTAGGTCCTTTCGCGAAAGGTTTTGGCCCACGCGGTCAGCATGGCGGCGAGCGTGCGCGCTTCCCTGTAATACTGGCCCAGCGGACCGTCTTCCCGGATACGCGCCGAACCGAAGAACACGATGGTGTCGCGAATACGCTGGCGCCGGAAATGGGAAAGCGGCTCCAGGTACTCCGAGATGATGCGCAGCGGCCGGGAATCGGGCCCCTTCAGAAATTCTTCGTTCTTATAAGCCAGAGGAGGCCGCGGACGGGTACTGGTCGGATCGCTCATGATTTCGGTTTCGCTCACTCCTTTGGCGGCAGGGCTTCGATTTTTCTTTTCAGTTCGCGTACCGTGCGCAGGATCTCCGGCAGTTTCTGGAATGCCGTAATGGCGCGCAGCCACTCGGAGGCGTCGAAAGCCGGAGATCCGGAAACGCGCGTGTTGGCCGCCACATCGCCGCCGATGCCGCTCTGCGCATAAACGATGGCGCCTTCGTGGATCGTAAGATGGCCGGAAACTCCTACCTGTCCCGCCAGCAGCACGTTTTTATCGAGGATGGAGCTGCCGGCGAGGCCCGTCTGCGAACAGATGATATTGTCTTCGCCGACCACGCAGGCGTGTCCGATCTGCACCAGGCTGTCGATCTTGGCGCCGCGCTTCACGCGGGTCTCGCCAAAATTGGCGCGATCGACGGAAGTCAGGGTCTGAATCTCCACATCGTCTTCAATCACCGTGACGCCCGATTGAACGATCTTGTGATGCGATCCGTCGGCGCGTTGGGCGAAGCCGAAGCCATCGCCGCCTACCACTGCGCCGTTTTGCAGAATCACCCGGTTGCCCACGCGGCAAAACTCTCGCACGACGGCATGGGAGTGAATCGTCACATCGTCGCCAATGGTTGCCCCCGCGTAGACCACCACGTGCGGATGCAGCACCGCGTTGCGTCCGATGACCGCGTTCTCGCCGATGGCAACGAAGGGACCGATGGAAGCGTTCTCCCCAATCCGCGCGCTGGCGGCGATGGCAGCCGAGGGATGAATTCCGGGCGTGGGCCGCGGCGGCCGATAAAAAAGCTCCAGCGCCCGCGCCAGATCGTGATAGGGGTTTGCCGAAACCAGCGTGGCAATTCCCGGAACCACGTGCGCAGCGATTACCGCGCTCGCCCGCGTGTTTTTCAGCTTCGGCGCGTACTTCGGATTGGCCAGAAAGGTCAGTTGCCCCGCACCCGCCTGCTCCATCCCCATGACGCCCGCGATTTCGATTTCCCCATCGCCCTCAAGGCGGCAATCGAGGGCCGCCGCCAGTTCACTGAGTTTCATGGCCAATCAACAGATTACGCCACAGCGAAATCATGCTGGCGGCGATGATGCGGGCCGTCGTGCTCGGTGGTGGATTTGAACGTTTCAAAGCGGCCATCGCCCGCCTCCACGCGGACCGCGGCGAGCAATGCGTGCTGTTCGGCGTCCGGCATAGGCGTAAAATCGCGCGCTACTGCGATCGCGAAGCGCAATTGCTCCATGTCGCGGATCCCCACCACCTGGCTCACCACGGGCTGGCTGAGGTTGAAGCGCAGCAGGTTGCCGGGCGTAATACCCTCGCGGTGCCCCAATCGTTCGAGGATGCGCCCCGTCGGCCATCCGCCGCCGAAACCCTTCATCCCGACAGGCGCGGCCCCGATCTCGTGGCACCGCGGGACCACTTCGTTGAGGAAGCTGCGATAGTGCGCATCCATAATGTTGATGGGCATCAGAACCGCATCCCAGGGGTGCGGCTTGCCCAACATTTTCGCGTGGATGCGGGGATCCTTGTGGCCGGTGAACCCGATATACCGGACCTTGCCCGCCTGCTGCGCCTCGACCGCCGCACGTATGGCGCCGCGTTCGAAAATCCAGTCCGGATCGTTATCGTAATTGCACTCGTGGAACATCCACAGATCCAGGCGATCGGTTTGCAGGCGGCGCAGGCTGTCTTCCAGATTGCGCAGGGAACCCGCGTAATCCCGCTCGCAGTTCTTGGTCATCAGAAACACACGGTTGCGCTTTCCGTCCATGGCGAGGGCGCGGCCCATCACTTCCTCGGCATAGCCGTCATGGTAATCCCAGGCGTTATCGAAGAAGTTGATTCCCTGGTCGAGGGCCGCGTGCATGAGGCGGATCGGTTCGCTCTCATCCACCTTCTCAAGCGCGGTGCGCGCCACCGAATGCCACCCGCCGAGGGTAACGATCGAAACCAGATCCCCACCGCGCCCGAAAGGCCGCCGCGGAAGCCCGGCGCCGTCTCTCCCGATCTGCGCAGCCATGACCTCGTTCGAAAGTTTCCGAATGGTTTCTGATCTCATTTTGTGTTTCGTTCCAGGATCATAGCATCCGAGCGAAAGAATACACTCGGCATGCTTACCGAGGACCAAAGTTTTGCGCTCGTAACGCCTGTCGCCGCCCAGCCGTCGTATAGTTACAGCAGCACGAATCACAGCGGGGTTCATGAAGTCCGAACGGGAAACGAGTTCCGCGGTTCTCATTATCGACGAAGAACCGGACATCCTCTTACTGCTTTCCAGCATTCTTGAGAACAACGGATTCCGCACCCTGCTGGCCCGCACGGCGACGGAAGCGCTGGATATCGCGCGGCGCGGACACGTGCCCATCGATTTGATTCTGTGTAACGCCGGAATCGCACGGACGACCAGCCCCGATCTGCCGACCGCGATCCGACAAATTCGGCCAGGCCTGCGCGTAGTCTGGACGTCCGCATTCGTCGACGACGGCGTAGTGCGGATCGGCGTGGATCGGATGCCGGGCTCCGGACGTGTGGACGACGGACTGATCGCGGCCATTCATGCCGCTCTGCGCGCTCCGGCAGCGGGCGTGGGCGCGGCCAACTGAACCGGGGAGCGCTACGGTCGGCTATTCTTAAGTTTCCCGTGATGTTTCGTCTCCTATTTTGGGCTATTCTCCTGGCGACGGCCGTCGGCGCCCCGGTTCGCGCTCAGGAGGATTCGAACCCCGCCGAAGACGCGTGGAAAGATTTCTCACTGAAGGCTTTGTACGCCGCGGGCGAGCATGACAACGCCAGGGCGGAGCAGTTTTTTCTGAAAGCCGTCCATGAGGCCGAGCGCTTCGGCCCTGAAGACCCCCGCGTAGGCACCACCCTCAACAGTCTCGGTTTGGTCTACCGCTCGGCGAAGAAGTTTGCCGACGCGGAAAGCGTGGAGCGGAAGGCTTTGGCGATCCTCGAGAAATCCTATGGCCCCGACAGCATTGATGTCGGCAACGTGAATTACAACATCGCCTCGGCGCTGATCGATCAGGGGAAATCCGCGGCGGCGATTCCGTTTCTCCACAAGAGCCTGACGATTTACGAGGTGCAGTTTGGCGGCAACAGCCTCAAGACCGGATCCGTGCTGTGCATGCTGGGAGATTCGTTCCGCGCCCAGAAATCCTGGGATGAGGCGGAAGGGCCGCTTAAGCGCTGCGCCCAGATCCGCGAAGCCGACGGCGGAATCGTTAACGCCGATCTCGGCGACGCGCTCAACAGCCTCGCCCAGGTTTATCTGCACCAGGGCAAGTATGCGTTGGCCGATGCCCAGTTCAAACTGGCGGAGAAAATCCGCGAGCGCACGCTGGGTATCATGAGCCCCGCATTAGCCGATACGCTCGAAGCTCACGCGGCGATGCTGAAGGAAATGGGGCGCGATCTTGAAGCGGTCAAAGACGTTACGCTGGCCGCCGCCATCCGCCGCGCCGAAAAGAGGACGAGTAAGTAGCGCCCGCCGGCCTCTATTTGCCCCAATGCAGGTTCGCGAAGGCCAGGTATTGCGTCCAATCGAACTCTGTGACGTCATGCTTGCCGGTGCGTATGTGGTACCCGACATCGTGCATGATGGGCGTATTCACCGGAGGCATCAGATCGGTTCCCAGCCCTTTTCTGCCGAACAGCGCATAAACCCGGCCCACGTTCGCCGCGCTCAGAAATTCGCCCTTCGGATCCGAACCCCGATCTTCCTCGGCGCTCGCCACGTAAAGCAGCCGCGGGGCGATCAGCGCCAGTAATTCGTTGCCATCCACCGGCAGTTTCTCCGGATGCCCGGTGTACTGCTTGTAATTGGCGCAAAACCAGTGCGGAAAGGCGGTATTCAGATGGTCGATGGTTTCGCCGTAACCGCGCTTCAGAAGCGACGCCCCGCCTTTGCCCGATTCGTTCGAAACGACCATGGCGACGCGCCGGTCCTGCGCCGCCGCCCACAGCGCAGCCTTGCCGAGGCGCGAATGGCCGATCAGCGCGATGCGCCGGGGATCGATAGCGGGGTCCGCGATCAGGTAGTCCACCATGCGGCTGAGACCCCACGCCCATGCGCCCAGCGCGCTCCAACTGTCGGGATGGGGCAGAACCGAGCGCACTCCATATTGCATGCCGCCCACGAAATCGGGCTCAATGTCGCAGTAATAAGCGGTAGCCAGCCCGTAGCCGGAGGCGAGGATCTTCTCCACCTGCCATCTGGTCGCGTCGACGCCGCGCGTGCGGTCGTCCGGAGGCAGCCGAATCATTTTGGCACTGTCTTCCGGGCTCTTGATCCACGCGTCATGCGGGAGAATGCCGGGATCCTTGTCGACCGTCTGGTTGCCCCCGAAGTTCAGACCCAGAAATACCCCCACCGGGCCTTTAGCGTTCGCCGGCAGGTAGACCAAGAGATGGATTTGGGGCCCATCGATACGCGGCGAAAAAAAGACTGTGACCTGCTTGCGGATCGCCTTCCCGCCCAAAGCTTTGCGGTCCACAGCCACCTCCCCGGTACGGGCTTCCGGTCTCTCGCTGGGAGTTTTCCCGTAGACCCGATCCTCGAAGAGGGCCATTAATTCAGGCCTGCGCCGCTCCATCCATGTCTTTGAATCTTTGACCTGCTCGCCGTTTTCGAGGATCAGCGAATCCGGCATCGTGTACGGCGGAACTTTCCGCTCGTCGTAGTTATAGCCGGTGTTTTGCGCGAGGGCATTTTGGGTGAGGGCATTTTGCGCGAAACTCAGGAGAGACAAAAACAGAACCAGACAGAATGGCCGGGCCATGATCCATCTTAAGGGAATGGGGGGCGAAACTAATGGCCGCGCAGGAGGGCGTAGAATGCCAGCAGAATCACGATGGCGCCGAACGCGATGAAACACATCCGTTCCTGGCGCGTGACCGTATTGCGCGGACGCGAGGGAGTGATCGGCTGCAGCATGCCCATGGGCGTCAGGCTGCGCAACTCCTCGATCAAACGGTCGAGTCCGGACCAGAGGCCAAGCAAGATGGCGGCAGTTCCGGTGATCAGAGCGACCATAATGGTCTTCGAGAACATTCCTGTAACCAGTGTACTCCCGATTGGACGAGCCTGCTCCCCTTTTCGCAACACATTATGGATTCGGGACACAATCGGGACCCATTCCAGGCGTTGGGTCGAGGGAGCTTCCTTCCTCCTCCACGGCAACCAACAAGGCTCGTTTTGGAAGGCCTGGACACGGGACATACCAGCACAAGCCGCAGGTCAGCGCACACGCCGTCCACCCGATCGCCGGCGAGATCAGGAAGAAGGCCGTCCCGAATCTCAGCAGGATGAGCCAGGCGGCGAAAGTCAGCGTTCCCGCGGTCAGGGCGGGGATCCGCGCGGAATGGCTCCAGGGCAGCCTCTTCTCGGTGAGGGCCCACATCGCAAGAGTGAACGGGATGGCGGCGACCATATCCGCGAAATAGTGTGCCGAAGTCAGCGTAAATATAAGAGTGAGACCGACCAGCGAGGCCAGCATGGCCTTGTGAACCTTCGGCAGACTGCGCGCCGACCAGAGGATCGCAAGACACCACGACGTATGCAGCGAGGGCATGCAATTACGGGGACCCGATTCGACCCGGACCGGAACGAGGGGTATCGACGCGAGGCTGGGCGGATGCAGCGGAAAGTCGGCGCCAAACACGAACACAGGTCCAGCCGCGGGAAAAACACAGTACAAAACGTACCCTACCGCGGCAATTGCCAAAAACAGCCGGATTGCCTGGGATGCAAGCGCCGGATCGGCCCAGCCAGCGAGCAGGTACGCCGCCAGCATCGAAAGGGGCAGGTTGAGATAAGCGATTTCGCAGAGTGTACGCAGCCAGTCGTGCCGCTGAAGCAGCGCCGAGAGGGCGAAGCTGGGTTGAAACCCGAGGCTCCCGTCGAAAGCGTAAAGGTAATAGTCAAGTGTGACCGGCCGCCATATCACGGTCCGCGCCACCAGAAGCGCGCCGACCAGAGCGGCGGCCGGGCCGAGAGCCATGTCTCGCAACAAGCGCAGGCGAACGCGCCGGTTACCGGGATTCAAATAAATTCCCGTTAATGCGGTGAGGAACGCTCCCGTTCCCCACCAGGCCAACCAGATCATCACCATCGCGTAAGGCTGCGCAACGGGACGCCGGAAGCACCAGGCAAGAGCCGCGCCGGATACCGCGGATACTACGATCTCGGTTAAGGTCGCGGCGCGGAGAAACAGCACCAGCGCGCCGATTACGGTCGATATGAAGAACAGATCCCACCGATAGCACGCCGGGCAACGGGAGTCAATAATGTGCCGGGTTCAACGGGCGCAATCGCCCGGCGGACCGGGCCGCGCGACCGCGCGATCCAATTCGGTCGCTTGCGGGACAACGGGGCCGAGCGCGAACTGTTGCGCGTTTCCCGAACGTGCTAGAGTGAACTGCAAAGCGAGGGCCACAATGAGGGTGCGCTCAACAGTAGTTTTCCTTGTCTTCGCGGTGTCCTTGTCCGCCAGTGAGGCACTGGACCGGGCTCACCGTTTTGAAGAGGCCGGCGATTCCGCCGCGGCCCGAGAGGCGTTCACCTCGGCCATTCGCATGACTCCCAACGACGCCGAGCTGCTGGAAGGCTACGCGGAACTCCTCGAACGCTACCACGATCCGGCCGCGCGCGCCCTCTACCGGCGCACCGCGGAGGTGTGGAAGAAGGACGGCAAGCCACCCAATGCCCTCGCCGCCTGGCGCCGCGCCGTTTTGCTGGATCTGATTGCGGGCGATAACAAGTCGGCGGCGAGCGACCTTGCCGAATACCGGTCCTCAGGGGGCACCGGTCTGCAGTTGCCGCAAGCGCCGCCGATGCCGATGGAACCCGCCCAAACGATCGAAATTCCCGGGCCTTTGCGCTCTTTCGCCCGCATGATTGCCATTTCCGCCGACACCGCACCGGAGGAAGTGCTTCCGGCGATTGCCCGCAATGTCGTCACCAACGGTTACCAGGCTTCGCGCAGCGCCGATGAACTGGAAGAGACCGAATTTCTGAAGCTGGCGCATCGTTACTTGTCGCAGGCGCGGGAACTCGACAAGTTGGCCGGCGCCGATAAAGTGATCCGGGTACCCGCCTGCGAATCGACCCAGACCAACGATCTTTTGCGTGTCCTCGGGTTCCGGATGCGCGGCGGCTGCGGCAGCGAAGTGGTGCTCGAGACGGTCAACGCGCCGCGAGCCTTCCTCACCACCGATTCCGGGTTTCCGCTGGCCGAACTCGAGCAGTCGCTGCGCACCGATAAGCCGTTCTCTTACGACTTTCATCCCACTCGCGTGCCGGTGCTCTATTCGGCCGATTACTGGATCAACGCCAAAGAGAAGGCGCAGGGCGACTTCATCGACGCCTTCCTCGGCGATCCCGGTCTCTGCCGCTTCTATCTGGGGATGGCGAAACTCGATCCCGAAACGGCCGAGGCTCTAAAAAAGGCCAGCACTCCGCTGCGGCTGCGGGCCTTCGCCAGCGTGCTGGATTTCTTTGGCGGCAACTTTGAGATCCGGGAGGGCAAAGCGGTGGTTCCGGGGGGCGGGAAGTCGGCTGCCGCATGGGGCGAACTGGCGGGCGCGTCGCCGAATAACGGCCCCGAATTTTTCGAAAAGCTGATGACGCGGGATGACGGCTGGCTGGCGAGTCTCTATGACGCTTTGGCCCGTATCCAGGGACCGGTCGAGGACTATCTCACCGAACCCGCGCGCATGAAGCGCTTCTACGCCGCCATCCGGGGCAAGGTGACCACGCCGGGGCCGGCGCGACCCGTCTTCCGGTCGAACGCCGACATGATGCTGCTCACCACGCGCCTGCACATCGACGCGGACGGCAGCCCCCACATCCCCGGCGGCCTCGAAATCTGGCGCATGATGTTTGCGCGCAATGTGCGCGGCAAATACGATGCCAGGCTGAGCCGCGCCGCGAGCTCCTGGAGGGAGCCGGACGACGTTCTCGAGGCGCTTTTCGCCTTGTGCCGCAAGCCGGTGGACAACGACGCGCTCAAAATGTTTATGGCGCTGACGGACATCGACCGGGGCCGGCCGCTGCCTCTGGCGCCCGCTACCGTGGACCGGCTGATGAAGAACTGGAGCGTTTATTCCGCCCAGTACTCGATTTTCGCCGATGCCCCCACCGTGAGCGACAAGACCGTGGTTCAATGGCTCGACGCCGCGGAGAATGTCGACAAAATCCGCGACCCCGAGTTCCGCCAGGATGCCATCGGGACCATGCAGGGCCTCAGCGGTATCTGGCAGATTTTCTGCCGCCAGGGGAGCATTCCCGCCGGCAAGGCCGACGAGACCCTGGCGGGCCTGACCGCGCCCTTTGCCACGTTAAAGAACGACCGCGATTTATTCGATGCCGGGCGTCATGGCCTCACCCTGCTGCCCAACGCGGCCCCCTCGGCTGCGGCTGCCGGCAACTTGCAGGATCGCCTGCTGGCGCTGCTTGCCGGCGGTGCGAACGTGGATCAATCGGATTCCCGCGGCACGCTGGTGAAGGAAGAGCAGCGCATCTTCGAATCCCAGAAACTACTGCCCGCCGATCTGATCTTCGAACTCGCCGACAATCTGGAGGGCGTCTCGAAAGGCGAGAAGCTGAACGCTCAGCTCGCCTCCCGCATGGCCGCCCGTGTCGCCGACATCCAGCTGCCGCGCAATTCCATGTCGGGCGCCGAGAAGAATACCGTGGCTTTCGGCTACTACGTCGACAAGCACATCGACGACGAGCGGAAGCTCAACTTCCGGGCCATGATCGACAAAGCTTCGAAAGACCCCGAGCGCTTGAAAGATATTCGCGGTTTGCTCGCACCCACTTTGCGCGACACCATTGTCGGCTACAACTACATCTTCTACGCGCCGCCGGGCGCGCAGATTCTGATGACGAATCCGTTGTTCGTGCGCGGTCACGACTTCATCGGGATGCAGGGAGCGAATCATAGCTGGCACGTGACCGAACCTTACGGCAGCGGATGGCCTTCGAATGCGGGCGGACGGCTGGTGGGCTCGCTGGCCGGCTTGCCGTACGCGCTGGCGGAATCGGAACAGAATTTCCTGGTGCCGACGCAGACCCAGGCGCTGATCTGGGGAGATCTGGTGCCGCAGATGATGCTGGCCGCCAAAACGCCGCGCTTCTGGGGAGTGAGCCCCGTGCAGATGCACTGGGTGGGGCTGAACATGCGCTTCGCCGAGACCGAAGTGGCCGAGGCCGCCGTCAATCCGGCGGAGCGCGACGCGGTGGTCAATGCCATCAATGCGGCAGCCAGTCCGTGGCGTGCCTCGCTGGTCAGAAACGCCGTTACGCAGGGTGATGTGCGCGGCGCGCTCGATCTGCTGACTCCCTCCGAAATGTATGCCATGGCGCGCAGCCTTTACGGCAAGACCGGGGCCGCCGCGCAGGAGAGTCCCGCGGCCAAAGAGATCGCGCATTACAAGACGCTGTCGGCGGAACTGGTGAGCCCCAGCGAGATTTCGCGCGCCTGGGGGACGCCCAAGCCTACGCTCGCGAACTCCTACCGCTCGGAACTCCTCAACCTGCGTACGTTTCCCACTTTGATGGGATATTCGAGCCGCATTATGGCCGAAAGCTGGGAATCGAATCTCCTCTACTGGGCGGAGGTGGGCGATGAGATCGGCGCGCGCCCCGCGCAGTTGAACGTGCTGGTTCCCGAATGGACCGAGAAAGTGGTGGAGCGCATCTTTGCCTCCCATCTGGAGGACTGGCCGGCGCTGCTCAAGAGCTTGCGGTCGGTGGGCGATGAAGTGCGGAGCCAGAGTGCGCAGGCGGCGAGTATCGAAAAAACAGCATTAGAATAGGAAAATCTCAGGAGCGAAAATGAGCGGGAGAACGGTCAATCGGCTGGCAGGCGTGGGAATCCTGGGCGCCCTGGTGGCCGCGGGAGGAGCGGGAATCTGGGTGTTCGCGCAGGAGGCGCCGACGCCCGTCTTCAAATCCAGAGTGGATCTGGTGGTCCTCAGTTTCACGGTGACGGACAACAAAGGGAAATACGTGAACGGTCTGAAGCCGGCCGACTTCAAAATCATGGAGGATGGGATTCCGGAAAAGCTCGCCACGTTCTCCGAGGGCAGCCGGCCCGCCATGCAGATTCTGCCCGACGGCTCCATGAAGCCGCTGCTGCCCAATGCCCCCGAGGCGCGCGAAGTGGGCGTGGTTACCACCGGCCAGCCGGGCGACGCCTTTGTCGGCACCAACGTATTCGTCCTGTTCGATACCAGCAATTTCATGTATCGCGGTTTCGTTTATGCCGAAGATGCCATCGCCGATTTCGTCCGCGGGCTGGATCGCGCCGATTCGGTGGCGGTCTACACCTTCAGCCGCAATCTGTCGCGCGCCGCCTCGCTCACGGGCGACCGCAACGACGCGATTACAGGTCTGCGCAAGGCCGTGGCGGGCGACGATACGGCGCTTTACAACGGACTGCTGCTCACGCTGCGCGATGCCGCCAAGGTGCCGGGCCGCAAAGTTGTAATCGTATTCTCGAACGGGCCCGATAACGCCAGCATGGTGGCGCCCGACGATGTGCGCGCGGTAGCCGAAGACGAAGGCATTCCGATTTACGTGATCTCGACCAACGACGTCAATAAAGACCCGATCTCCTCCAGCGTTTTCCGCCGCATTGCGCAGCGCACGGGAGGCAAGGCGTACTGGGCGAGGACGTGGCAGAAGCAGGTGGAAGCGTTCGATCAGATCCGCGAAGATCTGGGTAATTCGTATACCGTGACTTATTACCCGGCGGCCAATCCAAACGAAGGCTTCCGCAAGATTGCGATTCAGATTGTCAGCGATACGGCCAAGCACTACCGGGTGCAGTCGCGGCCAGGCTACCGGCCGCGATCTTACTGAACGAAAACCAACTGCCCGAATCGCGCCGGAACGTGTGGATTCGGCGTAGGCTGCAGCGGGTTCGACCAGTTGCTCATGCGGCGATTCGGCTCTACTCCGTCCCAGCGATTGAGATTCGCCGTCCACACGGTGCCGGGCGTGGGCCGCTGTGCCAGACCGTCGAAATTCGACCACGGGATGGCCACCTCCAGGCTCCAGCCCTTATCCGTATCGCCGCGCATATTCAGCGTTCCATCGATGAACGTCGCCAGTTGAACGCCGCGCAGGTCGAACTGTTTCAACACGTGGCTCGACTGGTACATGACGTAGTCGTAGAGCACGGCGCGGACGTTCATTTCCAGTCCGTAATAAATTCCCGTCTGCGAGGGCATGGGATTGATGAAGATCTCGACCGCGTCGTCGCGGTAAGTGGGATCGTCGCGCTGCGTGTAGAAGGCCACGATATCGGTGTCTTCGCACTCATAGGAGACGTAGAGGTTGTCGTCGTCCCAAAGAAGGCGCGCGATGGTCTTCTGTTTGGCTCCGGTCTGGGCATCGAAGGGGAAAATCAGTTCGATCTTTCCGGCCGCGGCCCAGGCCTTATCGTCGGGCTTGCCGTCGATCGCGATGGGCGATGTCGCGCGCTTCACTTCATAACGGGGAATCGGCGGCTGGGCACAAAGCGGAGCTGCGAGACAGAGCAGGGTGGGAAGAAATCGCATCTACTTCGAATTGATCTGGTAGAGGTAGATGGAATGGGGTTGGCCCGCCACCACGATTCTCTCGACACTGGCCGGTTTCCAGCCCCTGATTTCGAAATCGTGGGAAACCACCCGCGCGGTCGGCTTCAGATACTTCACCAGCGCCGGCTTCAGGCGTTCGTTGGAACTGGTCAGCAGGTAAAGGGTCACCACATCAGCGGGGCTCAGATCGTAGTGCAACGCGTTGCCGTGGACGATCCGGACCTGGTCGCTCAATCCCAGCGAAGCCACGCGGCCGAGGGTCGACTCGTAAATATCGCGGCGAATTTCGATCCCCACCGCGCGCGCCTTGAACATGCGGGCCGCCGTGATGACGATCCGGCCGTCGCCGCAACCCAGGTCGTAGACCATTTCGCCGGGCTTCACCTGCGCCAGCGCCAGCATCCGCTCGACAATGGTTTGTGGGGTGGGGAACGAGGGCGCGAGGGTGTCGGGATCGGTAAAGCGCTGGGCGTGCGCGCCGGGGGCGGCGAAGCCCGCCAGCACCAGAGCGAAAAGCGCCGACCAACCACTGAAGCCGATTTTCATGTCTACTGTGACGACGCGGGCATGGCGCTTACCAGTTTCAACTTTACGATGTGTCCCATGATATCCGACCACGCCGTCCACAAATCCCGCGGCCGGCTGATCGTGTATTCATAGCCGCGCAGCTTCTTGACCACCGCGCCGATCGAGTCCCGCCACGGATATTGCTGCGGCGTCAGAATGTAATTCATGTAGAAAACCGGGTACGAGATGCTGGTAATGTCCTTGAAGCTGTCGGGCGGGAGATCTTCCTCCAGCAGGACCTTCGGACCCGCGAAAATCACCGCGTCGGCGCTGTTATGCCCCAGTTCGTCCTGGATCAGTTTGGTCAGGAAATCCGTCTCGCTGTGCTTGTCGCTCAGTTTCTTGTAATCGACCATACCCAGTTTCAGGGATGCGAGCGCTTTCCCCAGTTCCGGGAAATCGATCCGATCGGCGTCGTCCTTCCGGTAGACCACGCGCTGGTCGTTCATGTTGAATGCCACCACGGAAAATTTACAAATCCGGGGTTCGCGCGAAATGTTGCGCAGAATCGATACCAGGGCGCTGGTATCGATCGGCTGCATGGCGGCGGCCGCGCTCTTCTGCGGCGCGAAGTTGATCAGCACTTTGACCTTAACGGGGTCGCCCGTCAGGATACGCGTTACCGGCGGCTCCTCTTTGAAGAACTCCGCGTCGGACGCTTCGATGGCGTGGGAGGCAATCGCCATCTTGATGCCCTGATCTTTCTGTACCAGCGCGGCGTTGATATCCCAACTGGACGAACACACCCGTTCCATGCGGTCGCGCATCATCCACATCACGTGGTAATTGCCTTCGCCGACATCGAACCCCCCCTGCAGATAAGCATCGCCCCGGGCGTCCTGTTCGATTTCCGGAACGTTGTAGCGGTGTGAGAAGTAAACGGGCGCATCCTTGGCGGTATCGGAGGCCACCTTGAAGATGATGGTTAGCTGATCGCCGCTGCCGGCGATTTCCCTCAGGGGAATCGTAATGTCGTAGCCCGAGTGAAAGCGCAGGTCGAAACCGAGCAACGGCTTGATCGAAGTGACGGTGCAGGGAAGGTCCTTCTTAGTATCTTCCGTCTCGAGAACGGCCGCATCGGAGCCCAGCAACTGGACGGTACCACCTCCGCCCGAACCCTGCATCAGATTCTGCGGAAACGCAGCAGGGGCAAACGCGGCGACGCTGATGAAGACACCCACCCAACGACTTCGCCGTGTACTGCGCATATGCACCCGTGGTACCAGAGCACCCGAGCTTCCATCGTACACCGGAAAACGGGGGCGTCAAAAAGACACTTGCATTACGATGTCCTTCGTAGTAATGTCTTCGTAGATGCTTGAGGCGCTGCCCCGGCCGACTGACGCCGAACTGGAAATCCTGACCGTCTTGTGGGCGCTGGGGCCGAGCACGGTACGCGAGGTTCATACCGCCATTGCTGCCCGCAAGCCGACGCAATACACCACCGTCCTGAAATTGCTGCAGATTATGGCGGAAAAAGGCCTGGTGCGCCGCAACGAGAAGCAGCGGGCACATGTGTATGAGGCGGCGCGCCCGCGGGAAGCCACGCAGCAACAGTTGGCGGGCGACCTGTTGGCGCGCGCCTTCAACGGGTCCGCGCAGAGCCTGATGATGGGCGCGCTCGCCGGGCGCAGGACCTCGAAGGAAGAACTGACCGAACTGCGAAAACTTCTCGACGAATACGAAAAGGGGGCAAAATGATCGTCGCCAATACACTCGCCTGGGCGCTGTTACACGCAGTCTGGGAGGGCGCAGCCATCGCGCTCATTCTGGCGGTGGCGCTTTGCTTCGTGCGCGCCTCGCGCCTGCGCTATTTCGCCGCCTGCATCGGGCTGGGTGCCACGCTTGCGAGCTTCGTCATCACTTTCTTCCATCTGATGCCGGCGGCGGATTACGTGGTCGCGCCGCCCGTTCGGTCCCTGCATGCAGTCCCGCTCGGAGCGGATGCGCTGCAGTTCAAATCCGCTCAGGGAATCCTTTTACCACCCTGGATCGCGCCCTTGTGGCTCGCGGGAGTGCTGATCTTTCAACTACGCGCGCTGGGCGGCTGGTTGGCGGTTCGGCGATTGCGATTCACGGGAGTCTGCGTCGCGGCCGAACCCTGGCCAACGCGGCTGAGCGAACTCGCTTCGAGCCTGGGCATCGGGAGGCCGGTTTCCCTGCTTCAATCAAGCCTCGCCGAAGTTCCGGTCGTAATTGGCCATCTGCGCCCCGTGATCCTGATGCCGCTCGGCTTGCTGACCGGATTGCCCGGCGCCCAAATCGAAACCATTCTGATGCACGAACTGGCGCACATCCGGCGTCACGATTACCTGGTCAATCTGCTGCAGACGTTCGCCGAGGGTCTGCTGTTCTATCACCCGGCGGTGTGGTGGATGTCGCACGTCATCCGTACGGAGCGAGAGAACTGCTGCGACGACATGGTCGCGTCGAACGGAGATGCGCACGAATACGCCGCCGCGCTGGCGGCATTGGCTGAGAATCGATGGGCGGCAGGCGATGTCGCGATGGCCGCCACGGGAGGTAGTCTGGTGAAACGCATTCGCCGCTTGCTCAAACAACCGGAAGGGCCGCATGCCGCGCTGACTCCTGCCCTGACCGCGGCCTTGATTGTCATCACGTGTGGCTTTGGGTTATTGGCCTGGCAATCTGAACCACCGAAACCCGCGCCCGCGTGGAACAAGTGGCTCACCGGGGACGTGGCGTACATCATCACCGATGCGGAGCGGGCGGCGTTCAAACGGTTGGACACGGATGAAGAGCGTGAGCGATTCGTCGAGCAGTTCTGGCTGCGTCGCGATCCCACTCCCGGCACCGTCGAAAACGAGTTCAAAGAGGAGCATTACCGGCGCATTGCGTTCGCCAACGAACATTTCTCCCCGCCCTCGGGGCTGCCCGGCTGGAAAACCGATCGGGGCCGCATTTACATCACGTTCGGTCCTCCGGACGAGATTGATGCCCACCCTTCCGGCGTCGCAGATCAGCCTGAGCCTTCAGAGCATTGGCGCTACCGGTACATCGCAGGGATCGGCAAAGATGTCCTGATCGACTTCGTCGGCCCGGAATACCACATGACCATGGATCCCAATGAAAAGAATGCATTTGTATTTATTCGCTCGCAGGGGCCCGGACCGCAAATGACGGTGACCGTGCGGCAAGACCGGACTCTTCAGATTGGTATCCCCATCGATCCCGCCGCGGAGAAATTCCACGCGTTTACAAGGACTACTGCGCCGAACGGCATTCCCGTCGGCACGCAGGAATTTGACGGGAACGGCGGGCAGCCTGTGTATCGGATTGATGGAAACCGCTTGAACCCGGGACCTACACCCTGACCACTGTGGTGACGGATTCGCCCTCCGGGAAGGTCCACACTTACACGGTCCCGGTCACCGTCAAATAACGCCTGTCACCTATACTGGTTCGGAGGCATCTAACAACCAGTATGGGTATGGAAACGCGTTTGAAAACCTCGAACCCGGCCTTCGGCCGCAATACTTACGATGGCGTCGCGGTTCCCGTGGGCTACGGGGAGTCGATGACCATTTCGGGAACGGTCAACAAGGCCGGCATCCTGATGCTGTGCGTACTCGCCACAGCCGCCTGGACCTGGAACCAGTTTTTCACCAATCACGATATGGCCGCGGTGGGCGGTTACACGATGGTGGGCGCGTTCGGCGGATTTATCGTCGCCATGGTGACCATTTTCAAGAAGGAATGGTCGCCGATCACCGCGCCCATTTACGCCCTGCTTGAAGGCCTGTTCCTCGGCGCGTTCTCCGCCACCATGGAAATGCGCTTTCCCGGCATCGCTATTCAATCGGTGGCGCTGACCTTCGGTACTTGCTTCTGCATGCTGCTCGCCTACCGCTCGGGAATGATCCGGGCTACCCAGCGCTTCACCGTCGGGGTGATCGCGGCGACGGGCGGCATCGCCCTGCTCTACTTCGCCAGCATGATCCTCGGATTCTTCCACGTGCAGGTCCCCGGCATCTTCGGCAGCGGCCCCATCGGGATCCTCTTCAGCCTGGGCGTGGTGGTGATCGCGGCGCTCAATCTGATCCTCGATTTCAGCTTCATCGAAGACGGCGCGGCGCACGGCGCTCCGAAATATATGGAGTGGTACAGCGCCTTCGGCCTGATGGTTACGCTGGTCTGGCTCTACCTCGAAATCGTACGTTTGCTGGGGAAATTGAACAGCCGGCGGTAGTCCGCTCCCTCACGAGCCGGCACCCCTTAAAGAGGATGTCCGGGTCGCGGCTCGGTAACTTCATGATCAGACGCGTTGGCGCACTCCTCAGCCTGATTGCCCTGAGCCTGGCGGCTCAGCCGGCTCCCACCAGTGAGATCGAGCTGGGGTTGCGCAAGCTGAATGAACTGGGCACAGTGCTGATGATCGCGGCCCATCCGGACGACGAGCGCACCAATGTGCTGGCGTATTTCGCGCGCGGCCGCCATATGCGCACCGGGTACCTCTCGCTCACGCGCGGCGAAGGGGGCCAGAACCTGATCGGTCCCGAGCAGGGCGCGGCGCTGGGAGTCATCCGCACCGAGGAATTGTTGATGGCCCGCCGCATCGACGGGGCGGAGCAGTTCTTCAGCCGCGCCATCGACTTCGGGTTCACCAAATCGGTGCCGGAGACGATGGAAAAGTGGGATCACGACCGCGTGCTGTCGGACGTGGTCTGGGTGATCCGGCGCTACCGCCCCGACGTGATCATTCTGGGATTCAGTGGAACCAGCGCGGACGGCCACGCGCAGCACCAGGCCTCGGCGATTCTCGGCAAGGAGGCTTTCGAAGCGGCCGGGGACGCCTCGCGATTTCCCGAACAGCTGAAATACGTGCAGCCGTGGCACGCTGCCAAGCTGGTCTACGCGGGCGGATTCGGGGGCGCTGGACGCGGTGGGCAGGCTCCCGGTACGCCGCCTCCGCCACCTCCGCCGCCTCCGATCGCGCCCGCCGCTCCAGTCGACACTACCGGCTACAACCCGTTTCTGGGATACACCTACGATCAGTTGGCCGCTTTGAGCCGCAGCCAGCATCGCAGTCAGGGATTCGGCAACTTCGCCGGCACGGGAGGCGGAGGTCGCGGCGGCCCAGCGGCGCCGGCTGCTCCCGATCTGTTTGCAGGCATCGATCATTCCTGGGATCGCCTGCCTAACGGCGCGCCCGTCGGAACGCTTCTGAGTCAGGCCATCCGTGAATTCGACGCCGCCCATCCGGAGAGATCCCTCCCGCTGCTCGAAAAAGCGCGCCCTCTGATGGCCGCGATTGCCGATCCGCTGGCAAAGATCAAACTGGCGGAACTCGACGAATTGATCGCCCAATGCGCGGGCCTCTGGGCGGAAGCCGAGGCGCAGCAGGCCGAAGTCATCCCCGGCTCCCACGTCCCCGTCACGATCAACGTCTACCCCCGGTTGCCGGTGGACGTGAAGGTTCGATCCGCCGAGCCCGAGGGACCCTGGGCAGCTCCGGCAATCACCGCCTTCAAACCGAGGCCGGGAGGCGGCGTGACAGCGGATGTCGATTTGGCCATTCCCGCCCAACAGCCGTATTCGCAGCCTTATTGGCTGGAGAAACGGCCCGTAGGCGAGCGCTACACGGTGGACGACCAGATGCTGGCCGGCCTTCCCGAGTCGCCCGTCGAACGCATGAAGATCGACCTCACCGTCGCAGGCACTCCCATTGAAATCACCCGGGAGATCGAGAGCCGCTCCGCCGATCGCGCGGAGCCGGAGCGCGTGCGGCCGCTGACCGTAATCCCTCCCGTCGCGGTGAATATTTCGAGTGCAGTCGCCGTGTTCCCGTCGCCGGCGCCCCGCCAGATCCGCCTGATCGTTCAGGCGAACGTCGCGAATGCCGTGGGCGATCTGCGCGTGGATCTTCCCAAAGGCTGGAAAGTGGTGCCCCGCAACCAGCCTTTCAGCATGACGGCGGCAGGCGAAGAGCGGGAGTTGAGCTTCGAGGTAACTCCCCCGTCGTCGGACTCGACCGGTGAATTACATGCCGTGGCAACCGTGGCCGGCCGTGAAATTGCCGTCGGCATGCAAACCATCTCCTACCCGCACATCCCCATCGAAGTTCTGTTTCCGCCCTCCGCTGTTAAGCTGGTCCGCGCCGATATCCATGTGAGCGTGCGCAAAGTCGGCTACATCATGGGCGCGGGCGATGAAGTGCCCGACGCACTGCGCCAGATGGGTCTCGACTGCACGCTCCTGAGCGAAGCGGATCTGGTGAAGGGCGATCTGTCGAAGTTCGACGCCATCGTAGCCGGCGTCCGCGCCTACAACGTGCGGGCGGATCTGCGGGCCAACCAGTCGCGCCTGCTCGACTACGTGAAAAACGGCGGAACGTATGTGGTCCAATACATGAGCGCGGGCGCGCAGAACATCGGTCCTTATCCCATCACCATCCCTGCTGGCAACGCCTACCGGGTGACGGTGGAAGAGTCCCCAGTGACTTTCACCCATCCCGATAGCCGCCTGCTGCAGGTTCCGAACCACATCACGGCGCGGGATTTCGAAGGCTGGGTGCAGGAGCGCGGCCTGCTGTTTCCCACCGAATGGGATCCCCGGTACGAAACCGTGATGGCGTCCGGCGATCCGGGCGAGAAGCCGCTCGAAGGCGGCGAGTTGTGGACGCATTACGGCAAAGGCGTCTATATTTTCACTTCGTACGTGTGGTTTCGCGAACTCCCGGCGGGCGTTCCCGGCGCCTACCGGCTCTTCGCCAATCTGCTGAGCGCCCGGTAGGGCAATCGTGGGGACGACGGTACAATCGGACGAATGTCCATGGTCATCGTCGGCTCCGTAGCTTACGACGGAGTTGAAACCCCGCACGGCAAAATAGATCGCATGCTGGGAGGCGCCTGCACGTACATCGCGCTCTCCGCCAGCTTTTTTACGCAGCCGAAAATCGTTGCCGTGGTGGGCGACGATTTCGCCCCCGAGGACACGGCGCTGCTGGAATCGCGCGGCATCGATCTGGCGGGGCTCGAACGCGTTCCCGGCAAATCGTTCTTCTGGGCCGGGCGCTATTCGCCCGATATGAACGACCGTGAGACCCTCGCCACAGAGCTGAACGTCTTCGCGGATTTCGATCCCAAACTGCCCGATTCGTATAAATCGGCGCCCTATCTGCTGCTCGGCAACATCCAGCCCGCCCTGCAGCGCGCGGTTAAATCGCAGATGAACGGGGCGTTACGGCTGGTGGGTGGCGACACCATGAACTACTGGATCAGGGACTTCCGCGACGATTTGCTCCGCACCATCGCCGAATGGGATTTCCTGCTCATCAACGACAGCGAAGCGCGCATGCTCTCGGGCGAGTACAACCTGAAGAAGGCGGCGTCGAAAATCCTCGACATGGGGCCCGGTACGCTGGTGATCAAGCGCGGCGAGTATGGCGCGATTCTGTGGCGTCGCGACGGGCACTTCATGGTGCCGGGTTATCTGCTCGAAGATGTCTTCGATCCGACCGGCGCGGGCGACTGTTTCGCTGGCGGATTCATGGGCTACCTGGCCGGCCAGGGAATCGACCTGAAGAGCGCGAAGGTGGATCATAACGAGATCCGGCGCGCGGTGATTTACGGCTCGGTGATGGGTAGTTTCTGCTGCGAGCGCTTCGGCGTCGACCGCTTCCGCACTCTGACGCGCAGTGAAATCGATGGCCGCTTTGAAGAGTTCAAAGAATTTACGGCGTTCTAGCGGATCTTTCGCCGCGGCCTTTCTTTGCTTCCTTGCCTGTGCGGGCATCATGGCCGCGGCAGTGGCGTACGTTTACAAAACGGGCGCAACGCTCTTATATGGGGACGCGGAATCGCACCTCGACATCGCGCGCCGCGTGGTCGATTCGCGCACGCCGGGCTGGGACCAGCTCGGCACCGCATGGCTGCCGCTGCCCCATCTGCTGATGATCCCCCTGGTCCGTAACGACTGGATGTGGCGCACGGGCCTTGCGGGCGGAATCACGTCCGGCCTCTGCACGGCGCTGGCGGCGACGTTTCTTTTCGCCGGCACGCATCGCATATTCGAAAGCAAGCTCGCCGGAGCCGCGGCCACAGCAGTCTTTCTGCTCAATCCGAACACGCTCTACCTGGGCTCGATTCCCATGACGGAGCCAGCCTGGTTCGCCTCTTTATTCGCTCTTTTTTATTTCACGGTCCGGTTCGGCGAGACACGGGGATGGGGCTCCCTGCTGGGCGCGGGCCTGGCCGCCTGCGCCGGCACGCTGACCCGCTATGAAGCCTGGTTCCTGCTGCCCTTCGTGGCCATCTACATCCTGGTCGCCGCCCGCCGCTGGACCCCCGCCATCGTGTTCTGCCTGATCGCGGGTTCGGGCCCCCTGCTGTGGCTCGCGCATAACCGCTGGTATTTCGGAGATCCGCTCTACTTCTATCGCGGCCCGTGGTCGGCCCTCGCTATTCAGGGCAAATCGCCGTATCCAGGCCGAGGCGACTGGCGCGTGGCGGCGAAATACTTCTTCGCCGCGGGACGCCTCGTGGCAGGCTGGCCGGGGTTATCGATCGCCGCGCTCGGGACCGTCGCCGTTCTATCGCGACAAACCTTCTGGCCCTTCTTTCTCTTCCTTCTGGCGCCGGCGTTTTATGTATGGAGCATCCATTCCTCAGGCACGCCGATTTTCGTCCCCGGCCTCGAGCCGCACAGTTTCTACAACACGCGCTACGCCATGGCCTTCCTGCCTTTGATCGCCCTCGGGGCAGCCGGGCTCGCGCGATTCGGAAAGATCCCCGCGGCGGCCGTGGTAGCCATTGCGCTGGTCCCGTTCCCGATTCACTGGAACGAACAGGCCATTACCTGGCAGGAAGCGGACGTCAATTCCCGCGGACGCCTGGCCTGGACGGCGCAGGCAGCGGATTTCCTGCGCGCCGCCGCCGGCCCCCACGAGACGTTCTTCACCGGCTACGGCCTGACCGCCATCTATCGCACGGTCGGCGTTCCACTACGCGACACTCTGAGCGGCGATAATAATCCACAGTTTCTCGCGGCCGAGGGCCGGCCCGATCTGGCGCTCTGGGAAGATTGGGCGGTTGCCATGGGAGGCGATCCTGTGCAAAGCACCCTCGATAAGGCGCGCCTGCACGGCCCCCGCTTCGAACTGAGCGACCGGATTATAGTGAAGGGCCAGCCGGTCATCGAGATCTATCACCACGTTTATGACATTCCCCTTCGTTAAATTGCACGGCGCGAAGAACGACTTTTTAATGACGCCCATGGAAGCTGGCCTGCGTGCCGGCGAAAGCGCCTGCCCCGCCATCGCTATGGCCATTTGCGACCGTTTCACGGGAGTGGGCGCGGATGGCTGGATGCTGATCGACCGGACCCCCGGATCAGGCACGGCCGAGGAAGGTTATGACGCCTCCATTCGTCTGTTCAATTCCGACGGCAGCGAGGCCGAACTCTCCGGCAATGGCACGCGTTGCGCCGCCGCACTGCTGGCGCGCGATAACAAACACCTGACGGAATTCCGTATCCGTACCGGCGCGGGCATCAAGCACCTCCGGCTCATCGGGCACAGTGGATTCGAGTACCAGTTCGAAATGAACATGGGAGAGCCTCGCATCGTGGAACTGCGGGCCACCGTCGAGGGACGCGATGCCGTGATTGTCGACGTGGGCAATCCCCAATGCGCCATGCCGGTCGAAAATTTCGACTTCGACTGGCGCGCGGTGGGCGCATCGGTGGAATGCCATCCGCAATTCCCCCACCGCACTAACGTGTCGTTCGTCAGACCGGTGGATCGCCATACCATCGAGGTCCGCTTCTGGGAACGCGGCGCGGGCGAAACGAATAGTTCGGGAACCGGTTCCACGGGTGCGGCCGCGGCTGCCATCGCGCGCGGCATGGTGGAAAGCCCGGTCACCGTGCGCACGCCCGCAGGACCGCTCGCGATCCGCTTTGAAAGCCGCGTATTCCTCACCGGTCCCGCCGAATTCGTCGCAGAAGGGTTCTATATGTATGGGAAAATGGGCAGCTTATGAATGAGCCCGCTGTTTTGAACACGATCGCCGACGCTTTGGCCGATAAGATTCGGTCGAAACAGGCGACGGTAGGTGTCGTGGGACTCGGCTATGTCGGCCTGCCCCTCGCCGTGGAATACGCCCAGGCGGGTTTCCACGTCGTCGGCATCGATCTGAGCGAAGCCAAAGCCGCGCGTGTCAACGCGGGCGATTCCTACGTCGGCGACATCCCCTCCTCCGTTCTCGCCCCGCTGGTGGCATCGGGCTTGTTGCGCGCCACCACCGATTTCTCGGCCATCCGCGAGTTCGACACGGTGAATATCTGCGTGCCGACGCCGCTGCGCAAAACCAAGGATCCCGACATGAGCTATATCGTGTCGGCCTGCCAGGAGATCGCCAAATACTTCCACCCGGGCATGCTGGTAATTCTCGAATCCACCACCTATCCCGGAACCACCGACGAACTGCTGCTGCCCATGTTCGAGGAGTCCGGTCTGAAGGTGGGCAAGGATTTCTTCCTGTGCTTTTCCCCGGAGCGCGTCGATCCCGGCAACGAGAAATTTCAAACCAAAAACATTCCCAAAGTGGTGGGTGGAACCACCCCGGCCTGCACCGATCTGGGGCATCTGTTTTACCAGCAGGCTCTGGAGCGCGTCGTTCCGGTCAGTTCCACCCAGGTGGCCGAGATGGTGAAGCTGCTCGAAAATACCTTTCGCATGATCAATATCGGGCTGGCCAACGAGATGGCCATCATGTGCGACAGCATGGGAATCGACGTTTGGGAAGTCATCGACGCCGCCGCCACCAAGCCTTTCGGGTTCATGCCGTTTTATCCCGGCCCCGGACTGGGCGGCCACTGCATTCCCATCGATCCTTTCTATCTTTCCTGGAAGACGAAACAGACCGGCGTCGAGGCGCGCTTCATCGAGCTGGCCGGCTACATCAACGGGCAGATGCCGCATTTTGTCGTGGAGAAAGTGCAGAATGCGCTCAACGAAGCGACCAAGGCGGTGAAAGGTTCCAGGATACTGATCTACGGGGTATCCTACAAACGTAATATCGATGACGTTCGCGAATCCCCTGCCCTCGATATCATCCACCTGCTGAAACGCCGGGGCGCGGAAGTCTCGTTCGTCGATCCTTATGTGCCGCAGATCCGTTTGGGCGAGGACGTTCTGCACGCCAGTGAGGATGCCGGAGCCGTGAAGGCAGCCGATTGCGTGGTCATTGTGACCGATCACGCGAGCTTCGACTACGCGGCACTGGTGCGGGATGCCAGGCTGATTGTGGATACCCGGAATGCGCTGAAGGGTGTTCGATCGGACAAAATCTTCCGCCTCTAGGGGCCAGTCGGGCGCTTGCGGCTGAAACCATCGTTTGACTTTCTCCATAATCGGCGCGATCATCACGACAAGGGGAAATACATGTATACCCAGCGTAGTTTGGCTTCCGCGGCCGTTCTCATCGCAATGACGTCGGCGGTTTGCTCGGCCCAGAGCATCACTTCCGCTCATTCCGGAACACTCCATTACTTCGAAGGCTCCGTCAGCATCGACGGTGCGGCGGTCGAATCGAAGGTCGGTAAGTTCACTGAAATCAAAGAGAACAGCGTATTGAGCACGGGCCAGGGACGCGCTGAGATACTGCTTACGCCGGGCGTTTTCCTGCGTGTCGGCGAAAACAGCTCCATCAAAATGCTGGACAATCGCCTGATGAGCACGCGCGTGGAATTCCTCTCCGGTTCCGCCATTGTGGAATCGGACGATCCGGAAGTTTCGGTGAAAGATCCGGCCGTGACGATGGTTTATAAGGATTATCAGATCCAGCCGCTGAAGTTTGGTCTGTTTGAGATTACTTCGGACCCCAGCCAGATGAAGGTGTACAAAGGTCAGGCGAGCGTCGTCACCGCGAACGACCGCACCACCGTGAAAGACGGCCACCTGATGCCCTTCTCGGCGGCGCTGTTGAGCGAGAAATTCGACGACAAGCAGGCGGACGACCTTTACCTCTGGACGCGCGACCGTTCGGCCTACCTCTCGGCCGCAAACATGTCGTCGGCGCGCACTCTGGCCTCGAATGGCTACATGATGGGCAGTTCTTATCCGGGCCTCGGCTATTCGCCCTCGTTCATGGGTGGATGGTATCTGAACTCGGCTCTGGGAATGTACACCTACATGCCGTACGGCGGCTTGATGTATAACCCCTTTGGCTATGGCTTTTACAGCCCCGGATTGATCTATTCGTTCTATTCGCCGATGCCCTATATCTGGTATGGCGGCGGGGGCGCGCCGGCGGCTTCCACGTCGGGTGTGCCTTTGTCGAGTCTTTCGACCTTCAGCAAGGGCTCCACGGGAGTGACCGGTTCGCAGATCGGGCGTTTGGGAGGCAGTGCGATCCATCCGACCCTTGGCAATCCGGCGCCGGGAGCCATGATCACCCGTTCGAGCGTCGGCAGTGCCAGCGCCGCGCGCGCCAGCGTCGGCGGATTCGGTTCCAGCGCCGTGGCGAGTGGCAGTTCTTCCGGAGGTCATTCGACCAGCATTTCTGCCGGCTCGATGGGCCACGTCGGCGGCCACGGTAAGTAAGGCCTTCTGGTAGCTGCGTGATATCCTTGAAGCTTCGCGGGCTCGGTCGTCCAGCGTCCGGGAACGCGAAGCTTCTTTTAGTCTTTTGCGCTTCCCGATCCGGCTGCCTTAAATCCGGAGAGATGGCCGAGTGGTTGAAGGCGCACGCTTGGAAAGCGTGTATAGGGGAAACTCTATCGAGGGTTCGAATCCCTCTCTCTCCGCCATTTTAGAATCATTAACTTACGGCCATATTAGCGGCTCTGGCGGGCAACGCAGCTGGATTCTAACCGGATTAGCCGAATTGCGGCCACGTGCAACTCCTTAAGCTTGAATTTTCGGAGGGACGCTGAAAAGTCGGCTTCCAGTGCGCTATCGAGGTTGGGCCACTTCCGCGCGGCGCATCCAAAAATAGGCGGCCAGCACAGCCACTACAACGGTGAATCCGATGCCGAACTCTCCGAGGATATATTTCGTGTGGCCGGTGTACGCGGTCATGGGGTCGAAGAAGTGTTGGATGAAGTGGTTGTGGGAAGCGTGCAGAATGACGCCGGTCCACAAGCTGCCGGACTTCAGGCGCAGCCAGGTCAGGACGAAGGAAAGGACGATGATGTTGGCGCAGACCACGGCCAAACCATACCAGCCGGTTCCCACGTTGTAGCCGGCGAAGACGATGATGGGCACATGCCACAAGGCCCAGATGACGCCAGAGACGACCGCAGTGGCTGTGAATGAAAAGCGTTTGGCTAACTCGGGCACGAGGAATCCACGCCAGCCGATTTCTTCACCCAGAGTGGTGGCGCAGTTTTGGATTACGCCGGTGGTTGCGACAACCAGGAAATAGAGCCCTGTAGCGACAGGTCTGGACATTGGACCGAGACCTAACCACCGCGATAAGGCATCGGCGCTCTCTGCCGGGTTTAACGCGGCGATGCCAGTCAACCAGGCGATGGAGTAGGTAAAGGTGGAATAGCCGAGCGGGATAAGGTAGCTGAGGATCTGGTAACGCGTTTCGCCCCACTGCCAACCAAGGCTGGCGACGGGGCGGCCGAGATAGCTGCAGGTGAGCAAGGCCCCTATGGCGGGGCACCACATCAGGCCAGTGGTATAGGCTCCGCTCGCGGCATTGGTGCCTGCGGATTTGACGATGAGGAAATAGAAAAGGGAGCTGACGGACCACGTGACCAGAAGGTAGCCCGGAAGCGCCCGACGGTCTGCGGCGGAATTCATCAGGACAGGTTACAACATTCTGGCCCCCGCGCGGCGACGGCGGGCCACCGCGGGCGGGAACCGATGATCCGGCCGGATCTCTTGCCTTTGGTCCCATCAGGATAAAGACCGGCTTAGAGTCAAAGTCAGTGCCCTCTGGCGTAAAGAGTGTCGCGCCCCCGGCAACTCACCTGATCTCCTTCGCTTTCCGTTGTTTTGGCGATCTCCATGCTCCCGGCACATTGCCGTTTGTTCGGCTGGGATGGGTATACTCTTCGCGTAAGGGTTACCCCTTTCGGCTAGACCGTTCAGAGCATTGTAAAGGATAGCAGTTCCATGATAGCTTCCAGATAGCTCGGCGAAGGAGTTGTCTATTGGAACGTATGATCGCCCTGCCGGTTCGCACCCCTCCGGCGGGATCCGGCAGAAGGTGCATTCGGCGGGCCACCGGAATGGCCGGATTGCTTACGGCGATTCTCTGCCTTATTGCCGGCCCGCTGAGCGCGGCAACCATCGTTCCGTGTCCCACGACGGTCCTGGTATTTGCTGCGTTCCCTCCTGCCCCCGGCTATGTGTGCTCGGAGGCGGACGATCTTTGGTTCCTGTTCACGGATGTCGGCGCGACTACCCTTGGGTATTCCGCTCTTCCCGCGGGCACTACATTCCATATCGATGAGATAACGCCGGGCGACTATGCGATGACCCTGGATGTGTCAGGCTCTGCCCAATTCCTCCCAGGCAATACGTATGCCTGGAGTTTTGTTGTGGTCGAGAATAGTTTTAATAACCGTCAATTCGTGGGGGCCGATTCCGACTACGGCTCCGCGGGTCCAACCCCCACTCTGACCACTGTTGTGAACGGGGTGAACGTTACATCCTACAATGCGGACGGCACCGCTAATTTCACGCCCGCCGGTTTACTTGGCACTCAAATCAACGCGAACGGGGCGTACGGCGAGTTTGGCTTTCCAGCCAGCATTGGGTTGAGTGTTACCCAGACGCTTAGCGGGATCGGGCCGACTACGTCTATACAGACGGTGTCCTTCAGCGCCTTCGAGCCTCCTCCCTCAACCAATGCGGACTCACCTTTTCAGGTGCGGTACGCGGCCAACCTGAACATCGGCGAATCGTACGTCAACATCACTAACACGGGCGCCAATGGCGCTCCGTTGCTGGGCCCTGGCGTCAATTCAAGCGGCGGAAGCAACGGCATCAGCACCGCGTCCGGGAACATCTGCGTCAACGTGTATGCGTTCGACCCACATGAGGAGTTGGTCTCATGCTGCTCCTGCCTGGTCACACCCGACCAGACTCAGTCCCTGGGAGTCGCTGCGGATCTGGCCTCCAATCCCGCAAACGGTGTGGTTCCGACTTCGGTGACGATCAAGCTGCTGGCTACCCTCGCGGGTACCGGCGGTTCGGGCACCAGTTGCACCAACAGCGCGGCAAGCGCTGGCACTCCCGTTAGCGGCATGACCGCCCTGGGCACAACCCTCCATGCGATCTCATCGGCGCCTGGCACTTATGCGACCACGGAGACACCGTTCACGCCTGCCACTCTGAGCACGGCTGAGCGGAACAGCATCGTCGGCCGCTGCGCCACCTTCCTCGGCAACCTCAGCGGCAACGGCATTTGCACTTCGTGCAGCCTGGGCTCTCTGTGAGCTCCGATCTCGCGCGGTAATCGGGGCTGAGGTTAAGCTTAAATCCGAACTCCGCAACACCCTGGGCATAAGTCAAAATCGTGCGCGGGCCGGGTCGCCGAAAAACGCGAGTCGGCGCCAAAAGCAAATCGGTCGCCTTGTTCATAAGCTCGGCTTCCCTGGGCCGGCGGCTGCGACCACACCGGGTGTCGAGCAATTTTTTCGGAACGATCATCTCGCAGGGTGACGCTCGCAGAAGTCCGTCGCGCCGACTCCGTTTCGTGCGATCCTTACTGCCGTGGCGATGCACGCGGTCGAATTCCTGCTGCTGTTCTTTATTGGCCCTACTCTGTTCGCCTGTACACGCCACCGGATTCCGGCGATCCCCGTCCTGTGGGCTCTGACGGCCTATTGTCTCTTTGTCCTGCTGCACGACCCCCGGTTCAACCGCCGCAGCCTCTGGAACACCGCCCCGCTCCCGCAATACGCGCCGGCGATTCTGGGCTTGTTCGCAGCCGCGGTCGCGATCGGAATCGCGCTGGTGCTGCGCTTCGGGCCGCCGGGCCTCTTCCTCAGCTTCCCACGATCCAATCCGCGGCTTTGGAGCCTCGTGATGATCTTCTACCCGGTGCTATCGGTGTACCCGCAGGGCATCGTCTACCGCGCCTTTATTTTCGAGCGCTATCGGGATCTTTTCGGTCCCCCCTGGTTAATCATCCTCGCCAGTGCGTTCGCCTTCACGTATGTCCACATCATTTTCCGCAACAGGCTCGCGCTCGTGACGACGTTGCTGGGCGGGATCCTTTTCGGCTTCCGGTTTCTGCAGACGGACTCGCTCTTCGTGACGTCGTTCGAGCACGCGCTCTACGGATGCTTCCTGTTCACGGTCGGAGTCGGGAGATCTTTTCACCACACGGCGGCGCGCGCGGCAGGGCCAGACGGCGGCGGGTTTTAATTGGCAGAGCTAACGGGAATCGAATGGGTACGGGCCGATTCCGGCTGGTCGAGTTGGCTCTGAGTAATTGATTCCTCGTTGTGGCTGACGTGCAGACAGGCGCGTTTTGACCGCGCGCTTTCCACCCGGTTTCTATTTGCCATTCTTCGTCGAATTAACCCCATTCATTGGAAATTCACTATCCTGACTTTAGTTAGTATTGACGGCATAACATAGAATCCCCTATCGACGCTAATTGTTATTATTGCTTCCCCGTGATTTAATTGGGCAATATTATTCGCGCTCTATCGGCGGATAAAAGAGCACATATTTCCGAATTTATTCTGTCCGAAATGGGACAGAAAGGGCGGAAGCCTGTAAGCCCGGCAACCACGACGATGCGCGGGCACCCCTTCAGGAAAACTATGTTTCAAGGGAGCCTTAAGTATGTCAACAACTGTCGCACCTGTTCCAACCTTCAGGCATCCGTGGTATGGCATCCGCACCCGTTCCAATCGGGAAAGAATCGCCGCCACCGTTTTGAAAGACCGGGGCTTCGAGCCTTTTCTGCCGGTCTATCGGGTTCGCCGCCGCTGGTCCGACCGCGTCGTAACCACCGAGTTACCGCTTTTCCCTGGTTACGTCTTTTGCCGTTTTGACCACCAGCTGCGCCTGCCGGTGATAAGTGCCCCGGGCGTGGTTTCGATCGTCGCGTTCGGCGATCGGCCCGCCGTCCTGCCGGATGAAGAGATCGAGGCTGTTCGCGCCATTGTCGATTCCGGCGCAGCCGCCGAGCCCGCTCCTTTTCTCCGGGAAGGCCAGCGCATTCGTATCGTTCACGGCCCTCTTAAATCGCTTGAAGGGACTCTGGTGCACAAAAGGTCGGCCTGGAGGCTTGTGGTCTCGGTCGAGATGCTGCAACGATCCGTGTCCGTGGAAGTCGACCCGTGCCACATCGAAGCTCTCTGACCCGCGGGAATTCTTATTAATGTAATAGTCTTGCGGCAACTTTAAAACCAGACATTTATTAAAACACGGACTTTCCCGTTCAAGGACTCAACGTCAATGAAAGCCGCTCTTTGTTTTTTCCTTCTCGCCTGCGCGCCGCTGGCCGATTCCCAGACCGGGCCGACAGCGTCGGCCCCGGCTGCCTCCGGATGGAAGGCGACGGGAGACACGCCCAACTTTCCTTCCAGCTATCTGCTTGGGCCCAACGATCAGGTCTCGCTCGTGGTGGACCAACTGGAGGACGACTTCAACGAAAAAACCTTTCGTATCGATCAGAATGGCGATCTCAGCATCCCGTTGATCGGACGCATCCATGCCGGCGGCCTCACTCAGGCAGAGCTTGAAGACACGGTCCGGAACCGTTTCGGCGCAATTCTGAAGGCACCTGATATCGTCGTCAACGTCACGGAATATTCCAGCCAGCCGGTTTCCGTGGCCGGCGCGGTGAACACGCCGGGCATCCGGCAATTACAGGGCGGAAAAACTCTCTTTGAGGTCATCTCCCTCGCCGGCGGTCTGCGCCCCGATGCGGGGACCACCGTCAAAATCACACGCGACCTCAAGTGGGGCGCCATCCCGTTACCCGGCGCCGTCATCAGTCCGAATGGTCAATGCAGTATTGCGGTGGTGCGCCTGAAGCGGGTTATGCAGGCGTCCGACGAAAACATTCTCATGCGGCCGGGAGACACGGTCTTCGTACCCAAGGCCGACGTGGTCTATGTCGTCGGGTCAGTCACCACACCGGGCGGTTTCCCGATCGGCGAAAATGAAACCCTCTCCGCACTTCAGGTGGTCGCGCTCGCCCAGGGAATGGTGAGAACCGCGGCTCCGGACCGGGCCAAAATCCTGCGAGCTGTGGCGGGCGCCGGCAATCGGTCCGAGATCCCCATCAATCTCAAGTTGCTGATGGCGGGAAAAGCGCCCGATACGCCGCTGCAGCCGGACGATATTCTGTTCGTCCCCAACAGCGCTGCAAAGAGCGCGGAGTTCCGCACCATCGAGGCGATCGTGAACGCAGCCACGGGCGTGGCCATCTACGGCCGGTATTGACGGTCAGCAGAATACGGTAAACACCATGACGATTGAAGGTTCGAATCAAGTACCGGCTCCCGTTCCCACCCAGGGAGCGGTTCACGGGCCGCAACCCAATGGAATCCCGGCCTGGGTGGAAGTGGTGCGCCCGCCGGCCGATGCGGGGCATTATGCTTCGCAACGGCCAGGTTCCCGCTATGGCTTCGAAATCGAAGACGATCCCGAATCCGGTGGGGGCCTGCTCGAATACTGGCGCATTCTCCGGCGTCACAAGGGCATTCTGCTGCTGTCCGCCATCGCGGGCATGGTCCTCGGGATCGCCATTGGCATTCCGATGAAGCCCGTTTTCCGCGCCCGCACCTCGCTTGAAGTCCTCAACGTCAACGAGGACTTCATGAACATGAAGCAGTCGAATCCGACGACCACCACCGATACCAGCTACGACACGTCCGAGGAACAGACGCAGGCCAAGCTTCTTGAAGGGGAGGCGCTGCAGAAGCGGGTGGCCGCGAAACTTAACCCGGGGCGAGCCACCGCGCCCGGGCCGAAGCTGGCTGCAAGCGGCTGGCGCCAATGGTTTCATCTGCGCGAACCCGTCCTCATGACGGAGCGCGAGAGGCTGCTTTCGAAGCTGGCCGACAGTCTGAAGATCCGTTCCACGCCCCGTACGCGTGTGCTCGAAGTGACGGTCGACTCGACCGACGCGAAGCTGGCGGCCGATTACGCCAACACGCTGCTGGCGGAATTCATCCAGCAAAACGTCGAGTCGCGTCTGAATAACACGCACACCATGGGTGAATGGCTGCGCCGGGAGATCGACGATGCGCGGGCGAATCTACAGCGCTCCGAAGACGCTCTGCAGGCTTACGCCCGTCAGTCGGGGTTGATATTCACCGATGAGAATACGAATGTCGCCACCGAAAAGCTGCAGCAAATGCAGCAACAGCTTTCGGCCGCGACCGCCGACCGCATCACCAAACAATCGCATTTCGAGCTGGCGAAAAACAGCCCGCCCGACGCTCTTGTGGACGTTCTGAACGACGATCGCCTGCACGACATCGCGGCCAAACAAAGCGATCTCCAGAGTCAGGTCGCGTCTCTCGGCGCGGTCTTCACTCCCGGGTACAGCAAGCTTCGTCAGGCGGAGGCCGAACTGGCGACGGTGCAGGACGCCTTCGACAAGCAGCGCGCCGACATCGTCAGACACATCGAGGACGAGTATCGCGAAGCCGCTCGCCGGGAAGATCTGCTGGCAAGCGCCTACGATGCGCAGACGCGCGCGGTAACCGGCCAGGACGAGAAGGCCATCCAGTACAACATTTTGAAGCGCGAGGTGGACAGCAGCCGGCAGCTGTACGACACCATGCTCCAGCAGACCAAACAGGCCTCGATCGCCAGTGCCCTGCGAGCCAGCAACGTGCGCGTGGTCGATCCGGCCGAAACGCCGGATCTCGCCGTTTTTCCCAATTTCAAGCTCAATGCGGCTCTCGGCCTCTTCACCGGCTTCTTTCTGAGCACCGTGGCCGTGACGATGCGCGAGCGCGCGGACCGCACGCTGCAGCAACCCGGCGAAGTGAAGCTCCTGACCAATCTGGCGGAACTCGGCACCATTCCGGCAATGGCATCCGCGAGACTCTCCTCAGGACTGCCGTCGTCGGCTTCGGGCGCGCCCAAAATGGGAAAGCGCGCTACGCGCGGCGACTCTGCCAATTCGGTCGCGCTGGCGACCCTGCACCAGAAAAACGGCGTGGTTGCCGAGGCGTTTCGTTGTACGTTGACTTCGCTACTCTTCGTGGGCGAAGCGGGCAGCAGTCCGCGCGTTCTGGTCGTCACCAGCGCCAACCCAGGCGAGGGCAAGACGAGTGTGGCCAGCAATCTAGCGATAGCGACCGCCGAGATTCGCCGCAAGGTGCTCGTCATCGACGCAGACCTGCGCAGGCCACGCATGCAGGATATCTACGACGTGCCCAATCAGCGCGGCCTGAGCGACATACTTCGCGAAGAACTGTCGCACGAAAATCTCACGGGCCTGATTCACCAGACGTCCGTTCCGAACCTGCACGTTCTGCCTGCCGGTCCTCCCACGGAGGCGGCGGCGCATCTGCTCCACTCCCCCAATCTTGCCATTCTGATCTCCCGCTTCCGAAGCGAATACGACATGATCCTGATCGATGCGCCTCCCATGCTGCACATGACCGACGCGCGTGTTGCCGGACGGCTTGCCGATGGGGTTGTGCTGGTCGGCCGGGCCGGCAAGACAACGCGCGACGCACTGCTCACGGCCCGCGATCGGTTTCTCGAAGACCGCATCCGAGTACTGGGCACGGTTCTGAACGGCTGGGATCCGGGAAAGACGCTTCACGGGTACTACGGCTACGGCGGTTACAAACAGTATGGGAAGTATCTGAAGGCGTAACGATCCCATGAAATCGCTATACTTCAAAGCGCGTGAAGTCATCCGCTTAAATCCCTTCGTGGGAAGCGGGATCTACCTCGCTCAGAGCCTGTGCTACGCGAACGCCGGCGAATTCCGCGGCCGTGTTGTCGAAGCTGCGCGCAAATCCGGTCCCGGCAAAGGCGTAGCGTTGTGCTGCCGCATTCGCGATGAAGCCCTCTATCTGAACGAGTTCATCGAATACTACCTTGCCGCGGGCGTCGACCATTTCTTTTTTTACGAGAAGCTCAGCAAGGACCATTTTTGCGACGTTCTGGCTCCCTGGGTCGCCCGCGGCGTTGCCACTGTTTTCGATAACTGGCCACACATCCCGGTTTCCCCCACCGCCGAAGAGGATTGTATTCTGCGCTGCATCGGCCGTTATGAATGGACCGGATTCATCGATGCCGATGAGTTCGTGGTAATTAAAGACGGCCGCGCCATCGGCGAGTTCCTTGCCGATTACCGCCGGCACCCGGCAGTGGCGCTGCATTGGTACATGTACGGTTCGAACGGGCACAGGCTGCGTCCCGCGGGGCCCGTGATTGCGGAATACACCCGGCGGGAGCCGCATCCTAATCTACATGTGAAGTGTTTCGTCCGCCCTCCGCTCGTTGCCCGCTACCGCAATTCTCATTCGTGGTACTACCGGGGCATGCGGTGCGCGGTCAATGAGGCCGGCAAGAGCGTGCGCGGCAGCTTCGCATTGCCTCCCACCGCCGCGCGGGCCTGGATTAACCACTACCATCACAAGAGCGATCGGGATTACTTCGAAAAGGCGGCGCGGAAGTCCGTTCTGGACAAAGTGGGAATGACATTCGAAGTCCGCTCGACACAGCGTCACATCGATGGCGAAGCCAAGGCCAATGCGGTGGTGGACGAATGCGCCGTCGATTACTATATCGAGCGTTGCCGCAGATTGTTCCTCGAACCCAGTGTGCTCAACCAGGTTTCCGTCTTCAGCGGAGGCCGGTCCTGACATCTGCGCCCGCACTCGGTCCGCAGGCAGTACGGCAGCGGTTGTATCGCGGCCTGGGCTCTTCGGCAATGGGTCCCGTGGTTACCGCGGCGATCCAGTTGGGCTCCGTCCCGCTTCTGCTGCATGCATGGGGCGCCGCAAAGTATGGAGACTGGCTGATGCTTTCGGCCATACCGAGCTGCCTCACGCTCGCCAATCTCGGTTTCGGAGACGCTTCCGGGAGCGACATGACCACGCGCGTAGCCCAGGGCGACCGGGCAGGCGCTCTCGAAACCTTTCAAAGTTCATGGGCTCTCCTGCTGGTCGTTTCAGCGGCGGCAATTCTTACCGCCTCGGCGGTGGTGTGGTGGATACCCTGGCATCGCTGGATGCACCTCTCAAGCCTTTCGGACCGGCAGGCGGCGGGGGTGGTCCTGGCGTTCGGGACCTACATTATTTTCGGCCAGCAATGCGGAATTATCGAAAGCGGCTACCGTTGCGATGGAAATTTCGCCACCGGCACATTCTGGGGAACGATGCTGCGGCTGGTCGAAACCCTGCTCGCCACGCTTTCCGGCATTCTGGCCGGGAGCTTGCTCACTGCCGCGCTGACCTACGCCGCGGTACGGGCTCTGGGCGCGTTTGGCTACGGTCTGCTGCTGCGGCGGAAAAGCCCATGGCTCTCGCTGGGACTCCAGCACGCCCGCTCCCGGAGAATCCGTCAGCTCCTCGCGCCCGCGCTGGGTTTCATGGCCTTGCCGCTGGGCAACGCCATCGGCATCCAGGGCTTCACCCTCCTGATCGGTTTTCTGAGCGGCCCCATCGCGGTTACTGGCTTCTCCACCCTGCGCACCCTGGCGCGCCTCAATTTTCAGCTGACCACCGTTCTTGCCTGGGCGATATGGCCGGAACTCTCCGCCGCCTTCGGAGCGGGCAATCTCTCTCTGGCACGAACGCTGCACCGCCGCGCCTGGCAGGCCGGAGTGGCTCTTTCCGCTCTCACCGGAATGTTTCTCTGGTTTGCCGGGCCGTGGATCTACCGCGTCTGGATCCGGCACGCCGTTGGTTTCGATGGCCGATGCTTTCACGTTTTGCTGCTGGTCACGTTTGTTAATTCGTTATGGTTCACCAGTTCCGTAGTGCCGATGTCGACCAACGCTCACCATCGCCTGACGATCGCATTTGCCGCCGCGTCGCTGGGATCGCTGCCTCTCGGTTGGCTGCTGATCTCCTGTTTGGGAATGGTGGGCGCGGCCTGGGCACTGCTTCCGATCGACATCCTGATGGTCTCTCTGGTCCTGCGCACTTCGCTTCGCCAGTTGCACGAGAGCTTCGCCGAGTTCGCCGGCAGCATGATCCAACTCCCTCTGGGATGGACTCTTCGAAATGGAAAAACTCTCTATTCTCTATCTCGGAGTTGAATCCGGCACGTCACGGCATCGCGCGCAGGCACTACGGCGTCTCGGGCACGACGTGTGCGTCGTCGATCCCGACGGTTTGCTCCCGAATCGCCGCGTCATCGGCTACTGGATGCAGCGCGCCGGAGGCGATTTTCTGGCTGGGCTCGCGCGGCGGCGGGTGCTGAACGCCATTGGCTCACGCGAATTCGATCTCGCGCTGGTCAACGGCGGAATGCTGGTCGATGCGGCCCTTGTGACCGCGTTGAAACAGCGTTGCGGAATGGTCCTTAATTACAATAACGACGATCCGTTCGGCCGGCGGGACGGCGCGAAGTGGCGATTGTATCTGGAAGCGCTTCCCATCTACGACCAGGCGATTGTCGTTCGGGAATGCAATGTCCGCGAAGCTCTCGCCGCGGGCGCGCGGGACGTTCTGCGGGTATATATGTCGGCCGATGAGGTGGCTCATGCGCCGCGGCCGCTGACGCGGGAAGACCGGGATCGATGGGGATCCCGTGTTGTGTTCATCGGCACGTGGATGCCTGAGCGAGGGCCATTTCTGGCGCGGCTGATCGATTGCGGCGTGCCCCTCGCGATCTTCGGCGACCGGTGGCACAAGGCCGGCGAGTGGCCACTGCTGCGCACACATTGGCGAGGTCCAGGTCTCATCGCCGATGACGACTATGCCAAAGCCGTCCAATGTGCGGGCGTCTGCCTGGGGCTGCTTTCGAAAGGCAACCGGGACCAGAGCACCACCCGCTCGTTCGAGATCCCGCACCTCAGGGGCGTGCTTTGCGCGGAACGTACGCCCGAGCACCTCGCTTTGTATCGCGAGAATGTGGAAGCGGTCTTCTGGAGCGGCCCGGAAGAATGCGCGGAAAAATGCAGGGAACTTCTTGGTGACGAAGCGTGGCGGGAGCGGCTTGCAGGGAATGGCCATGCGCGCTGCGGCGAAAATCGAACCCTGAACGAATCGATGCTGCGGAATGCGCTCGCGAAGGCCATGAAAGTGTCGAGAAGAGAAGCGGCGGTGTCGGCGTGAACCGAAACGGCGCTGGTTTGCATTCGCGCCCGGACATTGCTGCCAGCGGAGTTCTGGCGGTGACGTCTCTGATGGCCCTTTACGGTTTTGGCATGGAGCTTTCCCTCGCCGTGCCATTGGCTATTCTGCTTGGTCTTACCGGGCAAAAATTCGTAGACCTGATCGAACACTGCGGTAAACGCGACGTGTTCGCTCCACCCATTCTGATTGCGTTTTATTTCATGGTCTATTTCGGCCTGAGAGCGATCTACCTGACTTTCGCCCGGTTTGTGGACAGCCGCATGGGACTTACTCCGTATGACGACTATCTGCCCGCGGCACTCTGGTGCGCCTGCCTCGGATATGTCTCTTTCTCGATGGGTTTCAGCCTGAGATGGAGCAAGAGGTGGAACGGGATCCTTCCGAAAGGTCGTCTTTCCTGGCCGCGCGTTCTGCCGGGAGATCGAATCCTGCTGGCGCTGGGAATCGGCGCCGCCAGTTCGGCTTACCTGTTTTCGATCGGGATGGTTGTAGGAGACTATTCCAACCCCGAGTTTCTGCGCAACCCTCCGCCGGGCCTGCCGATTCTGCTCGAGACGCTCCTCTACCTTGGCTGGGCCGCGATCTGCGTAAGCCTCGCGACGCCCGAAAAAGTGATCGGCCGCCGGGCCGCCTGGCCTCTGCTCGCGTTGGCTTTTGCACTTCTGCTTGCGCGGGTGGCGATTACCGGCAGCAAAGAGTCGCTGATACTGCCCGTTCTCCAGGCGCTGATAATCTTCCACTACCTGAGACGCCGGTTGAGCGTCTGGAAACTGGCTGCGGTATCGTTACCGACGCTTTTGGTGGCCTTCGGGGCGGTCAATTTTTATCGCTTTGTGGTGGTCGGCCAGCTTGGCGGCGCGCCCCGGAGCGTGGGGGACGTGGTGACCCGTGTATCTTCGGCCTCCGACTACCTGACGTCGGGAAGCCATAGTTCCGGCCGCTCATCCGCTCTCGAGCAATTAATGTTGCGCGATTCCGGCGTGGATGCGCTTGCGCTGGTCATTAAGTATACGCCGAACCCGTTTCCGTTCGCTTATGGCAAAGATCTGGTGAAGTTACCTTTGTCCTTCGTGCCCAGGCAACTATGGCGGGATAAGCCTGTTAACGGGGCGGGGCGCGATTTTGAGTACCAATACATGGGAATGCCGTCGGACTACATTGGGTTCAGTTCCATGCATCTGATTTCCGACCTATACAGGAATTTCTGGTTTTTCGGAGTGGTGGGGGGGATGTTCCTTGTGGGAGTGGCGCTGAAATGCTTTTATCGATTCTTTTCGCCTGCTTCGCGGAATGCCGCCGGCGTATTTCTGTACGCTGCCCTGCTTCCCTCCCTCGGCCGGTTTCTGGAAGGCGATATCGCGACGGTTCTGACTGAAGTGATCAGGTCCTTCGTGTTGGCGATCGCAACCGGTTGGCTGCTGGGTCTCCGATTCCGCAGGGCGATTCCGGAGAATCTCCGCGTTAACGTGGTCCCCGTGCAAGGCGGCGTTGTAAACATCAGCCCTCATATTATTTGTGCAGTGACGGAGTAAACGTGCGGAATAACCGGAGATCGCAGACAAACTCACGGCTGCCGCTTATCGCGACCGGGCTGATCTGCCTGCTGGCACACGCGACGACCATGCCGGCTCAGGCGCCGGCTCGCAATACGGTCGAACTTCTGTCGTTCGGTACCCGGGCGAACGACCCCAGCGTGAACAGCCGGCCGGCCTTTCAGGCGGCCCTTGCCGTCCTGGCGAAAACGGGAGGCGGGACGCTTCATATCGCGAGGGGGCAATACTACATCGATTTTCCCGACATCGCGAGCGACATCGATCCAGCGGTCCCGGCCAGTCGCCCCGTCCTTCAGGCCCGTAAGCCTACCCGTGCCGGGCTGATTCTGGTTCCATCCAACGTTCAGTTGCTCGGCGAGGTTGACGCCTACGGGAATCCGGCCAGCCAAATTCACTGGAAAGCCAACGGGTTTCCGATCTTGTCTTTTGTAAATTCGGATCATTCGTCGCTGAGTAATATCGCATTTATTTATGATGGCCTTCAGCCTCATTTCTTCCCATGGACTCAGGAGCAATATCTGGCGGCAATGGGTGTGAATGCCAGGTGGCTGGGGGGGCCCTACGAGATCTCAACGGTGATCTACACGATTGGCTCGGAGGAGTTACGTTTTGAGAACCTGACTTTTACCTCCAGTACCGGCGGCAACGACCATACGTTCGCCTTCGGGATTGTCAGCAAGGGAAAGAATCCGGTCGTGCCTCCCGACCAGGCGTCCGTCGCGCGGTTACCCGTGGGTGGCAGGATCCCCGGCGGGGGGCTGGCCGCTTGTACGACGGGAAATACTTTCAGAAGACTGAAGTTCTCCAACTTCGTTATGGGCATTCTGGCGAGCGGACAATGCAGCCCGCTTTTCGAGAATATTTCCGGGAACAACCGGGGAAGCTGGTTCCGGTCCTTTGACCCGACCCATGAAAGAGGGAGTTCGAGGATCGACAATATCGGACCTCCCGGTCATTTGATTTACCTGACCTTTCAGGAGGTTTACGAAGTAGTGCGCACGGCCAACCACCCCGAGGGTGAAATGGCGTTTTCCCACACAGTCCACAGTACGAATGTCACTCTGCGCGACTTATCCGAAGGCGCCGAGACGCTTTCAAATTTCCACTCCTACGGAACACTGGCGCTGAAAAATCTCGATGGAGGCGTGATCGATGGAGTCGCGTCGCAGCACCCCGCGGGGCTTATAGAGACGATGGTCGACGCACACAATATCAGTTTGAAGAATCTCAGCTGGAAATCGGAGCGCAACCTGTGCGAGGAGCCGGACTCAAAACAGAATTGCTATCTTCACGCCATCGGGGTTGTAGCGGGCGGCGGCGATCCGTCGGAACAGGTCAACGACCACCTGACATTCAGCAACGTGACGCTCAGATCGCCGCGATGGGCGGCCCTGTTTCAGATCGCGTCGTCGGATACTCCGGCTCTATTGAGCCATGACATTACGGTGGACGGGCTGCAAATCGAATGTTCTCCCCGTCTGGACATCGGGCAAGGCGGCCCTGCCGGAATTATTACGATCCGGGCGGGAGATACGCATTTTACAAACGTAACTTATGTGCCTGCCGCAGCGGATGGCGAGCCCGCTCCAGGTACCGTAAACTACGCGGTGGTTATCCAGCCCGGCAGCGTACACACATCGGTTCGGATCGGACTGAGCCACGTCCATGGGGTTCCTGAAGCCTCTTCGATTTACAGAACCGTTGTGCCTCGCGATGCGGCGGCCGCCGACCGGGGCAACGCGATCGTCAGCCATTTCGTGAATTGAGACAGGCGGCCAATCGATGCGCATCCTTCTGGTTGCCAATTATCTTCCCGACGCTCAGGAGAGCATGCAGCGCTTTGCCGCCCTGTTAGGGACGGGCTTCGCAAAAGCCGGGCATACAGTCCGCACGCTTCGCCCCTCTGTCAGAGCGGGTAACCTGGCGCGGAGCGATTCGGCGGCGAAGTGGCTTGGCTACGTCGACAAATTCGCGCTCTTTCCGAGCGTTCTTCGGGAGGCGGCCACCTGGGCGCAGATCGTCCACGTATGCGATCACTCAAACGCCCCCTACGTGAAGTACCTCGCGGGACGGCCTCATGTGGTCACGTGTCACGACCTGCTGGCGGTACGCTCGGCGATCGGCGACATTCCCCCGCAAAAGACCCGGTGGAGCGGGCGGCGCCTTCAAAGCATGATACTCACGGGCCTCGGCAACGCACGGCACATCGTCTGCGTTTCCGATTCGACGCGCGACGACGTGTTGAGAATAGTGCCGGACGCGGCCAAACGGGACAAGATCACTCGCATTTACAATGGCCTGAATTACCCTTACGCCCCGATGGACCGCGGGCAAGCGGAAGGACGCCTGAGCCGCCTGGGTTTGCCTCCGCACCGGCCGTTTCTTCTGCACGTCGGAGGAAACCAGTGGTACAAAAATCGTCCCGGCGTAATCGATATTTTTGCGCGCCTGCGAACTGTCGCGGATGGCACGAATCTGGCTCTTGTCACGGTCGGAAAGCCCTGGACCGCCGATATGCGGCAGTTGATACTTTCTCACAAACTTCAGTCGTCCGTCGTCGAGTTATCGAATGTCGTGGAAGAAGACTTACGGGCGCTTTATTCGTCGGCCGAACTGATGCTGTTTCCCTCGCTGGCGGAGGGCTTTGGCTGGCCGGTCGTCGAAGCGCAGGCGTGCGGATGCATTGTAGCCACGTCGAACTTCGCGCCTATGACCGAGGTAGGCGGCGACGCCGCGATCTATGTGGACCCCGCCGATCCGGAATCGGCCGCGCTGAAGGTAGCGAGGGCTCTGAGGTCCGGACCGTGTCTGCGCACTACGCTCCGTCAGGCCGGCCTGCGCAATGCCGCGCGTTTCAGCGCCGCGTCGATGATCGCCGCCTATCTCAAGCTGTATCAACGTCTGGCCGAAGGTGAGCCTGCCTCGCCACCTCGTGTTTATGCCTCCGCCGGGTAGTATGGTTCAAACTCCCATTCACGAGCAGCCCGCAACCTGTGCTTCGCGGATCGACCTCAGTGTCCCGGATAACGGAGAACTGGTTCGCGGGGCGCCGCTGCCGATTGAGGCGGCCTGGTATTTCTTCGGACTTCCGCTGCTCCGTTCCTCGCTGATCGCGTCCTCACCTTTCCGGAGGTGGCTGCTGCGCCTGTTCGGAGCGAAGATCGGCAGGCGAGTTCATATAAAACCCGGCCTTCGCGTGAAATTTCCGTGGTACCTCGAAGTGGGCGATCACACGTGGCTGGGAGAAGATTTGTGGATCGACAATCTGGCGCAGGTCACCATTGGGCCGCACTGCTGTCTTTCGCAGGGCGCCTATCTGTGCACGGGAAATCACGACTGGTCCGCGCCCAATATGAAACTTTTCCGGAGACCGATTCGTTGTGAGCAAGGTTCCTGGGTCGGTGCAAAGTGCGTCGTCTGTCCCGGCGTCACGCTGGGAGCCGGCGCCGTTGCGTCCGCCGGAAGCGTGATCGTCAAAGACATACCGGCTATGGAAGTGCACGCGGGCAACCCGGCGAGCTTCGTCCGGCGAAGAAAACTGGCTGGTTGCTGAAGGCCCGCCGACTCCTCGTTGGCGGTAACCGCCGCCCCGCTTCCGAACGCGATCTCATTGCGGCAGAGAAGGAAACCAAAGTGAAAATTATCCACGTTATTCGCACGCTCGATCCCGCATGGGGCGGCCCTGTAGCGGGGCTGCGCAACCTGACCTCACAAGCTTTGGAGCGAGGTCACGAAGTTGAGGTTGTGTGCATGGACGACCCGGCTTCGCCCTGGCTTGATTCCTGGAGCTTCAAAGTACACGCCGTCGGCAAGGGCAGATTGAAGTACGGGTTTACTACCGCCCTCGATCGGTGGCTTGCCGCCAATCTCGCGCGCTTCGACGTGGTGGTGGTCCAGGGCATCTGGATGTACTTCGGTTATGCGGTATGGAGGACCACCCGTCGCGTCGCGGTGCCATACTTTCTGTTCATACACGGCGCGCTCGACCCGTGGTTCAAAAGACATTACCCTCTCAAGCACGTCAAGAAAACCATTTACTGGAAGACATTCGAGCACAAGGTTCTGCGCGACGCCGAAAGAGTGCTGTTTACGACTCAGGAAGAAATGGTTCTGGCGGATCGCGCCTTCCTTCCCTACCAATGCCGGCCGGAGATGGCGGGATACGGAATCGAGCGGCCCGAGTTACCGGACCACTTCGACAGGAATCGCTCGATCGGCGATCTCACCGCCGCGCATCCCGAACTGGGAAACCGCAACTTTGTTCTCTTTCTAGCGCGGGTGCACGAAAAAAAGGGAATCGACCTCCTGCTGAGAGCCTGGTCCGTTGCCAGGCGGGAACTCGGGAACACTGCGCTTGTCATAGCGGGACCGGGCGACGAAAGGACGATCCGCAAGCTGCGGAACCTTGCTTCTTCGCTAGGAATCGCGCGCGATGTCGTGTGGGCGGGCCCGCTTTATGGAAAGGCCAAGTGGGACATACTACAGGCCGCGCAGGTCTACATTCTTCCCTCGCACCAGGAGAACTTTGGCATCAGCGTAGTGGAAGCGCTGGCCTGCGGCACTCCGGTTCTGATCTCCGACAAGGTTAACATCTGGAGGGAAATCGAGTCCGCCGGGGCTGGTTTGGTCGCACCCGACGACGTTGACGGCACGGCGGCTCTTTTAAAACGTTGGGCAGCGCTTTCGTCCGAAGAGCGATCGCGGATGAGAGTGAGGGCGAAGGACTGCTTCGAGAGCCAATTTGACATCGCGGTCACAAGCGACCGCTTCTTCTCTCTCCTGCTGGCAAAGGCTCGACGCGGTGCGCCGGTGGCCGCCTGACGGCTGGTTGAGTGAGTTCTTCAGCAGCCTGACAGCCCTCCGGAAAGACAATTTATGCGATGTCTCATTCACGATTTCGCGGGTCATCCATTCCAGATCCAGCTCAGCCGGGAACTGGCGCGCCGCGGCCATCATGTTACTCACGTTTATCCGCTGGGCCTCGAAGGTCCCAAAGGGCGGCTCGACCTCTCGCCGTCGGATTCGGGAATTCTCGAAATACGCGGTGTGCCGCTGAACGGCGGATTTCGCAAATATTCTGCGTGGAGGCGTCTCAGCGCCCAGCGGCAATACGCCCGCGACCTGAAACGGCTCATTGCCGGCCGGAACTTTGATGTCGTCCTGTCGGGCAACACGCCGGTCGATGTGCAGGCGGAGCTTCTCTGGCACTGCCGCCGCCATCGCATCGGGTTTGTGCACTGGGTGCAGGACGTCTATTGCCGCGCGCTCGAATTCTTCCTGCGGCGCAAATTCGGCCCCATGGGCGGACCTTTGAGTTTCCCCTTCTTCAAGCTCGAACAGCAGGTGGCTCTGCGTTCCGATGCCTGCATCGCGATCGCCCCCGATTTCGCCGATATTCTCGCCGATTGGGGAGTGCCGCGGGAGAGCGTCTCAGTGATCGAAAATTGGGCTCCGCTGGACGAAATTCAGCCGCTCCCGCGGGCGAACGATTGGAGCGCGCGTCATCAGCTTGATGGAAAAACCGTTTTCCTCTATTCCGGCACGTTGGGAATCAAGCACAGGCCGGACTTGCTGTACCGCCTCGCTGAGTCTCTCGATTCCTCCTGCAGGCTTGTGGTCATTACCGAAGGCCCGGGCCGCGATTACCTGCGAAAAGCGCCTGCGCTCGATACTCTGCAACTCCTCGATTTTCAGCCGTACGATCAGGTTTCCGCGGCGCTGGCGAGCGCGGATGTGCTGGTGACTACTCTGGAATCGGGCGCCGGTCAGTTTGCCGTGCCATCCAAGATTCTCAGCTACCTCTGCGCCGGCCGGCCGCTGCTGCTCGCCGCTCCTGAAATCAACCTGGCAGCCTCGGTTGTCGCGCGCAGCGAGGCCGGTTTCGTAGCCGACCCGGATCGCCCGGAAGAATTTGTCGCCGCGGCGAAGCGCCTGGCTGCCGATGCGGCGCTTCGTTCGTCGCTGGGAGCAAACGCCCGCCGGTACGCCGAACGGACGTTTGAGATCTCCCGTATCGCCGCGCGATTTGAAGTTCTGCTGGCGAACGCGTTGCCGTCGACCCGGTCAGGTTCACTCGCTCCTGCCAATCCCCGGATTCAAAGTACGGAGATTTAGCAGGATGCGGGAAAAGGCTTCTTACCGCTCCTTTACAGTCGCGGCTCAGAAAGACGCGTGCCGATTCCGAAGCATTTACCGAGCCGCGCGCGTCGGCAAGCGGTAACGAGAGGCTCTTTTTCAGCAACTGGTTTACAAACCAGTGGGGTAGGCTTTTGGCCTGCCAACTCAGTTTTTCAGCACCCTGTCAGGAAAGGAAAACGATCATGGTTCCCGCACAACAGATACTGACCGCTTCGCCGGCAAACGTGCACTCGCCCGCCGCGACACGAAAGCCGTGGGGCATGACCTTATGCATTCTGGCTGCCGATATCGTCGCTTTGCTGGCCGTTCTCATTGCTCTGGTAGCGGTGCGCCGCGTGATCGATCCGGAGTACCAATGGGATGAGATCGCGAGATTTCTGCCTTTCCTGGGGCTGGCGTTTCCCGCCTTTTATGTTCAAAAGCTGTATCCCGGCCTGCTGATTCACCCCGCCGAAGAGATGCGCCGCGTCTTCTATGCGATCTCGGCCATGTTCCTGATCTGGGCGACCACGACATTTTTGTGGCGCACGGGCGGCGGATATTCCCGAGCGTTGTTTCTGATGGGGTGGGTTGCCAGTCCTCCGGCTATTCTTCTCTCCCGCCACCTGACTCGGCGCTGGTTCGGATGCAAAACGTGGTGGGGCATTCCCGCGGTGATTCTCGGTTCCGGCCCGACGGCCTGGAGAATCGCGCGAAAGCTGCGCAGCGGAATGCTGGGCATTAAGGTCGCGGGCGTCTTCAGCGAAAACCAGATTCTGTCCTGGGCCCACGATATGCCCCCTGTTCTGGGGGACCTCAGCGCGGCTCCGGACGTTGCCGGCGCGCGTGTCGCCCAATACGCGATCGTCGCCATCGTCCCCGAATCCAACCTCGAGTTGGGCAGAGTGATCGAAGATTATTGCCGCGGCTTCGGCCACGTCCTGCTGATCCCCGACATGACCGGTATCTGCAGCCTTGGCGTCACGGCGCGCGATATCGAGGGCGAACTGGGTCTGGAGCTTCCGCAGAAGCTCTTTCACCTAAGGTCCGCCCTCGCCAAACGCGCGATGGATTGCCTCGTGAGTCTGGTCCTGATCGTTTTGCTCGCTCCCTTGTTCGCCCTGATCGCGATCGCCATCAAACTAACTTCGAAAGGACCGGTCTTTTATGGCCACTTGCGCCAGGGCCGGCACGGGCAACCCTTTCGCGCACTCAAGTTCCGCACCATGGTGTCCGGAGCCGACCGGGTGCTGGCCGATTATCTCGTGTCGCATACGGAATACGTGCCGGAATGGCAGCGCAATCACAAATTGAAGAACGATCCGCGCATTACCCGCATCGGGAAATGGCTGCGCCGGGCCTCGCTCGACGAGTTGCCCCAGTTGATCAATGTGCTGCTGGGCCAGATGAGCCTGGTTGGCCCCCGTCCGATTGTAAGAGAAGAAATACCCAAGTACGGGCGGGGCTACGAATTATATACCCGTGTCTTTCCGGGTATCACCGGACTCTGGCAGGTGTCCGGACGTAACAATACCACCTATGAAGAGCGGGTCGCCTACGACGAACATTATGTTCATAACTGGTCGGTATGGCTGGATCTCTATATCCTGGTCCGCACGGTCAGGACTGTCGTAACTGCCGAAGGCGCCTATTAACACGCTGGTAATCGGAGAAGAAAAATCATGATGAGAACCGTAAGACAAAAAGTGTTAGTTGCGGGAGCGGGCGGCTTTATTGGCGGCCACCTGGTGAAACGTTTGAAAATGGAAGGTTACTGGGTCCGCGGAGTGGATCTGAAGCGCCACGAATACAGTGAAACGGCAGCCGACGAGTTTATCGTGGGCGACCTTTGCAGGCCCGAGATCGCAAAAACGGCGGTCGACGGAGTGGCGGAGGTTTACCAGCTCGCAGCGGACATGGGTGGCGCCGGCTATATCTTTACCGGCGAGCACGACGCGGCCGTAATGCGAAATTCCGCCACCGTGAATCTCAACATTCTCGAATTCGGAACGCGGGCGGGCGTGAAGAAACTGTTCTATTCGTCCTCCGCCTGTATCTACCCCGAATACAATCAGAGGGATCCGGACAATCCGAAGTGCTCCGAAGAGTCCGCCTATCCCGCGGCGCCCGACAGCGAATACGGATGGGAGAAGCTCTTCAGCGAGCGGCTCTATCTTGCGTATATGCGGAATCGCGGCGTCGAAGTCCGGATAGCGCGCTTTCATAACATTTTCGGCCCGGAAGGTTGCTGGACCGGAGGCCGGGAAAAGGCGCCCGCCGCTATCTGCCGTAAGGTAGCCGAAGCCCCCGATGGTGGGCAGATCGAGATCTGGGGCGATGGAAAGCAGACCCGCTCGTTCCTGTACGTCGATGAATGTGTGGAGGGTGTCCGTCTGCTCATGGAGTCGAGATTCACGGGCCCCGTCAACATCGGCTCGGAAGAGATGGTGACTATCAACCAATTGGCTGAAATGGTGGCTGGAATTGCGGGCAAGCAACTCTCGCTCCGGCACATTCCCGGGCCGCTCGGCGTTCGTGGCCGTAATTCCGACAACCGTCTGATTGCCGAAAAGCTCGGCTGGCGGCCGTCCCGTCCCCTCGCAGAGGGCATGGAGAAAACCTACACCTGGATTCGCGAGCAAGTTGTAAGCCACCAGTTACGAGTGGTTACTGCCGTCGCATAACTCCTCTTCGCGGCGGTGATTCATGACAGCATTTCGCTCGGATCTCTCGTTTCTCGCAGCTTGCCTCGACGGCAGCCCCGAGAAACTTGCGCTCATTCCCGACACCCCGGAGCGTGACTGGGAAATACTGATCCGGACCGCGGCGCACGAGCTCGTACTCCCGGCACTAAGTCACCGCCTGGCCCAGATCGGCTTGCAGCCTCCTCAGGAGATAGCGCAGTATCTGGCGGCCGTCGAGAATCTGAACTGCGAACGCAATATGCGGATTCTCGAGGAATTGCGTGACATCGCACTACTTCTGAACAGGGTTGGAATAGAACCAGTAGCGCTGAAAGGAGCCGCTTTTCTGCTGGCGGGGGTCTATCCGCGACCCGGTTGCCGGTATTTGTGCGACCTCGATCTGCTGGTGACACATTCCCAGCTTGCCGCGGCGGCGGAAGTTCTGGAGCGAGACGGTTACCTGCAGGACGGGCGGGACGCCCTGGGCCGGTTTCGCCATCACTATCCGCAGCTGCAACGGCCGCGTTCGGCCGATGGTTCCGGCAGCGCTCCGGTAGAGCTGCATCACGCGCTGGGTCACGGGGTCTCGCGAAAGCTTCTGAGCGGCGAAGACATGGTGCGCGGTTCGTCGGTGAAGGAATGGAACGGTGTCCGAATTCGCGTCCCTTCGCCCGAGCATCTGCTTATACACCTTATATCGCATTCGCAGGTGCATCACTCCTACAGCGAGCGCATCTGGCCGCCGCTACGCGCCATGTACGACCTTGCACTGCTCGACCGCTGTCTCGCCCGATGCCTTGACTGGGAGCAGGTAAGAAGGCGTTTTGAGGTAAGCGGCCAGGAGTCCGCGTTACTGCTGCACCTCCTGCACGTTCGCGAGGCCCTGGGGATGCCGCTGCCGTTCGCATTCGATCTCGGGCCGCTCGGGCAAGTACGCTGGGCGCGGAGACGGGCGCTGAACCGGTGGCCGATTTTGAGGCTTGCAGACCCCTTGTATCTGGCGTCAGCCACGCTGAGCCGCCGTATCCAGTTTTTAGCGTCGATTCTATCCGTGCCGGGCGGCTGGAAGTTTGCCGCCCGCACTCTCTACCGGTCGGATTTTTACCGCAGGTTGTTGGCCGAAATCGTCCTGCGATAGAACCGGCTTCCCCATCCAAAACCAGCCCGAACAGTCCCGGCCCTCGAAGGGCACAGGGCGCTGTCACAGCTCAACTCAAAGATTGGAGACTTACAAATGACCTATACGCGCAACTTCGCACCTTGCTTCCTGTTACTGGCGTCCACCCTCTTCGTCCCGTTTGCAGCCAAATCCGCTTCCATCGTTGTCAACGGAAACTGCCAAATCGGCTGCTCTTCCGCCAGTTCGCTCGGAGATGGCATGTCGATAACAGGAGGCTTCAACTTTGACTACACTTTCACGGATGGCGATATGTACAACATCCTGGGAACTTACAGCGCCTCGTACTCAACGGCCGACGGCAGCACGATTTCCGTTAACCCTCTGATCTCCTATGCGGGAACTGCCCCGTCCGTGGGCGACGACCTGATCGACTTCACACTATCTCAGGACTACTTCGATCCGTCCTGCTGCACGTGGGCGGGCACCTACTACGAGACAATTCCCCTGTTTCTGGCCGACACAGCCGGCCCTGGCAGCACCATATCCGGACAAGTCATGTATGACGGCCAGAGCGTTGGATTAGCAGGGCCCTTCGGCCCCGGCGCCTATCTCGTTTCGCAATCGGCCAACCTCGACTTCGGAGCTTTCGACACCGATCCGACCTTATCGGTCGTGTTTCAGCTTGACGCTCAATTCGATGCCGGTACCCTGCCCGGCGCCAGCGCCAGCAGCGCCGCGCCGGAACCCCCGACGATCATTCCCTGTGTAGTGGGTCTGATTCTGATCGCTTACGGCTCCCGCGCGCGAAAACGAGGTTCCCCCATTGCCCTGTAGCGTCGGGACTTGTTGCAGATTCGACTCTAAATCCAAAGGAGAATTATGAACCCAGAAGAGCACACCCCCAATACCGAAAACGTCGACGACGGCGAGCTTACCGATCGCCGCGAAGCATTGATCAAGACCGGAAAATTCGCGGCCTACGCCGCTCCTTTTACGTTGTTGGCGCTTACTAAGAAAGCGGAGGCTGCCACGGGCCATGGCCCCGGAAAACACTGAAACGCCGCTCTTTCCTCCACGAACGGCCTCCGGCGTGCGCGGTGTCGCTCGCGCCGGAGGCCGTACTCTTTTTGAATCTCCAATTCGATTCCGGCTTATGTTTTCCAACCATGCGGTCTCCCGGCTTTGGCAATTCCCGCTCGGTGACGAACTCGTCATTGCGCGTCGCGACGTCCAGGGCCTGTTCCTCCTCAATAGTACGGCGCGCTTCCTTTGGGACGAGGTCTGCCGCGGTACCCCGGTGCCGAAGATCGAAGAAGATTTCGCGACCCGGTATGGAGTGCCGTTGGCTTTGGCGAGACACGATATCGAGGCAACCCTCGCGAGTTGGTCGCAAGGTCTCCTTTGCCCCGCGCCAGGAGGGAACGGCGCCCCGCACGCAGTCCGCTCTTCCGCTTTGGGGGACTTCGAGAGCAAAGGAGCTGTCGTCGAAATCAACTGCGTGTTGAATGGCCGCGGGTTTCGGGTTCTGCTGGAACCCGGCGATCTGGTTGAAGAAATAGCCCCGCGCCTCGCTCCTGTCGCTGTTCGGCATCTGCCGCCAGATGCGCCTTTCCTCACGTTTACCCTGGTGAACGGCAACGATCGGGTATTCGTCTTCCGAGACAAGGTGTGCATCGCCGAGGAAGAAAAAACGTCCGGGGCACGCGCCATCCTGTTACAGGAACTGACCGCCCATTGCGATCACGGCCGCGAGATCAAGGCGATTCTCCATGCCGGCGCGTGCGGAACGGCGTCCGGTTGCATCATTCTGGCCGGATCCTCACATGCCGGCAAGAGTACACTTTGCGCTGCCCTCATGGCCGAGGGCTTCCTTTGCTATTCGGACGATTCGGCGGTCCTCGACCGTCAATTCAGAGTATCGGGGATGCCTGTGCCATTGACTCTCCGGGAATCGAGCTGGCCGGTCCTCGCCTCGCGTTTCCCCGCCTTTATGGATCGCGCGAGCGTCCACCGCCGATGGGGATGCAGTGTCCGTTTTCTTGGCTCCAATATGCCCTCAAACTCTTCGCCGGCCGTGGATCCAAAGGCGCTTGTGTTCGTGGACTATCGACCTCGAGCATCGACAGGACTGCAACGCCTGACGCCTTTCGAGGCTCTGACGGCACTTTGCCAGAGCGGCTTTTGGGTCGAACACAACCGTGAGAGTATCGCTCGATTTCTTGCCTGGATCGGCGATCTCAATGGATTCAGACTCACTTACTCCCTGCTCGACGAAGCCTCCGACGCTGTCAAACTTCTTCTGGCAGGATAGAAGCGCATTGTGAATCGGAGCAACTTACGCTGGGCAGGTGCTGTCTGGATCCTGTTCCTTACGATATTGTCTCTCCAGCCGGCGAGGCTGAGGGCAACCAATCGGGGAACGGCCGCTCACTTCATACTCCATGTGGTGCTGTTTGGACTTGCGGCCGCCGCTCCACTGCTGCTGAGCGAAAACCGGCTGCGAACGTCCGTGCGAGCTCTCTGCGTCCTTTGCCTCGCAGGTGCTATCGAGATCGCTCAGGGACTCATCTATCGATACAAGACGGAGTGGTCGGATTTTGGGTCCGATGGTGTCGGGATACTGATAGCGTTCGCGGCGATCCGGTTTTGGCGGGTTCGCAAACCGGTGGGCGGGACGGGAAAGACGGACGACCGGAACGCGGCAGCGCCGGCTTCCGACACCGCATGATCCCGATCGCCGAACCCGATCGCGCCGGCGCTGTTCAGTACCAGCCGCCCCGCGACAAAAAGGCTTTTCGTTACCCCTTGCTGACGCGCGCGGCCCGGTAAATGCTTCGGAATTGGCACACGTCTTTCTGAGCCGCGACTGTAAAGGAGTGGTAAGAAGCTTTTTCAGCCTGTCAGTCCCCGTGGGCAAGGCAACGGTTGTCTTTGGGCCGAAAAACGGCGAAAGACAGAGATCTTCCGGACGCTCTCCGCGCCAGAGAAACCGCGCCTGGGATTGCGCGAGGCGGTCTCGTTGATACGGGGTTGATCCGCCTTGCTCAGGAGCATGAATGCCGACTGCTCAGGAATCTTTTGTAACACCCACCTTCGCATCCAGCAGCGCTTTCATCCGGCTCTCCAGATCCGCCACGCGCTGCTTGAGGTCGTCGATCTCCTGGCCTTCGGGATCGGGCAGCATGCCGTGATCGAGCACGCCTTCGGGAACCCGGAACCGCACCACCCGGCCTGGAATTCCGACCACGGTCGAGTTGTCCGGCACCGGATGCACCACCACCGAACCGGCCCCGATCTTGACGTTGTTGCCGATGCTGATGCTGCCGAGTACCTTTGCGCCCGTGCCGATGACCACATTGTTCCCGATGGTGGGGTGGCGTTTGCCCTTTTCGTTGCCAGTGCCGCCGAGGGTGACGCCCTGATAGAGCAGTACATCGTCGCCGATCACCGCGGTCTCGCCGATCACTACGCCCATGCCATGGTCGATAAAGAAGCGGCGGCCGATGGTCGCGCCCGGATGGATCTCGATGCCGGTCAGGAAGCGCGAGAGCTGAGACATATACCGCGGAAGAATAGGAATATTCGCCAGATACAGCCGATGCGCCAGGTGGTGCCAGAGCACGGCATGGAAGCCTGGATAGCACAGGACGATCTCAAGCCTGCTCTTCGCAGCAGGATCTTCCCGGAATATCGTTTCGAACTGTTCCCGTATGAGCGCGAACATATCAGTTCGGCCGGCCGCGGGCCGATCTATTCAAGGATGAACCTCAGTGCGCCGCCGCTTCAGAGGTTTCCGCGATTACGGGAGGTTTGGCTCCGGGCGGGATGGGCGCCAGCATGTCTTCTTTGCGGTAGATCAGCGTGGAGGTATTATAGCTGGCCACTTCAAAGCCGTGCCCATGCGTGATGGCATCGGTGGGGCACGCTTCCACGCAATAGCCGCAGAAGATGCAGCGGCTGTAATCGATGTTGTAGGCCTTGGCGTAGCGCTCGCCGCCGCTGATCCGTACCTTGGCGGTATTCTCGGCGGCTTCGATGTAGATGCAGTTGGCGGGACACGCGGCGGCGCAGAGGAAACAAGCCACGCATTTCTCGAGGCCATTCTCGTCGCGCTGCAGAACATGAACCCCGCGGAAGCGTTCCTGCAGCTTGGGCGGTTCGTCCGGATAGTTCTCGGTCACCGTTGGGGACATCATCTCTTTCAGGGTGACGCCCATGCCTTTGGCGACCGCCGCGGCCGCGCCGATTACTTCGCCGATGTTAGCCATTTTCTATATGGTAACGGAACTCCTCACGGGAGTCAGTTTTTCGATCCTCAACCCGGCTGAAGAACCGGGACGCGATCCTCCGGGCGGAAGGGCGAGACGCCGAATCGCGCGCCCAACTCCTCCAGGTGGAATTTGCCGAAGCCGCTTCCCGAGATGTGAATCCGGCCGTCCGGCTCGATCAGAAACAGCGAGGGAACATGCGAAATACCGAAGGCGTTGCTGGCGGGATATGTGCGCGGTGGATCGAGCACGGTCCGCATCGACAGGTTGAACCGCTTGTTAAATTGGGCCGTATCGGCGGCGTCGTCCTGCGAGACGGCCACCAGCTGCGGGGCCTCCTTGCCGCCGCCGTCGGCCAGGCGCTGCAGGAACGGAAACGTCAACTGGCAGGTGGGACAGGAAATCTTGAAGAATGCCAGCAGCACGGGTCCCCGTTTTAACGCCTCGGCCAGCGACCACTTTTTGCCCGCGAGATCTTCCAGTTCGAAATTCGGCGCGAAGTTTCGATTGGCCAGCACGTTACTCTTCCCTGAGTTGCCGGACGAACGAGAGGATGTCGAACCGTTTGATTTCGCGGTCCGGGAAGAAGCTGTTCACGGCGTCGATCTCCTCGTCGAAGATCTCGAAAATCGTGTCGATCTTGGTAAGAACCAGCAATTCGAGGTTACGCCGGTTCAATTGCAGGAGCTTGGTGACGCCACCCGCGTTCTTAAGCATGGTGCAACACATCACCATGGCGCCGAGGCCGGTACTGTCGATGTAATCGACCTCTTTCAGGTTTACAATCAGTTTCGGGTCGTTGCGCGCGCCCGCCTTCTGGCAAGCCTCCCGAAAGACGGTCGACTCCTCGCCCACCGTGATCCGGCCCTTGCAATCCAGAAGCACGATTCCTTCCCGTTCTCTCTGAGTTATGACCAGATTCATGCCGGTGCCTCAATCCAGTGTAAATATTTCCGGATGGATCGCACAAGTGCCGATCCGCACTATGCTTCCTGCATCGCGGCGAGCCGCTTTTTATCCACCCTCGGATACTTCATGTGAAACGACTCGAGCGTCTCTATGATGATGCGGGCCACGGCGTAGTTGCGGAACCACCTGTGATCGGCGGGGATCACGTACCAGGGGGCCGCGGCGGTATCGCATTTCAGAAGGGCCTCCTCGTAAGCCCGCTGGTATTCGTCCCAGTAGCGGCGCTCGCGGAAATCGGCTGGGGAAGCCTTCCAGTTCTTGCGCGGATCTTTGAGGCGATCGCTGAACCTTTTCTCCTGCTCCTCACT
>JBEKAQ010000019.1:57837-59380 GCA_050015835.1 Bryobacteraceae bacterium | reverse complement strand
AATTAAACCGCATACGAGAAAATACAAATTTAATGAAAATCACTCAACAAGTGTTAACGTCAACACACAGAGCATACGTGGAGAATGGGCGGAACGTGGGTGGAAAATTGGCTGGAATGGCGGTTATTTCCACCCACTGGGACGCGGCTGTTTTCGATAGTCGCCTGGCTTCTTGCCGCTTGTCAGTATCGCTCGAAAAGCACGATCTGGCGCTGAATCCGACTTGAGCACTTCGCGGAGCCAGCGCTTCCATTCGCTGTAGCGCTGGGCTGCCGCCCAGCAAACGTCCAGCACCTTGGTAGTAGGGAATAGCGCGAAGTATTGGATGCGAAGCTGCGCTGGGGTGGATGCCTTTATCGCCAGCGCGGATTCGGCGGTTTTCTGGCGTTTGGATTGCGCCATCAAAAGGTGATTGGTTAATGTTTTACGAATTTCATTCCTGATTCGGGACTTGTCATTTGGCAGCAATGATTGCGTCCCGCGCGGGATGGCACCCATGATGATAGTGATAGTTTCTTCCAAGATTACCGATGACCAGTTCGGACTGAATTCTGGCATCGCAAGGTAGTGGCTCAATTGCCATCCAAATACGTTCACTGCGTAAGCCCGAAGATGCCTGATCGCCTTGTCTGTGTTGAACGTGTACCCGCTGCACTGCTTCATAAGGGCAACGGTGGCGCGTTCTACCTTGCCGATATTCGCCAATACCTTCATAGATAATGGCGGGAGCGCTATGACTTTTTTTCTACCCAATCGCCACCGTTTGCAAACCGGCGCGATGGAGCGGTACGATGAAGGTGTTCAGTCGTTCATCGATCAGCCCCGGTGTTCGCGCACCGGGCTTTTCGTTTTAAAGACTGATTGTAACGAACTGGAATCACGGTCGCGAGATAGTGAGGATGAAAATGAAGGAAGTACGCGAGAGACTGACGAGATTCGAGAACGAATTTTTGCTGTATGCCGGGTGCGCATTGAGCCACACCAGGAAGGTGGATGCAGCACTGGCACACACTTTACAAAAGCTGCGTGATGTGAGAAGTGAAGCGGTAATCCCTGGGAACGAGAGAGGAACTCTGAACGCGCTGGAAGAATGCATGGCGGCGTTCAGAAAAGCACGTCTTGCGTGGGGTGCTTGAAGACTATTGTTCCTTGCGTGGTCGCCCACCAGCCCGCGTCTTCCGTTTCGCAGCCAGCTTGCGGAAATAGTCCGATCCCCGTTCCGCGATCTTCTGACCACCCAGTTTCCCAAGCGTGACGGCAGGCGATTCGGTCAGGAGATGGTCCGTCAGCTTCAACGCGGTGCCGAGCAGTTCGCGAGCGCGTTTCGAACGCCCTTCGGGGAGTTCCGTTGTGGAGAGCAGGAGATTCGCTTCGTCGATCATGTTCCGAAGCGCGCGGAGATCAGTGCGGCTTGTTTTCGGCATCGATCCCACGGTAGCACGTAACGAGCGGTCGCTGTTATTTTGCTTCACGCACTTTTAGGACATTACCGCACACCGCTCGGCTGCTGGTTCCGTATGCGATAACGGAAGCGGATATGAAG
>JBEKAQ010000019.1:0-57821 GCA_050015835.1 Bryobacteraceae bacterium | reverse complement strand
CATTCCGAAAACAGCCGCGGAACAGGCCAAAATGACGTGGATGGGCTTCGAGTCGCCCGAGGAGGGATTGGGCGAGAAGTTTCACATGTCGCCGGCACTGCTCGCGGAATTAAATCCAGGAATGAAACCACTCACGGCGGGAGAGCAGATTACCGTGGTTGATGTGACTCGCGCTCCCGCCAGCCGCGCTTCGCGCGTCGTGGTATCGAAGTCGAAGCGGACCGTGACTGCCTTAGGCGCCGGCGGCAAAGTGCTGGCGCAGTACCCGGCAACGATCGGTGGCGAACACGACCCCCTGCCGATCGGCACGTGGAAGATTACGATCGTCGATCACAATCCCTGGTTTAACTGGGATCCGGTTCATTTCTGGAACGTGGACCCTAAGATAGCGGCGGAGAAACTGCCGCCGGGACCGAGAAACCCCGTGGGCGTGGTGTGGATGGGGCTTTCGAAAGAACACTACGGAATCCACGGGACGCCGGATCCGGGCCATGTCCGGCATGGTGAATCATACGGCTGCATCCGGCTCACGAACTGGGATGCCGAGGATCTCTCGCGTATGGTCGCGCGGGGCACTCCTGTAATCCTCGAGGAGTAGCTTTGCGTAACCTTGTCCGGGTAACCCCGGTTTTCGCAGCCTTCCTTGCTTTGGGCTCTTGCGCTCTGGGATCTTCCTTACCCGACATCGGACTGCCTGTCGACGGCCTTACCGTGGCCAGCCTGCGCGACACCTTCGCTGAAGTTCATTTCGGGCACCCGCATGAAGCGCTGGATCTTCCGAGTCCGCTGGGAACGCCGGTGCATGCCGTCGTCTCCGGTACCATTCGCAAGCTCTTCCTGAGCAAACCGGGAGGCAACACCATCTACGAATTCGACGAGAGGGCTGTGTATTGCTATTACTACGCTCATCTCGATCGCTACGCCGAAGGCCTGCATGAGGGCATGACGGTCGGGCAGGGGGACATCATCGGGTTTGTGGGGTCGACGGGAAATGCCGACCCGAGGTGGCCGCACCTGCATTTTGCGATATTCGAGTTAGGGCCGGAAAAGCAATGGTGGAAGGGGACCGCGCTCAATCCCTACCCGGCTTTGTTGGCTGCCTTGAAGCGACAGAAATGATTTGCCATGGATGCCTGACCACATTCGGTCACACCAAGCGGTATCTTCCGCTTCGTGCGGTTCGGTACAGTGGTACGCCGAAAGCTGACAACATAGCCGGAGGCAATTTTCAAAATGACGGAAAACAAAGCGGAAAAATGCGCGCACCCATCTTGTGTTTGCGGGGCGGCGAAGGATAGCAAGTTCTGCAGCACCTTTTGCGAAGGGGCGACGGATCATCCGGATATTACGTGCAACTGCGGCCACGCCGGGTGCACGGCTGTGGCGGGTGCGGGCGCGGCCCGATAGCTTCCCGACCACCAACCTCCGGCGGAGACACAAGGAGAAACCAGTGTTGAAAACTGCAAGCCACATGAAGGATTTGACAATCCACGCCTCTGACGGTGAGATCGGAAGCATCGAGGAGTTCTACTTCGACGACGAGAGGTGGGCAATCCGCTACATGATCGTCAAAACCGGCGATTGGCTCTCCCAGGAGCAGGTACTGATTTCGCCCATATTTCTGCGAGGCGCCGACTGGGAAAGCAAACGGCTCCGCGTGGCGCTGACGAAAAAGCAGATAGCGAATAGTCCGAAGATCGATACTCACAAGCCGGTTTCGCGCCAGCACGAGAGCGCATACCTGGACTACTACGGCGCTTCATACTACTGGGGCGGACCCTATGTGTGGGGGCCGGGCTCATTTCCGGAAGATCTGGCGATTCCCGTGGCGGCACGGTCAGTTGCCGGCGAGCGGGAATCGGCCGATTCACATTTGCGCAGCACCGCGGCAGTGACCGGATACCGAATCGAGGCAACCGACGGTGAAATCGGCCATGTGGAGGATTTTGTCGTCGATCAGGAGACCTGGAAAATCCGCTGTCTGGAAGTGAAAACGCGCAATTGGCTGCCGGGGAAAATGGTTCTGATTTCACCCGAGTGGGTTGAAAAGATCAGCTGGCCCGACTCGATAGTATCCGTCGGACTTTCGCGGGAAAGTATAAAGAGCGCGCCGGAATACATTGAATCGCGGCCCATCACCCGAGACTACGAGACTCAGCTTCATCGGCATTATGGCCAGGCGCCTTACTGGCTTAAGGAAACCGGCCCGGCGCGGGTTCGGCGGGCTGGCGCAACCCAGACGGTACAGGCGCGTTTCGATTGAACGGACCTGGCCCTCATCGTGCCTGATATAGCTTTGTGAAGCTGATTCCGTTCCTGATTTGTTTCGCTGTACTGCCATGCGCATACGCCCAACCCGATTCGAAAGCCCTGCTGTCAGAGTCAATTCACAATTACGAACTCGATTGGCGGGCCGGCATGCTGTGGGGATACACTCAAACCGACGTAACCCGCGCCGACGGCACCGACGAAGTGGACGTTTCCGAGGTAGTCCCGCTGGAAGGTACGCCTTACGAACGGTTGATCCGCAAGGATGGGCGGCCGCTCACCGCGGAGGAGCGGCGCAAGGAAGATCGGAAGTTTGAGAAGGCCTCGCGCGAGCGGAAAAAGGAATCACCGGAGGAGCGTGCGGCGCGGATCGAAAAATACGAGAGCCAGCGGTCTTTCCTGAAAGACCTTCCGAGCGCCTATGACGTCTCGCCGATGGGCGACGGAATGGTGGATGGGCGGCCTGCGTGGATTCTGGGAGTAACCCCGCGAGCGGACTTCGTTCCCACTACACCGCACGGTGGAATGCTCAAACACATCGAGGGTAAGCTGTGGATCGACAAGCAGGACGTGCAGTGGGCCAAGGCGGAAGCCCACGTGATCGATCCCATCAGCATCGGGTGGATACTGGCACGCATTGGCGAGGGCGCGCAGATCAAACTGGACATGGCGCGCGTGGTGGATGGCCTGTGGATGCCGGAACGAATCGATATCGATGGCACCGCACGGGTCCTGATGGTCCACAACAAGGTGCTGGACGAGCATGTGACTTTTTCGGGCTACCATCCTCATAGCGCGGCGAGCACTGTTACGCATGCCGCAGGCCGGTAGCGCCCGGCGGTCGAATCCGTCCGCGCATCGTTCGAACAGCGTCGTCATGACCAAATTCGGTCAAGCGACTCCCCGCAGCCGGCTGCATCGAATTGACGATTGCCCGGCCTGACCCTGCGGCAATCGATGGCCAAACAATTGCAATTGGTTGCACTCTGGTTGCACTCTGGTTGCACTCGAGGACACAGCCGTCAATACACACTGCATCTCAAAGCGTATGGCCTCCGACCCCGGTCTTCCCGAACAACTAACAGAGAATCGGCGCCAGGCCCGCTGGGCGAGGCTCCTTCGCCTCTGGCAACGCCGGCTTGTCCGGAGAGCCGCGCTCGTCATCACGGTTCTCTCGATTCCATTACTGGCGTTGACGATCGTCGGCGGTTTTTTCTACAACCATTACTCCCGCGTGATCGATACACAACTGCAGGGCGGACCTTTTCGCGATTCCGTTAATATCTATGGCGCTCCGAGCACCCTCAACGATGGCGATGCGCTGACGACCACCGATGTTGAAGTCGAACTGCGTCTGGCGGGGTATGAGCGCGCGAACAATGGCAAGCCCGGCAGCTTTCAGGAGTCGTCAGGAGGATTCGACGTCATACCTGCCGCCGGGCCGGACAACTCGCCGGTACGGATCGTGATGGCAGGCGCCACGGGCCCGCAGGGCGCCGGGGAAATTCAGCGTGTCGAGGCCAACGGCCACGACATTAGAACGTGGACCGTGGGATCCCCGCTGCTCGAAAATCTTTCGCCGGGCCGGGAAAAACGGCACATGGTGACGTTTCAGGATCTTCCGCCCGCTCTGATCAACGCCGTCGTGTCGGTCGAGGATAAGCATTTTTTTCATCACCAGGGTCTGGATTTACCGCGCATCGCCAAGGCGGCGTATATCGACGTTCGCGAGGGCCGCAAAGAACAGGGCGCTTCGACACTCACCATGCAACTGGTGCGCGGACTCTGGCTGCAGCCTGAAAAAAGATGGAAGCGGAAAGCCGCCGAGGCCATCATGACCGTCCATCTGGAACGGAAGTGGTCCAAGGAGGAGATATTCACCGCATACGCCAATCTTGTGTTTCTGGGCAGAGAGGCGGCTTACAGCATTCATGGTTTCGCCGAAGCGTCGCAGGTTTTTTTCGCCAGCGAACCGCGCAATCTGAGTCTGCCCGAAGCCGCTCTTCTGGCCGGCATGGTGCAACGCCCCAGCTACTTTAACCCGAATCGCAATCCTGCGCATGCGAAAGAGCGGCGCGACGTGGTGCTGGGCTTAATGCGCGACAACAAATACATCACGAAGGACGATTTTCGGAAAGCGGTCGACACCCCATTGAAGGTAGTAAAGCCTGCCGAACGCAACGATCCGTTGGGAGCATCCTGGTTTCTCGATCTGGTCGGCGACGAATTGCAGTCCATCGATCAGCCGGAAGACGGCGCGAAGAGCGTCTACACGACGATCGACCTGAATCTTCAGCGCGCCGCCGGCGAGGCGATCGATACGGGGATGAACGACGTGGACAAATTGCTGGCCAAACGCTACGGCAAGGGCGGTCCGCGCGCGGAGGCCGCATTGATTGCGCTCGATCCTCACACCGGTGAAATAAAGGCTCTGATCGGCGGACGGGATTATGCCCGCAGCCAATTGAACAGGATTTTCGCGAAACGTCCGCCGGGATCGGTGTTCAAGCCATTTGTTTACGCGGCCGCCATGAATACCGCCATCGGGGGCGGGGACAGGATTCTGACTCCGGCGAGCCTCGTGGACGACTCGCCCACGATCTTCGTTTTCGACCACACCACCTACCGTCCCGCAAATTTTCGTAACGAGTATTTCGGCACGCTGACCCTGCGCAATGCGCTGGCGAAATCCGACAACGTGGCCGCCGTCAAGGTCGCGCAGATGGTGGGCTACCCCGCGGTCGTATCCATGGCACGCCTGGCGGGGCTGAACGGCGACATTCAGCCGACGCCCGCCGTCGCGCTCGGTTCCTACGATGTGACGCCTTTTGAGATGGCAGGGGCATACACGCCATTCGCCAACGGCGGGATGTGGGTAAAACCGCAGGTGGTTGCGCGCGTCCGGAATGCGGACGGCGAGGTGATCCACGGCGGATTAAGCGAAACCCGCCAGGCCATGGATCCGCGGGTGGCTTACCTCATGACCAGCATGCTCGAAGAGGTGATGCGCTCCGGCACGGCGGCCGGCGTGCGAAGCCGCGGGTTCAAGCTTCCGGCCGCGGGCAAAACAGGAACTTCGCACGACGGCTGGTTCGCGGGCTTCACGTCGCAGCTGCTTTGCATAGTGTGGGTAGGGTTTGACGATTATCGGGAACTGGATCTTGAGGGGGCGAGGTCGGCTTTGCCGATCTGGACCGAGTTCATGAAAAAGGCCGCGATGCTGGGCGCCTACCGGAATGCGCACGAATTTCCCCGCCCGGCCGGGGTGAGATCGGCGAAGATTTGTCTGGAGAGCGGCAAGCTGGCAGGAGATCTCTGCACAAGAACGGCGAGCGAGGTGTTCATCGAGGGGACGGAGCCGCAGACTAAGTGCGATCTCCACACCGCGACGGCGCAGGCGAATGCGGATTACTACGAGCAGCCGGACGACAGCCCGGCGTATCATACCGGTGTCGCCCCGCAGAGAACGCCCTGAGCACTTTTACTTTGGCCGCGGCCAGGCTTAGACAACGGTTCCGAACAGCGCTCCGACGCCCGCGGTGAGCGCCATGGCCAGTGCGCCCCAGAAGGTGACGCGCATGGCGCCCACGGCCACGCCCGCTCCGCCCGCGCGCGCGGCCAACCCACCCAGAAGCGCGAGAAACGCCAGGGAAGTGGTGGAGACAAGAGGGATCAGATTGGCCTCTGGCGCTAACGCAGTGACCAGAAGCGGCATAGCTGCTCCGACCGCGAAGCTGCCGGCGGACGCCAGTGCGGCCTGAATCGGACGCGCCTTGAGTGCCTTCGAGATACCGAGTTCATCGCGGGCATGCGCGCCCAGCGCGTCATGGGCCATCAGCTGTTCGGCGACCTGTTTCGCGAGCTCGGGCTCAAGCCCGCGATTGACGTAGATGGCCGCCAATTCCCTGTGCTCGCCTTTGTCGTCTGCTTTGAGTTCCTGCGCTCAAGGTCGAGATCGGCATCCTCGGTGTCTGCCTGTGAGTGCACGGACACGTACTCACCGGCGGCCATCGACATCGCGCCGGCGACCAGACCGGCGACCCCGGCGATCAAAACGCCGGCGTGAGTGGCATGCGCAGCCGCGACGCCGAGCACCAGACTGGCCGTTGAAAGGATCCCATCGTTGGCGCCCAATACCGCCGCGCGCAGCCAGCCAATGCGTCCTATGCGGTGTTGTTCCTTCTGGCGTATAAACATTCCCGAGGCCTCGTTAATACGGGCGGCGCGCCGGCATGTCACTGGAGCTTCAGGAACTGCGTCAGAGTTTCCGCGGCGCCGCCGATAGCACGCGCCAGCTCAGCTTCGCCAGATTATGGGCGAAGACACTGTTGATGTAATCGAGCTCCGCGCCGGCCACCGATTCCTGCGCCTGCACAACTTCCACGTTGTCGGTGACCCCGGCGTCGAAGCGCTGCCGCGTCAGATCCAGCGTTTCTTTGGTTACCCGTACATTGGTCACGGCCACCTCCACCTGGCCGCCGGCGGCTTCCATGTCGAGAAAAGCTTCGCGAATGTCGCTCTCAATCCTGCCTCGAAGATCCCGCGCCTCGGCGTTTCGCTGCGTCAACGCGGCATCGGCCTGCTCGATGTCGCCTTCCGTCCGTCCGCCCTGCCAGATGGGAAGGCGAACCGTTCCCACCAGTGTGAAAGTCCCGTTCGACTGCGTCGGCCTGGTTCCGATTACGCCGAAGTCGGCGCTGATGGAGGCGGATGGGAGGCGTTCCGCGCGAGCGGCCGATCGCAGCAGCCGGGCAGCCTGCGTCTGCGCTTCCGCCGCCTTCAGATCCGTGCGTTTCGCCAGCGCCTGTTGCAGCGCCTCTTCCTCGCCGATCGGGGGCGCCGCGGAAAAAGGAATATCTTCCGAGAGCGCGTAGCGATCGCTGGCCGGCAAACCCACCAGCCGCGCGAGGTTGATTTTCTGCTTCGCCAAATCGTTCTGCAACGAAAACAGCCGCTCCTGTTGCGTCAGGACCTGCACCTGGCTCCGATTGACATCGGTCTGCGCCAGCAGGCCGACGCCGCGTTTTTGTGCATTCTGCCGATAGAGAGCGGTGGCGGTCTCGAGCTGCGCGCGCACCGATTCCACCCTGGCTGAGCTGCGGCGGGAGCCGGCGCTTCATGCCCGCCCTGTTCGGGTGTGACGGCGGCCGCGTCTAATTGTTCGATCATGGCCTCAGCGGTTCTCCAATCTTTTCGAAAGTGCGCTCAATCGCGCGTGTCTTTCGGCGAGAAGAGCGGCGGTAGAGGAGCGGCGACGGAAGAACGCCTCCCGTTGATCAATCCGTGGATCAGCAACTGGGGGAGCATTCCAATGGCCAAATGGAAGCGAGGGGAGCGCGATAACTGCCGCATCACTCTTTGACTCACGATCGGCAGGTCGCCGGCTCGACGATGAATGTATCCGATTCGAGCCTTTGACGCGCGGTTATCGAAAAGAGGCCACGATGGGAACCTGGGGAGAGAATGGATCAAGCGCCGTGATCGGGGTCGCGCGAAAGATCCGCGATGTCAATGGTAGGCGCGGCAGGACTCGAACCTGCGACCCTTAGCTTAGAAGGCTAATGCTCTATCCACCTGAGCTACGCGCCCGTCCGCTTTTTGATTGTAACCTGCCGAGAAAAGCTTCTCCGGCGAAAGCTTCGAGTTCGCGCGTGAAGGCGGATTGCCAGCGGGCTTGTTCGGTTTGGCGGAGATTTTCTAGCAGGAGATGCTTTCGATTGGCTTCGACGAGGAGCTTCATCCGCTCGGCGAGGGCTTGCTCGGCTTCCTTTGCCTGCTTCTCGATGTCGAGGATCTGGCGGCGCATCCGGTCCCTCCGTATGGCCAGCGATTGAAGCTCCGATCCCGTGGTGAGTTGCGGCGGGCTTTCTTTGAGTTCCCTGCGGCTCGCTTCAGCCCTTGCTCTGAGGTTGGCCAGCCGGGTAGCCGCGACGGCGGCTCTTGATTTCTCGAGATCCACCTGAGTGGCTCTCCAGCGCAGCGCCTGATCGAGACGAAATCTAAAAGCCTTCACTGGGCCAGCAACTCCATCTGGCGGAGGGTGTCTTCCACGGTCGAGACGTCGCGCGCTCCCTGGCATAAGAAGCGCAGAATTCCGCTGCGGGATTTGATGGCGGAATCGAGGCGGGGATTGGAGCCGGCTACGTAGGCTCCGAGGTTAATGAGATCCTCCGACTGCCGGTAGAGGGCGAGGGCCTCGCGGATGCGGCGGGCGTATTCGGACTCCTCGGCCGTGGCCAGTTTCGACTGGAGACGGCTGACGGAATCGAGCACCTGGATGGCGGGGTAGTGGCCGGCGGCGCCGAGCTCGCGGGCGAGGGTGATGTGGCCGTCGAGGATGGAGCGGACGGCGTCGCAGATGGGCTCGTTGAAATCGTCGCCCTCGACGAGGACGGTGAAGAAGGCGGTGATGGAGCCGGTGCCGAAGTTGCCAGCGCGCTCGCAGACTTTGGGCAGCAGACTGAAGACGGACGGCGTGTAGCCTTTCTGGCTGGGCGGCTCACCGGCGGCGAGGCCGATTTCGCGCTGGGCCATGGCGAGGCGGGTGAGGGAATCCATGACCAGGAGGACGTCTTCGCCGCGGTCGCGGAAATATTCGGCGACGGCGAGGGCGACGAAGCAGGCGCGGACACGGAGCGGGGCCGGACGGTCGGAGGTGGCGACGATTACAACGGAGCGCTTCATGCCTTCTTCGCCCAAATCGTGCTCGAGGAATTCGCGCACTTCGCGGTTGCGTTCGCCGATGAGGGCGATGACATTGACTCCGGCCGAGCTCGATCGGGCCATGGAGCCGAGCAGGGTGCTTTTGCCGACGCCGCTGCCGCCGAAGATGCCGATGCGCTGGCCTTTGCCGCAGGGGAGCAGGCCGTCGATGGCGCGAATGCCGATGGCGAGGCGTTCTTCGATATGGGCGCGGTGGAGGGGGTTGGGGGGTGAACAGTAGAGAGGGCGGGTTTCGGCGGCAAAGATGCGCGGGCCTCCGTCCATGGGGGCGCCGAAGCCGTCGAGGACGCGGCCGAGCAGTTGCGGGGACACGTCGATCTCACTCTCTCCGCCGCGCGCCACGATGTGGTCGCCGAGCGAGAGGCCGCCGGTTTCCTCGAGCGGCATGGACAGTACACGGCCGTCGCGGAAGCCGATGACCTGGGTGCGGATTCGCCGGCCGTTGCGGGTGAGAATTTCGCAGAAATCGCCGATGGCGGCGGCGGGTCCGCGGGATTCGACGATGAGGCCGACGAGTTCGACCACTTCGCCCTCCATGCGCACCGGTTCCATGCGATTGACGATGGCGATGTAGCGGGAGAAATCGATTTCGAATTCGGTGATCATGATTTGTCGGCGAGGGCGAGGCGGTCAATGAGGCCGCGGCTGATTTCATCGAGCTGAGCGTCGATGGACGCGTCGATCAGGCCGTCGGCGGTGCGAACGGTGAAGGTACCGGGGGCGCAATCGGGATCCGGCTCAATGCGGACGTGGCCGGTCTGATTGCCGCGCAGGGCGGCGCCGACCGCGGCGGCGAAGCGGGGATGGACCACCACGAGGTACTGCTCGGCGCGCGCCAGACGTTCGAACACAACGCGCGCGAGGGCGGTAAGGGCGCTGTCGTCGACGCTCAACTCGCGGTGGAGAATGCGTTTCGCGATGAGCAGGGATAACTGGACTACGTCTTTCTCGGCACGGCGGCGAATCTCGTGGCGCATGCCGATCGATTCGGCGATCGAGGCGTGGAGGCGCTCGACGACGGGGGCGATCTCGATGCGGGCCTGTTGTTCGCCTTGCCTCATGCCGGCTTCGAAGGCCTCGGTCTTTGCCGCGGCGGCTTCCGCTTCGAGGCGGCGCAGTTGCTCGCGCGGGACGTTGTCATCCTGCCCGGGCGTGGCGTTGTTATGGGGAGAGCGCTGGCGCGGCGGCTCGCTCCCACCGCCGGCAGGTGTCGAAAAGACCATCGGCTGGGCCTTGCCGGTGTCGCGGCCGCTCAGGACTTTAGACAACATACTGTTCGCCCACCGTCCCCTTGAGTGTGATCACGCCCTCGGCGTCGAGTTGGCGGACGACGGCGATGATCTGCTGTTGGGCGCTCTCCACTTCCTTGATCTTGACGGGACCCATCGACTCGATATCGTCCTTCAGCATCTCGACGGCGCGCGCCGACATGGTGGAGAAGAAGTGCTCCTTAAGCTGGTCGGACGTGCCTTTGAGGGCGAAGGTGAGCGCTTTGCGGTCCACGCGGCCGAGAATTTCCTTCAGCTGATTCATGTCGATTACGAGAAGATCCTCGAAGACAAACATCAGGTGGCGGATGGTCTCGACCATATTGGGATTTTGCTTCTCGATCACTTCGAGAATTTCCTTGCTCGACCCGGAATCGAGACGGTTGAACATTTCCGAAACGGCTCGGATTCCGCCATAGGATTCGCGGCTGAATTCGCCGATGGCCTGCAGCTTGCGCGAGATGACCGAGGCGATTTTGCTGACGATTTCGGGCGAAATCTGGTCGAGATTGGCCATGCGGAGTGAAACGTCGGCGCGTATTTCGGACGGGAGCGAAACCAGGAGCGCGGCGGCCTGGGAGGCGCCGAGGTGGGAAAGCACGAGCGCGATGGTCTGCGGATGCTCGCTGTGAATGAATTTGGCGAGTTGCTGGGGATCGGATTTCTGGAGAATATCGAGGTTGGCGTAATCGCCGCCCACGGATTTGGCGAGGCGGTCGATGAGCTTCTTGGCCGCCTCCGCTCCGAAGGCGGAATTCAGCATTTTCTTCGCGTATTCGAGACCGCCGCGCACCACGAATTCGTGCGCCATGGTCATCTGGTAGAACTCTTCGAGCAGTACTTCGGCCTGTTCGGAGGAGATGGCTTCGAGGTGCGCAATTTCGCGGGAAACCATCTGGACTTCGTCGTCGGAAAACTGCTTCACCATTTCGGCGCTGACCTTGTCCCCGAGCAGGACGAGGAGCATGGCGGCCTTGCGCATTCCGGGCAGCGGCAGATCGAGGGTGAGGGCGGAGTTCGAGATCATCAGTTCTTCTTCGAATCGAGATCCGCCACCCACGTACGGAGAACGTTGGCCGCCCCCACCGGATCTTTCTTCACGGACTCCCGGATGTGGCGGACCAGCACCTCGGACTTCTTGGTATTGGCGGGAAGTTTGATGCGCCCCAGCGTTTCCGCCTCCAGTTGGGCCTGCTCGGCAAGGTTGTCGTCCAGTTGCTGTTGAATGCGGGAACCGGCGCCGTCTCGGGCGGGGAGGGCAGACGCGGCATCGCCGGCCGCCAGCGGATCGGGAGCCATATCCTGGGCGCGCGCGGCTCCCGACGGGCGGCGCATGAGCAGAAAGGCTACCGCCAGCACCAGAAGAAGGACCAGGGCTCCGCCGCCGATCACGCCAGGCTGTTTGAAATCGAACCCTTTGGGCTTGGCGGCCGGCGAAGAGGGCGCGGGAGGCTCGGCGTCGAGCGTGCTCTCGAAGGGCAAGGTTTCGACCGTGATCTGGTCGCCTCTTTGCTCGCTGTAGCCGGTGATGCTGGCGATGATGTCGTGAACGCCTTTAATCACATCGGCCGAGGGCGCCACGAGGGTTTTCTTCGCTTTGAGGCCGATGCCGTCCCAGCGCAGCGTCTGGTCGAGCAGAACGGCGGTCGAGACGCGGCGCAGGGTGCCTTTGGGAGATAGGATTCGCCGGACCGTACGGCTGGGCTGATAAGCGATGTTCTCAGTTTTCCGCAGGATGCCGGATGGGATGGCCGCAGCTCGGGCGGGCGGTTGCGGCAGATTGGCGGCGGTGCCGGGCGTGCCCCCTCCGGCGCTCGCCGAAGAGTTCGATTCTTCGGTGGTCTGGGAGGTGAGGATGGCGGATTTGGCGGGGTCGAAGGTTTCGTCGTTCTCCTCGCTCGACGAGAAATCGCAATCGACGTTGACGCCGGCGCGGAACCGGCCGGCGCCGAGGAGCGGCTCGAGCGAGGCATCGATCTTGGACAGAAATTCGGCTTCGACCCGACGCCGGTAATCGAGATTCACTTCGGCGACTTTAGCGTCGGCGTCTTCGGTCGGGCGGGGCGCGTTCAACAGCCGTCCGTTGGCATCGATAATGGCGACCGATTCAGGAGCGAGGCCATCGACGGCGCTGGCGATCAGGTTGGCGATGGCAGTTACGTTCGACGGCTCTAACCGGGCGACGCGCTTCAGTTTCAGAACCACGGTGGCCTTGGCCGGTTGGCGGGCGTCGAGGAAGATGGACTCTTTGGCGAAGGTGAGGTGAATGCGCGCCTGATCCACTTCCGTGAGCGTGGCGACGGTACGTTCGAGCTCGCCTTCGAGGGCGCGGCGGTAGTTCACCTGTTCGGTGAAGTCGCTCGCGCCAAGGTTCGTCTTGTCGAACAATTCAAAGCCGATCCGGCCGGTGCGTGGTAGTCCGGCGCCGGCGAGGGCCAGACGAGCTTCGGCCAGCCGCGCGGATGGCACCATGACGCTCGAACCGGTTTCGTCGAGACGGTATTCGATGCCGGCTTCGCGAATCTTCTGAGTTACGGCGGACGCGTCCTCGGGCGCGAGAGCGCTGTAGAGGCTGCGGAAATCGTTCTCATGCATCCAGCGGATCAGGCCAAACGCGAGGGCGCAGACAACCAGGGGAACCACGATCAACGAGGTCCGTTGGGCGGTGCTTAGCGAGTTCCAGATACGTGTCAACTGGTTCATGACTTACATCGGCATTTTCATGATTTCCTGGTAGGCCGAAACGAATTTGTTTCTGACCTGCTGGAAAAGCTCAAGCGAGAGGGAGGCGCGCTGGGAGGCGAGGGCCACATTGTGAACGTCGCCCTTGCCGCCTATCAGGAGATCCGAGACGGCGTTGGAGGCCGAGGATTGTTCGGTCTCGACCTGGCTGACGGCGGCTCCCAGGGCGTCGGCGAACGTCGAGGCGGAGGAGGAAGCGATGTCCGGAGCGCCGGGCAGTGCGGGGAGCGCAATGGGGTGAATTACGGGCGGGATGGTCATGTTGCCCCGGAAGAGCCTCGGGCACCTTCGAAAAAGGTGGCTGCGGGATCGAGGCCGGACGAGGGCAAGTGCAGCCCGCAGAATGCGTTGCCGTCTTCGGTCCCGATGAACAGGTGAAAACGCCTGTTCCACACTGGCGAGAGCTGCCGGGATTTTTTCATGGGGTCACAGGTCCTAACGGAATAAGTCGATGGAGCGCGCGATCATGTCCTTGATGGAAGAGATGGCCGCTACGTTCGCCTGGTAGCCGCGCGAGGCGCTCATCAGATCGACCATCTCCGAGGCTGGATCGATTTTCGGGAAAGCGACGTAGCCATCGGGGTCGGCGTCGGGATGGCCGGGAAGATAGCGGCGCTCCGGTTCGCTCGCCTCCACGACGATTTGGGATACGGCGACACCGTCCGGCGGGCCGGTGGAGAACTCCGACAGCGTCTGCGCAAACGAACTATCGAGGGGGGCGCTCGTGAAGATGGCATCTTTGCGTTTGTAGGGGCCTCCTTCGGGGGTGCGTGTGGTATCGGCATTGGCGAGGTTTTCGGTGATCAGTTCGGCCCGGATGCGCTGTGCGTCCATGCCCGAAGCGCTGATCGAGATGGCGTTAAAAAGGCTCATGAGGAGCGCCCCTCGTCGATGGCGGAGCGGATGTCTTTGAGCTGGCTGCGGAGAATCTGGGTGGTGAGGCTGAACCGGATGGTGTTTTCGGCGAGCAGGCGGGCTTCGCGATCGATATTCACGGAGTTGCCGTCGTTCCGGCTGGGCAGGCCGGGAGCCTCGATCACGGCGCCCTGGGCGGACTGGAGGGCGGTGGAGAAATCGGAAGGCAGTTCGAGGTCGCGCGCTTTATAGCCTGGCGTGTCGGCATTGGCGATATTGGAGGCGATCACTTCCTGCCTTTGCGAGAGGTAGCTGAGGAAGCGCCCCAGTTCGAGGCCGGTGCCGGCGAGAGACATACCAACCACGATGCACCGTTCGGACCAAAGCTAAACCGTTGGCGTGATTCGCCATGATCCGCCATGATCGCCGCGCGGACCGCCAGGAAAACGGCTAATCGCCAAAATTATGGCGGGCACCCGGCGAGTCCCGGCCTGCGCCGTGAAACTGCGCCGCCGCATTAAGCCGGACGAGCGACGCGTTGGCGTGGGCCCTCCAGGCTTTGGCGACGATCAGCGTTTCCTTGAGAAGCCGCAGATATTCGCCGAGAGCAACGGGATCCGACGGCGCGGCGTTCTGCCGAAGCGTGGCAGCCAGCGCGTCGGCGTTTTTCCAATCGCCGCTTCGCGCGAATTCACGGAGGCGGGCGAGCGTGTCGAAAGTTTCAAAGCGTGGTGAGTCCATTCGATTGGGTATTGGTGGCGCCGGTGTACTGAGCGAAGAGGCCGGTCACGAAGCTCACCTGGCTCTCGAGCGACGCGATGGTCGAATCGGCCTGGGAAATCTGCGCGGTCAGGTTGGTCTGGAGTTGCGCCACGGTGGCCTGGGCGGCGGTGATCTGGGCCTGCTGCGCGGCGATCTGGCCGGCAAGATCGGTTTCTTCCTGCGGGACGAGTCCCGATGCATCTTCGATGCCACCGAGCAGGTTAGTCGCGGTCTGCAGGAAGCCGCCGGTGGTCGAGGAGCCGAGCGTGGCGAGCAGCGCGGGAAAATCGGCATTGGCGGCGGAGGTGAAGGCGCCGGTATCGATCGAGAGCTGCCCCGTCTCGTCAACGGTGATGCCGAAGTTCGCGAGGGCGCTGGCCGGGGTCCCGTTGCTGTAGGTTCCTAACTGGCTCAGGACGCTGCCGAGCGACTGGAGGAGGCTGTCTCCCTGCAGTGCGCCTGCGTTCGAGCCATGCTGCGCGGTGAGCGCGGCGGCCGCGCTATTGTAGTCGGTCACGAACTGGCTGAAGGCGGACGTCAGACTGGTGGGATCGTCGGCCACGGTGATGCTGGTGGGTTGGCCGGGGGTACTCTGGCTCAGCAGATTCACGGTCACGCCGGGCGACAAAGTAATGGTCCGGCTGGTGCTCGAAAGGGTGCCGCTGGCGCCGTCGACGATATAGGTCGCGAGCGCGCCCGGCGTGGAATGCGAGATGAGGCTGTCACCGGAGGAGTCGGCGAGTCCGATGGCGCCGGTGCCCAGATTCGCGGCAGTCAGCGAGAGCCGGTAGTCGGGTGCGCTGGTCGATCCGATGTTCACCACGCTCGCCTGTACCTGGCTACCCGCCTGCGCATTGATGGCGCTCGCGAGATCCTGCAGATCGGAGGATGCCGGCGTAATGGTGGTATCGACCCCGCCCACGCTGAGCGTGAGCGTGGAGGAAGCTGTGATGCCCTGGATGGATGGATTGGTTACTGCCGTCGACCCGGCCGTGCTGATGGCGGTCGAATAAGCGCCGAGATTATCGACTTCGATCGAATACGTACCGGCCGTGGCCCCGGGCTGGACGTTGGCGCTGGCTATGGTGGGATCGGCAACGGTCGCGGTGAGCAGGCTGTTGCTTACGGCATACTGAATGGAGTTGACATCGTTCTGGAGGGCCAGAAAATCCGAATCGAGGTTCTGGACCGCCGTCTGCTGACCGGTCAAAGTGGTCAGCCCGGATTCAAGCGAGTCCAGGGGGAGGGACGCGATGCCGACGGCCCTCGTGAGCACCTGCTGCAGGCTCGAGGCGTAATTACTGACGCCCGTAAACGTGGACGGAGCGGTGAGCGACGCCGCCGAGGCCGCAGATCCCGATGATGCCACCGATGTCGTTGACGTAGACATAAAATCGAATGGATGAGGCCGGGGCTGGTCTTTAACCTATGCTGCACCCCGGCCGGGAACCTCAAAAAGAACACTAACTCTTCAGAAGCGACAGCAAATTCTGCGGAGCCGAATTAGCTTGCGCGAGCGCCGCGAGCGAAGCCTGCTGGAGAACCTGCGCCTTAGTCAGATTGGCCGCTTCGGCCGCTATATCCGCATCCCGGATATTGGATTGCGCCACGGAAAAATTGGTGATCTGGGATTGAGCCAGACTGACCGCGTAATTGAGCTTGTTGATGCCGGCGCCGACAATGCCCTGGACCGTCCCGAGATTACTTACGGCGGATGTGATGGACGTCAGAGCGGAGAGTGCGTTGGCCGTGGGTGAAGCGCTGGCACTGGGCGCGGTTACAGCCTGGACCCCGGCGGCCGCGAACAGGTTGGTGGCCGTAGCGCCGGTCGAGATCGCATCGCTGGCCTGAAAGGCGGTGGCGCTCTGGAACGAGATGGCCCCGGGATTGGTCTGATCCACCACCGCGGTGATGCCGCTTCCGGTGAGTTGGGCGTTGATCGCGGTTATAGCCGTGGTGATGGTGGCGCCCGCGTTGGCGGCGTTCAGCGTTACGGTAGCGAGCGCGGTTCCGGCACCGCCTGGCTGCGTGAACGTGATGGTATCGCCGTTGGCCCCGGGCGGGAAGGTGGCCAGGGTTGAGGTGCTCAAATTGTAATTCGCCGCGTTGTTGGCGCTGCTCGCGCCGGCGATTCCGTTGGCGGCTACGCTGGCGGCGGCGGCCGATACCGAGAACGCATTGGCCGAGCTGAACTGCAGCAATCCGTCGGTGCCGACCGCGGCGGTGATGCCGAGCGTCTGTAGTTGCGAATTCAGGCTGCTGATCACCTGATTGGCGGTGAGGCCGGCGGTTGTGCCGGTCAGATTCGCCGTGGTGGTGGTGCCGCCCGAGGTCTGGAACGTGAATGCCTGAGTGGCGCCGGCGGCGAGGAAGACCCCACCCGTATTCAGCAGAGTGGAGTTTCCAGTCAGTTCCGTTCCCGCTCCCTGGACGCTCGTGCCCCCGATGCCAAGACCGGCCGAATCCACGGCGGCGCCGCTCAGATTCACCGACACCTGGGCATTGGCCTGATTGTTGCCGCCACCGACATACGTCACCTGATTGGCGCTGCTCGTGCCGCCGGTATTCAGGCCGATATTGGCGGCCTGGCGGTTGACTTCGGTGAGCAGCCCCTGGTACTCGTTATTCAGGGTGCCCCGGTCGCCCACGAATGTCGTGGAAGCCGATTCGGTGGCGAGCGTGCGCAGACGGTCGAGGATGGTCGCGATGTTATTCAGGCCGCCATCGGCGATCTGCAGCTGGGCGACGCCGTTGTTGGCGTTGAGGACGCCCTGCGTGAGTTCGGCGGTATCGCCGCGGTATTGATTGGCGACCGCGAGGCCCGCCGCATCGTCGGCCGATGAATTGATGCGATAGCCCGACGATAATTGCGTGATGGTATTGTTCTGAAAATTCGTATTGACGACGATGTTGTTCTGCGCAATGAGCGAAGCAACGTTGGTTTGAATCGATAACGACATTCTTTGCGTCCTTAGCCTGATACATACCCGTCATCATGCCGGGCGCGGGTTCTCGCGAATCGTTTCGAGATGCCGATCATTCGCAATGCCCGCTGTATCGTCCTGAGCTACATATCGGCATTGGCGGGCGCACCTTTAACCGTTTCATTTACTTTGACCGTTCCCTCCAAATGATTCTTCAGGAGGCGCAGAAGCTCGTCGACGCCGGCCGGTCCGTAGCTCGGCAGCATGTCGGAAGCCTTCAGGTTCTCCGCCGCCACGGTGACCGCTTCGCGCCGCATCACGGTCACATTCCGCGGCGCCCGGACACCCAGCTTGACCCGCGTGCGCGAAATCTCGACGATCTCGATTTCAATATCCTCGCCGAGGACGATCGACTCTCCGACGCGGCGGCGCACGACTAACACACGGGCTCCCAATGGTCGCCGCCGAGCCGGAAATAGCCGGCCGGACGCTCCGCCGAAAACGACTGAATGCAGCGCGAATTGTGCAGGTTTACCACAATGGGAGCGTCGAGGTTGGCCTCGACGGTGCCGGCGGCGGGCAGGAGCAGAACGAGGCACAGCAGATCGGCGCCGATCTCCGGTTCGCGCGCAGGATCGAGCTCGAGCGCCATCCGGTCGTCGTCCGAGAGCCGCAGCTGGTAGTGGGGGTCGATGGTGCGGACGGGCAGGGCCACGAAGCAAACTTCGGGATGTTCCAGACTCTGCAGAAAAACCAAAGGGCGCTGGGCGGGAATTTCGAGCGGCATCATGCGGCGCTCGGCTTCGAACCCGGGCAGGCCGGCGGGCAGAAAAAGCTCGCACTCGGGCTCCCATTCGATCTCGCCCAGATGGCTCGTACGGAATACCGGCCGGGTGGAAACGGCAGCCGTCATGGGAGCTGATCCGTGAAGGCTTCGAGGACCTGAAAATTGGCCCGGCGTCCCGCGTCGACCATTCTTCCCCAGTACTTCTTCTCGCCGTTCAGCATCAGGTCGAGCGGGCGCGAGGTGGGGAACTCGAAACTCAGAACGTCGCCTTCCTCCAGATTCATGAGATCGCGCAGCAGCAGGCGGGGCCCGGCCAGCAGGACTTCGGACTGCAGGCGGGAGGTGCGGATGAGATCGAGAATGCGGCTCTGTTCGAGATCGGTCGACGCGCTCTTGCGCAGCGACCATTGCTGGTCGAATTTCTGCCGCATCATCTTGATGATGATGGAAGGCATGGCGATGTTCATCATGCCCACGGCATCGCCGATGCGAATCTCGATGGCCACGGCCACCACGGCTTCGGTGGGCGCGAGGATCTGCAGAAACTGCGGTTCGGTCTCGACCGATTCGATGGAGAACTCGATTTGCGTGACGAATTTCCAGGCCTCGCGCAGATCGCGCAGGATGAGGCGGAAGAGCCCGTCGAGCAGCACCTGCTCGATCTCGGTGATCTCGCGCTGGGCGCTGAACTGCAGCTTGCCGTCTCCACCCAGAAGGATTTCGAGGATGGGGAAAATCAGCGAGGAATTGAGTTCGAGAACGGCGTTTCCGTCGTACGGTTTGAGTCCCAGGGAGGCGATACAGGTGGGCGAGGGCAGGCATTCGAGAAACTCGGAATAGGACAATTGCTCGACGCTGACCAGGTTGACGATGACGTAAGAGCGGAGGTAGGCGGAGAGGCTCGAAACCAGATTGCGCACGAAGTTGTCGTGCAGCTGATGGATGGCGCGGAGCTGCGATTTGGCGATGCGGTCGGGGCGGCGGAAGTCGAACGGATCGGCGCGTTTGGTTCCGGTGGCTTCGGGCCGACGCCCCTGCATGTTCTGAAAGACGGCGTCGATTTCCTGTTGGCTGAGTTGGCGGGCCATATTTGAATCAGCTTCCTTGATGTCAACCCAGATAGTCGAAAAGGCTCTTGGTGGGAATGGCGGCCTGAGCGGCGAGGGCGGCGGATTGATCGGTGGAAAGCTGCGTGAGATCGGTGGCGGCCTGAACCACATTGGTGTCGCGGATACCCGAGATCTGCACCTGCAGAGCGGTTTCCTCGTTGGTCGCGTTATTCTGCTCGCCCGTGAGCCGCTGTTCCGCCGTACCGTAATACGCCTGCTGTCGATTCACGTACGACGACGCAGTGTTGAGGGAAGCGAGGTCGTTCGCAATCGCGGTGGTGTTGCCCGCCTGGAGGTCGGTGACGAGCGACTGCAGGGCGGCGAAGGTGTTGTCGGCGGTGGGCGCTCCGGTGGTGGGATCGACGGGATCGAATATTTGCTGGGCGGTGAGCGATTGATAGACGGTCTGGCCCTGGGTGTTGACGATGGCGCGCGTCGAGGTCTGCGCCGTGAGGCTGTCGACGCCGGTGGCGCTTGATGCATCGTATTGATACGGAGGCGATTGATCCTGGTCTCCGCCGAAGATATAGCGGCCTTCGACCGAGGTATTGGAGATCGAGACCAGCTGCTGCTGGATGCTCTGAATCTGCGCGGCGAGGGTCTGCTGCGAGGCTGCCGTGGAAGTGGTGTTGGCGCCTTCCTCACCGAGCGTGATGGCGTTCTGAATCAGCGAAATTCCACTGCCCAGCGCCTGGTCGGCGGTGCTCGCTTCGGCCTGCACGCGGACCAGATTGGTTTGATATGCCTGCACGCCGGCGAGCGAGGAACCGAGCCCGATCAGCTCGGGCGTCTGAGCGGGAGAATCGGACGCATCCTGAATCTGGTAGCCGGAAGAGATCTGGCGCGTGATCTCGGTCTGCTGATTCTGCAGATTGGCGATGCCGTCGAGAAACCAGGCGGTGCCGGGATTGGTGGGGGCGATGGTTGCCATGGATTTATGCCTGTAGAGCTTTATGCCGCCGCCGTCGGACTGATCAGATTCACTACGTCGGCGGTGAGCTGGTTGAGCACGGAGACGACCTGCGCGTTGGCCTGGTAGGCGCGTTCGTAAGTGGTTACATTGACGGCTTGCTGGTCGAGCGATACGCCCTCCTGTTGTTGCTGGTTGGCCTGCGCGGTGGTGAGGGCCGTCTGGTCGGCCGTCGAGGCGGTCTGGGCGTCGGAAAGTCGCTGTCCTGCGGAAGCGGCGATGGATCCAAAGAGCCCCTCGGCGGATTGGCCGTCGATCAGGTCGGCCCCATCGGTCGAGGAGGGAAGCGCCGCCAGAGTGTTGGCAATTCCGTTCGATTGCGTCACTGCCCCCGAGGCATCGGTGCTGGCGAGGCCGAGCTGACTCGCCGTTACCGAGGGATCGAGCGCCAGAGTTCGGGCGGCATTCGTCGGGTCGGTCAAGTCGTACGTGAAGATGGGGACCCCGGCGGCACCGCCCGAAGTAACGCCGGAAGTGAGCAGCGTATTGACTCGCGCGGCGAATCCGGAAGCGAGCGTGTTCAGCGTGCCGGGATTGCCATTCGCGCCGAGCAGGGGGTTGATGGTATTGTTCTGCGTATCGAGAAGCGCGCCCAGCTGCCCCGAGAACGAATCCGGGGAGTTGCCGGCGCCCGATGACGCGATCTGCGATCCGGCGGCGGCCGAGGGGTTAGCGGACAGCGTGTAAGCCTGGTCGCCCAGCACGAGCGGCAACTGGCCTCCCGCGAGAACCGACACGCTGCCGTTGGGGTTGGTCGTTGTCGTGATGTCGACGAGTGAAGAGAGCTGCTGAAGGTCGGACCGCAGGCTGGCGCCGGTCCCGGGATCGATCTGCGATTCACCGCCGGCCGTAACGTTCAACTGCTGAATCTGGCCGGCGAGGGTGTTGATTTGGCCGACGACGCTCTGAATGCCCGATGCGATCTGGCTCTGCTGTGTGTCGAGGCTGCCGGCCACGGTCTGAAACGCGGCGGCCACATTGCCGGCGGCGGCCAGCGCGTTGGCCCCGAGGGTGACATCGTCGGGGGTAACGCTGAGACTCGAAAATGCCGTGCTGAATTGCTGCAGCGCAGCCAGAATGCCGGTGGCGCCCGTGATATCGAAGAGCTGATTGATGGGAGATAGCTGCTGGGCGGCGGTTTGACTGGCGCCGGCCTGCGAAGATGCCGCCTGCACGGTGGCATCGGTGAGGGCATTGCCGCTCGAGGTCAGCGAGATGAAGTCGGAGCCGGCCGCGCCGTTGCCCGATAAGGCGCCGCCGCCTGACAAATCGATCGGCAGGATGTTGGCGCTCTGCGCCGCGTAGCCGGGTGTGGAGGCGTTGGCCACATTGGCTTGCGCGATCCCCAGCGCCTGGGTGTAGACGTTGAGCGCGGTGGACGTGGTCTGTAGTGCCGAGAAAAGTCCGCCCATGGTTATTTTGCCGCGTGCGCGACGATCGCGCCGCCGATGGCGGAGCTCGAGACCTGGTAAGTGCCGTTGCCGACGGCGGCGGAAAGGCTTTCGAGTCTCGCGGCGCGCTGGCTGGAGATTTGGCTCAACGCGGCGGATGGGCCGGAGATTGCAATGCTGTCGCCCGATCCGGAGTTACCCTGACCGCGAACCGCCGTGGAGGCAGGGGCGGCACCGGCGATGGCAGTCGCCTGACCGGTGTCCACCGGCCGCGTCGTCGCGGGATCGAGGTGCAGTCTCATTGAGTGTTACTGTGCCGAAGGTGTCCAAACCATAGCTTCCGGAGGCCGATTACCAAAGGCCGGACCCAGAGGGTACCCCTGCCAACTTGCCCTACAGATGCGACAAGGCCTTTACCCCTCTCATCGACAGCGCTTGCCGCAAGCGGTTCAGAGCGCTTTGATGGATCTGGCAGGCGCGGCTTTCGTTAACGCGCAACTCGGCTCCGATCTGCCGCAGCGTCATCTCGAACGAGTAGCGGAGCCGGACCACCGTGCGATAGCGGACCGGCAAACGCCGCACCTCCTCCCCGATAATCCGGGCGCGCTGCCAGCCGGCCGCCGAATGCTGCGGAGAACTCTCCGGGGAAGCTGGAAGCTGCGCTTCCCAACCCGGCACATGCTCGCTCGTCGGCGCCGGGGCCTGCCATCGTCCCCGCCCCGCGCTGCGCCGGACCATATCCAGCATCTCACCACGGATACGGAATTTCGCGTAGCCGGCGAGCGGCGCGCCGCGGCCCGCCTCGAAACTTTGCGCCGCCTGTAACCAGCCCACATTACCGGCCTGAATCAGATCGGATTTTTCGATACCGCACCCATGCGGTAAGCGCGCGTGCAACCGACCCGCCAGGCAACGCACGACCTTGTCGATTTCGATTCGGTTGATGTCGACCTTTCTCAAATCGTTCGTGTCTGTCTGCACCGCTGTCTCCACGATTGAACATTGATTCAGTGCTTTCGCGGGGGATTTTTCTCATCGAAAAGACGATAGGCTAAAGCGCTGTCCCACGTCAGACGTGACTCAGATTCAGAACCGGGATTTTCGGATGCGTTGCCGTCCGATGCGAGACCGGCGCCAGAGCGATACGCACTTCAAAACGTTCCCCCTCCGTGGTGAAGGCGAGCGAGGCGCCGCGCAGACCAAGCGCGTTGCGGAACTGGAAGTTCCGGCCGTGAATGACGGTGGGGACGCTGATGGCGAGCGGACCGGTAACCTCCTCGAGGCCGTTCTTGATATTGCCTATGACCATGTTGGTCACTTCCGCGACGACATCGAGGACTTCTTCGTCGATCAAGGGCTTTTCGCTGTCGTGAATGGTACCGAGCATGCGGGAACACATGATGCTGGCCAGCGCCGGCGTGCAGCAAAAGACGCCGGAGCCGCCCCACTCGCCGGTGATCCCCACCAGCGAGATCAGACCGGAATCGGAAGTTTCGGATTCGTCGGACAGTTCTGCAAACGCGACTTCCATATCGAGCATGGTCGAGAACACCTCCGCGGTTGCCGCGGTGGCGCTGCGGACCAGGAGGTCTTGATCTATCGGCATATTTGCTTATCGGCAGTCCGGGGCATCGGGTTTAGCCTCCCGCGGAAATTTTTCAACCGGCGGCGAGTAACCGGGAAACCGTGGCGAGGAGTTTGATTTCGCGGCGTGCCACGCCGAGGGTGGCGGCGGCGGTATCCGGTGAAACTCCCGAACGAAGGAGCCGCATCGCCTGCGCCCGGCCGGTCCGGTTCAATCGCCCCTCGCGCAGGATTTCGTTCCTGTTCTGCATGTTCAATTCGAGCGCCGCGAAATCCCGGCGCAGTCCGGCGATCTCGTCCAGACAAAGGGCGTGCCGCCGTTCGCATTGCTGGCTCAGAGCGCCCCCATCGCGCGCCGCGATTAAGTTATATCTCCTCACGGCTAGAAGGGAAAAGAGGGCGGCTAAGCAACCGGCCACCCCAGCGATCAGTCCTGGGTCGGGCGTCATCGTACGGGTACTCCTGTTTTGGGGGATATCTCGGCGATGCCGGATCGCAGACGGTCTTCGCGGCTCGAAAGCTGGGTGATGCGCACGCCGTAATTGCCGTCCACCACCACCACTTCGCCGCGGGCAATCACGCAATCGTTTACAATCACTTCCACCGGCTCGGCCACAAAACGGTCCAATTCGACGATGGAGCCGGTATTGAGTTTCAGAACTTCGCGGATCTGCAGATACGTCTTGCCGAAAGAGACATTCACCGGCAGCGCTATGTCCAGCAGCAAATCGAAAGTCTTCGAGAGCGTGGTATCTTTTCCGGCAGGGAGTTTACGATCGGGCTCCGGTGGGTCGTACGCCGCCAGCAGATCCTTCGACCAGGCGGCTTTGAGACGCCACACGCTGGCCTCCCCACTATCCGCGGTGCTGCGCGCCGTGAAGCCGGTCCACTCGAGACCTTCGCGCCCGATCGGGATGGGCTCGCCTTTGGCGGCGGTGATCTCGCGCTCGAGATCGGCGGTCAAGGCAGTCGCGAGCCCACCCATGGTCTGGCCGAGAATTTCGAGCCACGTGGAACGGCAGTCTTCTTCGGTGGCGGGATCAACGCCGCCATCGCCGAGAATCAATTGGCCGGCGGAGACCCATGCATCTTTGCCCGCCGCCAGCCATGTGGCGGGTTCGGAGAAAGAGGAGAACGTCTGCTGCCAGACGATCGCCTCCGCAAGTTCGGCGATTTCGGCTTTGGGCTCGGCGGCGACGGAGAACTCTTTGCCCGTCATGCCGCTCAGGGCGGCGGCGAGCGCCTCAGCGAGATGGGCTGCAAGAACGGCGGATGGATTCTCGTGTTTCATCAGCTTCTGACTCCGGGCCAGCGCCTGCCGATGGCAATGCGCAGACGAAGAATGGCCTGCGATTTGATCTGCGAAACGCGCGAGAAGTGAATGCCCATGATTTCGCCGATCTCGCGCAGCGTCAACTCCTCATAGAAATAGAGACTGAGGATGGTTTTCTCGACTTTTGGAATGGCGTCGATGGCGGAAGCGATCAAACGCTCGAGTTCGGCGCGTTCCAGTTGCAGGGCGGGCGAATCTTCGTCGGGACTGGCCACATAGCGGAGCAGAGCTGGCATTTCGCGCTCGTCCCGGACAAACTCGATTTCCCCTATGTCCAGAGCCGCAACCTCATTCAGTTTTTGCCGGTATTCGTCGACGGTAAGATTCAGTTCGGCGGCGATCTCGGCTTCCTCCGGCGACCGCCGCAGCTTCTGTTCGGCGCGCGAGAGGCCAGCGGCGAGCTCGCGCGCCAGCTTCCTCTTCATGCGCGGCGCCCAGTCGGTGTCGCGCAGGCTGTCGAGAATGGCGCCGCGGATACGGAACTCGGCGTAAGTCCTGAGCTTGGCGTTCTGCGTGGAATCGAAGTTGTCGATGGCGTTGATCAGCCCGACCACGCCGGCCGAGAGCAGATCTTCGAGGCAGACGGTATCGGGCAGCCGTTCGTGAATCTTGCGCGCGATGAGACGCACCTGGGGCAGGTGCTCGATGATGAGCCGCTCGCGCTCGTCATCGGAAATTACGTCGGCCTGGTAATAGTATCCCGCTGCCGCCACTCGGATTCTCTCTAGGCCGCGATGGCGGCTAACGCTTTCTTCCCACTTTGCTTTTCTTCGCACATCGTGTATGCGAGGCCGGCTGCGTTTACTTCTTCGATGTCATCCGGTATCTCCGGGCCGGTGCCCGCAAACACGGCCGGTATGCGGCTGCGGATCAGCGTTTCGACCATGGCGCCGACGCCGAGCGCCTCCTCGACGCCGGTGAAAAGAAGCCGCGACGGTTCAAGACTCGACAAGCGCGCCACCGCATGGAGCATATCGGCAGAACGGGCGTCCGCCCTTAGGACCAAATGCTTCTCAATTTCGGGACGCCGCGAAAAAAACCTGGCGAGTTCGGATATCCCCTCGGTGTCGGCGAGGGATAATCCCGGCGTGTCGATGAGGGCCAGACCTTTCCACGTTTCGCCGTCGAGGGCGAGGCTGAGGCTCTCGAGCGACTCACAGGCCTGAAAAGGGACGCCGAGAATGGTCGCGTAGCGCGCCAGCTGTTCCTGACAGCCGACGCCGTGGGCGCCGGCGCCGTAGATCCGTACCGGGACGCGCAGGGCGAGACCGAAGCGCACCGCTATCTTGATCAGCGTGGTGGTCTTGCCGCGCCCGGCGGGCCCGATGAAGGCTAGTGTGCGGCTTTCGCCGGTCTTCAGGGCGGCAAACGATGCCTGGGGGATGCGGGAGGCTACTTCCTCGTGCAGCGTGGTTTGCCTTTCTCCCGGCCTGCGCACTGCGGCGTAAGCGATCTCATCGGCGAGATTTTTCTCGATGCCGGCGGCACAGAGATTTTCGGCAAACCGGCCGTCTTCCCAGCCGGCGGCGGCGCTATGGGGGGGCCGGCCCACTGCCTGTCGAAGGGCCTGAAGCTGCCGGCGGATTTCATCCAGCTCCGACACTTCCGCGGCCGGAGCGGGGCGTGGGGGCGCGGGCTTGGGGTCGAATGCGAAGGTGACTTCGAGATTCCCAAACAAGCGGGCTTCGGCCGGCGCGGGCTTCGAATTGACGAAGAGCGCCTCCGACCCCAGTTCCCGGCGCGCCAGTTCGAGCGCCGCCGGAATACTGCTTGCGAAATAGGTTTTGGTCTGCATCTATTGAATCACTCCCAGAGAATTGACTTTGATGCCCGCGGGGATCTCGCTGTGGGCAAGGAAAAACAGGTTCGGCATGGTGGACTCGACGGCCTGCCGCAGGAAATACCGGCAGGAGGAACTGGTGATGACGACGGCGGGCGATTCGAGCGGGCCTACGCCGCGGACGAAGCGGTCGAGAAGGTCGCGCAATGTTTGAGGCGCCAGGGCGAGCGAGCTGTTCGATTCGCCGTGCTCGACGCCGCCTTCGACGAAGCGCTCGACCTGTTGATCGAGAAACCACGCGGTGAGGTCGTGACTGGCGTTGAGGTAAGGCTTGACCACGGCGCGGCGTATGGATTGGCGGACGTAATCGGTGAGCAGCACCGGGTTGCGCGTGGAGGGCGCGGCTTCGCCGAGGGCCTCAAGAATCGATACGGCGTCGCGAATGGAAACGCGTTCGCGCAGGAGGTTTTGAAAGACGCGCTGCACGGTCGCCAGCGGAACCAGCTTGGGGACGAGATCCTCGACTACCTTGGCGTTTTCGACGGCGACGCGATCCAGCAGTTTTTTCGCTTCCTGGCGGGAGAAGAGTTCGTGCGAGAAGCGCTTGATAAGCTCCGACAGGTGGGTGCTCATCACGCTGAGGGGATCGATCACGGTGTAACCCATGGCCCGGACTTTCTCGGCCTGAGAAGAGGGAATCCACCAGGCGGCCACGCCGAAGGCTGGATCCCTGGTGGCGCGCCCTTCGGGAGGCCGGTCGGTAGCGGTGAGGGGGATGGCGAGCTCGGATCCCTGAGGCAGTTCAAAACGCGCGATCTCGATGCCCTTCAGGCTGATGGCGTACTCGCGGGCGCGCAGGCTCAGATTGTCGGTGACGCGGATGGCGGGGATGATGAAGCCGAGTTCGGCGGCGAGTTGCTTGCGGATAGCTCCGATGCGCCGCAGCAGGGGTGAGTTGGGACCTTCGGAGATAAAGGAAATCAGGCTGACGCCGACTTCGATCGAGAGCGGCTCGACGCGCAGGAGATCCTCGAGATTTTCTTTGAACGCTTTGGGCTGTTCCGCTCCCACGCCGGCAAGGGTCTTCCCCGCCCTTTTTTTCATGCGCCAGCCGGCTGTTCCGAGGCCCGCGCCCATGACGAGAAAAGGAACTGCGGGAAGGCCCGGGAACATGGCGAGGGCGATCAGGACGCCGGAGGAGAGGAATAACGGTTCGGGCGTGCCGAAGAGCTGCTTCTGGAATTCCACGCCGAGACGATTTTCCGAGCTGGCGCGGGTAATGATCATGCCGCCCGAGATGGAGATCATGAGGGCCGGGATCACGGTGACCAGGCCGTCGCCGATGGTGAGAACGGTATAGGTCTGAATGGCGCGGGCGATATCGAGGCCATGCTGGAAAACGCCGATCAGCAGGCCGGCAACGATATTGATGCTGGTGATGAGAATTCCCGCCACGGCGTCGCGCTGCGTGAAGCGGCTGGCTCCGTCCATGGCGCCGAAGAATTCCGCCTCCCTCGCGAGCTCTTTACGGCGGGCGCGCGCGGTGGATTCGTCGATCAAGCCGGCGTTGAGATCGGAATCGATCGACATCTGCTTGCCGGGCAGCGCGTCGAGGGTGAAGCGCGCGGTGACTTCCGAGATACGCACGGCGCCGTGGTTGATAACGACGTACTGGATGGCGATCAGGACCAGGAAAATTACTACGCCGACGATGTAGCTTCCACCCACGACGAAATTTCCAAAGGCCTGGATCACTTCACCGGCGGCCGAGGTTCCGGTGTGTCCATTGAGCAGAATCAGGCGGGCGGAGGATACGTTGAGCGAGAGCCGGAAGAGGGTCAGCAGGAGCAGGGTGGTAGGGAAGACGTTGAACTCGACGGGCTTGGTGATATACATCGCCACCATCAGGACGATGACGGACATCATGATGTCGCAGACGATGAGCAGATCCAGCAACATGCTGGGCATGGGCGCGATGAGCACGATCACGATGGCGAGTACCGAGGCGGGCACGGCGAGTTCGCTCAGCGTCTTGACGGAGAAACGGGGCGGCGGGCGCAATCTGGGGCTGGCGGTCATGAGGGCTGTCTTCCCGTGTTATTCACAGGCTTGCCGGTGTGATTCATCAGCTTGAAAATGTAGGCCAGGATTTCGGCTACCGCGCGGTACAGATGCGGTGGTATCTCCTGCCCCAGATCCACGGACTTATACAGTGCCTGCGCGAGGGGAGGATTCTCAATGATTGGTACCTGATTTTCGACGGCGCGTTGGCGAATGCGGGCGGCAAGGTAATTTTTGCCCTTGGCGACCACCTGGGGCGCGGTCATGCCAGCCTGATCGTAGCGGAGGGCGACGGCGTAATGGGTGGGATTGACGACGACGGCGGTGGCTTTGGCCACTTCGCGCATCATATTTTTGCGGCGCATATCGCGCTGCAGGCGGCGGATGCGGGCCTTGATCTGCGGATTGCCTTCCGTCTCGCGATTTTCGTCGCGCACGTCCTGCTTCGACATGCGCATGCGCTTGCTGTAGCGGGAGCGATCGCGCACGAGCATGAAGGCGCCGAGGACGACGAGGACGAAGGACGCTTTGCGCAGCCCGTCGTGGAGCAGGATGCCGGCGGTGGCGGCGCTCGATGCGACGGGCATCGTGGGGAGGCGGAGGATTTCCGGCATGCGGTCGCGTACGAGGGACCAGGTGAGCCAGAACATGACGGGGATCAGGACGATCGCCTGCAGGAAGTGACCGATGTTGTTGCCGGGGACCTGACGCAAACGATTGGCCGGGTTCAGACGGCTGAAGTTGGGGGCGAGGCGCGCCAGGCTGAAGCCCAGGTTGGTGGCGGCCATTTGAAGCAGGAAGGTAATGCCCATCAGAACCAGGCCCAGCATGGCGAGGGGGCCGAGGGTGAAGCCGGCGAGGCGGCGGAAGATGCCGATGAGATCGCCGGGTTTGAGGTCGGCGGCGAATGCCTGCTTTAGCCCCATGCGCACGGCTGTCTGGAGGCCCAGTATCCAGTGGGGGAAATAGGAAGCCGAGAGCATGATGAAGGCGAAGAACTGGAGGGCGGAGACGAATTCGCGGGCGGCGGGGAAATCGCCCTCTTTGCGCGCTTTTTCGAGGCGGCGCGGGGTGGCTTTTTCGGAGCGCTGGGAGGTGTCGGGCATTAGAAGACCACTCCCTCACGGTCGCGGCTCGGTAACGCGTGCTGCATTAGTGGCCCGCCCGGACGATTCCTTCGATCAGGCGGATGGCCGCGTTCATCATGGAGTCGAAGAATCTCGGTTGATAGACCAGGGTCGCCGCGCTTAACAGCATGGCGGCGGAGAGTTTTACGGGCATGGTCAAGCTGATCAGGTGGATCTGCGATTGCACTCGTCCTAATACGGCTAAGGCTCCGTCGGCCAGGAGCAAGAGAGCTACGATGGGCGCGGCGAGACGGAGGCCGTTGGTGAATATGGAGGCGGCGAATTGAATCAGGGCTTCGGCCCAGCTCCTTTTGAGCACGAAGGAATCGGGGGGACATAAGCGCAGGCTGTCGGCGAGGGCGCGCACGAGCATGCGGTCGGCTCCGGTGGCGAAGAACAGTAAGCCCGCGGTGAGTTGGGCGAGGGTCAGGAGAACGGTGGAATCGGCTCCGCTGTTGGGATCGATGGTGGAGGCAAAACCGAAGCCCGCCTGCAGACTGACCACCTGGGCGGCTACCTGGAACACTTCGAGTACGATGGCCAGCGCGAGGCCGATGGCGAAACCCAGGCCTGCTTCGCCTGCGATGCCCGCTACGATTCGCGCCACGCCGGCATCGGCTGAAAGCGGGGCCTTCCATTGAGGCCAGAGGATCAGAGTGAAGGCGAGGGAGAGAACGATTTTTGCGGCTTCGGGCGCTCCTTTGAAGGCGGCGATGGGGAGGAACGCGAAGACGCACGAGATGCGGGCCAGCGTGTAGAGAAAGCCGAGGAGGGTTGCGTCGGTGAAAAGCTCATCAGCGTGCATAACGGCTCAGATTGCCGAGGATATCGATGGTGTAGGACATGCTCTTGTGGACCATCCACGGCATAAGCAGGAGACAGCCGCCGAGAAAGGCCATGAGACGGGGAATGGAGTTGAAGCTGGTGTCCTGAATGGAGGTGACGATTTGAATCAGACTGACGGTGATGCCGGTCATGAAGCCGATAGCGAGCAGAGGGGCGGAGATCCAGAACGCCGTCATGAACATCTGGCCGACGATGTGCGCCACCGATTCGGGCGTCATACGTAGAAGCCTTTCATGAGCGAGCCGACGGTGAGATTCCAGCCATCGACGAGGACGAAGAGAAGGATCTTGAACGGCGCGGAAACCATGGCGGGCGGCAATTGCACCATGCCGATGGAGAGCGTGACGGAAGCTACGATGATGTCGATCAACAGAAAAGGCAGGAAGATTACGGCGCCGATCTGAAAGCCGGCGCGCATCTCGGAAAGGATGTAGGCGGGAGCGAGGACGGTGAGGTCGAGATCGGCGGAGGTGCGCGGCGTGGGGGCGTGGGTGATATCGAGAAACAGCCTCACGTCTTTTTCGCGGACGAACCGGCCGAGATAGACCTTGAGGGGCTTGCCGCCGGTGTCCCAGGCCTCGGCGGGCGTGATTTTGCCGTCTTCCATGGGCTGCCAGGCCTCTTTGTAGATTTGCGCGGCCATGGGTTGGATCAGCACCATGGTGAGGAAGAGGGCGAGGCCGACGAGGACCTGGTTAGAGGGCGCGCTTTGGGTTCCAAGGGCCTGGCGGAGGAAGTGGAGCACGATCGAAATGCGCAGGAACGGGGTGATCGACATGACGATGGCGGGGAGCAGCGTCAGCAGAGTCATCATGACGACGATCTGCATGGGAGTACTCAGTTCTTTCGAGAGGGACAGGTTGGTCATGTGTCTTTGGTCGAGAGGAGCCGGCAGGCGGTTGGAGAAGTGGCGACCACCAGGGTGCGGTCTCCTATCCGAACGAGGTGCAAGGCATGGTGCGGGCCTAGCGTGAGCCTCTCGATGACTTCCATGCGGCCTGGATTTCCTCGAGGGGCAGCGCGTTTCTTCAGCAGGTAGAGTGAACCGGCGAGGAGTGCGAGGACGAGAACGACCGCGGCGATGGGCTGAAGCGCGTCCATAACTCACGTCTCGGTGTTGAAATCGGTGATGCGCACGCCCATGATGCTTTCGATGATTACGATTTCACCGAAGGCGGCGAGCCGGGAGCCGATGTAGATGTCGAGGTTCTCGCCCGCCGAGCGCCGCATCTCGATGATGCTGCCCTCTTCGAGCGAGAGAATTTCCGACAGCTTCATCCATCGCTGATCGAGCTGCACTTCGATGTCGATAGGGACCAGCGCGATATGGGCAAGCTCCTCCAGCGGCAACATGGCTTACGCCGTAATCAGGCTGATGGTGGCCTGCACCAGCTGGTCTTCCGTGGTGATGACTTTGGAGTTGGCCTGATAGCCGCGCTCGTACTGCAGGAGGTTGGTGAACTCGGTGGCGATATCGACCGTAGAGGTCTCGAGTGAGCCTCCGGTAATCTGGCCGCGCGCGCCGGTCGAGGGAGCTCCGATCACAGGGGCGGCGGTGGCTCCCGTGGTTGCGAAACTGTTGTTATCCACCTGCTGCATGGAATCCGGATTGAGGACGGAAGCGAGCGCGATCTGGGCGACGTTCTGCGAAGTGCCGTTCGAAAACTGCGCGACCACGTAGCCGTTGGCGCCGATGCTCATGCTGGTCAACTGACCGGCGCCGACCCCGTCCTGGCTGCTGGCGGTATTGGCGGAGGCCTGGTTGTACTGCGTCAGACTGGGTGTCCCGCTGCTCGAGTAAAGATTCCAGTTGAGACTCATATCCGAGGCTCCGCTGGCCAAACCGGTGATAGCGATGGGAACGGAGCCGGAGGAGGCGGGCGGCGTGAGCAGATTGCCGTTGCCGTCGAAGGTGAGGGTTCCGGTGGCCAGTGGGTTCGTGGTGGTACTGGCGGCGCTCAAATCTCCCGCTGGAATGGTGACGTTGTACGTCCACGTGTTGGCCGCGGTCTCAGTGTAGGTGACGGTCAGGGTATGCGAGACACCCTGCGCGTCGTACACCTGGATAGGCGAACTGAAGGTGCCGCTGGCCGAGCCGACGGTGGCATTGGCGTTCAGATTGGCGCTGACCGTAAACTGCGTGGAAGCGCTGGGCTGCAATACCAGGTTGGTGGGAAGAACGATGTCGCTGGTGGCGCCGCTGGTGCTCAGCGTGCCGCCGAGTGCGTTCCAGCCCTGTACGTAGTCTCCGTTGGCGGTGACCAGATGGCCGGTTGAATCGACGTCGAAGTCGCCCTGGCGGGTATAGAGCTGCTGGCCGGCGGCGGTATCGACTACGAAGAAGCCGCCGCCCTGGATGGCCGCGTCGTAGGGATTGCCGGTGGTCTCGAGCGTCCCCTGGTTGAACTGCTGTGTGCTTTGCGCGATGACCGATCCGCTGGACCCGTCGGTGCTCGAAAAGCCTCCGGCGCTCTCGTTGACCAGTTCCTGGAAGGAGACCTGTTGGTCCTTGTAGCCGGAGGTTCCCATGTTGGCGAGGTTGGTAGAGACGATATTGATCGCCTGGTTGTTGGCGGTCAAACCTGCAAGTGCGTTGGCAATGGCTGATGACATATTGATTTAGCTCCCCGTTGTGGCTGGCGGTGTGGTGGTGGTTGTCGATGTGGCCAGGGTTGTGGTGTCGCTGTGAATCCCGATCAGCTGCTCAAGCTGACTGTAGGACGTGAGTTGCGAAACGAAGGTGGTGCTGTCGATGGGATTGGTCGGGTCCTGGTTCTGCAGCTGCGAAACCAGAAGTGTGAGAAAGGTCGACTCGCTGGCCAGCGGATCGGTGGGATCCGCCGGAGGCGCCGTGGTGGATGATGTGGCCGGCGACGCCGGTGGAGACGTTAAAGGATTGGCTATCGAACTCATGAAACCTCCTGGCTGCTTTGTTGCAGCATGCCGGTAAAGTCTTCGGTGCCGGACGCGCCGTCGGGCCGCATCTTTCGGGGTGGTTCGGGCTCAGGCTGATTCCGATTCTGCCGGCCCTGGCCCGGAGTCCACGCTTCGGCGTCGTAGCCGGATTTGGCGAGGTTGCCGACCAGGTCGTGTACGCCCTCGTGTAAACGGCCGCTGAGAGAGGGATCGGAGGAGTGAAGTGAGACGTGGACTTCGCCGGCGCGCTCCGATAACCGCAGCCGCACATCACCGGCGCCATCGGGAGCAAATTCGAGCGCGAGGGAGCGCAGTGGGGGCGGCGCCGCGGCGGGTGGGCCTGGAGGCTCATCGAAACGAGTGGGGCTGGGTGGAGCCAGTGGTGGGGCCGTCATGGGTGGAGATAGCGCGCTTTGCGGAATGGGAATCTCAGCAGTTGTGGTGGGCACGGGAATCGCGATTGCCGGGATCGGCGCAGCCGCTTCCGTCGCATAAGGCAGCGCCGTGTGCGGGCGCTCGGCTTCAGTCGCTTTGAGGTCGGGGACATTCGGGGCGGCGGGCTGGGGGGCCGAAGCTGGAGACACCGCAGGCGGGGGCAAAGCGGGCGCGGGTCCCAAAGTCCTCGTGGGGGATGCCAGCCCCGTTGTCTGTGGCACAGCAGGCGGGGGCAAAGCGGGCGCGGGTCCCGATGGCTCGACCGGGTGCTCCTCGAGTGCAACTGCCGGCGGGGCCGGTGCGGCGTGTTCGACCTCTGGCTGCTGAGGGCGAATACGGACCTCTAAGGCGACATCGATCCTTGGGGACTCTTCGATCCTTGGTGACTCTTCGGGGATCTTCTCGGTGGCAGGAGCGGGCGTCGAGGTTACAGGCGCTTTCGCACCGACTTCGGCGGGCTTCAATTTCACGGGCGCGGGTGGCGCCGGAACGGGAATCTCGACGAGGGGAGTCTGCGTTTCCACAGCGGGTTTGGGAGTTGTACTGGCCCGCGCAGGGGCTCGGCCGCGAACCGGCAATGGACTCTCGGGGACGGGCACGGCGCTTTGGACGATCTCCTGGGCGGTCACCGGGGCAACCGGTGCTGCCGGTAAGGCCCGCCACTCCGGGATGATTTCCAGGACAGCCCTGATTGGCATCGTCGGGACCGCAGTCCTGGCGGCGGCTGCGGGAAGCGTGGAGGCGGCGGCAATTTCCTGAATCATTTGTTCAAAAGCAGATGGGCCATCGTTGCTCCCGCTCGCGTCGGCATCGTCCGTGGATGAGACCGGGGCGACTGCCGGGGCCCGCGTAGAAGGGGGGCCCGGCGCGGCGCTTCGTGCCTGAACCTTGCGGGCTACAGGCACCAAAGGGAGCAAAGGTTGAGGGGCTATGGCCGCCGGACGGTGCACGTCGTGATGAATGCAGCCGGTGCGCCAATCGCGGACTGCGCGGATTCAATCTGTTACGGATATCTCCGCCGAAAGAATCTTGCCAATCCCTCGTGATTCGGCAAATTATTGGCGGCGCCCGCCGTTGTGGCTCATTGGTCTTATCGGCCCTCCGGCGATGATTTAGAGGAATTTATCGGATTTCTGAAGTTCGGCACGCCGACTGCATTCACCGTTGCCGGAATCAACTCAAATGGACAGCATCTCGATCTCGGCCGCGAGCGGCATGCGGGCGCGCATGGAATCGCTCGAACTTCTGGCCAACAATCTCGCCAACGTAGAAACGGGCGGATATAAGGCGGATCGCGAGTTCTACAGTCTTTACACCAGCCTCGACGCGACGGCCGATCCGTTGACCGGGCAGACCACCACTCTCCCTGTAATTGAGAAGCGCTGGACGGACTTCTCGCAGGGCGACTTCCACACCACCGGAAACCCGCTCGATTTCGCTATCGACGGCAGCGGAATGTTTGGAGTAGATACGCCGCGCGGGGTGCGTTACACGAGAAACGGAAACTTCCGGATCGGTACGGGCGGGGCTCTGACGGCGGGCGACGGCAGTCCGGTGCGCGCGCAGGGCGGGGGGCAGATCGTGCTGCAAGCGGGCGTTCCGGTGGAAGTGCTTCCCGACGGCTCGGTGCAACAGGGTGGCGTGGTTTCGGGGCAGATGGAGTTGGTTTCGTTCGATCCCGGCGCCTTTAATAAGGAGGGCGTGAATTACTATGCTCCCGCGCCGGGGGCGCTCTCGAAGCCGGGCACCGGGACGGTGGTGCAGGGCAAGCTCGAGTCTTCGAATGTGGGCGCGGCGGAATCCGCGGTGCGCCTGGTGGCTATTCTGCGCCAGTTCGAAATGCTGCAGAAGGCCATGCTGATCGGAAACGATTTGAATAAAGCGGCGATTCAGGAAGTGGCCAGGGTCACGTAACGGTAGCGGGCAGATCGGAAATCCGCCCCACCAGAACAAAGAGTGGAGGAATTATGATTCGAGCTTTGTACAGCGCCGCCAGCGGCATGACCGCGCAGCAGTTGAATATCGATAACATCGCGAACAATCTGGCCAACGCCAACACCACGGGCTACAAGACGCGGCGCGCCCAGTTTCAGGATTTGCTGTATCAGAACGTGGTCACGCCGGGCGCGTCGGCGGGCCAGGCGACGATCATTCCGAGCGGGCTGCAGCTGGGCCTGGGCACGCGCGCATCGTCGAACGAAATCATCTTCACGCAGGGCAGCTTTTCGAGCACGGGGAATCCGCTCGATCTGGTGATCCAGGGCAACGGCTTCTTTCAGATCCAGCAGCCCACGGGCACCATCGCCTATACGCGCGCCGGTTCGTTCCAGCTCAATGCCACGGGGACGCTGGTGACAGCCAACGGAAATCCGCTGCAGCCGCAGATTACTATTCCACCCACCGCGCAATCGATCACCATCGCTACCGACGGCACTGTCACTTACACGCTGGCGGGGCAGATCCAGGCGCAGAATGCGGGGCAGATCACGCTGGCGAACTTTCAGAATCCGGCGGGGCTGAACTCGATCGGCCAGAGCCTCTATCTGCCGACCGACGCTTCGGGCGACGCGACCATCGGAACTCCCGGCGGCACCGAAGGCCTCGGCACGCTCCAGCAGGGATATATCGAAGAATCGAACGTCAGCGTGGTGGACGAGTTCATCAACCTGATCACCAGCCAGCGCGCCTATGAAGCGAACTCGAAGGTAGTGAAGGCGGCCGACGAGATGTACCAGCAGGTCAACAATCTGAAGCAGTGAGCGCGATGAAAATCACCTCCTTGTTATATCTGGTTCTCTCATGCAGCGCTGGCGCGGGCTGCGTCCCGATCGGCGGCGACCGTATTCTGGGCCGCGATCTGGCTCTGGCGGATGCGCGCTTCGCGGCGCTTCCGGCAACGGAGATCGTCGGTTACGCGCCCGCCCCCGGATCGAGGCGGATCTTCGCGGCGGCCGAGTTGGGCCGAATCGCACGCGCCCATGGGATCGCGATTGAGAATCCGGCGGAGCTGTGCTTTGAAATCGCCATGCGCCAGGTTTCCGCCGAAGAGGCCTCTGCCGTCATGCGGCACGCTCTTCCAGCGGGCGCCGAGATCGACATCGTGGAGCTGTCGAAGACCGGCGCGCCGGCGGGCGAGCTGGATTTTCCCCTGTCCGGCCTCGAACCCCCGGCGCCCGCGGACCACGGCGTACAGCTATGGCGGGGCAGCGTGAAATACGCGGGCACTAAGAAGCTGCCGGTCTGGGCGCGCGTCGCGGTGACGCAGCGGCTGAACGCGGTGGTGGCTACCAGGGATCTGCCGGAAAACGTTCCCATCGATGCGGGCGCGCTGCGTATGGAAGTGCGGACGGGGCCGATCCAGCACAGCCAGGTGGCGCTGCGCATCGAGGAGGTGCTCGGCCACGTACCGAGAAAGGCCGTGAAGGCGGGCTCGCTGATTCCGCTCGACCTGCTCGACAATGCGGGTGGCGTGCGCCGGGGAGATGCCGTCCGGGTTGAAGTGCAGAGCGGTCCCGCGCGGCTTTCGTTCGAGGCGATTGCGGAGAAGCAGGCGAAGAACGGCGAGACCGTCGAGCTGCGCAATCCTGCGACGGGCCGGATCTTCCGGGCGCGGCTCGAAGGCTCGAAAGCGGTGATTGTCATCGCCTTGGACGAGACGCCGGATCGACCACTATGAAACGCGCGGTGAATCTCTTATTGACCACGAGCCTCGCATTGCACGCCGGTCTGTTCTCGGGCACGGGGAAAAAGAAGCCCAAACCCGCGGAAGGCTCGCTGCTCGATCAATACATCAGGACGGCCTCGGTGCCGGACGCGCAGGGTTTGCCCGAGGCATTGCCGGGCGCTATCTGGTCGCCCGCTTCGCGCCTCAACGATCTGGCGCGGGACGTGCGCGCGAGCCAGCTCAACGACGTCGTGACGGTGCTCGTGAGCGAGTCGACGAATGCGGTTTCGACCGGCGCCAGTGCCACCGAGCGGGCGGTCAGCGCCAATTCTTCCATCACTCAGCTGGTAGGTGTGAAATCTCCCACGGGGGCGCTCGCCAATCTGCTGGGCATGACGGGCGATCAAAAGCTCACAGGAACGGGCAGCACATCGCGCACCACCACGCTCACCGATACGCTGACCGCGCGCGTCGTGAAGGTGATGCCGGGGGGCCTGCTGGCGATCGAGGGCGAAAAAGGCATTGTGGTCAATTCCGAACACCAGACCATCAAGGTGCGCGGGGTGATTCGCACGCCGGATATCTCGACGCTCAACACGATCATGTCCACGCAGGTTGCCGATCTCGAAATTCAGGTGGATGGCAAAGGCATCGTCGCCGATGCGATGCGCCGCCCCAACATTCTGTACCGCGTGCTATTGGGTCTGCTTCCTTTCTAAACTTATGCCTCCCTTCGTGCAAATTTTTTCGCTGGCTACGCTGTGCTTCGTTTCTCCCAGGGCGCTTCCGGCCACTACGCGCCTGAAGGATCTGGTCTCGGTGGAAGGGGTGCGCGAGAATCAGCTGGTGGGGTATGGGGTGGTGGTGGGGCTGAATAAAACCGGCGATAAACAGACCACCATCTTCAGCACACAGAGTCTGGCCAACATGCTCGAAAGAATGGGGCTGTCGGTAGCGGGGACGGCAATCCGCGTCACCGACACGGCGGCCGTGATGGTCACGGCGACGTTGCAGCCTTTCGCCCAACCCGGCGTGAAGATCGACGTCACGGCGGCGGCCATCGGCGATGCCGGCAATCTGCAGGGCGGATTGCTGCTGATGACTTCCCTGCGCGGCGCCAACGGCGAGATCTACGCCATCGCGCAGGGGCCCGTAGTAACGGGGGGGTTCGTGGCGGGCCGTGGCGGCGTGAGCCAGACCGTGAACCATCCCACCATGGGACGGATCCCGAACGGAGCCACGGTGGAACGGCCCGCGCCGTCGGTGGAACCGGACGCGCTGGTCCGGCTGCAATTGCGCGATACCGATTTCGCGACCGCCGCGCGCATCGCTCTGGCGATCAACCAGCAGTTCCCCTCCGATAAGGATCATGCAGCACCCATCGCGCATGCGGACAACGGAGCGTTGATCACGGTGACGACGCCCGCCGAGTGGAAGGACAGAATCCCGGAATTCATCGCCGATCTGGAAGACCTGCGCGTGGAGGTGGATCGGCCGGCCCGCATCGTGGTGAACGAGCGCACGGGAACGATCGTGATCGGGAAGGATGTGCGGATCGCGCCGGTGGCCATCCTGCACGGCAATCTTTCGGTGGAGATTCAGACCCGGCTGACGGTATCGCAGCCGGGTCCGCTTTCGAACGGAACCACCGAGGTGGTACCCGAGACGAAGGTGGCGGCCAAAGAAGATGCGACGCGCAACGTGGTATTGAAAGAAGGCGCCACGGTGGAAGAACTGGTGCGCGGGCTCACCGCGATCGGTTCGTCGGCGCGCGACATTATCGCCATATTGCAGAATCTGCGGGCGGCCGGCGCGCTCGATGCGGAGCTCGAAGTGATTTGAGAAACGCCATTTGAGAAACGCCATTTGAGAAACGCCATTTGAGGAGCGCCCTTTGATGAATATCAATCCCGTCGACACCATGCCCGCCATCGATACGGTGCAGCTCAAGAGGTCGGGCGCGGCCAAAGATTTCGAGGCCCTGCTGGTGGGCCAGATGTTGAGGGCGGTGCGCGAAGAGGGGTCGGGATGGCTCGGTACGGGCGAGGATCGGGCGAGCGAAGCGGCGTTCGGGCTGGGTGAAGAGGAACTGGCGCGAACGATTTCCACCAGCGGCGGCTTCGGTCTCGCAGGGATTATCGATGCCGGTCTGAAAAAACAAAGCGACGACGTCGAGCAACAACAGGGGCGCTGACGCCAGCGGCTACCAGAGTCTGCCGGCCGGGGGACCCCATGAAAAGCCGCTCGATATGTAAATCTGGGACTGCGGCACAGACGGTCCTCCCACAAGCGTGAAACGTCGGTAACTCACTGTGAGATTCGTGGACATCCCGTGCCGGTAGGATCTCGCCAGCGCCAGAGTCACATACTCCGAAGTGTATTTGCCGATGGTCTGCGTAGTGGAGGAGACGCTGGACTGGCCCAGTGTAATACTCGCCGTATACTCGCGAAAAAGGCGCATCGAACAGGCTGCCGAAATGGTTTGCTGCACTGAGCTGAGGATCAGGCCGTTGCCGGGCGCGAGCCCATGCGCATAGGAGACGTTGGCTGTGCGGCTCCTTCCGAAGTCCTTTGCCAATTGGGCCGAGATGTCGGAAAACTGGCTGACCCGACCCGACTCGATGATCGTGGAACTCTCCCCGATCAGGGCCGCGATCGTGGGATCGATGGGTACCACGCTCAATCCGTTGGTTTCCGACCGTGTGACTCCCGCGCGCGACCGAAACTGCATCGTCCTGCTCAGCGCATATGAGAATATACCCCCGAACGTGTTGGCTTCGGAGACGTCGACGTGCTGGGCGTATACGTAATCGCTGAAGGAGTAGTAAGCGCCCACCGTCATCTTGCGCGTGAGGCGGTAATTGATGTCCGATTGGGCCTGGTACCCTGTAACTCCCGTCAGTCCCGCGCCAGTTTGTTCCACGATGAAAAAGCCGCCTCCATAACTGAACGAAAGACGGGCCGATTTTTGCCAGGTCAGATTCGCCGAAGTATTGGTCTGGCGTATGCCCGTGCCCAGAATCTGTACGGCGGGGCTCGCCGCGAGATTAATGTTGGCAATGGAAACCTCGGCGTTGCCCAGGGGATTTTCGAGCGAATAACTCTGGGACAGGATTAATCCCGATTCAATCAGGTGCAGTGAAAAGTGGCGCGAGAACTCATGCGCGAAATCCGCGTTCAGGTTCTCGTTCTGGCCGCTGTAGCCGTTGAATCCATCGTAGTGGTGGTAGCTGCCACTATAATTCACACCGATCTGATCGTGCTTCCAGAAATGGCGTCCATGGAACCCCCATGTTGCCGACTGGCCAAACGAGTATTGATTAGCCACAGTCCCGTTGGCGTTGGCCTGTCCGCCGATCAATCCGTCGCTGTATATGGCGTTGAACCCTACGTTCCACGACCACTTGATCTCCTGCGGCGTCATCGGCCGCGAAAGCGTATAGCTGCGGCTGAGGACTGCTGGGCCGTTGTACGCCTGGGCCGCCGCCGCGTCCGCGTCTTCGGCTACTACCTGCGGTCCCTCATTACTGCGTGGATTGGCCGGAAGATCCGGACTCCCTGCCGCGACCGAACCGGGAAGCGGCCTGGGCTGCGCCACAACCTGCGCGGGAGTCTGCGGCGCAGTGGCCGCGTTGGCGGTAGAATCCCCCGAGTTCCGATTCTGCCCATCCTGATCCAGCGCCGGGTTGCTCTTGTCCAGCGGATCGAACCTGCGGATCTCCTTTTCGCGCTGTTCTTCCGGTGTCAGCGGCTTCTGATCTTCGCCCGGTTGGGATGCCGCCGGCGGTTCCTGAGCGGCGGCGGGGCGGAGCGCTCCCGTCGACAAGGCAAACGACAAGCCGAGACAAAGGGCGCCGGTCTGCCTGAAACAACGCATCTTCAATGCTAACTCTGACGCTCGCGGGAGGGCCTGTCAAGCACAATCCCGCCGTTGTTATCCATGGTTATGAACTCCCCCGGCCAATACCTGCACCTTTCGGGCCACAGCCGACACATCGATCTTACGTCACGGATTGAATCGCACTATCCCGCCTGCCGGGCTTTCCAAGCCACGCCCAATGGGTATATTCTAACGAGTAGGGGAATCTTAAGCCTACGTCTCGTCTTTGTCTTTCTGTGCTCCTTATCACCCCGCTGTTGGCGCAGAGTCCGTCTCCCACAGGATTGTGGCGGACGATCGACGACAGAACGCACAAAACGCGCGGCTTGGTCCGGCTCTTTGAAAAGGACGGAGCGATCTTCGGAAAGATTGAAGCCAGCTTCGATCCCAGGGAGGCTGCGGAAGTGTGCGCCAAATGCGACGGTGACCGCAAGGACAAGCCCGTCATCGGCCTCGTGTTTCTGCGCGATATGAAGAAGCGCGGTTCGGAGTATTCGGGCGGCGATATTCTGGACCCGGATACCGGCTGGATCTATAAATGTAAGATGAGCCTCGAAGAGGGCGGCAGGAAGCTCAACGTGCGCGGCTATCTGGGGCTCGCCCTGGTGGGCCGCTCGCAGACCTGGATACGGGAAGAATAGCCGCTCGTCCGCCTGAACATCGGCCGGCTGAAGGCAGCGAAGCACGGCCAGAGGTAGAACGGGCTTGACTTTTGACAGAGATCGCGCAGACGGGATCGCTTTAACCGACTGGAATTGATGGTAGAATCCCCACAAAGAGCGTTGCTGTAATGCAGTGGGGACAATATGCTGTCAATGAATACCTGCGACAGGTGCGGGTCCACTCATCTCAGGCCGTCGTGGATTCGAAGCGCGATAGGACATTTGGTTTCACCGATCGTTCTTCCCTACCGTTGCCGCGTTTGCGATCATCGACAATTCAAATTCAGGTTTATCGACGTAGGAGACAGCCTGCCTCCGGAGAGTTCCGGCGTGGAAGAAACACATCGTCCCGAGATCCCCTCCGTCACTCACCCGCCGCTTGAAGGCGCGCATCCCGAGAAGCCTTCGCCAAGCGTCGATTAGTTGACTGTCTATTTGTCCCAGGGGATCGGCCTTTTTAATACTGGATAACTTTATCCGGATATCGTATGATGATGTTGCATGCTCTCGCAAACCGCCGAATACGCCCTTCGCGCCATGGTCGAGCTGGCCACCCGTACCGGTGAGGCCCGGACCGCGCAGGAAATTGCACAGGCGTCGCGGGTACCCCTCGACTATCTCTCGAAGGTTCTGAATTCCCTGGTGCGCGCCGGAATCGTTTCCGGACAGCGCGGACGCGGCGGCGGCTTTCAGGTGGTGCGGCCCGTGAACGAGATCACGGTTCTCGAAGTGGTTTCCGCGGTAGATCCGCTGCGGCGCATCCGGTCGTGTCCATTGGGGTTGCAGGCGCACGGCGAGAATCTCTGCCCCCTGCATCGCAAACTCGATGACGCGGTGCGGTCGGTGGAGGAGGCGTTCGCCTCGACCACCATCCAGTCGCTGGCGGGACCTTTTGCGATCGGCCAGGGAACGAATACCGATTTACGGGGATTTTGCGAAGGAGACCATTGCCATGCTGCGACCGTTTAGCTGGCCGCTGGCGCTTTTGGCGCCCGCAGCCGTGGCCCTGGCGGGACTGAGCGGTTCTTACATCATGCCTCAGGAGCATGACGCGATTCAGTACTCGAAAGGGCCGGTTGACGATGCCGTGGCGCGCCTGCAGCAGAGGATGGACAGCGGCCAGGTGAGGCTGCGCTACGAGCACGAATTCGGCTATCTTCGGTCGGTTCTCAAAGAGCTGAATGTTTCGACGACTTCGCAGGTGCTGGTATTTTCGAAAACCAGCTTTCAAGCCCCGAAAATCGCACCGCGCACGCCGCGCGCGCTGTATTTCAACGACAGTGTGACGGTGGGCTTCGTGCGCACCGGCGAAGTGCTCGAGTTCGCGGCTATCGATCCGAAGCAGGGCGTGATGTTCTATACGCTCGATCAGGAACAAGCTGCGCATCCGCGCTTCGATCGCCGCGATGTGTGCCTGCAGTGCCACCTGTCGGGCGCATCCATGGGAGTTCCGGGGTTTATGGTTCGCTCGATCACGCCGGACCGCACCGGCATGCCCGTGATGAGCGAGGGCGGGTTTATCACCGACCACCGCAGCCCACTCAGAGACCGTTGGGGCGGTTGGTACGTCACCGGCACCAGCGGCGACCAGAGTCACATGGGGAACGCGGTGGTGCAGTATCCGACGGAAGATCCGAAATTGCCGATCAGCGAGGGCACCACCAATGTGACCGATCTGCGTCACTTCATCGACACGGGCGCTTATGTGTCGCCGCACAGCGATATTGTGGCGCTGATGACGCTCGAGCATCAGACGCAGATGGAGAATCTGATCACGCGGGTGGGCTGGGAGGCGCGCCTGGCGAAGTTCGAGCCTGGACATTCGGTCGATGAGGGTGTGGAAGATCTGCTGAAGTACATGCTTTTCAGCGGCGAGACCGCGCTTACAGCTCCAATTGAAGGGACTTCCGGATTTTCCGCGGAATTCGAGAGCCTTGGGCCGCGCGATCCCCTGGGCCGGTCGCTGCGGGATTTCGATATGAAGACACGGATGTTCCGCTACCCGTGCAGCTACCTCATCTACAGCGAAGCTTTCGACAGCATGCCGCAGGAGGTAAAAGACCGCTTGTACCGAAGATTGTGGGAGGTGCTGACGGGCAAAGATTCGAGCCCTGAGTTCGCTCATCTCACAGCGGGCGATCGCAAGGCGATTTTCGAAATCCTGCTGGCTACGAAGAAGGGCTTACCGGGGTACTGGCCGGCTGGGCCAGCTTCATCCCGTGCAGAATCGTCTCCACCGCATATTCATCGCCCCGGCTGACGTTAAGCATCATGTTGTAGAGATAGCGGTCGGGCCAGACTTTGTTGTAGTACTTGCAGACAAACGCGGCGCGGTCGCGATCGACGGTTTCGAGCAGATGTTCGGCCTCGCGGCGGTTTTTTCCCGCGGCCATAACGCGGCGCAGCTTTTCGTCGTGCGGGGCATAGAGGAAAACGTGGAACACGTCTTCCCTTCCGCGCAGAAACCAGGGCGCGCCGCGCCCTACGATCACGCACTTGCCTTCGGCGGCGATTTTAGCAATAACCTTCTCGAAGAGAATCGAGAGGTTCTCGGCGTCGAGGACTTCGAAATCGTCGGTCTCGACGCGCGCTTCGAAGCTGCCGCGCATGAAGGCTTTCATGAGCCGGTAGAACATCGAATCGAGACGCTCTTCGTGGCGTTCCACCGTCTCCGCCTTGCAGCGCAGGCGGCGCGCGATCTCATCGGTGATTTCGTGGTCCCAAAACTTCCAGCCCAGGCGATCGGCTACGGTCCGTCCTATGCTCGGCGCGCCGGTGCCAAATTCCCGTTCCAGGGTCAGGATGTTGATCACATCGCCTCCCTAATCTCCGCTTTTAATTTAGCGCGCCGCGGGGCCCCCTTGAAAAACGTCGCTGCGGGACCGAGGCCGGGAGGAGCGCACGTGTGACCCGCACAATACGTTCGGTCCCGATGAACAGGCGAAAGCGCCTGTTCTACACCAGCGACTGCTTTACGATTTCCTGGGCTTCCGAAACGATTTCGTCCAGATGCCGCTGGCTCCGCAGGCTCTCCGCGTACAGCTTGTAGATATTTTCCGTGCCGGAGGGGCGCGCCGCAAACCATCCACGGGACGTCACGACTTTCAGACCGCCGATGGGCGCTCCATTGCCTGGCGCGTTGGTTAGTTTTGCCGTAATCGCGTCGCCGGCCAAAGTCGCGGCAGTTACCGCGGCGGGCGTGAGCTTCTTGAACGCCGCCTTTTGTTCCGGACTGGCGGGCGCGTCGATACGCGTGTAGTAAGGCGTCCCGAAGCGTTGGGTCAATACGCGATAGTGCTCACCCGGATCTTTTCCGGTCACCGCCGTAATCTCTGCCGAAAGCAGGCCGAGGATCAGGCCGTCTTTATCGGTGGTCCACACGGAACCGTCGCGGCGCAGAAAACTGGCGCCGGCGCTCTCCTCGCCGCCGAAACAGCATTTGCCGTCGAAGAGGCCGGGCGAGAACCATTTGAATCCCACCGGGACTTCCCAGAGTACGCGCTTCAGATCGGCCACTACGCGATCGATCATGCCGCTGCTCACCAGCGTCTTGCCCACTACGGCGTCGGCAGGCCACGCGGGGCGATGGCCCAGCAGGTATTCTATCGCCACGGACAGATAGTGATTGGGATTCATCAGCCCGGCGGATTTGGTGACGATGCCGTGGCGGTCCGCATCCGTGTCGTTGCCCCAGGCGATATCGAAATCGTCTTTGAGCTTCACGAGGGACGCCATGGCGTAAGGGCTCGAGCAGTCCATACGGATCTTGCCGTCGTGATCTACGGTCATGAAGGCGAAGCGCGGGTCGACGTTGGGGTTGACCACTTTGATTTTTAGTCCGTAGCGCTCGGCGATCGGCTCCCAGTAAGCCACTGCCGCGCCGCCCAGCGGATCGACGCCGATGTTCAGGCCGGCGGCACGGATGGCATCCATGTCGATTACATTGCCGAGATCGTCAACGTAGCCCGGAACGTAATCCCGCTGGTGGGTGGTGGCGGCCTGGATGGCGGATGCGAAGGGGATTCTTTTTACGTCGCGATTGCCGTTACGCAGCAGATCGTTGGCGCGGTTCTGGATCCAGGTGGTGACGTCGGTATCGGCGGGTCCGCCATCGGGGGGATTGTATTTGAATCCTCCGTCGGAGGGCGGATTGTGCGAAGGCGTAATGACGATTCCGTCGGCGAGGCCTTGCTTCCGGCCGCGATTGTAGACGAGGATGGCGTGTGAGATCACGGGCGTGGGGGTGAATCCGCCGTGCTCCTGAATGATCGTATCGATTCCGTTGGACGCCAGCACTTCGAGCGCGGTCTGCTGCGCCGGTTCCGAAACTGCGTGCGTATCTTTGCCCATGAAGACGGGGCCGGTGATTCCCTGTTGCGCGCGATATTCGCAGATCGCCTGGCTGATGGCGAGGATATGGGCTTCGTTAAACGTGCCGTTCGATGGGGTTCCGCGATGGCCGCTGGTGCCGAAGCTCACGAGTTGCGCCGGATCGGCGGTATCCGGCTTCTTATCGAAGTATTCGCGCTCCAGTTTGGCGGGGTCGATCAGAAGTTCCGCGGGAGCTGGTTTTCCGGCTAGTGGATCGATCGGCATCTTCTTTGATTATCGGACACTATACTCGGGTTATGCCCGGACGCCTGTACGTGGTCGCTACCCCCATCGGTAATCTCGAAGACATCACTTATCGCGCGGTGCGCATCCTGAAGGAAGTGGACTGGATCGCCTGCGAAGATACACGGACGACCGGCCATCTATTGCAGCACTACGGGATCGCGACGCGCACAATCAGCTATCACGATCGCAATGAGCCGCAGCGTGCGGCGGAATTATTCGCGCGTTTGCAGGCCGGTGAGACAGGCGCGATCGTCTCGGACGCCGGTACGCCGCTGCTTTCGGATCCCGGCTATCGGCTGGTGCGCGGCGCCGTGCAGGCTCACATAAGAGTGGAAGCCTTGCCGGGGCCTTCGGCTTTGCTCGCGGCGCTGGTGGTGTCGGGACTGCCCACCGATCGGTTTCACTTCGCGGGATTTCTTCCCTCGAAGCGGGGCCAGCGTACGCGTCTGTTGGAGTCGCTCGCGGACGAGCCCGCCACGCTGGTCTTTTACGAAGCGCCGCACCGCATCCTCGAAGCGCTGGCGGATATAGCGGCGGTGCTTCCTCACCGCGAGATCGTCGTCGCGCGCGAGCTTACCAAAATTCACGAAGAGGTGCTGCGCGGGACCGCCGCCGAGGTTCTCGCCACGCTGGAAGCGCGCGACGGCATTCGCGGTGAATTCGTGATCCTGGTCGCCAAGGCCACGGAGCCGGAACCGGACGATACTCCCGCCGGCGAAGCCATTGAAATGCTCGTCAGCGCCGGGATTGCGCGCATGGACGCGATCAAGACGGTGGCGCGCGAGCGCGGACTCTCGAAGCGCGATATCTACAAACTGGTCAACGGAACGCGTGGACCAAAACTGAAGTAGTCGCCTGGCGATGTGGGACGGGCGCTTCCGCCTGTCCATCTCTTGAAACATGGACAGGCGGTAGCGCCTGTCCCACAATAGAATTTGCGTCGGGAAATTATCATCATTGGCGGCGGGCTGGCGGGTACCGAGGCCGCATGGCAGTTGGCGGAGCGCGGGTTTGACGCAGTGCTCTATGAGATGCGCCCCGTGCGCACCACGGACGCGCACCAGACGGACCGCCTCGCCGAACTGGTCTGCAGTAATTCGCTCAAGAGCGATCGGCATCCTTCGGCGTCGTGGCTGCTCAAGGAAGAGTTGCGCCGGCTCGATTCGCTGCTCCTGCGCGTCGCGGAGAAATCCCGCGTTCCCGGCGGCCAGGCGCTGACGGTGGATCGCGTCGTGTTCGCCGAAGAGGTCACGGACGCCATCGAACGGCACCCGCGTATCGAAGTGCGCCGCGAGGAAATTGCCGAAATCGATCCCGCGCGGCCCACGATTATTGCTACCGGCCCGCTCACCAGCAATGCGCTCGCCGCCAGCCTGTCGCAATTCACGGGAGCGGATCGCCTGTTTTTTTACGACAGCATCAGCCCGATTGTCGACGCCCACTCGATCGACCGCACCGTTGTCTTCCCTGCCTCGCGCTACGATAAATCGCTCGGCGGCACGGGCGATTATCTGAACTGCCCTTTCACCAGAGCGGAGTACGAACGTTTTGTCGACGCGCTGATGGCCGCGCAGGCAGTCGATTCGCATATAGCCCATGATTTGCCGGATGGCGACGTTCCTTACTTCGAAGCCTGCCTGCCCATCGAAGAGATTGCCCGCCGCGGGCGCGAGACGTTGCGCTTCGGGCCCATGAAGCCGATGGGATTGACCGATCCGCGAACGGGCCGCCGGCCTTACGCCGCAGTGCAGCTTCGTCGGGAAAATCTGCGCGCCGACAGCTTTAATCTTGTCGGCTTTCAGAATCATCTTAAGTTCGGCGAGCAGAAACGCATTCTGCGATTGATTCCCGGACTTGAGAACGCCGAGTTCCTGCGCTACGGGCAGATCCATCGCAATACTTACATCAATGCGCCGGCGCTCGTGACCGATACGCTCCAGTTGCGCGCGCATCCGGACATCTTCTTCGCCGGCCAGATTTCGGGAGTGGAGGGATATGTGGAATCGATCGCCACAGGCTTGGTTGCCGGGATGTTCGCGGCGTCACAGTTAAACGGCGATCCTCCTCGTGCATTTCCCCGCGAGACTGCGATCGGCTCGCTGTGCCACTACATTTCGCATGCCGACCCGCGCAGCTATCAACCGGCGAATATCGCCTTCGATCTCTTCCCTCCCCTGACGGAGGCCATACGCGATCGCAATCAACGCCAGACGGAGATCTGCCGCCTCGCTCTCGAAAAACTCGACCAATACGCAGGCGTGCATGTGTGAATTAACTCAGGCGACAGGCGAGTTCATGGAAGAGCTCGAGCGCCGCAACGAGTCGCCGCAAACGCTGCGCAGTTACGGCGCCGACCTGCGCGAGTTCACGGCTTATTTTTCGCCGCCCGGATCGGCGCCGCCGCCGCTGAGGGATTTCGATCTTCTCCACCTGCGCGAGTGGCTGGCTCACCTGTACGACCGGGAACAGAAGCCGGCGACGATTCGCCGCAAGCTGGCTTCGGCGCGCGCTTTTTTTCGATTTTTATCGCGCGAGCACCGGATCGAAACCGACCCCGCGCGCCTGCTGCGGCTGCCCAGGATGCCGAAGACGCTGCCGCAGGTTCCGAATGCGGAAGTTACCAATGCGCTGGTCGACGGCGTGTTGCCTCGCGCGCTGGAACGGCCTTACCCCAGGCGCGATCGGCTGCTGCTGGAACTGTTGTACGGCTGCGGTCTGCGCATCAGCGAGGCGGTAGGGCTGAATCTGGAGGATTTCGACCGCACCGAACGATGGCTGCGCGTGCGCGGGAAAGGCCGCAAGGAGCGCCAGGCTCCTTACGGGGCGAAGGCGGCCGCGGCGCTCGATTCCTACCTCGCGGATCGGGGAGCCGCGGCGGATTCGAAGGTTCTCTTTCTGAACCATCGCGGCAAGCGGCTCAGCGACCGGGGCGCGCGCAATATTGTGAAGTTCTACGCCAGTTATGTGGTCGGAGACTCTTCCATTCATCCGCACACGCTGCGCCACGCCTTCGCCACGCACCTGCTCGGCGACGGCGCCGACCTGCGGGCGATTCAGGAGTTACTCGGCCACGCGCGGCTCTCGACGACGCAGAAATATACGCAGGTTTCGCTTTCGGACCTGATGCGCGTTTATGACAACGCCCATCCTAAAGCCAGAAGTTGAGGCTGAATCTTATGCTTTTCTCATGTCTTATTGATTACGCTGTGTAAAGGGATGAGTATAGAAACACGCACTCCCGAGGCAGCGGACTTTCTGGCCGTCGCCGATGCGCCGCCCGAAACCGCGAGCGAGAGGCGAGACTATTTCACTGTCGAGTCGAGCCCGAGCCGCGAACGAATAGTGCTGGAGTTCTTCGCCACCAGCGCCGGTTTTATCGTGATGACGCTGGTGGCGTTTTCTCTGCATGCCACTTTCTCCGCCACCGCGTTTCTATATTTCCTGATCATCGTTCTGGCGGCATTGCGCTGGGGATTCTGGCAAGCCACGGCATTTTCCGTGGGCTCGGTTCTGTGCCTGGACTATCTCTTTACCGCTCCGCTTTTCAGCCTGCGCGTAACCCAGCCGGGCGACTGGACGGCGCTGATTGCATTCGAGTTCGCCGGGTTGGTGGTGAGCCGCCTTTCGGCGCAGGCGCAGCATCATGCGCGCGTCGCCGATCAGGAGCGCAATAATATCCAGAAGCTTTATGAGCTGGCGCGGAGCATTCTGCTGCTCAACACGCACGAGCCGGCGGGCGCACAGATCTCCACCTTCGTCCAGCGCGCCATTCAGGTGGATTCGGTGGCGCTTTTCGATTTCTCCACGGGACAAGTCTCGATCGCCGGGAAGCCGTGCCCGGAGCTCGAAGCGCTGGTGCGCAACACGTGGGTGGAGGACAGAAATCAGAACGACCCCGTGCTCTGTGCGTCGTCGCGCATGATGCGCCTGGGGCGGAAGGGTATCGGCGCCATCGGCCTGCGCGCCAAATCCCTGAATCCTCTGGTGGCCGATGCCGTTGCGTCGATTGCCGCGGTGGCGCTCGAGCGCTCCCGTTCGCTCGAGAAGGAAACGCGCGCGGAAGCGGCCCGCCAGAGCGAACAACTGCGCGCCGCCGTCCTCGATGCGCTGGCTCACGCCTTCAAAACTCCGTTGACGGTGATTCGAACGGTGAGTTCCGGTCTCCTCGAAGCGGGCGCCCTTAATCCTCAGGAGACGGAACTGGTGAATCTGATCGATGAGGAAACGGTGCGTCTGACGGAACTCGCCACGCGCCTGCTGCAAACCGCGCGGCTCGAAGGCACGGCCGCATCCGTGGTCACCGGGGAATGCGACCCGGCGGAGGCGGTGGAGCGCGTACTGAAGAGCTTTGAAGCCCAACTCGAGGGCCGGCCCGTTAAGGTTTCCGTCCCCCATCAGCGCCTCATCGTTTCCGCCAATCCCGATCTGGTAGCCACAGCTCTCAGTCAGCTGGTCGATAACGCGATCAAGTATTCATTCCCCGGAACCCCTGTTTCCGTTTCCGTTACCACGGGAGCGGCGGAAGCCGTTGTTTCCGTGCACAATCTGGGTCCGGCCATCCAGCCGGAAGATCGCGAACGCATTTTCGAACGGTTTTACAGGAGCCCGGGCATGGAACACCGCGCTGCCGGGACAGGGCTGGGGTTGTCCATCACGAGGAAGGTCGCCGAGGCGCATCGGGGGCGTGCCTGGGTGGTAAGCGGCGAAGCCTCGGGAACGACGTTCTTTTTTACCCTGCCCCTGCACAAGGAAGATATTCATGCCTGAGCCGCTGCCCAGCATCCTCGTCGTGGACGACGAACCCGCCATCCGGCGCGCCCTGCGCGTGACTCTCGATAATCTCGGATTCGAAGTCACCGAGGCTGCCACCGGCGAACAGGCGCTCACGCTGATCGGTGAGTCGCGCTACGACGCCGTGCTGCTCGATATCAACATGCCCGGAATGGGCGGCATGCAGGCTTGCCGCGAGATCCACCGCCTGTCTCCGGGCCTTGCGATTCTCATGCTCACCATTCGGGATAGCCAGGACGATAAGGTGGAGGCGCTCGACTCGGGCGCCGACGATTACGTAACCAAGCCCTTTCATATGGGCGAATTGACGGCCCGGGTGCGCGCCGCGGTACGCCGTTCTCACACCGTGCACGAGGCGACCGACGAATCGATCCGTATCGGCGGGATTGAGCTCGACCCCATTCGGCGCACTGTATTCAAGGCGGGCGCCCCCATCCACCTCACGCCCAAAGAGTTCGATCTGCTGTACTACCTCATGACCCATGCCGGAAAGCCGATTGCACACAACCGCTTGCTCAACGCGGTCTGGGGTCCGGAGTACGCGGGCGCGATGGAGTATCTCCGAACTTTCATCTACCAGTTGAGGAAGAAACTCGAAGACGATCCCGCGCACCCCTCATATCTTTTCACGGAGACATGGTTCGGGTACCGATTCCGGGAGTAGCGCCTCCAGATACATTAAGAATTAGTAATTTTGATATGTTTTTTACATGAATATCGTTGCTGCTGACCGGCCCCCCGTATGTTCGCGGACTTTATGTTTCGGCCAACCTGCTGGAACCCTTGCAGAAAAGTGGCGGCGGGAACAACCTCAATGGTTCGCATAAGATCCATCCTCTTCCAGACTTAAGACTGTAACGAGCCTGTTTTCATGTTGCGCCCAACACGCGCAGGGATCCGATGCCCGGACTACCCGGCCGGAGGGGCCATTGAAAGTTTTTATGGTCTTAATAATTATCGTATAATCGACATTTCCTTATGCTTTTATCATGAGTCGTATCCTACTCTTTGAGAGTAACCAAGAGGCGGGGCGTGTTGACTTCAGAAAGACCGGCATTCGACTTATCGTTCGGGCGCGAGAAAGAAGTTATGCCCAGCCGGCAGGAAGGCAAACTGCTGGTCGTGGACGACGAAGCGTCGGTCAGGCGCGCGCTGCACACGACGCTTTATAGTCTGGGCTTCGATATCGGCGAGGCCAGCACGGGGGAAGAAGCGATCGCGCTGTGCCGGATCGTGCGCTATGACGCCGTGCTGCTGGATATCAATATGCCCGGCAAGGGCGGTATCGAGACGTGCCGCGAACTAAACCGCCTGATGCCTGGCATGGCCATATTGATGCTGAGCGTGAACGACGATCACGAGCGCAAGATCGAGGCGCTCGAAGCGGGCGCGGACGATTACATCACGAAGCCCTTTCACATGCGGGAACTTACGGCCCGCATTCGCGCGGCTCTGCGCCGTTCGCGCGCCTCCGCCGTGCCTGGCGAGGACCTGATCACGGTGGGCGAGATCGAACTGCATCCGGCGCGGCGTCTGGTGCAGAAGAGCGGCCATGCGATCCACCTGACCCCGAAGGAATTCGATCTTCTTTACTATCTGATTTCCCACGCCGGTCTGCCCATTACGCATGCGCGTTTGCTGCATGTGGTGTGGGGCGCGGAATACGCCAACCAGGTGGAGTATCTGAGAACTTTTGTGCGCCAGTTGCGCAAGAAGCTCGAAGACGACGCGGCAAATCCCAAATACCTGCTGACCGATACCCATGTTGGATACCGGTTCGTCGACCCGGCCCAGGCGCCGCGGCCCGATGCCTCCTCCCCGGGTACACCCGGCGTGGGCGTCCAGACAACGGTTTAGAACCAACGCGCGTGCGGTCCCGGGAGGGATACATCGTTATGAACACTCTGATTGTTCTTACACTTTCGGCGGTCCTGTTCCTGTTTTCTCTGCCCACCATTCAGGAACTGGTTTCGACGATTAGGGAAAACCCGGCGTCGGACCGCCCGTCGCCGCAGGATTAGCTCGCCTGGCGTTCTTTAGTGCGCTGGTGTTGTTCCAACCGCGCGCGTGCCGCTTCCCACCGGATTCGGGCTTTTTCGGCCGCCGTTTTCAGTTGTCTGTGTTCGGCGTCGTTCAGCCTGTAGCCGGTTGCGAAGAAGCTGTCGACTGCGGCCACATACAACTGCCTCAGACGGTCGCATTCAATTGCCAGGCGAGCATATTCAGGGGCACTCCATGTGAGGTCCGGTATGTCGGCTTGCAAAAGAGTCTGCAATTTGTGCCTACTTCAGCGGTCCCAACAGGCCTACGATTCCGATGGTCACGGTGTCCATTCCCTTCTTCATGAGGTGAGCGTTGCCCTCTTCGAAGAAGTCCTGGTTGGATTGATCGTGACGGTATTCGAGGCGCGCCACCAGATGATCGTTGACTTTCCCCTCGCCGGTGAAGGTACCTTCCCTGAGAGTTTGCCTGCGCCCGGTGGAGAAGCCGCCCGGATCGTCGAAGCATTCAAGGCGTCCCGCGATTGCGAACACTTTGCTTAGCTGATAGCGACCCGCGCCAGCCAGTCCGTACCAATCGTTGTAGCCGCCGCCGTAAGTATTGTCGCGGCCATAATCGCCGTTGATATAGAAGTTCAGCTTACCGGTCGGCGTCAGCAGCAGCGTGGCGTCGATCAGATTGCGCTCGCCCGCATGGGCGCCGAGGTCGCTCTTGCCCACATAGTAATTGGCGGTCCAGGTGTACTTGGTTTTGGTGTACGCGGCTGTGATGCCCACGTTCTGGAAATCATGGTTGCCCCAGACCGTATTCCAGCCGTTGACTACCTGCACGCCCAGCGTCAGCGTCTTGGTAACCGGAGTCGACGTCCTGATCCCGAAGTGATAGTAAGGGATGGCGAGCGCGAATAACAGCGAGCGCGTGTAATCCCAGTTGGAACTGCTTTCGACGACTTCGGCGCCCGCCGAGGTTACGAACTGGCCGAAATCGATTTCCGTGCCGTGCGTATGATTGGGCTTGGCGATTAAATACATCTGTTCGACGTAGCGAAGGCCCTGATGCTGCTGCGCGGCGACGTCGCCGGCGTGGATGAGGCGCATAGTTTCGCCCAGCCCCACGTCGATGTGGATGCCAAGAACCTTGTCGGATTTGTCGACGGTGGCCTTGAGCAGGCTGAGGCGCGGGGCGCCGCTGTGCAGATCGAAATTCTGCAGCAGGTTGGCGCTCATGGGCGGATTGATGCCGTTATAGGTCGAGTAGCCGTCGACCAGTCCGCTGAAGGCCCAGCCGTCGTATTTGGGCGGTGGCGCGGGAGGTGTGGCATCCGCCGGTTTGGGGGCGTCGGACGCCGCCGTGGCAGGTGTCGCTGGCGTAGTCTGGGCCGATGGCGGCACTGCTGTTGATTCGAGAGTTGGCGTGACCTGATCGGCGGAATCCACTTCAGTTGCCCATCCGGATGCCGTAAGAGCAAGAATACAAAGGGCTATTCTCATAGTCGTCTCCTTGATTGAGTAGACACGCACGGGGTGCCCCGAGTCATCCAATCATAATGAACTCATTGTTTTAACGTGTAAAACTCATTAAATTATCATGTATGGAAAAGTTCAGTTTACTTTTTGGAGACGCACCTCGGAAATAGATTTTTTGAATTGGGGGGATAAAACAGGTGGAACGGAGAGGGTTTAGCCTATTTAGCGAAGAAGCCCGAACGCGCGTAGGCCTTGGCGTTAGCCACGTTGAGCTTGACTTTTATGGTGTGCCATTGGCCGTTCGCCTCGGCATGTTGGGGAACATAGCCAATCAGATACTGATCCCGGATGGCGCGCGCCACGTCGTGCGCGGCCTGGTCGATTTCATGCGCATTGCGGACCACCAGCTGGACCCCGCCGGTGCGCCGGGTAATTTCCTCGAGGAACGCCATACCCTCGCGCTCTTCCCGGAGCTCGATGGGTTTCTTCGTCATGGGCGGAGTGTAGACGGCGATGGAATAGATCTGTAAGTCGGCCTCGATGGCCGCGGATATCAGTTCGCTTGCCGAATAGCGGCTGTGGTTATCCATGCCATCGGAGATAACGAGGAGAGCTTTGCGCGGGTTACGGGCCGAGCGGCTTTGGAGCAGGGCCGCATAGATAGTGTCGACCAGCGCCGTGCTGCCCTGCGCTCCGGTAAAAAGCATATGGTTGACGAGCGAGTCGAAGTCGTGCGTGAAGCCGGAATCGCGATTGGGTTTCGAGGCGACGGTAAAGAGAAACGCCTCATCCTCCGGATTAGAGGCTTCGAAGAAAGTCCGCATGACGGATTTCGCCTCAGGGAGAACGCCTCTCATACTTCCGCTGGTGTCGAAGACAACTCCGAGCGATGCCGGGACGTCCTGTTCCCCGAAGGAGGCAATGCGTTGCGGCAGGTTATCCTGCATTACCATGAAAGCGTCGGCGTGCAGGCCACTTACGATGGCGCCTCGGCGGTCGAGTACCGTGGTTGGCACTAATACCAGCTTCGCGTCGGCGTTGAATACCGGGGCATCAAACATGTTTCCGCGAAACTGTCCAGCCGCTGGCAGGAGAGTTATAAAGCCGACAAGGAAAGAGTACGGGTATCGACGCATGGCAGCCGCTCTCGACTTAGTTCGAGTGTAGGGCTGCGGCCATTAAGAAGGCCTGTGGCCTGTATAAGGATTGTCCTCATACGGCCACGATAAAATTAATGAGCCCGATTAAAGGATTTCATTTGGGGGGCTGGAGGGGCGTGTACTGGGGCTTGGGTTCTTCGTCCTTCTTATCCACGCATAGTTTGGTGGCTTCGGGCGCGGCGGGAACGTCGATGGTGAGGGTATTGGTGCGCAATTTTCCCGTCCACGGCACGCCGATACGCACCCACTGATCCGAGAGTTTGGCCAGGAGGGCGGGAGTGATGGGCTGCTGCTCGAGTTCGAGGCGCACGTAGAGGCGGTGTCCGCGCAGGTCGGGATCGCGTTTGGCGGACTTATTATAAATCGTCAACTGGACTTCCTCATGCACGGGAACGTTGAGGAAGCCGCCGGCGGGTACGATCGAAAACACGTCGTTGGGCGGATCGACGGGATTGTCGGGGCTTACGTCGGGCGGCAGGTGCGTCATCAGGGCGACTTTGGGATTAATGAAGCCTCCTTTGTAGAGGCTTTTTTGTCTGGTCATCACCTGGCCGGGCTTAAGAGACGTGTAAGGCACCTGGTCGTGCTGGACGGCAAGAATCAGCGGCCGGGGGTTGGTGTTCTGGTAGGCAAGCTGGAGACGCAAGCGCAACACGAGGACGGATTGCGGCGCGCGTTCCATCTCGAGCATGCGGGGACGCACGAAGCAGTAGTTTTGTTCGGCCACCTTGACGAAGGCGCCGGGCTTGACGGTTTGTCCCCAAATGGGACAAAGAAGCGCCGGCAGGAGGAGGAGGGCCGGGTTGAGATAGCGAGGCATAGGTGTGTTTTCAAATAAAGATGGGACAGGCTTGACCCGAGTGGCCAAGCCTGTCCCCAGTTTAGAGCACTGTCAAACAGATTAGAGGTGAACCATCAAAGCAAAGGTCCAGCGCAGCTCCTGCTTTCTGAGATCCGGCCTCCAGAGCCCGCCGTCCGCGCCGCAAGCTCCGGTCGCGGAGGAGGTGCCGTCGTTACAAACGAACTCGCTTGGGTTGCCGTTGTTGCCGCCGGGAGGCGTCATGCCACCCTTGCCGGCCCAGTACGGAACGTTGGTGCCGCGTTCGGTGAACTCAGCGCGCCAGGTAACGAACTGTGTCGGCATCCAGTCGAAGGTGAGCTGGTAGTCGTAGCCGGCGAACTTCTGGCCGGGATTCTCAGTGAAATAGGGCGTTCCCGAAGCTGCCGTGGCGCCGTTGATGGGCGGCAGCAGGACCAGGTAACGGCCGGGGTTGGTGATAAATCCGCCGCCGATGGTGGCGCCGAACTTGTCATGATCGAACCAGAAGCGCTGATAGAACATACCGGCGAGGAAGTTCTGCGCAGGGATGCCGCCTTTGTTACTGAAGCATTGCACTTTGGGGGCGGGCGCATTGATGTTGTTCACATAGGTACCGCCGCCGGTTTCGCAGCCTTCGTCCCAGGTGAACGAGAACGCCATCCGGTGCATCAGCTTGTTGGGATCTTCCCAGTACTTCCACTCCATCGAATCGTCTTCGTGGATACGTGTGCGGTGGGTGCCGAGCGTATCCTGACCCAGACCATAGGTGTTCCAGACGAAGTCGAGGTTGGTGGTCGGACGCCAGAGAATCTGTCCGCCGATTCCAGGCCTTCCGTTGAACTTGCCGTAAGACTGCCAGCCGTTGATGATCCAGGGTTC
>JBEKAQ010000018.1:0-57875 GCA_050015835.1 Bryobacteraceae bacterium | reverse complement strand
GGGGCAGGTCGTCGACATAATGTCGACCAGCAGTACCTTGCCCCGGTAGTCCTGCGGATCGTGCTGCCGGTAGTGGGAATCGCTCAGCGAAAAGCCCGGCGCGTGGCGATTCGAGTAATCCCCCGCCGCCGGCAGACTCAGCGCCCCCGCGAGCAAACTTAAAGCCGCCGGCGCCATCGCAACGATTCTCATTTCGCCCTCCCCGCGAGGTCCCGCAAAGACGCCTCAAAAGGCGCGCGGGCCACTCCTCGTTCTGTAATGATACCTGTTACGTAGCGATGCGGCGTTACGTCGAATGCCGGATTCTCGACCGCCGTTCCCACCGGCGCCACACGAACCCCGAAGACATGCGTAACCTCCGCCGCGCCGCGCTGCTCGATCGGAATGTGTTCGCCGCTCGGCAACGAAAGGTCGAGCGTGGAAATCGGCGCCGCCACATAGAACGGCACGCCATTTTCCTTCGCCAGAACCGCCACCGAATACGTCCCGATCTTATTGGCCACATCGCCGTTCGCCGCGATCCGGTCCGCCCCCACCACCACGCATCCGATCCGCCCGGAATGCAGAAAATGCCCCGCCATGTTATCGGTAATCAGCGTCGCCCGGATGCCGTCCCGCTGCAGTTCCCAAACCGTCAGCCGCGCCCCCTGCAGGAAGGGACGCGTCTCGTCGGCGAATACGTCGATGTCTTTGCCCGCTTCCACAGCCGCGCGGATCACCCCCAGCGCCGTCCCATAACCCGCGGTGGCGAGCGCGCCCGCATTGCAGTGCGTCAGCACGGTCTTGCCGTCCGGGACCAGCGGCGCGCCGTGCCTGCCGATCGCGTTGTTGATTTCGATATCCTCGGCCCGCACCAGCCTCGCCTCGGCAATCATCCGGTCGCGAATCTCTTCCCACTCGAGATGCCGGCACTCCCGGTACAGGCGATTCATGCGGTCGATGGCCCAGAACAGGTTCACCGCCGTGGGCCGCGTCGCCGCCAACTCGGCGGAAATCTTCCGCATCTGTGCGTCGAGCTCGTGGCGATCCGCCTTGGCGATACCGATGGCGACGCCCATGGCGGCGGCCACGCCGATCGCCGGAGCCCCCCGAATCACCATGCTGCGAATCGCCTCGGCGACTTCCCCGTAGCTCCGGCACGTGACGTAAATCTCTTCGCTCGGCAGGCGCGTCTGGTCGATCATCACCACGCCCTCATCGGTCCATTGAATCGTCTCAATCATAGTGGTGGGGCAGATTTCCGATCTGCCCGGTTTTCTTCTTTATTTGTGTTCGCTCGCCGCCCCCTGCATCAGAGTGATGCAGAAGGGCACGAAGTTGTAAGCCATATGTACGATTGAAGAGGCGCGCGTCGAGCCCGAAACATGCCGGACCACGCCGAATACAAATCCCGCCCCTCCGATGAGCACGGCGCTCTGCCAGATGCCTGCGTTCTGCGACAGATGGGCGGCGCCGAACAGGCAGGACGCGATCATTATTCCCGGAAACACCCCCGCCGCATTCACCAGCACGGGCTGTAGGAAACCGCGAAACAGCAGTTCTTCGATAATCGGTCCCAGCGTAATGCCGAAAACCGATATGACGATGCGGCTTAACCAATCGCCATTGAGAAGCAGATCGAACGGCGTCTCTTTTTCCGGGGTTCGCAGCAAAAGCTGCAACGCCACGCTGGCAAGCACCAGGACGAATCCCAGGCCGATCAGCGGCAGCGTGCCGAAAGAGTGCGGCACCCACCCGAGGGATCGGAACATGGGGCGCTGTTTGAGGAAGAAAATAATCTTCAGCGCGGCAAACAGAATCACATAGCCGCTGAACTCTTCGGCGACCGCCCAGTAGCCGCGTCGTGCCGCACTGTGCAGGTATTGGTCGGCGACGCCCCCCACCACGAGCAGCGCCGCCAGAAACACCGCGAGGCCGATGAATATTTCGCCGAAGCCCCAGAATGGGGCCTCGGGCTGCGCCAGGATCAGCGGCTCGGAACTCTCTGCGCGCGCGGTCAAGATGTCGTTTCCAGTCAGGATGTCTTTTCGATCAGCGCGGCCGCCAGCAGCGGAATCATGATCTCATGATGCCCCGTGAGCGCATAGCCTCTGCCGCGCGATTCCGGCTCCTTCTTATCGAGATGCGGCCGCTCCACCACATTAACGCGCGGGCGATAGTGCTGCAGAAAATCCATGTTTACGGTCGAGAAATCGCGCAATTCATTGCCCAGGTTGCGCACACATGAGACCGCCTTCAGGAAAACCTCGGGCATGATCACGGCCGATCCCGCATTGATGTAGACGCCGCCTCCGTTAAGCCCCGCCACCAGCGTGCAGAACAGACGGAAATCCCGATGCGTCGCCGCGCCCAGCACTGCCGGATCCGTCGCCGGATGCGTATGCGGAGTGTCCGTACCGATCGCAACGTGTACCGTAACGGGCACCCGCGCCCGCCAGGCTTCGAGAAGCAAACTGGCCGGAGCATGTGCCGCCGGCGCGAGGGCATTGAGGGCCTTACCCAAAGATTCGCCGAGCCCGGCATCGGCCGAAAGCGCGCGGTTCCACTCCCGGCCCGTCTCTTCCGCCGCGCCGAAACGCCCATCGGGCAGGACAGCTTCTACATCCTCACTGGTATGTCCCGCCAGCGCGATCTCGAAATCGTGAATCGATGCCGACCCGTTCATGGCAAAACCGGTCGCGAACCCGCGCCGCATGAGATCGAGGAGCAGCGGAGCTAATCCGCATTTAATTACATGCCCGCCCATGCCCCAAAGAATCGGTTTGCCGTTCTCACGAGCCGCCGCGATCGAATCAACCACGGCCCGCACCGTGTCTCCCGCCAGAATATGCGGCAGGCTGTCGAGCCATCCGCCAATACCGGACCCAGACACATACGGCCGCGCGAAATCCGCTTGCTTCACCTTACCGCCGCGCTGGGCAAGCGAGACCGTTTTCAATCCGGATAGGTCGATGGGATCGACGCCGTAGTAATTATCCACAAAAGCGCGCTAGCGGGAATTACCTTCGAGATTATCAAGCCTGTGATCGTGGGACTCCGCGATATGCCCCAACTGGGTAATTCCTTCGAGTACCTGTCCTGTACGCCTGTCGGTCTCGGCGAAGCGCCTGTCATTCTCGGCGGCGCGCTCGGCGAAGCGCTTCTCGTTTTCCTTCCGCATGACGGCGATGATTTCGACGGTTTGGGTAAGCGCTTCGTGACGTTCCGTCAGCTTTTCCAGACGCTCTTCGATACTCACATTCATATGGTACTTCAATCGCCCGGCGTCTTTGTCCGCGCCGGCCTAAAGTATTCCGTTCGAATGGCCGATAAGACCATTGATGGAGTTCTATCTCGGGCGGCAGCCAATACTTGACCGCGGATGGAATGTCGCGGCATACCAACTTCTCTTTCATTCCAGCGAGGCCCATTTCCGCGATTCGGCCGATGGCGTCTCCGCCACCGAGCAAGCGATTGTGAACGCAGTCCTGGGCGTCGGCATGGAACGCCTGCTCGGTGGCAAACCGGCTTTCATCAGGCTCACTCGCCAACTCCTCCTCGGCGGGGGAATCGCGGTATTGCCTCCCGATAAGGTCGTCATCGAGATCCAGGCATCGGTTGCGCCCGATGCGGCCATTCTCTCCGCTTGCATCGAACTCCGCAGGCAAGGCTACGCTCTGGCGCTCCAAAACTGTCTGGACGATGGGCGGACCGAGGCATTTGCTCCGTTCATGGACATTCTGAAGATCGATTTCCAGCAGACCTCCCGCGCCGAGCAGCGGAGGATCGTAGGGCGATACAAGAAGCCGAGCACCGGAGTGGTAGCCGAGAAAGTCGAGACCGAGGCGGAATTTCAAACGGCAAGCAGGCTGGGCTGCGATTATTTCCAGGGGTTCTTCTTCGTCAGCCCTACCGTGCTCCGGACGGAGCGCGTTCCCGTGTCCCAGGCTACCGGAATGCGTCTGGTGAAACAGATTCAGCGGAAGGATCTGGATTTCGACGCCATCGAGCAACTCATACGGCACGATCTCTCGTTCTCGCACTCACTGCTGAAGTTCTTGAATTCGGCGGCTTTTCACTGGGCCGTCCGTGTGGAATCCATTCACCAGGGCCTTGTACTGCTGGGCTCGGACGAGATCCGCAAGTGGGCCTGGATGGCGACCGTCTCCAGTCTGGTCCAGCACAGGCCGCCGGTGTTGATGGCGCAGGTGCTCATGCGCGGCCGCTTGTCGGAAACCATCGCGGGTTTCGCCAAACTGCCGCTGGGCGATTCCGATCCCTTCCTGGTGGGCATGTTCTCCCTCCTCGATGCCATTCTGCAAAGGCCGCTCGACGCCATCCTCGGCGAACTCAACATTGGCCCGAAAATTCGCAACGCACTCCTCGGCGCGGGCGGGGAAGCGGACCTGCTCTCTCTAGTCCTGCGGATTGTCAAATCTTACGAAGTCGGCGATTGGCAGGGAGTGCAATCGGCGGCGCAGGTCATCGGTTTGTCGGCGGACGAACTGAACACCTGTTATCTCGAATCGTTGGCATGGGTCGAAACCGTCTTCTCCTATGACGAGCAAAAGTGGACTGCGGCTTCCTCGCCAGCCTCCATGGACTTCCATCGCAATCCGGAAGCGCGCGCCGCTCTTACTTGTTAGCGATGCCGCTCACAGGCGGTGTCGCTCACGGAAAGATGGGGCCAACCTGGCAAGAACCTCATCCATAATGTGCGGTAAAGCGCCCTCAAGCAAGCGCCCTTTACGCGCCACCAGATCAATCGGGCGCGCGGCTCGAAAAAACGCAAAATCCGAGGGAGCCCCGGCTGTCGGGCAATCTCGCTCAGAGTCATTTCATGCAGGGGCTGTGTTCAGGCAACCATGAGTAGTGGTAGTGAGCCTGGAGAAAGTCAACGCGCCCTGCCGTAACGCAGTAAACGAGCCGGTGCTCCTGCGTGACACGTCTCGACCAGCATCCCGCAAGTGTGTATCGGAGCGGTTCGAGTTTACCGAGCCCCTCGAAGGGGTCGCGCAACACCGCTTCAACCAGGTCCAGCACCCTGACTGCTATACTGCGGTCGGACTTGACCCAATAGCGAAGATCCTGCCTGAACTCGGGCTGGAAGACAGCGAACCGTCTAACTTCCTTTGCCACCGAGAATCGGATGTGTCGCAATTCAGCCGCGGTCGCGGCCTTTCCCTTTCCCTGTTCCGCCCGGTTCAGTGCCGCCAGCAGGCGGCGGGCGTTTTCCGGTGCGCGAAGAAGATGCGCGGTTTCCATCAGCCCGGCAAGTTAACGAGCCGGTATGAGAGCGACATCCCGCAGACCGCGGCGACGTACAATGACCGTCTCCTGCCGATCCACAACCCGATCCAGGATGCTTGCAGATTTTCCCGCAGGCTCGTGTATGTGGTTTCGGTAGCCATCTGTTTCTACTGTACAGTAATCCTGTACGCTCTGAGCTTTCCCGCGGGAGCGGCGTCTCGTTATTCGCGCCCGGCTTTCCACAGCCTGAGAGCACACTTTCGGCAGCGAACTCCACCCCGATGGCGGCAATTCTTTGGTTGCACAAAGGACCCTTTGAGAAACGGGAACCAGTCACACAGGAAACGGCGCGGTTCTTGACCGGCATCCGAAGCTCGGCCATTCACGCTGCGCGTTCCGGCCGCAGAATCCTCCTCAGCGCTTCGGCCGTAAAGCTCTTGCGCGACCGCATCACCTGCTCCGGCGTTCCCGTCGCAACCACCCGCCCCCCATCCTCGCCCCCATCCGGCCCCAGATCGAGGATCCAGTCCGCGCACTTGATCACATCCAGATTGTGCTCGATCACCAGCACCGTATTGCCCAGCTCCACCAGCGTCTGCAGCACCTCCAAAAGCTTTCGCACATCTTCGAAATGCAGCCCCGTAGTGGGCTCGTCGAGCACATAAAAAGTCCGCCCCGTCTGCCGCTTGCTCAACTCCTTCGCGAGCTTGATGCGCTGGGCTTCCCCACCCGAGAGCGTCGTCGAAGACTGGCCCAGATGAATATACCCCAGCCCCACATCGACCAGCGTCTGCAGCTTAGGCTTGATCTGCGGATTGGCCTCCAGCAGCGGCAGCGCTTCTTCCACCGTCAGCTCCAACAGGTCGGCGATCGAATAGCCCTTGTACTTCACCTGCAGCGTCTCGTAGTTATACCGCTTGCCCCGGCACACGTCGCACGTGACATAAACGTCCGGCAGAAAGTTCATCTCGATGCGCTTCAGCCCATCGCCCTGGCACGCCTCGCAGCGTCCGCCTTTCACATTGAAGCTGAAGCGGCCCGGCTTGTAGCCGCGTTCCCGCGATTCCGGCAGCAGCGCATAATACTCCCGGATGGGCGAAAACAATCCCGTATAAGTGGCCGGATTCGAGCGCGGCGTGCGCCCGATCGGCGATTGGTCGATGCGGATGATCTTATCGATATTGCCGATCCCCGTAATCTCGCCATGCGTGCCCGGCGCCTCGTGCGAGCCGTAGATTTCCTTCGCCAGCGAGCGATAGAGAATGTCGTTGACCAGCGTCGATTTTCCGCTGCCCGAAACCCCGGTCACCACGATGAACCGGCCCAGCGGAAACTCCACGTCGATCCCCTTCAGATTGTGTTCGGTCGCCGCCGTGATGCAAATCGATTCTCCATTGCCAGCGCGGCGCTCCTTCGGCACCGGAATCGCCCGCGTCCCCGCCAGATACTGGCCGGTCAGCGACCCCGCGCAGAGGCGAATCGCATCCGGCGTACCGCTCGCCACCAGTTCACCGCCCAGCCGCCCCGCCCCCGGACCCAGATCGAGCACGTAATCGGCTCGCTCGATCGTCTCCGCATCGTGTTCCACCACCAGCACCGTGTTGCCCATATCGCGCAGCGCCGTCAGCGTGTCGAGCAGCCGCTGATTGTCGCGCGGATGCAGCCCGATGGAAGGCTCGTCGAGCACGTAGAGCACACCGCGCAGCTTCGATCCAATCTGCGTCGCGAGGCGAATGCGCTGCGCTTCGCCGCCCGAAAGAGTCGACGCCGAACGGTCGAGGCTCAGGTAATACAGTCCCACCGATTCGAGAAATTCCAGGCGCCGCCGAATCTCGTCCACAATCCGGCCCGCAATCTGCAGCTCCCGCGCCGCAAACTCCCACGACCGCGCCGTCAGCAGAGCGCGCGAAATCGGCATGCCGGTGAACTCCGCGATCGAGATGCCGCGGACACGCACCGCCAGGCTCGAAGGCCGCAGCCGTTTTCCTCCGCAGCCCACACACGTCACCGGAGACATATAATCCGTCATCCACTCCCGGTAGCCAGCCGAGGCATCGCGATAAATGTCCTGCAGAATCCCGAATATGCCGGGAAAAGCCCCGCTGCCGCTCAGAAGTTTTTCTCTTGTCTCGAGCGGCAGCTTCTCCCACGGCGTACTCAGCCTGATGCGCAGCGCCTTCGCCGCATCCTGCACCTTGTGCGTAATCAAACTCGACCCCGCCCCCGGCCCCAGCGCTCCTTCGAGCAACGGTTTCGAGGGGTCCGCAATCACTTTGTCCGGATCGAACGCCCACGTGCTGCCCAGCCCCGAGCATTCTTCGCACGCCCCATACGGGCTGTTGAACGAGAACGAGCGCGGCTCCGGCTCGGGAACGTTGGTGCCGCACTCCACGCACGCCAGCTTGCGCGAATACAGCTTCTCCTCGCCGTCCACCACCGAAATCAAAACCAGCCCATTGGCCAGTTTGGTGGCCGTCTCGATCGACGCTTCGAGGCGCTTCTCGATTCCCGGCTTCACCAGCAAACGATCCACAATCACCTCGATCGAGTGGTTGCGTCGCTTGTCCAGACTCATCTCGTCGTCAAGCGACCGGATCACGCCATCGATACGCGCCTTGACGAAACCCTGCCGTGCCAGCTTCTCGATCTCTTTTCTGAACTCACCCTTGCGCCCGCGCACCACCGGCGCCAGTACCAGGATCCTGTCCTCCGGCCGGAGCGAAAGAACGTGCTTCAGAATCTGTTCCGTCGTCTGCCGCGAGATCTCGCTGCCGCACACCGGGCAATGCGGAATGCCGATCGAAGAGTAAAGCAGCCGCAGATAATCGTAAATCTCCGTGATGGTTCCGACCGTGCTGCGCGGGCTCCGGCCCGTGGTCTTCTGATCGATCGAGATGGAAGGGCTCAGGCCGTCGATCGAATCCACGTCGGGCCGTTCCATCTGGTCCAGAAACTGGCGCGCATACGTGGAGAGAGTGTCCACGTAGCGCCTCTGCCCTTCGGCATAAATGGTGTCGAACGCCAGCGACGACTTGCCCGAACCGCTCAACCCCGTGATCACCGTCAGGCTGTTGCGCGGTATACGGACGCTGATGTTCTTTAAATTGTGCTGTCTTGCGCCGGAGACCGAAATATCGTGTAACATTTCTGTAGTCGTCTTGTATCTCAAATCAAAAAAGATCGATGCCTGTCTGTCCTGAGTGCGGACATCATAATGCCCGGAAGCGGCGAAGCCTTGTGCAGAAAGTCCTCTTTTACGCCATCTTTCGTTGCACGCATTGCGGCCGCAACGAGTATGTCTGGCGCCGCTCTCTCTTCGTGATCTTCAGGCGATATGTCGAATGCCCCGACTGCGGCACGCGCGATCTCACCCGGCTTGCCCGGAGAGACAGGATAGAACGCATGAGCCGAAACCCCCTGCGCCGTCTTCTCGGCCTTGTTGGCTTCCCCCTCTACCACTGTACATTCTGCCGCCTGCAGTTCCGCGACTGGCGCAAACTCGCCCAGCCCTGACGTGGCGCACGCGGTCAAGCGTGCCGCGTCGAGACTTTCCGGGAAACCTTGTCTCATGGCGCCTCGTGGGGCAGATTTCCGATCTGCCCTCGCCGATTCGCAATCCAATGCCTGTAACCACAAGGTTTCTGCCGCCAGAGACGTTCCGCAAGGGACCGTCCGTCGCTCCTCTCGACGCCTTCCCGGCCCCCCACCCGCCTCAGTGGTCTCATAGTCTTATGCAATTGCAGGCACTTCTGGCCGACCGCGGCAAGCGCCTCGACGCATTCCTCCATGAGAGGCTGCCCGCGTTCAGCCGGTCGCGCCTCCAAACCTGGATCCGCCAATCCCGCGTCACCGTGGCGGGCCGTGCGGAGAAACCGTCCTACCAGCTGCGCGGCACGGAATCGATCGATCTGGAGCCTGCCCACCTGCCACCGCTGCGTGCCACGGCGGAGGACATCCCGCTGACCGTTCTCTATGAGGACGAAAGCACCGTCGTCATCGACAAACCTGCCGGCATGGTCGTCCATGCGGGCGCGGGAGTCCAGGCAGGAACCGTAGTCAACGCCCTGCTTCATCGCTTCAACGTGCTCTCCACCGTCGGCGGCGAGCTGCGGCCCGGCATCGTGCATCGCCTCGACCGCTTCACCAGCGGAGCGCTTTTAGTCGCCAGGACCGACGCCGCTCATCGCGATCTGGCGCTCCAGTTCTCTTCGCGCAAGGTAGAGAAAATCTATCTGGCGCTGGTCGAAGGCGCGATGGAAGGCCAGGGAACCATAACCAAACCCATCGCGCGCGACCCCCGGCAGCGTGCCCGCATGACCGCACGCCTCACCACCGGCCGCACCGCCCTCACCCATTGGGAGGCCCTCGAAGCCTTCCACGGATTCACCCTCCTGCGCATCCGCCTCGGCACCGGCCGCACCCATCAGATCCGCGCCCACATGGCCGCCCTCGGGCACCCCGTGGCGGGCGATACTCTGTATGGAGCCAAAGCTTCGCCGTGGAAGCGTTATTTCCTGCATGCGCACCGGCTCGGCTTCCGCAGCTCGGCCACGGGAGAGCCGGTCGCTGTCGAATCTCCGCTGCCGCCCGATCTGACCGAATGGAAGGATTCGTTGCAAGGGATTGAAGCCGGAAAAGGATAGAATAGGACACATATGAAATTGTTGTGGTGCGCCGGCCTGGGGTTCTCTTTGTGTCTCGGCTGGGCGCTGTGGGCCCAGAAGACCCCCGTCGCGGGACAGCCATCCCTGTCCACTCAGGAGGTCGCCGGCCAGGAGGGGCAGGAGAATCAGACCAGCTTCACCCTCGACGTCACGCGCGTCAACATCCTTTTCACCGTCACCGATAAGAAGGGCCGCTTCGTAACCGATCTCGGGCAGAACGATTTCCAGATCGTCGAAAACAAGAAGCCGCAGATCATTCAGCAATTCACCGCCGAATCCGATCTGCCGCTGCGCCTCGCCGTCCTCGTCGACACCAGCAACAGCATCCGCACCGAATTCAAATTCGAACAGGAAGCCGCCATTCGCTTCATGCAGAGCGTCATGCGTCCCCACGAGGACCGCATGATGCTCGTTAGTTTCGACAGCGCCGCCGAGCTGGTGTGCGATCTCACCGACAACCTGAAAGATCTCGAGAAGGGCATTAAAGGCATGCGCCCCGGCGGCGGCACTTCGCTCTACGACGCCCTCTACTTCGCCGCCAAAGAGAAGCTCATGATGGATCGCCCGCGCGATAAATTCCGCCGCGCCATCGTTCTCATCAGCGACGGCGAAGATACCGAGAGCCGCTACACGCGCGATCAGGCGCTTGAAATGGTCCAGAAGGCCGACACCGTGATCTACGGGATTTCAACCAACACCACGCGCGATTCGCGCGACGGGGACGACGTGATGCGCTACCTCGCCGAAGAAACCGGCGGCCAGGCTTTCTTCCCCTTCAAAGTGGAGGATCTCGACCAGTCCTTCGAGAACATCGCCAATGAGCTGCGCCATCAGTACAACATTTTCTATCGTCCAGAACCGTTGAAAGCCGACGGCCTGTACCATCCCGTCACCGTGAAGGTGAAGACCCGCAAGGATCTGGTAGTGCGCGCCCGCAAAGGCTATTACGCCCCCAAATTCTGACCTCTACGCCAGCCACTTCCAGAAATAAAACAGCATCTTCTCAGTCCCCGTGTTGGTGATGCCGTGCATATGGTTTCCCGCGCAATACATCATCGATCCCGGTCCCACCTGACGCGTCCGCCCGTCAACAAAAATCTCGCCGGTTCCCTGCGTAATCAGCATGAACTCCTCCTCCGGATGCTGATGCGGAGGATGCGGACTCATCCCCGGATCGAGCAACAGATTGCCCACCGTCATCGCCTTCAACTGGTCGGTCGGGCCATGGAAATAAATCTTCAGCGGCTGTCCATTCTCTTCGAGAGCCGTCGAAGTCGCCATATCGATCACGTCATTCGGTAAAGGAAGAAACGAGGGAAAACTTGCCATAGACGTATTATTTCAAAGGCCGTAATTCGTTCGGCTTCACGGGAAAATCGATGGGAGGCTTGCTGTCATCGGGGCTCCACAGCGTTCCATCCGCAAAATCGACGGACGCCACCGTCAACACCGTGACCGCGGGATCGAGCCGCATCGCATGCGCTTTCTGCTGCAAAGATTTGACCCGCCCCAGATAAACAGAGACCCTCTTCGACGTACCGGCTGCGAGCGACACGTGAAGCCGCGTGCCGTCCACTTTCTGCTCCACCGCCTCCGCTGTGATCAGAACCACGTCGAGGTCCAGTGCCTCAATCGCCTGCGTCGAGCTGTTGCGCAAAGTGACGGACTCAAACCCAAACTCTTTCGACGTCACCGGATCGGAGACCACCACGGGAGCGCCCCAGGTCATGCGCGTAGTGTAGACGACGTGCTCGGTGTCCGCCACCGCGGTGCCAAGCAATAAAGTAATCAGAGCAACGCCAATCCGCCGCATAACCGCCGCCTCAGCCCGATTATATCGCCGTTTCCGGCAAATGCCCGACAGGATCGTCCGGACCGCCCTCGTCCTTGCACCTCTCCGCCTGCTTCTCGTCCAGGCAATACTGGATCCGCGGCTCGCCCAGCGACTGGATCTGTTGGAATGCATTCCCAAGCGATCCGTATGTCGGTGGATCGCCGGAATACAGGATCCATCCTCGCCGGTCCATCCAGCACAAAAGCCTGCGCAGGAAAAAGACAAGGAGGATGACGCCAACGAACAACATCAAGCCCGCCGCCATAAAGTTCGAAAGTGAATCGAAAGGAGACAAAACGCGCCTATCCTTAGCATAAGCGCCTGCCCCTGAGACACTGAAGCGGGTAATACTGAAATGGGCCCGGCCCCACACACCCTGGGCAATTCGACTGGCCCGCCGAAGTGTGCCCTGTAAGCGGCAACGGCACGCACTCGGGCGCCCATGAGCAACCACCTGTAAAGATCGAGAGGCCAAAGCCGCTGCCCGATGCCGGGGAACAAGCCGTGCCAGAGGCTCTAACATGTCAGGTCGAAGCCGATCCGGAACACTGTCTTTCCCAATACACACGCGCTTCGGCAATCTCCTCAACGCGGATAATGCCGCCACCCTCTTCGCCGAATACAATGAGGATCCCGCCCGATACCGTGTCGCGGTGCACCTCGCGGCGCAGTGGATTCGCGACGAACTTTTCGCGCGTGCGCTGACTGAAAGCCGCTGGGACCAGGACAGAACTGTGTTCACCGCAGGCGGCAATGCCGCGGGAAAGAGCCTCGCCATTTCGTTCAGCGCAGCCGGCGCCCACTCGACCGCCGCTGTGCTGGACTCAACCTTGAGCGATCACGGTCATGCCATTAAGCTGATCGAACAGGCGGTAAAGGCTGAGAAGAAAATCACAATCCTTATATGTTGAACGTCCGCTCCGCGAGGCCCTGATCGCCATGTTGGACCTCGCCAGAATAGAGGGGCGCGTCGTGACGCTTGACCAATTGATCAATTCGCAACGCGGAGCCGCCGAAACCGTAGTTAGACTCTGGTGCAAGTTTGGCAACGGCGCTGACTTCGCTTTTCGCTTTTTCGACAACGCGCCCGAAGGATTCAAAGAGGGCGGCATTGAATTGGCCAAACCTGCGGCGTACACTCGAAGCAGGGAGGTACTCGATGGAATCCTCGTCGCCGAATACCACGCCGGAAGAATCCCGGAAGCCACATGGCGAAGAGTCAAGGGCCGAGGCGAACCAGCGCCTCGCAGACCTTGAAGCCGCCCGCATCATAGCCGGCATGAACCGCCTGCGCCAGCAGAAGAACGCCCAGCCCAAACAGAATTAACCCCGCCCCAGGTGTATAATGAAGAGTCCCCCGTATCCGTATGGTTTGGCCATCGCAGGACCTCCGGGAAGACCGAAACGACTGAACCAACAGTGCATGTTCGATAACCTCTCCGATGTTCGATAACCTTTCCGATAAACTGCAGCGTGTCTTCAAGAACCTGCGCGGTGAAGGGCGCCTGACGGCCGAAAATATGGAGTCGGCGCTCCGCGAAGTCCGCGTCGCCCTCCTCGAGGCCGACGTCAACTTCAAGGTAGTCAAACAGCTCATCGAAAGCGTCAAACAGCGCGCCCTCGGCCAGGAAGTCCTCCAGTCCCTCTCGCCCTCCCAGCAAATCATCGGCATCATCAACGAGGAGCTCATCAAGATCCTCGGCAGCCACGAAGCGAAGCTCCGTTTTGCCAACGATCCGCCCAGCGTTTTCCTCATCGTCGGCCTGCAGGGTTCGGGCAAAACCACCTCCACCGGAAAGCTCGCGCGCTGGCTCACGAAGAATGGCCATCGTCCCCAGGTCGTCTCGGTCGATGTCTACCGCCCCGCCGCGCGCCAGCAGCTCGCCATCATCGCGCGCGATAACAAGATTCCCGTCTACGCCGGTACGCCCGAAGAAACCGCGCCTCTCGATCTCGCCCGTTCCGCCCGCCGTGAAGCTGCGAACAACGGGCGCGATGTCCTGCTCGTCGATACCGCCGGCCGGCTCCACATCGACGATCAGTTGATGGATGAGCTGCACCAGCTAAAGACGCTGCTCAATCCCGTAGAAATTCTCTTCGTGGCCGACGCCATGACCGGCCAGGACGCCGTCAAATCCGCCGATGAATTTCACAAACGCCTCGGCATAACCGGCGTTATCCTCACCAAGATGGATGGCGATGCGCGCGGCGGCGCGGCGCTCTCCATCCGCTTCGTGACTGGCCAGCCTCTCAAGTTCGTCGGGCTCGGCGAAAAATCGGACGCCTTCGAGCCCTTCCATCCCGACCGCGCCGCCTCGCGCATTCTCGGCATGGGCGACATTGTCAGCTTCGTCGAAAAAGCGCAGGAAGCCTTCGACTCGAAACAACAGGAGGAGATGCAGCGCAAGCTCATCGAAAACGAGTTCACGCTCGAAGACTTCCGCGATCAGCTCAAGTCCCTCCGTAAACTCGGCTCGCTCGAATCCATCCTGAAAATGATGCCCAAAGTCGGCATGATGAAAGATCTGCAGAACATGCAGCCGGATGAGAAGGAATTGACGCGCATCGTGGCCATCATCGATTCGATGACCCCCAAAGAGCGCGACAATCATATGATTATCAACGGCAGTCGCCGTCGGCGCATCGCGCGCGGCAGCGGCACGTCGGTGCAGGACGTCAACAATCTGCTCAAGCAGTATGGGCAGGCGCGGAAAATGATGAAAAGTTTGTCCGGCAACCTCGGCTCCCTCGGCAAAAGAATGGGCAAGATGGGCGGCTTCGGCAAACTGGGAATACCGGGATTTTAATTTTCGGAGAAAATAGATTGAGGAACAGACAGTAAAGATGCTGATGATCAGACTGGCGCGCTTCGGCGCCAAAAAGAAGCCGTTCTACCGCATAGTAGTGATTGAGAAGGAACGTGCGCGCGACAGCCGCAACCTCGAGGTCGTGGGCCATTTCAACCCCCTCACCAACCCGGCCATCGTGAAGCTCGAACATGAGCGCATCGCGCACTGGACGAAGCACGGGGCGCAGATGTCGGAAACCGTCGCGCGCCTGGTGAAGAACAATCCGGCTCCCGCAGCCGTTGTTTAGAGGCGCGTCAACGCAGGTTTACCGAGCCGCGACTGTGAAGGCGCGGTAACGAATTCGCCGGAAGCCCCGGCACGGAGGGAAGTCGATGAAACAGTTGATTGAGGATATTGCAAAAGCTCTGGTCGACATCCCGGAGGAAGTGGAAGTTAAAGCGGTGGAAGGCGAGCAGATCACCGTTCTCGAATTGAAGGTCGCCCCCAGCGATCTCGGCAAGGTGATCGGCAAACAGGGCCGCACGGCCCGCTCCATCCGCACCATTCTGGGCGCCGCCGGCATGAAGCTGAACCGCCGCTTCACGCTGGAGATTCTTGAATAACGAGTGGACCACCGTGGCCGTGCTCAACCGCCCCCGCGGCAATAAGGGCGAGATCGCCGCCACCTGCCTATCGAGCAAACCCGAACGTTTCGCCGATCTCCGTTCCGTCCATCTTTTCGGAACCGGCGGAGCGTTTGAAATCGAAAACGTCTGGGATCACGACGGCGTCATCGTCTTCAAATTTCGCGGCGTGGATTCTATCTCCGATGCCGAAAAGCTGCGGGGAGCTGAAGTGCGCGTACCTAAATCCGAGCGCGCAGCGCTCGAACCCGGCGAATATTTCCAGGCCGATCTCGTAGGCGCCGAAGTGCGCGACAAAGCTTCCAACCGCCTGATCGGCCGAGTAACCGGATGGGAAGAATATGGGGGCCCCGCGCTTCTCGAAATAGACAGCGGCCGCCTCCTGATCCCCTTCGTAAAAGCCATCTGCGTAGACATCCGACCGGAGAACCATTTAATCCAGGTCGACCTCCCCGAAGGCCTCGAATCCCTGTGAATGCAGGACATGCGCTTCCGCCTGTCGACGATCCTTCATGCGCTTCCACCTCCTGACCATCTTCCCCGACTTCTTCGAAGGCCCCTTCCGCCACGGAGTAGTCGCCCGCGCCGCCCAATCCGGAGCCCTCGAAATCCACTTCCACGACCTCCGCGCCTGGACGCACGACGTCCACCGCACGGTCGACGATCGCCCTTTCGGAGGAGGCGAAGGCATGCTTCTGAAACCCGAGCCGATCTTCGACGCCGTAGAAACTATCTGGCCCCAACGTAGTGAGGGACAAAAAGTAATTCTCCTCTCCGCGCAAGGCCGCCGCTTCACCCAACCCATAGCGCGCGAACTCTCGCGTCAAAAGGAGCTCCTCTTGATCTGCGGACGTTACGAAGGAGTTGACGAGCGCGTCGCCGAGCACCTCGCGGACGACGAACTCTCGATCGGCGATTATGTCCTCAGCGGAGGCGAACTCGCCGCCGCCGTAATCATTGACACCGTAGCGCGCCTCCTCGCCGGCGTGCTCGGCAATCGGGATTCAGCCCTCAACGAATCGTTCGAGGAAGGCATCCTCGATTGCCCCCAATGGACCCGCCCCGCCGATTTTCGAGGCTGGAAAGTGCCCGACGTCCTCCTGGGCGGCAATCACGCCGAAATCCGCCGGTGGCGCAAACAAGCGGCGCTCGAAAAGACCAGACGCCTGCGCCCCGACCTGCTGTAAGGATTTTGTTGCTAAACTAATGTAACCTGTAGCTCGTATCGTCCATCGCAATAACAACGGGTTCACTGCGTCTTTTTGACGGGACGCGGGTTTCATTAGAAGCGAAGCGTACGAAATCACAAATGACGCGAACGATCTTCACCATACTTGTGGCCACCGGGCTTCTCGCCCAGTGTGCAATGGCTCAGGCGGCTGCGCCCGATCCTCCATCCGCCGAGCCGGTGGCGGCCAAGCCCCAGGGCATTATACCCGGGGACGCTGGTTCGACCATTGATAAACGGGCCTACGGAGTTCTTCCCAACTACCGGACTGCCGAAGAGGACGCTCCCTTCGCGCCCATCACCATCAAGCAGAAATTCACCATCGCGCGCAAAGACACATTCGATTGGCCTTCCTACATTCTCGGCGGCATGTTCGCCGGCATCTCCCAGCTCGACAACAGCAATCCGTCTTATCACCAAGGCGTGGAAGGCTACGCCAAACGCTATGCGGCTTCGGTGGCGGATCAGGATATCGGCAACTTCATGACCGAGGCCATTATGCCCAGCCTGCTGCATCAGGACCCGCGTTATTTCCGCAAGGGACACGGCTCCAGGGCCGGGCGGGCCTTGTATGCCGCATCACGCGTGATTATTTCCAAAGGCGATTCGGGAAACTGGCAGTTTAACGCCTCGGAATGGCTCGGCAATGGCACTGTGGCGGCCCTCGGGAATCTCTACTACCCCGACGCCAAGGGATTCAATGCAACTATGCAGCGCATGCTTACGCAGGTTGCAACCGATGCCATCTCGCAGGTCATGAAGGAGTTCTGGCCGGACATCAAACATCATTACTCCCACAAGGGAGCCGCCGCCACCTCCGCCGGCGACGACTAAAAGAAAAAAGGCCCGCTCCTTGTGGAGTAGGCCTTTGGCCCCAGGTAAGGTCTCTCTGGCCGTCAATGTCCCCGGTCAAGCCTGCTGCTTAAGCTTCTCCCGCTGCTCCCGCAACACAGCCTTCCGGCTCAGTTTGATCTTGTTCCCTTCAAGCCCCAGCACCTTGACCAGAATCTGATCGCCTTCCTTCAACTCGTCACGAACTTCCTTGATCCGGTTCTCCGCGATCTCACTGATATGTAACAATCCATCCGTCCCCGGGAAGATCTCGACAAACGCCCCGAAATCCACCAGCCGAACCACTTTGCCGAGATAGGTTTTCCCAACCTCCGCCGTAGCCGTAAGATCGCCGATAATCTGCAGCGCCTTCTTCGCCGCTTCCGGATCGCTCGACGCCACATGAATCGTGCCATCGTCCTCGACATCGATCTTCACGCCGGTCTGCTCGATGATTCCACGAATCACCTTGCCACCGGGTCCGATCACGTCGCGGATCTTATCCTGCGGAATCTTCGTCGTGTAAATGCGCGGCGCATACGGCGACATCTCCGCGCGCGTCTGCGCAATCACTTTTTCCATCTCGCCGAGAATGTGCAGCCGGCCCGCTTTCGCCTGCGCCAGCGCCTCTTTCATCAGCGCGGTAGTGACGTTCGGAACTTTGATATCCATCTGCAGGGCGGTGATGCCCTCTTTCGTCCCGGCCACCTTGAAGTCCATATCGCCGTAGTGATCCTCGGCGCCCGCAATGTCCGTCAGGATGGCGTATTTATCGCCTTCCTTCACCAGACCCATCGCCACCCCGCCCACCGGCGAAGAAATCGGCACGCCCGCGTCCATTAATGCCAGGCTCGCGCCGCACACCGTCGCCATTGAGCTCGAACCGTTCGATTCCAGAATGTCGCTCACCACGCGCAGCGTATACGGGAACTTCGCCTCGTCCGGCAGCACCGCCGAAACCGCCCGCTCCGCCAAAGCTCCGTGACCGATCTCGCGCCGCCCCGGCCCGCGCATGAATCCCACTTCGCCCACGCTGAACGGCGGAAAATTGTAGTGCAGCATGAAGCGCTTGAACGCCTCGCCCGGCTCCAGCAGTTCGATGCGCTGCTCGTCGTCCTTCGTGCCCAGCGTCACCGTAACCAGCGCCTGCGTCTCGCCGCGCGTAAATACGGCCGATCCGTGCGTCCGCGGCAGCACGCCCACTTCTCCCCAGATCGAACGGATTTCATCGAACTTGCGCCCATCCGGACGCCGATGCGCATTGAGCATCTCGTCGCGGAAAATACGCTCTTTCAAAGCGTCGAAGCACTTCCCGGCCTCCAGCTTCTGCTCTTCCGGCACATCCGCCACCGCCTGCTCATGCAGTTCGTCGATGCGCGCATAGCTTTCGAGCTTCCCGTACTTCTTCGTATTGAGAGCGTCGGTCAGATCCGCCCGCACTTTTTTCTCGATCGCCGCAGAGAGCTCTTTATCGAGCTCCGGCGAAGTGAACGGCTTCTTCGGTTTCCCAGCCTTCGCCACCAATTGATCGAGCACCGCGGTGATCTTTTTGCAGCACGCATAGCCATGATCGAGCGCGCCCAATACTTCTTCTTCCGAAGCATGCTGCGAGCCCGCTTCCACCATCACGATTCCCTGTTCCGTAGCCGCCACGATGATGTTCAGCTTCGACGCCCGCCCTTCCGTGTACGTCGGATTCGCCACGTACTTGCCATCCACCATCCCCACGCGCACCGCGCTCACCAGGTGATGAAACGGAATATCCGAAATAGCCAGCGCCGCGCCCGCGCCCACGATTCCCAGAATCCCCGGATCGGTCTCCGGATCCGCTGAAAGCACCATCGCAATGATCTGCGTTTCGTTGAAATAACCTTCCGGAAACAGCGGGCGCATCGGCCTGTCGATCATCCGGCTGGTGAGGACTTCCTTCTCCGAAGGACGCCCTTCGCGCTTGATATACCCACCCGGGATCTTGCCCGCCGCGTACGTGTACTCGCGGTAATCGCAGGTGAGTGGGAAGAAACTCGGGTTCGGCTTCGGCTTGGGCGCGCTGCATGCGCTCACCAGCACCACCGAATCGCCCATCCGGACGATGACGGATCCGCCCGCCTGTTTCGCCAGCTTGCCCGTTTCGATGCTAAGCTTTTTGCCGTCCAGATCGACTTCAAATGTGTGTATGTTCATCTATGTGTTGAGTGCCGGGTTACGTTCCCCGGACTTCCTTTATCTGCCGAAGATTCGGCCTCTTGCTGCGTAGTCAGTTTGATATTCGCGAGGGGAGTCGAAAGGAGGAGGGATTGGGCCCGCCGGAAACTGCGGGCCGCGGCCAGTGATCGCATGCCACTGCTTCGAAGTATGGACCCCGACTACACTAATGGCGGATGGAAAGTTTTTGCAGGACGTTCTTGTACCGCTCCGGGCTGCTGGCCTTTAAATAGGTCAGCAACCGGCGGCGCTTCGCCACGAGGATTAACAATCCCCGCCGCGACGCATGATCTTTTTGATGTGTTTTGAAATGCTCCGTCAACTCCGCGATCCGCGTCGTTAACAGCGCAATCTGCACTTCCGGCGAGCCGGTATCGGACTTGTGAGTCTGGTTCCGCGTTACGACCAGCCGTTTTGCTTCTCCCGCCAATGCCATCTTAGAGGTTGCTACTCCTGTTCTTCTCTTTACTCGTTTGTATCAAAGCCAGTGTAACATACCCGACACCGCCCCGCCTCGCCAACTCTTTTCTCATCAGGATGAGCCTGAAACGGGCCTTGGATTCTCACACAAGATGAGCCTGAAGGACAGGATCGGGATGCTGGGGATCGATCGTCGGCATGGACGAGTCGGAAGCGACGACCTGGAGCAGATTCGGGCGTTTCCGGAAGGAAGCGGCGAAGTGCGATTTGCCGGTCAGCGCCGCGAGGAGGTGTATGCGTGGACCGGGCGGACGCTGGTAAGGTACCAATACTCGGCCCTGAAGCGGCGGGAAGGATTGGTGCGCCAGTATATCGCCCGAATGACGGGCCTGAGCCGGGCGCAGGTCGCGCGCCCGATCACCAGCCATGGAAAAAGCGGCCGTGTGAAGGCCGCATCTACCGGGGCACGAAGTTCGCCAATCGCTACACCAGGTCGGATGTGGATCTGCTGGCCTATGTGGACAAACATAACGGGAACCCGTTCCCTCTTCTTTCAAAACCAAACCCGAAAGGAGTTCTCCGCTACCGGCCTTCCTTCTTCAGTTCGGGCTCATTCTTCGATGAGAATATGCTGGATTGCCCGATCCGACCCGGCAGGCGCTACCGGGCGGGCGTCCCAGCGCGGCGTTCGGCCGGTGCCTGGGCCGGCTTCCCGATATCTTCGGGGATCTTTACAAACGAGGACTTCAGGTCGCAGAAGAGGTTGAATCGCACGATGTACCACAGCGCCGCCAGGCCGTCCGAGAAGCCTATTTTCTTGCCCTGCTCGTAGGTTCTGCCATGGTAACTGATGGGGACTTCGTAAATGGCGCAGCCGAGCTTGGCAATCTTGGCGGTCACTTCGATCTCGACCCCGAAGCCTTTGGAGACGATCGCCATGTTGCGGATAATGCCGCCCCGAAAGGCCTTGTACCCCGTTTCGATATCGGTGAAATTGACGTTGGTGAGCAGGTTGGAAAACAGCGTCAGACCTTTATTCGCGAGGTAATGATAAAAGTACAGGACGCGCGCCGCGCGCCGCACCAGGAAACGCGATCCATAGACCACGTCGGCGTGGCCTTCGAGGATCGGCTGAACTACTTCCGGTATCTCGGCCGGATCGTACTCGAGGTCGGCATCCTGCACGATGACGATTTCTCCCGTCGAGACCGCGAAGCCGGCCTTCAGCGCCGCGCACTTGCCTCGATTGCGGGCCAGCCGGATCGTGCGAACCTTGGGCAGATGGGAAAGGCGCGCGCAGACCGCCGGAGTTCCGTCGGTGGAACCGTCGTCCACCACAATGATCTCGATAACCTGGGGCAGCTTCAAAACCTTGTGGACTACGTTCTCCAGCGTCGATTCCTCGTTATAGGCGGGGATGATTACCGACAGGCAGGCCGCGCTCTCAATGAGTGGTTCCAAGGTTGAATCATATTATGGCAAGGGCTTTAGTGAGAAAATCGATAAGGCCATGCCGCGGATACTGAAACTTGCTTTCGCCAAACAAGGCGCCGAGATCGAGCTGCCGGATGGATTCGAGTATGTGGTGATCGATGCCCGGTCTGCGGCCCCGCTGGAGGACCCGGCCGGCGCTATCGAACGAGCTCTCGACAGTCCCATTGAGTCCCTTCCGATTGGGGAACTGGCGAGCGGGAAATGCTCGGCGGCGATCTCGGTGTGCGATATTACACGCCCGGCGCCCAATCGCGTCGTGCTGCCGCCGTTGTTGCGCCGCCTCGAAGCCGCGGGCATCGAGCGCTCGCGCATCACCATCCTGATTGCCACCGGCCTGCACCGGCCGGCCACGCCCGCCGAGATTCGCGAAATTGTGGGGCCGACGATCGCGGCCGCTTATCGCGTCGAAAACCACGATGCCCGTGAATTGGCGCAGCACCGCTTTCTGGGCACGACTGCTTCGGGTACGCCCGCCTGGATCGACGAGCGTTTTGTGAGCGCGGACCTGCGCATTACGCTGGGATTCATCGAGCCGCATCTGATGGCCGGCTATTCGGGAGGCCGCAAGCTGGTGGTTCCGGGACTCGCCGCGCAGGAGACGATCAAGGTGATCCACAGCCCCCGCTTCATGCGCGAGCCGCGGGCGATTGAGGGCTCCATCGGCGACAATCCGCTGCACCGCGAACTACTGGGGATTGCGGCCATGGCGGGCCATCAGTTCATCGTCGACGTGGCGCTGGCCAGAGATCGCGGTATTGCCGGGGTCTTCGCCGGCGATCCGGTGCGCGCGCACGCCCGCGGTGTGGAATTCGTTTCCGCCGCCATGCTGCAGAATCTGCCCGAACCGGTTGACGCCGTGATCACCACGGGCGCGGGCTATCCGCTCGATCTGACGTACTATCAGTGCATCAAGGGCATTACGGCGGCATCGCATATCGTGCGCGGCGGGGGACGGATACTGGTGGTGGGCGCCTGCTCGGAGGGCTGCGGCAGCCCGGAATTTACCCGGCTGCTGGGTGAATATCCGGATCCCCGGAGCTTCCTGAGGGCGATTGAGGGCGCCGGCGTAACCGTGGATCAGTGGCAACTCGAGAAGCTGGCGCTGGTGGCCATGCGGGCCGATGTGTATTACTGCGTGCCGGGTCTTGCGCCTGAACTAAGGGACAAACTGTGGGGCGCCGCGTTCAGCGAGGTACAACCGGCGGTGAGCGCTCTCCTGAATGGATTGCCGCAGGGCGCTCGCGTGGCGGTAATCCCCGAAGGTCCCTACATCCTGGCTAAGGTTCTGAGGGCCGCGGCATGACTTTGTGGGACAGGCGCTTCCACCTGTCCGTCCTGGCGCTCGCGACTCTCTTCTGTTCCCGCCACGAACAGCCAATCGCTGAGGCGATCCGGCACCTCCGCGATGTGCCCGATGCGCAGCGGGGCGCGGTAACAAGAAACCTGGCGCTCGAAATCCGCCAATTACCCGCATCGAAAAATAAACTCATCCTGGCCAACGATCTGGCGAATCTTTCCACCGAAGGCGATTTCGGCCGTGACACGCTGCAGGAGGTGGCCACCACGCTTGCCGACGCCTTGCGGGAGCAGACGGCCGGCGCGCCGGAAGATCCCTGGGTGGAACTTGCCCAGTTGGCGCACTATGAGCACGTCCCGGTTTCGATGGACAGTCCACGCTTCACCGCGGCCATCGCGCGCATCGAGAGCGACGATCGGCGCCGGGCGCAAGCCGAGTTCACCTTGACCGATCTTGAGGGCAGAGTCTGGACGCTGCACAATCTGCGCGACCGGGTAGTGCTGGTGAACTTCTGGGCGACGTGGTGTCCGCCCTGCCGCAAGGAGATGCCCGATCTGAACGCGCTCTACCAGCAGTTCGGCCCACAAGGGCTGTTGATCCTCGCCATCTCCGACGAGGAAGCGGCCAAGGTGCAGCCGTTCATTGAGGAGCGGAAGATCGCTTATCCGATCCTGCTCGACCCGGGCGATAGGGCGCACGCCGCGTTCGCCGTGGAAGGGATTCCGAAGAGTTTCCTTTACGACCGCGAGGGCAAACTGATTGCCCAGGCGATCGATATGCGGACTCGCGGTCAGTTCCTCGCGATGCTCGGTCAGGCGGGGCTTAAATAACTCCGCTCATTCCGTGCATTCTGGAGATTGCGATCAGCCCCAGACCGATAAGAACGGGAACCGTCCCGCCCGGCTCCGGAGTCTCGGACGGGTTCTGACCGCCACCGCCCTGGCTGGGCATGAAAATCACAAAGGACTGCGCCAGACTGCCCGTACCCTGAATAGCTTCGAGGAATACATAATCGTTGAAGTCGAAACCGCTGAAGTCGTCGGTCTGGGCTGTCGTAAACAACGCTTGAAGGCTGGCGTCGATGGTGTATTGCTGCGGGTCGAAAACACTCCAGATCGCATGTTGCAGTTCAACCTGACTTGCCTCCGTTGGCGTCGGTTGAGCCGAGAGCCACGCGACTTCCTCATAGCCGTTCAGCGCATCTTTGTCGCCGCTGAACCGGCCGGATGTCGCAGCGTCGTTCAATGTTAGTTCGTTCGCTTGCCACGTTTGATTGAGTTGAATCTCATCGAAAGCGTCGTAGCAATCCGCGTTATAATCCGTTCCCCCGACACTTAGCTGGTACGGCAGCATATAGTAGGTGCCATCATTTGCCGGACCGGCCCCTGTCAGTGTGACGCTCACGCTGTCCGCGGACAGGATCATGCCGGTAAGGAGCAGTGCGGAAGCCGCAATAATTGCCGACTTATGCAGTCGCATTTATTGCCTCCTTATCTGCCTTTATGTTAGTCCTTTCACGACCAACCGGAGACTTGATTAGTAACAGTACGAACAGGGTGGTGAAAAAGGCATCTTACCGCTCCTTTACAGTCGCGGCTCGGAAAAGCGCGTGATGATTCCGAAGCATTTACCGAGCCGCGCGCGCCAGCAAGCGGTAACGAAAAGCTCTTTTCGGCAGCCCGCTAAAGGACTAAGTGGCCGCCGCGTACTTAGCCAGTTCGTAGCGCGCGATGGCCTCGCGATGCACTTCGTCCGGGCCGTCGGCGAGGCGCAGGGTGCGCGAATTGGCCCACGCTCCGGCCAGTTCGAAGTCGTCCGAGACGCCAGCCCCGCCATGTGCCTGAATGGCCCGATCCAGGACGCGCAGCGCCACGTTGGGAGCGGTCACTTTGATCATGGCGATCTCCGCCTTCGCCGCCTTATTGCCCACCGTATCCATGATCCAGGCGGCTTTGAGTACCAGCAAACGGGCTTGTTCGATCTCGATGCGCGAGGTTGCGATATCTGCCCGGATGGTCCCTTGTTCGGCAATCGTTTTACCGAACGCCACGCGCGATTTCACCCGCTTGCACATGTCTTCGAGGGCGCGTTCGGCCACCCCGATCAGACGCATACAGTGGTGGATGCGGCCGGGGCCGAGGCGTCCCTGGGCGATCTCAAATCCCCGGCCCTCGCCGAGCAGCAGATTCGACGCCGGCACGCGCACGTTCTCGAAAAGCACTTCGCCGTGGCCGTGCGGCGCCTGGTCGTAGCCGAACACCGGCAGCATGCGGATGATCTTCACGCCGGGTGTGTCCATCGGGACGACAATCATCGATTGCTGCTTGTGCTTCGCCGCGCCCGGGTCGGTCTTGCCCATGAAGATCGCCACTTTGCAGCGCGGATCGCCTGCCCCCGACGTCCACCACTTCAGGCCGTTGATCACATACTTATCGCCCTCGCGCACGATGCTCGATTCGATGTTGGTGGCGTCCGACGAAGCCACGAGCGGCTCGGTCATGGCGAAGCACGAGCGGATCTCGCCCGCCAGCAGCGGCTGGAGCCATTGCCGCTTTAATTCCGCGGAGCCATAGCGCTCCAGAACCTCAATATTGCCCGTATCCGGCGCCGAGCAATTGAAAATCTCGGGGCCGATCGGCGAGCGGCCCATGATCTCGCAGAGCGGGGCGTATTCGAGGTTGGTCAGGGTGAAGAGATTCCACAACCCCGCGGAGCGCGCCTTCGGTTTCAGCTCTTCGACGATCGGAACCGGCTGCCAGCGATTCGGTCCGCGCGCATGTTCATGGAACTTATGCTCGTTTGGATAAACGTGCTCGTCCATGAAAGCGGTCACGCGCTTCTGCAGCTCCTGCACTTTCCCGGTAAACTCGAAATTCATAATTATCTTTCTGTATCTAACGATAGCTGCGCAGCCCCGGTTCGAGATGCGGAACCGCGTTGAAGGCGTGCAGGCGAAACTGATCCGCCCGCACCCGCATAACCGAATAGGACGCGTTCAGCAGCACGCCGGCGAGGCGCATGGCGCGATGATCCTCCACGTCCATGCCCAGCGCGGCCCAGATGCCGATCGGCGTCGCGGAAGTAAATACCACGACGTTATGCTCGTCCTCCGGCTGGCTCGCGAGCGTCGTCCGGCAGTCGAGAATCCGCGCCCGAAACGCGTCCCACGTTTCGCCGCGAAACCGGTCATGGCCCTTGATCCACGCTTGCACAATCTTCAGATCGCACGAAGTCCAGCGGCGATGCACCTCCGCATCATGCTGGTCGCCGGCCTCGCGGATCTCCGCGTGCATGGCTTCGAATTCGCGCTGGAACTCCTCATCTTCCTCGCACAGCACGGGCGCGAGTTCGCGATAAACATGATCCAGATCGAATTCGTTCCAGCCTGGTTCCACACGCTGCGGGGGGAACTCGATCTCCTGTTCCGCGTAAGCCGCCAGCACCTCCGTGGCGGTTTGCCGCTGGCGCGCCAGCGCACCCGTATAGACGGCGCTGAACCGTATGCCCTCGCGAGCGAAATGTTCCCCCAGCAGCCGGGCCTGACGCCGCCCCAGATCCGAAAGCGAATCGTAGGATTGACGCGTACCCGCCTGGCCGTGACGCACCAGATAGACGCGGCTCAAGCGCTCACCATTTGCGCGGCGCGCGCCACCAGATTGCGTACTCTGGCGTCGAAATTGCGAAACCGTTCGTCGTTTGTCTGGCCCCGATGAAAGCGATAGTAGATCTGTTGGAGAATCACGGCTAATTTGAAGATACCGAGCACCTCGTGATAGGCGAGATGCGTCATGTCGCGTCCGGTGCGCTCAGCGTAGCGTGCGACAAAGTGGTCCCGCGTGTACCAACCCGGCTGCGTGGTGAGAGCTTCCGAAGTGGAGGGGTTGGTCCAGTAACACAGCGTCAGCCCGAGGTCCGCCAGAGGGTCTCCAAGCGTCGTCATTTCCCAATCGAGGACGGCCTCCACGCGATCCGCCGTGGCCCGCAGCATCACGTTGTCGAGTTTGAAATCGTTATGCACGAGGGTGGGCGCAAGGGGCGGCGGCAGGCGCTCGCGCAGCCATTGAATTACGCGATCCATCTCGGGAAGTTCCGCTGTCTTCGCGCGGTGCCAGCGTTCGGCCCAGCCGCGCACCTGCCGCTCCACAAAGCCTTCGGGCTTCCCTAACGCGCCGAGTTCCGGCGACGAAATATCCACCGCGTGAAGCCGCACCAGGCAATCGATGAAAGCTTCGCTCACGAGGCGCGGATAGTCCGGGATCGAGGCCCATTCCGCCGGCGGGGCATCGCGCAGAACCACGCCGTAGCGCCGCTCCATCAGAAAAAAGTTCGCGCCGACGATCGACGGATCCTCGCACAGGGCGAACACGCGCGGGGCTTCCGGAAAGTGGGGATGGACCGCTTTCAGCACGCGATATTCCCGCGTCATATCGTGCGCTTTGGGCGGCACTGGGCCGAGCGGCGGACGCCGCAGGACATATTCGCGATCCCCCGCGCGAATCAGGTAAACCAGGTTCGAATGCCCGCTCGGGAACTGGGCGATTTCGACCGGGGTATTTATCTTAAGAGCCGCGTTCAGATATTTCGCGAGCGCCGCGGCGTCGAGCTCTTCGCCCCGCCGCACGGCCGCTGTATCGGCTGATGTTTCAACGTGCATAGTAGCGGACAATCCATTCGGCCACGCAGCAGGGCTTTTCGCCGCCCTCCACTTCCACAGTAACGGCCAGCGTGACATCCACGCCTTCCGCAAATTCCTTCACGGACAGCAGCGTGAAGCGCGCGCGGATTTTCCAGCCTTCGCGCACCGGGGCGGGGAAGCGCACCCGGTTGAGGCCGTAGTTCACGCGCAGCCGCACGCCCTCGAGCGGCAGCACGTTGCGCGAGAGATGGCTCAGCATGGAAAGCGTCAGAAAACCATGCGCGACCGTGGCGCCGTAAGGCGATTCGCGCTGCGCGCGCGGGCGGTCGAGGTGAATCCACTGCCAATCTTCGGTGGCATCGGCGAACTTATCGATGCGCTCCTGTTTGATCGGAAACCAGTCGCTGACGGCGACTTCACGCCCCACCAGCCCGCTCAGCGAGGCCAAAGTCATCGCAGCGGCCTTCCCCACTCGACGCTTGCGCGCAGAGCTTTTTTCAGAATCTTGCCGCCTGGATTGCGCGGCAGCGGCTCGCTTCGGATCACCATGTATTGCGGAACTTTGAAATCGGCCAGACGCGATCCCGCGAATTCGATCACCTCGGCGATTTCGATGATGTACCCTGGCTTGGCCACGACGACCGCCCCGACTTTTTCGCCCATCATGGCATCCGGTACGCCCAGCACGGCGGCTTCGAAAATGGCCGGGTGGGCGGCCAGTGCGCTCTCCACTTCGACGCAGTAGACGTTCTCGCCGCCGCGATTGAGCATGTCCTTCTTGCGGTCGACGATCTGCACGAAGCCGTGTGGGTCGAGGCGCGCCAGATCGCCCGTGCGCAGCCAACCACCCGCGAACGTTTCTTCGGTTGCCGCGGGCTTTCTCCAATAGCCCGGCACCACGTTCGATCCGCGCACCAGCAGTTCACCGACATCGCCGCCCGCCATTGGGTTATCCAGTTTCAGATCCACCACGGGCACCGCGACACCCACGGATTCCGGGCGCGTCAGCGAATATTCGGCAGGCAGCCAGGTGGTCAGCGAGCAGGTCTCCGTCAATCCGTAGCAGTTGGAAACGCGGGCATTGGGAAACGCTTCGATCACGCGCGCGATCAGGTTGGGCGCCATGGGAGCGCCGCCATATGCGACGGTGCGCACGCTCTTGGTATCGAAGTTGCCGAAGTCAGGTTGATTGATGGCCAGCCAGTAAATCGCGGGCACGGAGATGGTCACTTCGATGCGCTCGGTTTCAATGGCGCGCAGGAACTCCCGCACGTGAAACGAGGGCATGATGAAGGTGGTCCCGCCGGTTTCGCAGGCAGGCAGCAGCTGGCTGTTGCAGCCGGTCACGTGGAAGAGCGGCACCGATACCAGATTGCGAAAGGCGCCGGGCGGCGCGAGGCCTACGCGCCGGCACGATTCCATATTGGCGAGGAAGTTCTCATGCGTGGTCATGGCGCCTTTGGGAAAGCCGGTGGTGCCGCTGGTGTAGAAAATCGCCGAGAGCTCATCGGGCGCAAGATCTTCCACCGCGAAGGCGGGCCCATGGGGCAAAGGCTCGCCGGGGAGAAAGACAAAACTGCTGCCCGAATCGGTGATCACGTAATCCACTTCGGGTTCGCTGAACCGCGTATTCACGGGGACCGCGATCGCGCCCGCTAACTGAATTCCAAAGAACGCCACGCACCAATCGAGGCCGTTGGGCAGCCGGATAGCCACGCGGTCGCCGCGCCGAATCCCCTTTGATCGCAACCCTCCGGCAACACGGGCGGCGCGGTCCCACAACTCGCGATAATCGACTCTCTCGCCGCCCAGCTCCACGATGGCGAGGGCCCGCGGAGTCGCATCCACGGTGGCGCGCAGCATGGCTGTCAGGGATCGCGGGCGGTTCTGATAATGGGCGACGCCATTTTTATCGCGCACAATTTCGGATCGGTCGAAGGGATGCATTATTCCGGAGGTCCACTCACCGCGCGCACCAACTTACTGCCCGCCCACGTGACGATGGCGAAAAACAGCGCGAAGCTGATCAGGATCACGGCCAGCCGCCGGCCCGCGGGCAGTTCGGTGGCGATTCCGGCGCCTGGATTCAGATCGGTGCTCACATCGAGCGAGACCATCGCGGCGGGCGCGTTTTTCGCGTTCACGATCACCACCGCGTATTGGCCCCGCTCTTCCACAATACGGCGGAACTCGGCCGATGCTGAATCGGGCGAAAGGGCCAGCGTCTCATGCTTACGGCCACGATTGAACTGGCGAAATTCGCTCATCGGCAACAACTCCGCATGCACGCTCGGATTCCCCTGCAGCACTTCGAAGCGGCAATCGACTTCGGTGGGAATCTGGCGGATGGTAAGCGGAATCCAGCGCCATTCGCCCGGCTCCAACCTGAAAGCCTGCTTGCTCTGCGGGAGCGCCAGCAGGAGTAGAACGAACGCGGCCGCCGGAAGTCTCATTGTCGAGCCACAATCTTTCCACCCACCACGGTCATGGTTGCCCGCGTCTTCGGTATGTCATCTGCCGGCATCGTCATCACGTCATCCGAAAGCATAACGAAGTCGGCTAGTTTACCAGCCTCGAGCGATCCTTTCCGCTTTTCCTCAAACGCCGCATACGCTCCTTCGAGGGTCCAGCTGCGCAAAGCCTCTTCGCGCGACATGCGCTGCTCCGGCATCCATCCGCCTCTCGTAATGGCCGCATACAAGCCCAACATGGGATTGGGGCTCTCGACCGGAAAATCGGAACCGTTAGCCACGTGCACGCCCAGACGCAGAAAAGTCCGCCACGCATACGCTCCCTTGATGCGCTCGGGACCGACGCGCGCCTCGGCCCATGCCATATCGCTCGTCGCATGCGTCGCCTGCATGGACGCGATCGCCGAATACTTTTTGAACTTCGCGAAATCTTCGGGCGCCACCACCTGCGCATGCTCGATGCGGAAGCGCTTGTCGTTCGGACCTTGCAAGACATCCCCGTAGGCGTCAATGGCCGCCCGATTGGCGGCATCGCCGATAGCATGCGTGTTCAGCTGGAACCCCTTTGCTACGGCCTTCTCCGCCACCTCGCGAATGGCCGCGCGATTCAGAATCGGTAATCCACGATTGCCCGGGTCGTCGGAGTAAGGATCGCGCAGCGCGGCCCCACGCGAGCCCAGCGCGCCGTCGGCGATCAGTTTGATGCTGCGCACGGTCAGGAAATCGCCGATCTCCGGGCCTTTCTCGATCCACCAGTCGAGCAGGCTGCGATTCGCCCCGGCAATCATGGCATAGACGCGGATGGGCATCTCGCCTTTGCGCATCAAAGACCGGTAGGCCTCAATCTCGCGCGGCCCGACTCCCGCATCGTGAACCGTGGTCAGCCCCACGCGGGCGCACTCGCGCAGAGCCCGCAACATTCTTCTCTCCACCTGATCCTCGGCGGGTTCGGGAATGCTGCGCCGGATCAGACTCTGCGCCTCGTCGAGCAGCACGCCCGTCGGCTGCCCCGCCGCATCGCGCAGGATCTTGCCACCCGGCGGATCCTGAGTCGCCGCATTCAAGTCCGCTAACTCCATCGCTTTCCGATTGACCCAGATCGCGTGCCCGTCCACCCTATCGAGGGCCACCGGATTATCGGGCGCCACCGCCGAAAGCGCCGCGGCATCGGGAAACTGCTTCGTCGCCCAAAGGTTCTGGTCCCACGCGCTGCCCGCGATCCACTCGCCCGCCCTGCGTTGCCTTGCCGCCGCGCCCACCTTATCGGCGATGGCCCGCTCCGACGTCGTACCGCGCAGATCGAGCTCTTCGAGCGCATCGCCCAGCGCGTGGACATGTCCATGCGCATCGATCAGGCCGGGAATCACCGTCGCCCCGTGGGCGTCGATCACGTTGGTCGATGGGCCGATGAAACGCGCTACGTCGTCGCTCACATTAACGATTACGCCCTGCCTGACCGCCATCGCGGTGGCGCGCGGCTGCCTGGCGTCGACCGTGTAGATATGGGCGTGGATCACCGCCAGGTCCGCCGTCTGCGCCCAGCTCACGGAAGCGATCGCAATCGAATACCAGGCTTTCATCAAGGTGCGTACTGTATTATCGCGTGTTGAATCCCTATGAGAACACTGGTAACGGGTGCGCAGGGCTGCATCGGATCGTGGGTCGTGAAGCGGCTTATCGAGCAGGGGCATGAGGTAGTCACGTTCGACGTCAACGACAGCCTCGAACGGCTTGCCCTGATCGCGGGGCCGGAGGTCACAAGCAAGGTGGATCGACGCATCGGGCGCATCGAAGACACGGCCGCCGTGAAGAAGCTGGTTCGCGACCTCGAGATCTCGCACATCGTTCACCTCGCGGCTGTGCTCATGCCGTTCTGCCAGAAGAATCCCGTCGAGGGAGGTCTCATCAACGTGATCGGCACGCTGAATCTCTTCGAAGCCGCGCGCGATTCCGGACGCCCCACGCGCATCGTATACGCCAGCTCATCCGCCGTCTGGGGGCCGGCCGCCGAATACGGTGAGGACGCCCTTACCGAAGATCTGCCCGTCAAGCCCGCCACGCACTACGGCGTCTTCAAGGCCGCCAACGAAGGCAATGCCCGCGTGATCTATTCGACCGACGGCATTTCGAGCATCGGCCTGCGGCCGTGGACCGTCTTCGGCCCCGGACGCGACTCCGGCCTGACCGCCGACCCGACCCTGGCCATGCGCGCCGTCGCCCGCCGCGAGCCGTTCCGGATCCGCCTCAGCGGGTTCATGGATCTCCAGTACGTCCGCGATGTCGCCGATATCTTTATCCAGTGCCTCTTCAGCCCGGCCGAGGGCGCGCATGCCTTCAACCTGCGCGGCGAGGTAGTAGACATGGAGCAGCTGCGCAGCATGCTCGAAGAGATTCGCCCAGGAGCCGCGCAACTGATCTCGGTCGATGGGCCGCAGGTTCCGGTGGCCTGGCGGATGGACGATTCCGCGCTGATCCGCACCGTCGGTCCAGTCCCGCGGACGCCGCTGCGCGAAGCCGTCTTCGAGACGATTCAGGCATTCGAAGATGTGCTGGCCAGTACCTAACAGTACGGCTCACCATTGCCGCGGCCTTTGCTGGTCGCGTATCGTGAGGCTGGATGGCACGGCGGTCCATGGGTGCGAATCTCCGCGATTACAAAGCCCTCTTTGAAAAGGCGTCCGAAGCCCTGTTGGCCGTCTCCGGAGACAAAGACGCGTTAGATCTGCTGACCGCGAGCGATGCCGCGCTGACCTTCCTCGGGCTCGACCGAACCGAGCTTCCATCGAAGAGCCTGCGCGACATTGTGACTTCGAAAGACCTCGAGCGGGTTTTGAAAGCTCTTGGCGAGCCGGCGGCGAAAATCGAAAATTGTTTCGTGCTCGATTCCACGGGTACGGCTCACCCAACCGATATCAGCGCCAGGCGGGTGGCACCCGAAGGGCCCGTGGTATTGGCGCTCCGCGAAGCCTCGGCCGGCGGGCGTTTGCAGGAACAGTTGCGGCAGGCGCAGAAAATGGAAGCGCTGGGGATGCTGGCGGGCGGCATCGCGCACGATTTCAATAACCTGCTAACCATCATTCGCGGCTATAGCCAGATGCTGATGGCATCCAGCCATCTGTCGACCGAGCGCGACCGCACCGCCATCGAGGAGGTGCTGAAAGCCAGCGAGTGCGCGGCGGATCTGACCGGCCGGCTGCTCGCCTTCAGCCGGCATCAAACCATCCAGCCCAAAGTTCTCGAAGTGAATCAGGCGGTGGATCGGACCGCGGCCATGTTGCAGCGTTTGATCGGCGAGGATATCGATCTGCGCATTCAGAAGGCGCCGGACGCCGGGCGCATCCATGCGGACGCGAGCCAGATCCAGCAGGTGCTGATCAATCTGGCCATCAATGCGCGCGATGCCATGCCGCGGGGCGGATCGCTTCTGATCCGCACGGGGAACACGGAGCTGGGGTCCGGCTATATCGGGCAGCATCTGGACGTAAGGCCGGGCAGTTACGTAATCCTCGAAGTGTCGGATACCGGGGCCGGCATGGATGTGGCCACGAGGAAGCGCGCCTTTGAGCCTTTCTTCACCACCAGGCCGCAGGGCACGGGACTCGGCCTGTCGACGGTATATGGCATCGTCAGACAATGCGGGGGCTCGATCGATCTTTACACCGAGCCCGGCCATGGGACGACTTTTCGGGTGTATCTTCCCCGGGTGATGGATGAGGCGCGCGTAATGGACGAGGCCGAGGCCGAAAGTGCGCAGTTGCCCGAGCCCGCGGGAGGCCACGAAACCATTTTGCTGGTGGAGGACGAAGAGGGCGTGCGCCAGATGGTTCGCACGGCGCTCGAGCGCCGCGGATACCGTGTGCTGGTGGCGGGCAGCGGACCCGCCGCGATCGCCGCCTCCCGCGCGCACGATGGCCCGATCGATCTGGTGGTCACCGATATGATCATGCCGTTGATGAATGGGCGGGAGCTGGCGCGGCGGCTGCGCGAAGAGCGTCCCGGCGTGGCCCTTCTATACATGTCGGGCTATGCGGGAAACAATCTGCAGGCGTCGGGGGCTTTGGACGACGACACCGTGTTCCTGCAAAAGCCATTTGCGCCGGGCGCACTGACCGCCCGTGTGCGCGCACTGCTCGATGCGCGCAGGGAGATGGCCGGCAGCGGCGATTCCGCCAATCCCGGTTAGTGGATATTTAACTAAACGCTGGAGACGACTCTGAAGGCGGAGACGGATGAGGACGCTTGGGAGACGCCGCACGGCGACCGCCAACTAAACTATCCTCTTCTCAGATCTCCGACAAACGGGCGACCTTGCCCGTGCTGTCGCCGATCGATTCCGGATGAAATCCCATGCGGTCGAGCATCGACATATAGAGGTTGGTCATGGGCGTATCTTTCTCATACACCACATGCCGGCCAGGTTTCAGCGTGCCGTAGCCGCCGCCGGCCAGAAGCACCGGCAGATCGTTGTGCAGATGCTTGTTGCCATCGCTCAGCGAACTGCCGTACACGAGCATGGAATGATCGAGCAGACTGCCGTCGCCGTCCTGCGTGTTCTTTAACTTATCGAGGAAATACGCGAACAAACCTACGTGGAAGGCGTTAATCTGCTTCAGCTTCTCGATATTGTCCTTGTTGCCCCGGTGATGCGACAGCGGATGGTGGCCATCGTTGATGCCCAGTTCGGGATAGGTGTGCGCACTCGCTTCACGGGAAAACACCAGCGTCGAGACGCGCGTCAGATCGGCCTGGAACGCGACTGCCTGCAAATCGAACATCAGCTTGGCGTATGCGGAATATTTCAGCGGAATTCCGGAAGGCTTTTCGATGGTCGGAACCGGCTCCCTGGTATCGTCTTCCGCGCTCTGGATGCGGCGCTCGATGTCGCGGACGGCATACAGGTACTCATCCACCTTGCGGCGATCCGATGCACCCAACGACGTGGTCAGCCGTTTGGTCCGGTCGCTCACGAAATCGAGAATGCTCACGCGGTCGGCGCTGAGGCGTGCGCGCCCGGCCGGGTCGAGGCTGGTATCGAGCGTCCCGAAAAGCCGTTCGAAGACCAGGCGGGGATTAGTCTCCGGCGGCATCGGGCTGGTCGGCGTGCGCCACGAAATGCTGTTGGTGTAAGAGCAGCTGTAGCCGGTATCGCAATTGCCCACCGTGCGCGTATCTTCGCAGCCCAGTTCGAGCGACGCAAGGCGGGTCTTCGATTGCAGCGCCTGGGCCGCGATCTGGTCGACCGAGATGCCGAGGTGAATATCGGCGCCCATGGTTTTCTTCGGATGCACGCCCGTCAGGAATGTCGCGCCCGCGCGCGCGTGATCGCCGCCGCCGTCCCCCAGCGCTTCGCCGTTATGATGCGCGAGGCCGGAGAGCACCAGCAAGTTGTCGCGGAACGGCTCGAGAGTTTTGAGCGTGGCCGGAAATTCGAAGCCAGCCCCTGCCGTGGAGGGCGTCCACGTCTCCATAACGATTCCATTCGGCACGTACGCGAAGGACAGGCGCATCGCCTTGCCATTGGGCGCCTCGGATGCGAAGGCGGGCACCATGGCGTCGAGCATCGGCAATCCGATAGCTACGCCCACTCCCCGCAGAAACGCTCGTCGTGGTAACTGCTTACGGCTTAGATACATTTTTCGCTACCTCTTGACTCACTTGTGTCAGGGCCGGACCGGGCCGGTCTTTCTGTGCTTTCCGAAAGGGCAGGCTTTCCACGATCCCCATCACCAGCGCCGAAAAACGGTACTGATTCGTCGTGATCCGATCCACGATTCCCTTCACTGCCGTGCGATCGTAATTCTGCAATCCGCGCCCCAGCGCATAAGTCAGCATCTTTTCCGTGATGCTCTGCGCGAAGGCGTTGGGCGTCGCGGCCAGCACCTGTTCCAGCCCCAGGGCTCCGTTGAAGGTTTTTCCGTCGGGCATCGATCCGGAAGCGTCGATGGGAAACTTTCCATCCTGTGCGCGCCAGGCGCCGACGGCATCGTAGTTTTCGAGCGCGAATCCCAGCGGGTCCATGCGCGAATGGCAGGATGCGCAAACCGCATTCTTACGGTGTTGCTCCATCTGCTGCCGCAGGGACGCGGTCGCGCCGGTCGCAGCCTCATCGAGATTGGGAACGTCCGGGGGCGGCGGGGGCGGCGGCGCGTTGAGCAGATTTTCGAGAATCCACTTCCCGCGCAGCACCGGCGAGGTGCGATTGGGATAGGCGGATACGGTGAGTACGCTGCCCTGCGTCAGAACCCCCGCGCGGCCCGCGCCGGTGAGATCGACCTTGCGGAACTCCGGACCCTTCACGCCCTTGATGCCGTAATGCAGAGCGAGACGCTCATTGAGGAAGGTGTACTTGCCATCGAGGAAATCGAGAATGGGCCGATCTTCGCGCATGACGTTCTCGAAGAAAAGCTCGGTCTCTTTCAGCATCGACATGCGCAGATAGTCTTCGAAATCGGGAAATTTGTCGCGGTCTTTGGTGGTAGATTCGAGCCTGCGAACCTCCAGCCACTGCCCCGCGAAGTTACTGGCCAGTGCGTCCGCTTTCTTATCTTTCAGCATGCGGTTGACCTGGGCTTCGAGGACGGAGGGAGTGCGCAGCGTACCTTTTTGGGCAGCCGCGAGCAGCTCGGCATCGGGCATTGTGCTCCACAGAAAATAGGAGAGCCGCGAAGCCAATTCGTACTGATTGATCGGGCGGGCGGCATCCTCGCCCACCGCGGCCGGCGTCTTCTCGAGGCGGAACAGAAAGTCGGGCGAGACGAGCATGGCCTGAATCGCCAGCGCCAGGGATTCGTCAAACGAATGGCCGCGTTGCTGCGCGCCGGACATCAGCTTTACGAAGCCATCCACTTCGTCTGCGGTGGCGGGACGGCGGAAGGCGCGGGTCGCAAGGTTCGATAAAATCGTGCGCTCGCAAGCCGGCGTATGCTGCGAACAGATGAAGATCTTCTGGCGGCTTTCCGCGAAAGGCGCCGGGAAAAAATTAAACGGGCCTTCGATCTCCACCCAGTTGACCTTGATGGCGTCGGCAGGCTCGGCACGGGGCGGCCGCTTGGCAAAATCCGCGAGTCTTTTCTTGTAAGCAGCCACTTCTTCGGCCGTTGCGTTGTCCGGCGGCTTGGGCAGGAACTCGGAGGGATCGGGGGGCTTAGGCGCGGGCCGTTTCGATGGATTCCGGCCGCCGTAGCTCGGCTGCAATCCCTCGAACACTTTAAGGAACGAAACCGCAACCCAGTGCTCGCCTTTCGAAACGCGCAGACGGACTTCATGCGATTCGCCCTCGTTATTGTTGTCGACGACGGAGAAGGTAGTTGCGATTTTCCCATCCAGCCAGACCGCGACATCCACTGGCTCGGACCCATCGGGGCGCTTACTCCCTACCGTGGAACGAAACACGTATTCGCCATCCACCGGAAACAGATAATTGAAGTGCAGCGCGCTCGGCAGCGCGAGTCCGGTCTCGTCGTAATCGGTCAAAGAGTAATAAGCCGGGATGGTCACCTTATCTCCGGCGCTCTCCAGCCTGCGCCGGGTGGGCGGTTGAAAGCGCGCGAGGAACGGCTTCATATTGGCGGGTCCGAAGACCGCCAGACGCGAGATTTTTTCCGCGGCGGCCAGGTAGCGCTCCATCAGCACCGGCGAGAGCGAGAGCACGTCGCCGATATCGTCGAATCCATAACCCGAATCGTCCTGCGGAAAATCGTCCGCGGGATGGATATCCACCCCCAGCAGATCCCGCAGCGTGTTGTTATATTCCGCCCGATTGAGCCGACGCGCCGTGACGTGACCCGGTTCCGGCTTGATGGCGCGATCGGACCGGTCGAACTCCGCCTGTATCCAGTTCGTTACGGCTGCGACGTCGGCGTGGTCGGGCTGCGGGGCGCCTTTCGGGGGCATCACGCCGCTGCCGATTCGCGAGAGAATCAGTTCCCAGCGGTCGCGATCCTGCAGCATGGAATCGCTGGTTGTGTACTGCTGGAGATTCAATCCGCCCGATTGCAATTTCGCGCCGTGGCAGACGTAGCAGTTTTTCGAAAGAAAAGGCTGGACGGTCTTCTCGAAGGACTGGGCAAACGCCAACCCGGTCCCGACGAGCACCACACAGCACACCTTCAAAGCGGGCATCGCCACTTATTTTATCAGGGCGATTAGAACAACAGGGGCGTAAATTCCGAAAGATAAAGCTGCCAGACCGGCCAGATATGCTCGCCTCCCGAAGCGCGGAACACGTGGTGGACTTTCTTCGCCTCCAGCAGATCCCCGATGGCTTTGTTGGAATTAAATGCCGGGTCGTCGGTGCCGCAGCCGACCCACAGCACTTTGAACTTCTGGTTGAGAAAAGCCCCATCCATCTTGTCGAGGTCGCCGCGATAGGGAATCGATCCGCTGAAGGTCGCGATGGAACTGAAAAGCTCGGGATGGCGTAGACCAACCTGCATCGCCTGGCCGCCGCCCATGGATAGCCCGGCGATGGCCTGGTGATCGCGGTCTGTGAGCACGCGATACGTCTTGTCGATCAGGGGCATCACGTCGCCTATCAGATCTTTCTCGAACCCGTCTGGCTGCGTGCCTGGGCCGCCTCCGCGGCCTGCGCCTCGATCCGGTTCGTCCGCCATGGCCCGCGCCACATGGCCGTAGGGCATCACCAGCACCATCGGTCTCACCTTACCCTGCGCAAGCAGGTTGTCCACGATGATGTTGGCGCGGCCGGCCGAGATCCAGGCCTCTTCCACCAGCCCGGAACCGTGCAGAAGATAGAGCACCGGATACTTCGCGTTCGATTGCTCGTAACCCGGCGGCGTATATACATACACGTTCCGCGTCGTGCCGAGCGATTTCGAATCGTACGTATTAATGTGCACGGTGCCGTGCGGCACCTGCTGAACCTCCTGAATCTGCGGGCTGTCGCCCGGGACATCGAAGTAGCTGGTGTGTCCCCAGCGGCGCACCTCTACGTTGGGATTCGAGGGATCGGGGCTGCGGATGCCTCCATCGACGGCGAAACCGTAGTTGTAATAACCCGGCGGGAGCGGCCCGATGGTGACGCTCCACCGACCCTTGTCATCCTTAGTAAAAGCTTTGGGCCCTTTGGTGACGGCGATGATCGGTGCGCCGACGAGCAGCACCTCATGCGCATCCGGCGCGAAGAGGCGAAACGTCACCGTACGGTCCGGATGCACCTCGGGCGAGCGGGGAAGATTGCGCTGATTCTCCCAGGAGTTCGGCGCCTGTTGACATAAAACCGCCGCTACGGTAAGCGCGGCGGCCAGAGATATCCTGCACGGCGAAATCATCGTGTCATCAATATTGATCCAGCGGAAACCACCTGTCAACAATCATGCTTTGCGCACGGTTTCAAGCGACCGCTCAATGGCGATACGAACCAACTGGCCGCGAGTGCGCACACCGGTCTTCTCGAACAACGCCTGCAGGGTCGCCTTCACGACGCTGAGGGAGGCGCCGATCTGATGGGAAATCTCTTTATTCGTGAGGCCCTCGAAGACACTGCGCAGCACTTGCTGTTCACGCGGTGTCAGGCCCTCCATGGTCCTGGGCGCAGTCTGCGGACCGCTTCGCGGCGTCGGCCTTGGCAGCTTCTCACCGGTCCAATCCTCTCCCGCCGCCACGGTTCGGATCGCGCTCAGGAGCGCACGCGGCGAATCGTGTTTCAAGAATACCCCTGAGACGCCCAGTCTGCGGGCCACCGAACTATCGAGCGGATTCATTCCCGCCGTCACCATCAGAATCTTCCCCCGATATCCCGCCGCGAAGGCGCAGGCAGTGAAACGCGTGCCGGTTTCGTTATCGAGATCGAAATCAAGCAGAACGATATCGACCGGCGAACGAGCGAGGAACTCCAGCGCTTCGGCGGGCGTGCCGCATTCGGCAACCGTTTCGAAATCGGGTTCGGAGACGAGCAGCCGGCGCAGACCCTCGCGAAACAGTACGTGATCGTCAAGTAGTAATAGTCGTATGCGTTGCATTCTCGTCGTGCGAAGGATTTTGCTCGCCGGTATTATCCGCCGCGGCGGCCAGGTCGAGCACAAAGGAACATCCTGGATGGTTTGGATCGTGGCGCAAATCGCCGCGGAACGATCGCATAAAAGCACGGGACAGATAGAGTCCGAGGCCGGCGCCGTCGGCTCCTTTCTGGAGAGGTTGAAAAAGCCGCTGCCCCGGAGCAATGCCCGGGCCGCTGTCGGTAAAGCGAATGGAAACCCCGGCGGGCCCGGCGGCAGCCGAGATGTGAATCGCCTTATCGGCTGCGGCTTCGAGCGCCCGCTGGCTGTTCTTGCTCAGATTCAGCAGAACCTGCAACAAGCTGTGGCGATCGGCCTCCACCAGTGGAAGATTGCCCGCAATGTTCCACTGGACCTCGATATCCGATTCCGCGCACGAAGGCTCGAGAACAATCCGCAGATCGGTCAGAACCTCATTCAGATCGGCGGTTTCCGGCTGCTGGTTGCCGACGCTTTGCTTCAATTCGAGAGAGGCGATCTTACTCAGCGTCCCGACCAGAGAGCCCAGCGCCTCAAAATCCTGATTGCCGGCGAGCGACCCGTTGCGCACCAGGTTTTCATGCATCAGCCCGATGGCGCCGCAGACGTTGCGGACTTCATGGGAAACTGCCGCCACGAGGATGCGCGAACCAGCCAGAAGCTGTTGCAAACTGGTTTCCTCGCGCTCGCGCAGTTGTTCGGAAGAGTCCAGCAGTAACGCCGCGAGACGAGGTCCCGCCGGAGTGGCGTAAGTAGAGAAAAATACGTCGGCCAGGAATACTTCGCCGCTCTCCCTGCGGCCCCGCGTCTGCATCTCCGTGCGGAATATGCGGGCGGATTCGCCAGGTGGCGGAATGGAACCAAGCGCGGGGACGTAGCGGGTGATCCTCTTGCCGGGAAGAAAACCTGCCGGGACGCCCAGCAGGCGATGAGCCGCCGGATTCGCCAGCAGGATCTCGCCCTCCGCCGTCATCGTCAGGATGGCGGCCGGACTGGTCTCGATCAGAAACGTCAACTGCCCCTCCGCCGCCCGCCGCGCCCCGGCTTCCTTCTCAATCCGGGCCAGGTTTTCCATTTCCCGGCGATAGCCTTTGGCGACTCCGAGAGACAGCAGGCCCGTGGTCGCGAGGGTCAGAAAGATCAGCAGATCGCGCGCCCATTCCATATCGCCGGGAAAAGGGTCCAGCCGATCCGAGAGCAGGGTGCAAAACACTGCGGCCAGCAGCAGTTGCCACCATCCCGTCACCGTTCCCAGCAACACGAGAGGAAAGATATAGAGGAAGCCCAGCGTGGCGTTGAACTCCACGCGCCAATCCGTAATCGCGATGAGAGCGATCAGAGCGGCGGCACACGCGACCACTGTGCGGGGATTCAACTGCAGTATCCGGCGAATCAGCTTCCTTGACCTCAGTTCCGATTCTATAGTGCAGCGTAGCGTTAATTGCTCAAGGCTGCCGAGCCGCGACCGTGAGGGAGCGGACGATCGTAGAAAGGCCCAAAAGACAGATGGTCGCCAGGTGCGGACGGGCATGGCATCGAGTGCAAGACCCGGCTTGCCGGCGGCTCGCCACGCGCTCTGCGGAGGGTGGCATCCCGCACGGGGCCTTCACCGTCCCGCCTCGAACGCGCTGGCGGATCTCGGCCCTGTCGCAACTCGCGGGCCAGCTCTCCACGGCGGTGAAGAGGATTCGCCGAATAGACTCCAGTGGGGATTCGGGCCAGGTCACCGCGTCCATTTCCAGCCCCGATGTCGTGGCCGGAGGCTCCGAAGGCATGAGGCAGATCGTTACGGCAACGTGTATGGCGCCGCCCGAAGCGGCGTCTTCGATAAATTAGTCAGACAGGTAAGGAGACTTTATGCGACGAAGGGACTTTCTCAAAACGCTGGGCGCCCTCGCGGCGGCAGCCGCCGTTCCCCGATTGCCGGGCGCGAAGGTTAAGATCACCGACATTAAGATCGTGGGGCTCCGGCTTGTGAAAGAAGTCGGCCGCTTCCAGGGCTTCCTCGGGCCCGAGGACATCAACACGGTGCGCATCGGCGGGGGCACTTTCATCGAAGTGCACACCGATCAGGGGCTGGTCGGCATCGGCCCGGCCATCGACCTGATCCAACTGCCCACGCTGAAAGCCGCGCTCATCGGCAAGGATCCGTTCGACCTTCAGATCCTCGTCGCCAACCTGCGGGAACTTACCGGAATGACAGCGGCCCGGCGCGCATCGGCCGCACCCGGAAACGCCCTTCCCGCCGGCCTGAGCGTTACCGAACTGGCCGGACGCGGCGGCGAAACCAGCGCGGCCCGCGCCTACTCGGCGGTTGAGATAGCGCTCTGGGACATCATCGGGAAAGCCTGCAACCAACCGTTGTATAAGCTCTGGGGACCCGCCAAAGAACGCGTCGCGCCTTATGCCAGCCAATCTCGTCTGGGGACTCCCGAGGAGCGCGCCGCACTCGCCGTCGAACTCAAGAGCAAAGGATGGCACGGGATTAAATACCGCGCCCACTTTCAGACCATGAAAGAAGACATCCGTCTGGTCGAAGTGGCTCGCAAGGCCGTGGGCGACGACTTCGATATAATGTGCGATGCCAATCAGGCGACCAACGGCCCTTTGAGTGAAACTGTCACATGGAGTTTTCGCCGGGCCGCCGAGACCGCCCGCGCTTACCAGAATTTGAACGTGTATTGGCTCGAAGAACCCCTGCCGCGCTACGATTTCGAGCACCTGGCGGAGTTGAATCGGATGCTCGATATGCCGCTCGCCGGCGGCGAAGGCAACCGCGGAATCCACGAATTCCGCTGGCTGCTCGAAAAAGGCTGCTTCGATATCATACAGCCTGAGGTGCAGCTGGAAGGGCCGCTCGCCATGCGCAAAATCGCGGTGCTCGCCGAATCCATGAATAAGACGATCGCCCCGCATGGCGGAGTTGGCGACGCCCGCATTGCCACGGTCTGCAATATGCATCTGGTCGCGTCATGGCCGAACTGCAACTACATGGAGATCTTTCACGATCTGCCCCTGCAGGAATATTCCAATGGCCTGGCGATTTTCGAAGATCCGCCGGCGCTCGACAAGGAAGGGTACTTTACCCCGCCGCAGAAGCCCGGGCTGGGCGTGTCGATCAATAAAGATTTGATTCTTCCCTCGTAATTCGATGACAGGAGCCACCATTCAGTGAAACATTTGTTTGCAGTCTCAGCGATTATTGCCGGTCTCGCCCTGTTCGCAGCGGAGATCCCGTCCACTAAGAACGGCCAATGGACCTATTGGGGCGGCGATCTCAAGGGGACGAAATATTCCCCGCTCAGCCAGATTAACGCCGGCAACTTCAACAAGCTCGAGGTGGCCTGGCGCTTCAAGACCGACGCCTACGGTCCGCGTCCCGAATACAAACTCGAAGGCACGCCGCTGATGATTGATGGTGTGCTCTACACCACCGCCGGCACGCGCCGCGACGTGGTGGCTCTCGATGCGAAGACCGGCGAGGTCCTGTGGACCTACCGCATGTCCGAAGGAAAGCGCGCGGCGGTTTCGCCAAGGCCGCTCTCCGGCCACGGCGTCTCCTGGTGGAGCGACGGCCATGGCGACGACCGCATTGTTTTTATCACCACAGGCTACCGTCTGGTGGAACTTAACGCAAAGACGGGCCGCGAGATCACATCATTCGGCCAAAGCGGCGTGGTCGATCTCAAGGTCGGCTTATATACCGGCACAGGCAAGCAGATCGATCTCGAAAGCGGCGAAGCCGCGCTGCATTCGACCGCGCTGGTGGCCCGCGACACCATCGTAGTGGGCGTTTCCATGGCGGAAGGAATGGCGCCTGTCACGCACGACAACACCAAAGGCGCGGTGCGCGCTTACGACGCGCGGACGGGCAAGCTTCTGTGGACTTTCAATACCATCCCGCGTCCCGGCGAGTTCGGCAACGACACCTGGGAAAACAATTCGTGGGCCAGTAACGGCAACGCCGGCGTATGGACCCAGATGTCCGCCGACGAAGAACTCGGCCTGGTCTATGTGCCCGTGGAAGATCCGACCTCCGATTACTATGGCGGCCACCGCCCAGGCAATAATCTGTTCGCCGACTCGCTGGTTTGTCTGGATCTGAAGACGGGAAAGCGTAAATGGCATTACCAGGTGATACACCACCCCATCTGGAACTACGACCTTTCCTCCGAGCCGATTCTGGGCGATATCAGCGTCAATGGCAAAGCGATTAAGGCCGTCATGCTGCCCGGCAAGCAGGCGTTCCTTTATGTGTTCGACCGCGTGACGGGCGAGCCGGTCTGGCCGATCGAGGAAAAGCCGGTGCAACAATCCGACGTGCCTGACGAGAAGACTTCGCCGACGCAGCCGTTCCCGACTAAGCCACCGGCATTCTCCCGGAACATCCTGCATGTTCCCGACGATCTGATCGATTTCACGTCCGAGATGCGCAACCAGGCGAAAGACATTCTGGCGCAGTATCGCGTGGCGGGGATGTTTAATCCGATGCTGATCGGAGATCCCAAAGGCAAACTGGGTTCGATCAATATGGGCAACGGCGGGGGCGGCACCAACTGGGCCGGCGGCGGCTACGATCCGGAAACGCACATCTTCTACGCGCAGGCCGACAATTCGGGGATACAGGGCCGATCGCTGCGCACGCCTCCGCCGGGCTTCACCGACATGCGTTACGTAATGGGACGAAATGACCAGCGGTTCAGCTCGCCGCTGGGAGCCGGCGCTGGGCAGGCGGCCGACGCCTCGCCGGAGGAACTGAAGGCGGCGGCGGCGGACCGGGCCCGGCTTGAGACGCACGGCATCGGCGGCCAGCTTTCCGTCAACGGTCTTCCGCTGGTCAAACCGCCCTACGGCGTGCTTACGGCGATCAATCTCGACCGCGGCGATATTCAGTGGCAGGTGCCCGCCGGCGAGACTCCGGACAATGTGCGGAGGAACCCCGCGCTCAAGGGCCTGAATATTCCCAACACGGGCCAGCCAGGCAGCGCCGGCGTGCTGGTTACGAAGACACTGGTGATCGTGGGAGACAACATGGTCACGTCGATCACCCACCCCAGGGGAGCGATGATGCGCGCCTATGACAAAGCGACGGGCAAAGAAGTGGGCGCTGTCTGGATGCCCGCGCCGCAAAGCGGTTGCCCCATGACATACATGTGGCAGGGCAAGCAGTACATCGTGATCGCGGTCAGCGGCGGCACCTACAGCGGCGAGTATATTGCCTTCGCGCTGCCGGATGCCGAATAACGGCGTCTCAGCCCCAGGCGACGCCAAGTGTATACTGGCTTGGGAAGTCGAACGAGCCTGTTAGGAATATCCAAATTTTTATGGGTGGGGACCGTGGCCGCGAGCCTCTGTGCGGCACTGCTCCTGACGCCGCGTCCGGCCCATGCGGACGATGCCCTTACCGTCGTTCTAAGCGGAAGGACGCCGGCCCTCATGAACGCGCTGAACCTGGTCGCGCAAGGCGCCGGCTTCTACAAAGACGAACGGCTGACGGTCTCGGGAATTTCCGTGAACGGCGCTCTCGAAGCGGTCCAGACCTGTTCCAGCGGCAAAGGCGACATCTGCCCTGTCGGCATCGAACCCCTGATCGCGAACTACGGGGACGGCATTCGCCTGAAGATGTTTCTCTCTCGCGGACGGCATTTTGCGTATGTGATCGCCGTACCCGAGGACGGCCCGATCCGGCGACTGGCCGATTTGAAGGGCAAGACCATCGGCGTGCATGTTCTGGGGGCCGGAGCGTCGGGAGTTTTCACCACGGCGTCGGCGCTGTCGGCGGCCGGCCTGAAGCCGACGGATTATACATTCAAGGCGATCGGTTACGAAGACGAAGCGGCGGACGCTCTCGCTTCGGGAAAGGTTGCCGCGGCGGCGTTTCCTTATTACGAGTTCATTCCATTCGTCGTCGCCGGGAGGAAACTGCGTATTTTTTACCACCCTGCGTTCAAAGACATGCCCAACACCGGTTACGCCGTGGCGCCGTCCGTCATCGCAGCCAAAGGAGAAAGCGTCAAACGTTTCTCGCGGGCTATCGTCAAGGCGTCGCTTCTCATTCACTACAATGCGGCGGCGGCGGCACGGCTTCTGCTTGCCGCCGACGGCAAGCCCTTTACAGATGAGGACGTGCGGCGTAAGACGGCGGAATTATCCGCCTGGCAGGACGATCTTCCGGCGGGCGATCCCGCGAGCAGGCGGATCGGCGCACTCTCGATTTCCGGCGTCCAGGACTATATTAAGCTCCTGATGGATGCCGGCGTCGCCAAGACCGCGGTTCCCGCATCTGAAGTCGTCACCGATGAATTCATCGAATTCGCTAACGACTTCGATCGTCAGGCCCTCGAAAGATTCGCGAAATCGCTGCACTGAGGATCGGGACCTGGTCGGGGACACCAACAAACGGGAACAGGGAATGACAGTGATGAACAGATCGGCGCTGCCCTCGCGGCGGACTTTTGGAGCGCTTTGTGCGGCCATGCTTACCGGGTGCGCGTCGAAAACCCCGGAAGAGAAACTCGCCATCGCGGAGTATGGAAGATTGACTTCGACGCTTCCCTGGGCGGTGGCTTTCAAAAAAGGATATCTGAAGGGAGACGGGCTCAACGTCGTCGATATCATCTCCTCCGGCGTGGGCGGCGGCGGCCTGAGAAACGTGCTGGCCAGCAATCTGGGCGTAGGCAATGTGGGGACGACGACCGCCATCGCGGCCATCGATCAGGGCATGGACCTGCGCATCGTGATGTGCAACGCCGATCATATCGGCGACCTGACCTGGGCCACCACGAAGGACAGCGGCATCCACTCTATTGAGGACCTTGCCGGCAAGAAAGTAGCCTTTACCGCGCCGCGCTCCACCACGGAGATGGTCCTGCGGGCCGCCCTTCTGAAGGCGGGTCTCGCCGGTAAGGTTGAGATCCTGGCGATCGGTGGGCTGGGACCAGGCCTCACCGCTCTCGCGCACGGCGCCGTCGACGCCACCCCACTCGTCGATCCCACACTCACCCTGCAGCCGGATAAGTACCGCATCCTGTTCCACGGTTACGACATCTTTCCGAAGTTCACCTACTCGGTAGTCGTCGCCACGCGCGAGTTCACCCAAAAGTACCCCGGCAAGCTGCGCAGGGTGCTCGGCGCCCGCCGGCGCGCGGTCGAGTTTATGGAGCAGAATCGCGATGAAACGGCCGCCATCTATGCGCAGCTGTTTGAATTCTCTCTCGATGACGCGAAGAAGTTGCTGCCCAAATACTATGAGTGGGGCCAATGGTCGCACGGCCAATTCTCGAAGGAAGGACTTAAGGCCGTGTCCGACGGTATGCAGCTCGTCGGCCAGATCGATAAGCCGGTGGACTGGTCGAAAGTAATCGATCAAAGCTTCCTCGATCCCGATCAGCGCAGGGATCTCCGGTGAGCGATCTATGGTGAGCGCTGCCGAAATTCATGTCGCATTGAAGGGCGTCACGCGCGTCTATCCGGCCCATTCCGGCCACGGCGAGGTCCACGCCCTCGGCCCCATCGATCTGAACATACGGCGCGGCGAATTTTTTGGCGTGGTCGGCCCCTCCGGCTGCGGCAAGTCTACTCTGCTCGAAACCGTGGCCGGACTGGTGCGGCCCACCGCCGGCGCCGCGACCTTCGAAGGCAAACAGATCGGCGCCCAGGTGCCCGATGGCATCGGGGTCGTATTTCAGGAGGACGCCTGTTTTCCCTGGCTGACCGTGGAACATAACGTCGAGTTCGGGCTACGGCGCGCCGGTGTCGACGGCGCCGAAATCGCGCGGCGCGTCGATCACGCCATCGATCTGATGGGACTTCATGCCTTCCGCCGCGCTTACCCTTCGCAGCTTTCGGGCGGCATGCGCCAGCGCGTCTGCATTGCCCGAACCCTGGTGATGCGGCCCCATCTCATCCTCCTCGACGAGCCCTTCGGCGCTCTGGATCAACAGACCAGATTGCTGATGGGCGAGGAACTGCTGCGGCTCTGGCGCGATACCGGCGCTACCGTCGTGCTCATCACGCATTCGCTCGACGAAGCGGCCATGTTGTCCGACCGCGTCGCCGTCATGTCGTCGCGGCCCGGCAGGTTCATCGCTACGCTTGAAACCCACTGGCCGCGCGAGCGCGACTCCCGCGTCGTGTCTGAACCTGCTTTCGGGCAGTTCGTAAGCCAGTTGTGGACGCTGCTGCGCGATGAATCGAGGAAGGCGCTCTCCGCGGAATGAAACACCCCGCCCTCTGGCGTCTGGCGATCGTGGCCGCGGCGGTGCTGGCTCTTGAAATCGCCTGCCGCACCGGCATCATCGACCGCGTGACGATGGTTCCGCCCTCCCAGATGGCTGTCGCGCTGGTGAGCATGATGCGCACCGCTCCGTGGTTCTGGTCCGATGCCGGCTCCACATTCCGCAACATCGCCGCCGCCATCGTGCTTTCGATCGTGCCTGGTTTTCTGCTCGGCCTCGCCGTCCACGCGCTGCCCCGGCTGCGCGCGGTGCTGAACCCGGTGCTCTTGTCTTATTATTCGGTGCCCACGTTTGTTTTCTACCCGCTGCTGATCGTCGTCTTCGGCATCGGCCAGGCTTCGCTGATCGTGATGGGCGCGATGTTCGGCATCGTCGCCATGATTTCCGCCACGCTGGTCGCCATCGACCGCATCCCGCGCGTCTATGGCAAAGTGGCGCGCGTGGCCCGCCTGAGCCCGTGGCAGACCGCGCTGCGCATCCAGCTGCCGGCGGCAACGCCGCATCTGATCACCGGCATCAAGCTCGCCGTGGCCTATTCGGTCATCGGCGTCATCGCCGGCGAGTTCATCATCTCCACCGCCGGGCTCGGGCGCCGGCTGACGCTCGCCTACAACGGGTTCGACACCGCCACCATGTATGGACTCATCCTGCTGATCTTTATCGCCGTGGCGATCGTCAACATCGCGCTGCAACGCTGGGAAGCGCGCGTGTATCGACGCTGGTACCGGGCATGAAACAGCGCCGGACCGACTACGTCATTCTTGTCCTGGCCATCGTCGTGTTATGGCAGGCGGCGTATTATCTTGCCGGCCCGGAAGCCATCACCCCACCCCTTGAAACCGTCAGGCGTCTGGGCGCGCTCATGGGCGGAGAGCGCTTCTGGGAACATGCCCGCGCCAGCGGCATAGCCTTCTTCTATGCCGCGACCCTCGCCCTGGCCGGCGGACTGGTGCTGGGAATTTCGATCGGCGCCAGCCGCACCGCCGACGAGATTCTGACGCCGATCCTCAGCACCCTCTACTCGATCCCGAAGATCATGCTCTACCCCGTGATCCTGCTGGTGTTCGGCCTGGGCCTGTCGGCGAAAGTCGCCTTCGGCGCCATGCACGGCTTCTTCCCTGTTGCCTTGTTCGCCATCGGCGCCATTCGAAACATCCCGCCCGTGTTGTTGCGCACCGCCCGGGTGATGCGTCTGTCGCGGCTGGACCTCGCGCGCCATATTCTGTTGCCGGCCGCGCTGCCCGAAATCGTCACCGGCCTGCGCATAGGTTTCTCCACCACTTTCCTCGGCACGCTGATGGGTGAAATGTTCGCCTCGAGCGAAGGCCTCGGCTTCATGATGATCCGCGCCATGGACATCCACAACGTGCCCGACATTATGGCGCTCACCCTGCTGGCGTTCCTGGTCGCCACCGCCGCCAACACTTTACTCCTCGCCGTCGAAAAGCGCGTTCATGCGCATGGGAGGTAAAACCTTATGACTTCCCAGCGGTGTCCCGTACTGTTGTCCCTCGCGATGTCAAGTGGTCGGTCTGAAAGACGGAGCGGACGCCAGGAGCGTTATCGTTATAGTGAATGAAAAATGCATACGCTTTGCTGTTCACCGGCAAACCCGGACAAGGTCTCTCGTAAAGGCTATGCCCATCCAGAATATCGGAACGCTAATCGAGAACCTGGTCGTAGTTGAAGCCGCAGGGCTCCTCTTGCGACGAGTCGGCGATCGAAGTCTGGGGTTTGCGACAGCATTCGCGATGCCCCCTCTTTCGGAATGGCGCCCTCACTCTAAGGCGGTCGGAATCTCGGATCGCGCCCTTCGCCAGATCCGGGACAGTCGAGACGGATCGGAGTTTCTGAAGCTCTTGAGGCTGTGTCTCAATCGGTTTCCCGATCAAGGCCCTATCGGAGCGTTGCTTGTGGCCCTTTTGGCCCGTCTACGTGGCTCGGGCCTCTACCTGTGGGCAAACGACATCGAAGCGGGCCACTACGGAAACGCGATCCCTGCTCTGGGGAGCATCGAGGCCTTGGTTCGGGAAATCCTTCCCGACTGCAAAGTCGCGCTCACAGTCGAAGTCTGCAAGGACGCCTACCCCGACTCGCTGCGCGATCTACGGGCGGCCTGCGACCGTTGGAAAGAGAACGTGGGCGCTTTTTGGGACTCTTGGACCCGATGCGCTACACCCGCGAATCGAAGGCCGGCCCTATACCAGCACTAGCCCGTCAGACCACCGGAAATGGCTCTCCATATTCGCACTCCCCGTTCCAACCCTCGTGGCTCATTTCACTGGCAACGGCGACACCCAGTCCCTCTCAGCCGAGTTGCAGGCTCTTCGCGAAGATCTACCCGCGCTCGACAAAGGAGCGACTGCGCCACGCGACTGCCGGGCAATTATGCTGCGAATTGCATCGGTAGAAGTTTAATCGAACAGTTCGGAGTGGCTCCCCGTACGGACCAGCGTCAGTTGGGTATTCGTCAGCTTTTAGAGCAGGAGCCAGTCGGGCTCGATTTGACAGTCCCAGTGCCCGATCCAGGCGACGCGCAACGGATGCGGACGGCACCTGCCCGGAAGTGGCTGTTGCTCCTGAAGCAGGTTGATTACACTCTCCAGCTTGTCAAGATCCTTGCCCTGCCTGCCGGCCCGCTTCAGATCCCTCTCAAATGCGGTCGTGGTGCGCGCGAGAGCCATTACACCTTTTCGCGCAACTCACGGAAGGACCTATAGCGATTCAACGCCGCCGGGTTGTTGGCCTCCGCCATCGCGGCGACGGTTTCGGCGTTAGGAATAGCGACCGGAAACGGAAGTCCCTTGTGCAGTTCGACCTGCTTCAGGAAGAGCCGAATCGCTTAGGTCGTCGAGATTCCGATCTTCGAAAATACCCGCTCGGCCGACGTCTTGAGCCGGGGGTCGACGCGCGCGTGGATCATCCGGGTTTTCTCGCGTGTCTGTGGCATGATGGTGCTCCCGACGTGTTGTATCTCAATTGAGACCTCATGCCGCGCCCAGACCCATGCCGCGGGACGGGAACGGGAGTAGAATATAGCCATTATGAAAATTGTTCAGGGCGACCAGATGCCGATCGACGAGGATGCCAGCAACGTACGCACCGGCAAACTGAAGAAACAGGTTTTCCTGACCGGCAACGAGGGCACGCCCGGCAACTTCAAATTCGGGCTCTTCTATCAGACGGGCGATTTCTTTTCGCCCCGCCACCGGCACAATTTCGATCAGTTCCGTTTCCAGATCGAGGGCGACGCCGGCTTCGATCGCAACGGCACCATGCACCCCGATTCGATCGGCTATTTCCCGGAAGGCGCCTACTACGGTCCGCAGACCTCCACCGGATCGAACATAGTGGCCGTAGTTCAATTCGGCGGACCCAGCGGCTCGGGCTATCTCTCGCAGCGGCAGGTTAACGCCGCCTTCGATGAAATGAAGAAATTCGGCGTTTTCGACAAAGGCGTGTTTCGCCGCAACGAAGGCGTGCCCGGCAAGAAGAACATGGATAGTTTCCAGGCCGTCTGGGAATATGCCAACCAGCGTCCCATGGTTTATCCGAAGCCGCAGTATGCCGATCCGATCCTGATGAACCCCGCGCACGTCCGCTGGATGCCGCTCCCGGGCGCCGACGGCGTGGAGGCGAAGACGCTCGGCACTTTCACCGACTGCCAGATCAATTGTGCGCGCTACCGGGTTGCGGGAGGCGCCAGTTTCACGGGCAAAGGGCGCGGTCTTTTTCTGGTCCTCTCCGGCAAAGGCGTGGTCGAGGGCGAGCCGACGCGCCGGTACTCCGCTGTCTATCTGGAGGACGGCGAACAGGCAACGTTTAAGGCTGAGGAGACTACCGAAATCCAGTTGCTGGGCCTGCCTTCCGAATCGCTGATCGGCCAACAACCCCTGGCGGACGAATCCGAAGCGGCCTAGTTCTGCGACCGCGTTGAAAGGTTCTCTCCACGTGGGGCGGGTTGTCAGGGGTACCCACCGGGTCCGGCGGATTGGCAATCCGCCTGTTCGGCTCTCAACCAACCGGCCCGCACGTTAACGAACCACCCGCCAAACGAACCTGATCGGGCGGTCTAACGCTTGGAGGGTGGAGGCTTCTTCCGCGTGCAGGCTTCTCCGAATTCGATGATTCACTGTCAGGCCTGACAGTGAGCCGCCGGCGGCAGTCAATCCCCTGGCCAGGTCGTATGTAAAATGGCAGGCGGTGGAAAACAGCGTGCGGGCCATCGCGAGTCGGCTAACCTGCTTGTCATATCCCGTCGAAAGTGCTCGAACGGGAAGGAGGTTCCGCTGCGGAATGCGGATTGGGCGAAGTTCCAGGAACTTCGGGACGCGGGAATGACGGCATACAAGGCGGCGCAGTCCAAAAATCGGGACGACATTCTCACGGCTGCCGACGTACTGACCGCGGCGTGTGCCGACCGCCACGAAAAATATCGTAAAGCCAACCTCGCCGACCGATGCCAGTAAGCAAGGCGGGCCGGCAGGAAGTGGTGCCTATCTTTTGGCCTTTTTTTAAACCAGTGCGCGCAGTTGGGTGGACACCTGCGGCGCGATTGGCCAAAATGTACATGGCCCCGGCTCCGCAGTTTGAAGCAACGCCGCCAACTGCATGCTGATTACCAACCCGCTGAATTCATCCCCGCTGACGTTTCCCATTCTCGAGTGCATTCACATTGCAGGGTTTGCGCTTTCCGTGGGAACCATTGCTCTGGTGGACTTTCGGCTCCTTGGTATCGGGATGCGCCGGGAAACGCCTTCCCAGCTGGCCGAGGACACCTTCTTCTGGACTTTGGGCGGAATTTCTCTCATGGTTTTCACGGGGCTGATGCTTTTTTCGTCGGACCCCGATATGTATTACCTGAACTATGCCTTCGACCTCAAGATGTTCTTTCTGGTGCTGGCGATCGTCTTCAACTACACCATCCACCGGAATGCCGTTCGGTCGGACGCTCCGGGCGGTGGCAAGCTGGTCGCCTGCGTCTCGCTGGCGCTCTGGCTGTGCGTTATCTTCGGCGGCATATTCATCGGATTTCTTAATTCCACGCTCGATATCAATAAGGTCTGACTATGATTCTCAGGTTTGCCCAGTGGATACAATTGACGGACTTCTTCACTTACATCCGCGGCTCTGCCTATACGTATCCGGTTATTCTTTCGCTCCACATGACCGCCATCGCTCTGTTCGGGGGGATGATCCTGATGACCGACCTGCGCCTGCTCGGTCTGGCCATGACCCGGTACCCCGCGTCGGACGTGATGGATCAGCTGCGGGTGCCCAAGCGATACGGATTTCTCCTCGTGGCTACCTGCGGCATTCTGATGCTGGGCAGTAAAGCCGAAGAGTATTATTTCAACGCCTTTTTTCGGGCAAAACTCCTGCTCCTCTGCCTCGTCGTCGTACATGGCCTGATCTTTCGGCGGAGCGTTTACAACCAGGCGGCTGAGTTCGATCGCACGGGACAAATCCCCGGACGTGCCAAATTGGCAGCGGCGCTTTCTCTCTTGTTGTGGATCGGTATAGCCTGCATGGGACGGGGCATCGGCTACATCGAACCGCCATGGGGCATCCAGGCGCAACTTTGGCCGCATTAGGGCGGTATGAAAGGTACCTGGTTACATCGTTGTGCGGTTCTGCTCGCTCTGCTTGTCTTTCTTCTCATTGCAACAGGCGCTTCGCTCACCAGCGTAATTCGCCCGCTGCCCGGTACGCCTCCGTCCGCGAGAGTGAACCCGCCCATGGAAGTTGCGGCGCCGCTCGATCGGATACACGAAATTGTCGCCGGCGTTGTGGCCATGCTCGCACTCACCCTTGCTGTGTCCGCCCCGACCGGAGTCCGGCTGGCGGCCTGGATGGCGGTGAGCCTTGTCGTTATCGACGCGGGGCTGGGAATTCATTCCGGAGCCGGCATGCTCCCGTCCTTACCAGGCATCTTCCATGCCCTGTTCGCGGCGCTGCTGTTTTCCGCGGTAGTTGCCATCGCCGTACTCACGTCGAAGAGTTGGGCTGCGCCACCGGCGAAGGCAGAGAATCTGTGGCCGCCGCTGCGCAAGCTGGCCATCTGGGCTCCGCTTCTCCTCGTGGCGCAGATCGCGCTGGGCGCTGCCTTCCGTCACGATGTCCTGGGAGTCCTCTGGCATATCATGAACGCCATGATCGTTCTGACGCTGATCCTTGTGCTCGGCATCTGCGCGCTCCGTATGTGCTCCACTTATCCCACCCTCCGGCCCGCCGCGCTCGCGTTGCTGATTGTTACCGGCGTCCAGGTTCTTCTCGGCTTCGGCGTCTACATAACGCTCCTGATGGTCTCGGAAAATAACATGGCGTTGATGGCAGCCGGAGCCATTCACGTGCTTACCGGATCTCTTACTCTGGCGGCCGGCGTCGTTCTGTCCCTTCAAATATCGAGGCTATAAAACATTCATGCCGATCTACGATCTCAACGCGAATCCGCTCAACAATAACGAATGGGCGTTCCCCCTCACCGAATGTTTCCACATCGCTTCATTCGCGCTGTCGATCGGGACCATTGCACTGGTAGACCTGCGGCTCCTCGGTCTTGCCCTGCCCAATCAGACCGCGAGCCAGTTACTTAAAGGCACGTCCCTGTGGACAATGGCTGGTTTCATCGTCGTCATCTTCTCGGGCCTCCTCATCTTCTCCTCCGATCCGCTAACTTACCTGCATAACGCGTCGTTTCAATTTAAGATGGCGGTTCTTCTGCTGGGCATCGTCTATAACTACACAATTCATCGCCGAGTGGCTTTGTCGAATCCTTCACTCGCGGTGGGCAGACTGGTGGGCGGCTTCTCTCTGCTGCTTTGGGTGTCGGTTGTCTTCGGCGGTCTGTGGATCGCGTTTATCTAAGTTGAAAGGCCTTCATGTCCGCAGCGTCCATTAGTCATGCGATCCAGAGTATAGGATTTGGACTCTTAACTGTTTGTCTCAAAAAGCGCGACAAGTCCAAAGGATGCCAGAGCTTTAGTGATGTTGCCCAGCGTAAACGGATCGGGCTGGCCGGGAAATGCGTCGGAGAACAACCTCCAGTAACGCGGTTATGCCTTGAGCCGGGCCAACAAAAGGTCTTCCCTGCCCGAGAGCCCCAGTTCGACCGGGTCGTCGCCGAACATCGGCACCAGGGCCTGCATCAGCAGGAGGCGTGATAGAGCTTCCTGCCCGGCTCCAGATGCTCTCCGGGGTTTGCTAAAGGACTCTTCGGATGGCGGGCTTCGAGGGGCGCCGTGGAATGTCCGTGCGCATCGTGCGCCCAGGCACTGGAGCAGATGGCGAAAAGAAGAAGCGCTGGCTTGCGCATCGTCACAGCTTAGCGCGCCGCGCGGATCGCCGGGTCCGGGGCCGCCTTGCCCACGCGGAAGAACTTCTGCTGTGCATCAGGCCGGTTTCCAAACGGAAGACCCAGATTCAGAAATACTCCGGCGCAATCGGCGTCGTCCGGTCCCGACATGCAACCCCGTCCTATACCCGTGCCGCCCGTGGCATTGGGAGGCGCCTCGTTCTGGCTGGCGTCGACGTTGGTGTTTTGCAGAAGGGCGCCCAGATCGGCAATTACGGCGTCACGCGCAATATCGAATGACGGGAACGTTACTTCCACCCGGTTGGGCGCCTTGCAGCTGGTGGGGATGGTCACTCTGGTCTCGTGCGGCGTGCATCCCGTGCTGCCGATATGCACGAAGAAGCCGCGCGGAGCTCCCGTGCTCGCAAACTCGATACGCGCGAACTTGTGGCCCGCATTCCAGACCCACATCAAGGCGGTCAGGTTCAGGGGCGAAGGCTGTGCCAGCGGGTCGGTGTGATTCTTATTGAACGGAACGCCCATGGTGAAACTCAGGCCCGTGTACTGGCCCTCCGGAACCTTGCCCGTGATCTGCGAATTCATTTCCGGGGTGCCATTCGAGCATGCGCCGGTTCCGTTTTCGAAATCGAGCAGAGCCAGATCGTCCAGTTGCCATTTGCCGTCCTGATCGAGATCCACCGGCGTTCCTTTGCTTGTCTTATCGAGAAGCCGCACATTCGATACATAGAACCGAAAGTCGCGGCCTTTGACTTTCGATTTGGTTACGCCGATGGCCGCATACTCCCGACCGCATGCGAAAGCTTCGTCGCCTGCCTGCGCCTGGAAGTGAATCGTCACCGCACGGTCCGCCGCCAGAGCGGTCGAAACAACAGCATAGAAAAAGAGGGAGCAGATTGGAAGGATGCGCATTCACGGTCTCGAGGACAGAACTGCCTGTTTAATTGTAGGGCCAGGGCGCCGGCCGGCGGTGCGGCAATTTGACGCAGGGTGTCTATTCCGGAATCTTCCGCGGTTGTTCCTCGGATGGCGCTTGCCGCGGCTTCACAATCCGCGCCAGCTCCTGACCGCGGCGGACCTCCTCGGCGGTCATGGTTGACTCTAACTGCTTCCTGGCCTCCAGCGCCGCGCCGTATCCATTGCGCGCCGAGGCGCTCAGGAACGCATACGCCGTCACGGAGTCCTGCGGGGCGCCCTCCCCGTTAGCCGCCATCAAGCCCAGCGCGAAGAGCGCCAGAGGCTCTCCCTGTTCAGCCGCCCGCTGGAACCAGCCAGCTGCTTTTTTCAGGTCCTGACAGACCTCCGGATGGCTGGAATAAAGCCATCCCAGCTTGTACTGTGCGGCCGCGTAGCCATGCCCGGCGGAAAGTTCGAGCCAATACCTCGCTTTCGCGATATCGTGGATCTCTCCCTCGTCCAGGTACCGGACGCCCAGATTGAACTGGCACATGGCATCTCCCTGCAGGGCGGAACTGAGGAACCACTTCATCGCCTGTTTGCCGTCCCGCGGGACGCCGAGACCCTGCTCGTAGAGCGCACCCAGATTGCACTGCGAAAATTCGTCCCCCGCTTCGGCGGCCTTGCGGAACCACTCGGAAGCCTCTTTGGCATTCTCCGGCACGCCGCGTCCGTTCAGATACATGAGGCCGAGGTTATATTGCGCATCGACGTAGCCTTGCGCAGCCGCCCGAAGATACCACTTCGCGGCAGTCTGATTGTCTACCGGGACGCCCCACCCGTTTTCGTAGAAATTACCCAGCCGGTACTGCGCCGTTGGATCTCCTGTTTTGGCGAGACGCTCCCACTGCTTCCGGTCCGCTTCATAATCGGCTCCGGCCACCGGAAATGGCCAGCACAGACACGCAGCCAGCATCATCGCCGCGGGTGCTCTCAAATGCATCGTCCAACAGTTTAGGTCCGCGCAGGCCAAACGGGAATGCGGCAAATTGTCGCGCCTGCGTCTGCCGCGTTATGCGGCGCTTACCCGCGCTCGCTTATGCAAGAGAAACCAGACCAGAAAGACGCCACCACAAATCAGCATGACGATCGGAACGGTCGTTAACACTACCGATTTGATGCCCTCCGGCTCCGCCAGAATGCGCTCGCCATGGCGTGCAATGAACGAATCCAGGATCTGACGGTCCGACCGTCCGGCGAGAATCATCGCAGCCACTTCCTCCCTGGCCTGCTCGGCGGCGGGCGATGAGTGGACATCGACTGGCTGCGACCAACAGCACGGCGCAATCAGATTCTGGCAAAGGCGGTGATAGCGGACCTTTTCCGCGTCACTGAGGCCCGCATCAGGCAGCGCAGCCAGAGCCGGGCCCACGACAAGCAGAAAGCACAGCAGCAGTCGTTTCATTGCCGGACGATCCTCGAAATCGTCCGCACACTCACGCCGTATCGCTGGGCCAGTTCGGCCACTTTGACGCCCGCGGCCCGTTCCGCTAGAATGGCATCGCGCATCGGATGAGCGGTCCGTCCTGCCCGCGTGTGAGCGAACCGCCCAGGCCGGTACTTGCGGCGGCGCACCAGCTCCCGCGCCAGCACGGACCCGGGTAAGTAAGTAAGGTCGAAATCCATACTGCG
>JBEKAQ010000017.1:0-74308 GCA_050015835.1 Bryobacteraceae bacterium | reverse complement strand
CGGTCAGGACCGCAACCGGAATGGAAGCGTAACCGGCGAAAAACAGAGCCGAGATGGCTCCTGCGGCAGCCTTGATGCGCGGCGTGTGGCGCGGGTGCGCGATGCCGAGCGATTGAAACATGCTGTAAATACCGTGGTTCAGATGCAGGCAGAGCAGGCCGATCGCCACCATATAGGCGAACGATACAGGCCATTGCCGAAATCCGTAGACGACGTTCGCATAGACGTCATGCTCCGAAAACTCGGGATGCACCGTGCCCAGGGTGAGATGCAGCAGATGATAAACGACGAAGGCCGCGATCATGGGCCCCGAGTAATACATGGTGCGCGACGCGATGCTCGAATGCGCATCGTTCTTCTTTGCGTAGCTCACCGGGCGCGCCTGAATTTTTACCTGAGCGAGCTGGATGGTGACGACGATATGCGCGGCGACGCAGACGAGAAGCACCGTGCGGACGCCCCATAGAATTTCCAGATTGCTTTTCAAAAATGCCGCGTAGGCGTTGAGCCGCTCCGCGCCGAGGAAAACCTGCAGGTTGCCCAGCAGATGCCCGGTAACAAATCCGAACAGAACGAAGCCAGTCAGCGCCATAACCGCCTTCTTGACGATGGTGGCTTCGAAGAATCGCAAAGCCCGGTTGGATGGGGCCGCGCTCGAGGGACTCATGGGGAGCTGTTTCAATCGTACAATTGGGTCCGTTGCGACGCGGGGATGTCTCGACAATGACGGCGGAGCGCAATGCATTCCTTCATTTTGTGTCGAACGAAACCGTGGAGGGGCCGCCCCGGAGATACCTTGACAATCTACCTACATAGAGTGCCATACTAGCGACACATGGCTGGCAAGAAGACCGATCTCATACAAGGCACGCTCGATCTGCTGATTCTGAAAACCGTGGCGCACGAGCCGATCCACGGCTATGGAGTCGCGCAGAGGATACTTGTGACCTCGAAAGAGATCCTCCAGGTGCAGCAGGGATCTTTGTATCCGGCCCTGCACCGGCTGGAGCGCAAGGGGCTGCTCCGGTCCGAATGGAAGGAATCCGGGAGTGGGCCGATGGCGAAATTCTACGCGCTGACGGCGGCGGGGCGGAAAAGTTTAGCGGAAGAACAGGCGCAGTGGCAGCGCTATGCGGGCGCGGTGGCGCTGGTGCTCGAGTCATGACGGAGTGAACCAATGCTTTTGCCGTGGAATCGACGGGAGACGGACCTCAGGCGCGAGCTGGCGCATCATCTGCACGAGCTGACGGCGGAGTATGAGCGGCGCGGGCATTCTCACGAGGAGGCGAGACGTATGGCGAAGCGTGAATTCGGTGGCAGCGAGCAGGTGAAAGAGAGTTGCCGGGACCAGCGGCGGGGCGCGTGGATGGCGGGCATCTGGCGGGATTTCGCTTTCGCGCTGCGTCAGATGCGACGCTCTCCGGGCTTCGCGATAACGGCGGTGCTCACGCTCGCGCTGGGCATTGCCGCCAACGTGATCGTTTTCGGCGTGCTGCAGTCGGTGGTCCTGCGGTCCCTCGATATACCCCGCGCGGACCGCGTGATGACGCTGGCGTCGACCAATTTTGCCTTTCCGATCATGGCGTGGCTCGAAGTGCGCGACGTGCGCGACCAAAGTACGTTGTTTTCCGGGGTGGCCGCCGACGCCATGCAGAATTTCGGTCTGGAAGCGAACGGCGTTACCCAGCCGGTCTGGGGCTACGAAGTAAGCGGTCAATACTTCGAAGTGGTCGGCATCAAGCCGTTGCTCGGGCGGCTGCTGCAGCGCGCCGACGACGATCATCCCGGAGCCTCGGAAGCGGCGGTGCTTTCGTTCGCGGGCTGGAAGAGCCGGTTTGCATCGGATCCCCACATCGTGGGCAAGGCAATTCGCATTAACAAGCATCCCTACACCATCGTCGGCGTTGCACCGGAAGGCTTTAACGGCACCGAGAAATTTCTGCAGGCTGACATCTTTGTTCCGATGGCGAACGAAGCTTCGCTCGAAGGCGTCAACTGGATGGAGCAGCGGCGCATGAAGAACGTCTTCTCCATCGTGCGCTTCAAAGATGGCGTGACACTGCCTCAGGTGCAGGCCGAGCTGAACGCCATCGCCGCCCGCATCCGGCGTCAGTATCCCGTGGACGAAGATGGGCTGGGATTCAAGCTGGCTCGCCCAGGTCTGGTCGGCGACTTTTTGGGCGGGCTCGTGCGCGGTTTTCTGGCCGGCGTGATGGGGCTGGCGGGTATTGTGCTGCTGGCCGCCTGCGCCAACCTCGGGAGCCTGTTCGCGGCGCGCACCGCCGACCGCACGCGCGAGATCGCCATCCGCATGGCCATTGGATCGAGCCGCTGGCGCGTTCTCCGCCAGGTGCTGGTGGAGGCCTTTGTGATTGCGATTCTGGGGGGCGCATGCGCCTGCGTGCTGTCGTGGATCGCCCTTGCCGGCCTCGCCGCGTGGCGCCCGCCCACCGATTACCCGATTAAGTTCTCGGTAATGCCCCAGCCCTCGTTGATCCTGATGGCGTTCCTGATCTCGGTGGTGGCGGGCGTATTATTCGGCCTGCTGCCGCTACGGCAGATCTTCAGAACCGATCCCAATGACGCCATCAAGAGCGGCGGCGGCCAAAGCGTGGCGGGACGGCGCTGGGCGCTGCGCGACATCCTGCTGGCGGCGCAGATCGCGCTCTGCTGCGTCACCATCACGGCGGCCCTGGTCTCGCTGCGCGGCCTCGGCAAGGCGCTCACCATGGACCTTGGATTCAAGCCGCAAAACGCCGTCCTCATGAAGTTCGATCTGAGTCAGGCGGGCTATTCGAGCGAGGCGGCCGCCCAATTCCAGCGCCGGCTGCTCGAGAAGATCGCGCACGTCCCCGGCGTGGAGGTGGCGGCCTATGCCAACACCACGCCTCTCAAGGGCGACGGATCCACCAGCTCCGTTTACACACGGCAAACTACCGACTTCAGACCGTCCAACAAGGTCTTCACCCAATATCTTTTCAGCGTGTCGCCCGGCTACTTTGCCGCGGCCGGGACACCACTGCTGGCCGGACGCGACGTGAGCTTTACCGATACCGAAAAAACGCCGGCCGTGGCGGTGGTAAACCAGTCGTTCGCGCGGCGGCTCTTTCCCGCGGGCGACGCGGTGGGCGGCTCCTTCAAGAACCGCTTCGGCACGGAGATCCGCATCGTGGGCATCGTGGCGGATGGAAAATACCTTGCCCTCGCCGAAGATCCGCAGGCAGCCGCATTCTACCCCATCACGCAGCAACCGGATACGCAGACAACGCTCGTGGTGCGCGCGCGGCCCGGTTCCTCCGGCGGCGATGCCACCTCGTATATGGCAGGCACCTTGCGCAAAGTGGTCCGCGATCTGGACTCCACCATTCCGATCCGGGAAGCCGACGCCTGGAACAGCCAGCTGGCCATGAACTTCTTTCCCTCCCAGGTGGCTACCGTGGCCCTTGGCCTGTTTGGCGCTTTTGGACTATTGCTCTCGATCGCCGGCACCTTCGGGCTCGCCTCCTATACGGTTGGCAAGCGGCTGCGCGAGCTGAGTATCCGCGTCGCGCTCGGTGCGCAGGCGCGGCAGATTGTCTCGGCTGCGCTGGGCCGTATGCTGATCCTGCTGGGGTGCGGCTCTGTGGTGGGCATTGCGCTGGGCGTGGCGGCGAGCCGGCTGCTCGCGGCGATTGTCTACCAGGCATCCGCGCAGGATCCGTTGGTGCTCGCGGGCGTCGCTCTTACGATGGTGGTCACGGGATCGCTCTCGGTCGCCGGCCCGGTGAGACGCGCCCTGCATATCGATCCGGCGAACCTGCTGCGCGAACAATGATGGTTTAACGGCGTTCCAGAACTACCGCGCCCATATAAGGAAGGTTGAGGATCTGGCCGCTTTCGATTTGCGCGTCGTAGCCGCCGTTCGAGTACTCGGGCTCGAACCCGACCTGAAACGCCGGCCATGATGAGTTGAAAATCTCTTTCCACGAAGAGCCGGAGGGCAGGCCGAGCCAGCCGCTGTTCTGTTGCTGGTTGGGCGTGCCGAACGTGACGACCGCAAACAGGCACTGATTGGCGCCGCAGGTGAAGGCGAGGGTGCGATTTCCCGTGGCCACGACCTGGTAGTTGGCGTCGCCCTGCAGGCCTTTCGAGCCGTCATTGCGCAGGCCCATCAGCTGGCGGAACAGGGCGAGGATGCGGGTCTGATCGGTGGCCGTGGCAACGGGTAGATCCACCAGTTGGGGGTTGATCCATTGATTGCTGTTATCGAAAGAAAAGGATTGGGTCTCACCGATTTCCTGGCCCATGAACAACATCGGGACACCGTTTGAGAGCAGCGTGAGCGCGCCCAGCGCCTTGGCCAGTTGGTAGCCCTGTCCGAAGGGCGGACGCGCGGCGATACGCTGATTTCCTGGATCCTGCGCGCTCACCATGTCATGCGATTCTCCAAACCGTACGGCCTGGAAGAACGGACGCCCCCAATATTGCGGGTCGTCCATCTGCTGCCTGAGCGATCCCGAATGGTCGGAGCCCGGGGTCCAGCTGTCGTAGCTGGCGTCGCGGATGCTGTAGACTTCGTCGATTCCCCATTGGCCGTCCATCACGCCGTAGCCGGGATTCGAAACGTCCCAGGGACTGGTACCCGAGTTCTCCGCAACGCAGTAAGGCCAGGTTCTGCCCTCGGCGGAAGCGGCCATGCGCAGCGCGTTGCGGATCATACCCAGGAACTGCCAGCCGCCGGTGCACCGGGTGACAATGGTGTTGGTGTCGTCGAAGCGGAACCCGTCGAGATTGAAGGTGCGCAACAGATAGACGGAGGCCTGGCGAAAATATTCGCCCACCATGGGATGACCGCAGTTCATCAGGTCGCCGTCGTAATCGCCGGCGCGATAGACGTCGGCCGCGATCTTCATCAGCGAAGAACCGAGCGAATGGTTGTAAACCACATCGAGTGTGACGCCGCGGCCACTGGCGTGCGCGGCGTTGACGAAGCGGGCCAGCGCCTCCGCTCCGCCGTAAAAGCTGTCGATGGCGAAATAGTAAGACGGGTCGTAGCCCCATGAAAGCGCCGAACTGAATTCGTTTGCCGGCATCAGGCCAAAGACGGTAGCCGGAAGCTGCCGCAGATAGCCGGGCTTTCCCAACCGGCTGGTGGCGTTCATTTCGTCGATCAGGAAATCGAATGCGGTGGACATGGGGGGCGCGAGGTTGGTGAAGCGCCGGGAGTGTATTTCGTAAATCAGGAAGTTCTGCCAGCCCATGGTCTGCCAGGGTTGCGCGTGGGACGCCGCACTGACCGCGGCCGCATCGAGCACGATCGACCAGGAAGTGGTTGGGTCCGAGGGATCGTCGCCGAAGGAAGTAGTGAGGCTGCCGCCGTCGTCGACGGCACGCGCGGCGGGGTCGATCACTTCGGTGGTGTCGTTGAGAAGGAAGCGATAGCGCGTGCCCGCGGGCGCCTGCGCGAGGGGGAGACTGCACCACCAGTAGAACGTGTCGCTGGTCAGCGTCATAGGAATCTGGGTGCGCGACGCGGTCGCGTCGACGAGGATGAGGTTGGCCTGGATCGCATGCGGCGCGTGGACGACGAAGTAAACCGATCCGTCCATGATGGTGGCGCCGTGCGGTATCTCCCGCGCGGCGAAAACGCCGCAGGCCACCACGGCCGGACCGAAGGCCGACTGCATCAGGGCGGAACGATCGGGCGGATCGGCAAACCGGGTAGGCCCGCGCGAGGTCACGCCATAGACCTCCTCTGTCGTATACAGGGACTGCCCTGCGGCGGGTGTGAAGTACCGGCTGGTATCGATCCAGTCGTAGGGTTTCGGCTCCGATCCCGCGGCGGGAATCAGCACGATGGATGTGGTGGTGTTGAGCGCCACGGTCAGTGCGGCGTTCCAGGAGCCGTCGGGCAACTGGGCTGCGGGAACGGTAGCGTAGGCAGGCCCGTTGCCGATGGAGATCTGCACCGAGACGCCGGTGGTGAAGCTCGAAGCAGGCCGCGGCGTGATGGCGAGCGGCATGTTCGAGATGGGAGGGAACGCGCTCAACCAGGCGGTGGCGCCCAACGCGAAGCGCGACACGCTACCGATCACGGTGGGGTCGGCGGGGAAAGGCCTTTGGAGGGGAGGGTTCTCGAAATTGCCGCTGATAGCGTAGCTGGCGCCAGGGTAAATGGAAACGTTGTAGGTGGAGACGTTGAACAGCGGGCTGGCCGCGTAAGGTTGGGAATTCGCGGCTGTTACCGGAAATGTCGATTGCTCCACGGTGTCGGTGAGCGTGAGTTGCGGTGCGGAGGGCAAGGCGGCGCTGTGCAGGACTTCGAGCGAAAACGCGGTTAACGCGAGCGGCTGGCTGCGCACATCGGATTGGCCGCTTTTGAGCCAAAGAGAAGCTCCGTCGCAGGGACGCCATACTCTGTTGCTGGCGTTCGGTTCCCACACGGGCGGGTTCGAGCCCGACGCGGGCTGCATCAGCTTCAAATGAAATCCCAGCGTCATCCACGGCTCCAGGATTACCTGAAAAGTGGAGACGCCGTTGACGCTGTCGCGGGCTGTTTGCGGGAAATACACGGGCTGAACGGTGGCATCGTAAGGGGTCCAGACGTACAGCTGACCGCTCGCAAAAGCACTCTGGGTAATGACCTGAAATGTGAGTACGTCGCCGGGGTTGAAAACGACGCCGGGAGGAAACGGATTCTGGTAGAGAACACGGGTAGAGGAATCGAACGTCCAGACTTCCGCCGGTGCGACGAGAAACAGACGCCGGATGAAATCGCTCGGCTCCCATACCGTCGTGGGCGCCGTCGCCTCGAATTGAAACTGCACGCGGCGGGGATCGGGGACGCCGGGAAATTGAAAATCGATGATGCCGGCGTTCGCGGTACCTGGCTGGTCCCACTCGCTGTTGCCGTCCCATGCGGCTTGCCAGACGTGCATATTCCAGGCGTCGGCGACAGCGGCCGGTTTATGGTGAACGACGATTGCCATACGGTGAATTATGGCAAAGTATGGGTTAATTTTTGGGGAATTACTTGATCGGGTAGCCCTGCCAGACGTATTCCAGAGCTTCGGGCAGGGTTTGTTGTTTCACGGCGCGGTCGGTGTGGCCGGCGTTGCGCGCAAAGACGAATTGATAGTGATAACCCTTGGCGGCCAGCACCTTGGCCATGTTCTCGTTGGCGAGCACCCAGTCGTGCATCTCGTCGCGCATGATGTTCGGGTTGTAATTATCGCGGTCGCCGACTTCCATCCAGATGCGCAGCGGCTTGACCGGGCTGTTGGGGATCAGGCGCGCGTGGAAATCCCAGGCGCCGCCCGGGGTCTCCGGGTTCCACGGCCATTGCTGATTGACGTAAGTGCCCGAGTAAGTGAGAACGCGGTGGTAGAGATCCGGGTGATACCAGGCCATGATCAGGGCCGCCGAACCGCCTGAGCTGCCGCCCATGGTGACGCGGGCATCGGGATCTTTGGTGAGCTTAACGTTGTACTGCTTCTCGACCAGCGGCAGCACTTCATGCTCGACGAATTCGGCGTACTTGCCCGACATGGTGTCGTATTCGAGGCCGCGCTGGCTGCCCTGGGCGTCGCCGCTGCCGTTGCCGATGGAGATGGCGATCATCACGGGCAGGCGATGCGCTGCGATCAGATTATCGAGGGCCGTGAACAGGACGCGGTCCGGTCCATCCGCCCCGACGATGAAGGGCGCGGCCGTGCCGGGGACATATTGTTTAGGAACATACACCGCCACACGGCGCGTATAGGCAGCGGCGTGGCTGGTGGTGACGATCAATTTGGCGGGGTTGCCGGGATCGGGCGTGCCAAAGGTGTTGGCCTCGCGGGCGATGCCAGGATAGAACTTGCTATCGGCCGACTCCATGGTGAAGTTGTAGACCGCTCCCTGGGGCACGCTTTCGTTGGCGTTCATCTCGGGGGCGGTGTTGTGGGTGGGGCCGATGATGAAGTTTCCGTCCTGGTTGGCTGGCGGGACCTCGCCGTCGGGCAACTCTTTCGCCGTGACGTAACCGGGGGTGTGGGGATCGCGGGTGGGCGGCGTCGGGCGCGCGGCACGGCCCGGGTTGGCGCCCGGAGGCGGGGCCTGGGCGGTAACCAGATTGACGCCGGCGATCAGGCCTGCCAGGAGGGCGATTTTCAAGTGACGTAACATCGGGGAAATCATATCACCAATTACAGCGGGCTTAGGACACCACCCCGCGTTCCGCGCCAGGTCCGGTATAATGGGGAAATTTCGAAGGACGACGCATATGCACCTCCTTGGAAACGCCGTTGCAATACTCTTCCTGTCGGTTTGCGCGTACGCTCAGGACCAGCCTCTCTCGAAAGACACGATCATTCAGATGACAAAAGTCGGCCTGCCCGACGACGTCATTGTAAACAAGATCAGAAGTGAGGCAAGGCCGCCCAGGATGAGTGCGGACGACCTGATCTCGCTCAAGTCGGCGGGCGTGAGCGACGGAGTGCTCAGGGCTCTGGTGAGTTCCGCTCCGGTTGCGGATGCCCCCGGGATGACCCTGATCGTCCCTGCCAGGGGACCGAACGACCCTCTGGCTCCGCACGATCCCGGCATCTACATGGTGAAGAATACGGAGGAGGAGGGCAGAAAAATGGTATTGATGGAGCGGGCTGCTGCGGGGCATGAAAAGACGACCAACCTCCTGGCGTATATGCTCTCCTATGGCATTGCCAAAATGACGGTTAAGGCGCAGATTCCGGGTCCGCGCGCGGACTTGCGCACGACGGAAACGAACCCGGTGTTCTATATGTATTTCCCCGCTACGGGGAATCTGGGCGCGGGTGATGCGATCACCAGCCCCGCGCAGTTTTCTTTACTCATGCTGGAGGAGATGAAGGATCATCGGGAGACGGCGGTCGCGAAGATGGGACTTGGCAACGCCAGCCAGGGTAACGACGACAAGAGAACGATCAAATTTAATACGGAGAAGATTCGTCCCTACGCTTACATGGTCACGCCCGATGTGAGTTTGAAGTCAGGAGAGTATGCCCTCGTGGCTGCCAGCGGAGTGGGTGGGTCCGGCTCCTCCGGGGCGGTCGTCATATTCGATTTTGGAGTTGACGGCAATTAGCTGAGGGGTAGCGAGACTCCCCGCGGTGGTCAGGCGCGGTTCATTGGCCATGTGGCCATGTGTATAATTATTATCGGGAATACACATCCATGCGCACGAACATCGTGATTGACGATAAGCTGATGCGGGACACGCTCCGCGCTACGGGACTGAAGACCAAGCGCGAGGCCGTGGAAGAAGGACTGCGAACCCTGCTGCGCCTGAAGAAGCAGGGGGAGATCCGCCGGTTGCGCGGGAAACTGGATTGGCAGGGCGATCTGAACGCGATGAGGATCGACAGTTGATCCTGGTCGATTCCAGTGTGTGGATCGATTACTTCAGAGGCACGGTCACGGCGCAGACGGGGAGGCTCGACAGGCTGCTCGGCGTGGAGCCTTTAGCCGCCGGCGACTTGATTTTGACCGAGGTCCTGCAGGGCTTCGACGACGAACGAGACTTCCATGAGGTGCGGAAAATGCTGACCTCGCTGACGGTGGTGGAGTTGGGCGGGCAGGCCATCGCTATTCAGGCGGCGAGGAACTTCCGCGCGCTGCGCAGGCTCGGCGTGACGGTACGTAAGACCGTCGATACGGTGATTGCCACCCGGTGCATCGAAAGTGGGTATGATCTGCTGCACAGCGACCGGGATTTCGATCCGTTCGCACTGCACCTGGGCCTGCGCGTGGTGGTTTGAAGTGGCCAGGCCCCCTGAGTTGTCTACAGGGCCGCGGCGTTTTCGAGGCTGCGCCAGAGATACCAGCAGGCGATAGAAGTATACGGTTTCCAGGGCGCGGCGATCTGCTCCATCTCGGCCGGTTTGGGGAGATCGGGCAAGCCGTAGGCGCGCTTCATGGCGGAGCGGATGCCCAGATCCGCCACCGGCAGGACGTCCGGCCGTTGCAGGGCGAACATCAGGAACATCTGCGCGGTCCACACGCCGATCCCTTTCACCTTCGTAAGGTGCTCGATCACCGCGGCGTCCTCCATATCCGCCAGGCTCTCGAAGACGACCGACGCTTTCTTCGTGTGTTTTGCCAGTTCGCGGATGTAGAGGGTCTTCTGCGCCGAGAGCCCCAGCTTTCGCATCCGCTCCGGCCGGAGCTTCATGACCCCGGCCGGAGTCAGGGTTTCCTCCCCGGCGGCGGCGTGCAGGCGGGCGAAGATCACGTTCGCCACTTTGCCGCTTAGCTGCTGATAAACGATCGAGCGGACCAGCGTTTCGAAGCTCGGCTCCCGGTATTGCATCGTGAACGGGCCGGTCCGTTCGATGATCTTCCCCATTACGGGGTCTTTTTTGAGATGCTTAAGGGCAGTACGCATGGTGAAACAAACTTCATCCGGAGCGCGTCCAGTTTGGCAGCACGCCTCCCGATTGTAGTAAGAAAGTGTATATGAAAAAAGCTGGCATATATCTCGCAGCCCTGCTGGCGGTCCTGATGGTGCGCGTCGAGGCGCAACAGCCTGGCGGCAAGCCGGACCACAAGGTGGAAGAAGACGCCGGTGAGCCGATCAAAGTCGATGTCGACGTGGTCAGCCTCTACTGCTCGGTGCGCAATAAACAGAATGGTCTGGTGAGTTCGCTCGAGAAGAGCGACTTCGATCTGGCCGAGGATTCCAAACCCCAGACCATCAAGTATTTCAGCCGGGAAACCGATATTCCGCTGACCATCGGGTTGCTGGTGGACGTCTCGGGCAGCCAGCGCAACCTGATCGAAGTGGAGCGCCACGCGGCATCCTCGTTCTTTTCGAGCGTGCTGAAGAAGAAGGACGTGGCTTTTCTGATCAGCTTCGGCGCCGATTCGGAACTTCTGCAGGACATCACCGGTTCACCCCGGCTGCTGCAGCAGGGGCTGGGGCAACTGAAGCTCAATGCCGGCTTTTCGGGGATCAATTCGGGGCCCGTTCCGACCATGTCGCACAACCGCGGAACCGTGCTCTACGACGCCGTATATCTGGCCGCCAACGACATGCTGTCGAAGGAAGTGGGGCGTAAGGCGATCATCCTGATCACCGACGGCGAGGATGAGGGGAGCACGCTGAGCATGAAGGCCGCCATCGAAGCGGCGCAGAAAGCGGACTCGATCATTTACGGAATTCTCTACGTTGACCGGCAGTTTTACGGCGGCTTCAATATGGGTTACAACGGGTCCGCCGTGCTGAAGCAGATGGCCGATGAGACCGGGGGCAGGCTGTTTCAGGTGGACAACCGCAAGAACACGCTGGATTCGATCTTCGAGCAGATCCAGCAGGAGATGCGGACGCAATATCTGGTGGGTTATACGCCGACCAACAGCGCCAAGGACGGCACGTACCGAAAGATCGATCTGCGGGCGCACGATAAGGATCTGAAGGTGCAGGTTCGCAAGGGTTATTACGCGCTTCCGAACCAGTGAGAAGGGACGGATCGGAAATCTGTCCCCACCTATCTTGCCGACAGGTAGCTTTCGATGGCATCGGGTAGTGGAGGCATGGGCGCAATGCCGCTTTCCCTGAGCCTTCGGTTCTCGAGCGCGGAGAACTTCGGACGCCGCGCCGCGGTCCGGTATTCGCGCTCGTTGGTCGGGCACAGATCGGCCTTGATGCCGGCTTTTTCGAAGACCAGCGCGGCATAGGCGAACCACGAAATCGGCAGCCCGCCTCCTGCGTGGAAAATACCCGCGAAGTCTCCTTCCAGCAGATCGACGGATCGGCTGGCGAGCGCCGGGGCGTAGGTGGGCGACGCCACATGGTCTTCCACCACGCGGATGGGCTTGCCTTCGCGGGCGAGGCGCAGCATCAGCTCGGGGAAGTTTCCGCGCGCGGTCTTTCGCCCGGCGGGGCCGAAGACGCCGGAGGTGCGGATCACGAGCGGCCGGTCGAGGTAAGCCTGTGCGTAGAGCTCTCCCGCCAGTTTCGATACCGCGTAGGCGCCCAGCGGATGCACCGCATCGGTCTCCGCATAGGGCCGGCCCAGAGTTCCGTCAAAGACGTAGTCGGTGGAAAAATGAACCAGCCGGGCGTCGTTCTGGCGGCAGGCGATGGCCAGATTGCGCACCGCAAGTCCATTGGCTTCGAGGGCGGCCAGCGGCTCGCGTTCGGCCACGTCCACCTGATTGTAGGCGGCCGCGTTGAAGACGGCGGACGGATCCACTTCGGCGATGGCGCGCTCCACGCGCTCGGCATTGGTGATATCGAGCTGGGCGCGCTCGAAGGCGGCTACTTCATAGCCGCGTAGTCTGAGTTCGGCGCACAGTTCCACGCCCAACTGCCCGAAGGCGCCAAATACCGCTGCTCGTTTTGCCATGAGGTTAGTTAAGGGTCGATTTTAACAAAGGGTCAGAAGACCACTCCCTCACGCGCCGGCACCCCTGAAGGGGATCACCGGGTCGCGGTTCGGTAACTGCTGTCAGCGGGTTAGGAATACGGCGGCTATGATGGCCGCGGCGGCGAGGAGCAGCACGACTCCGGCCCAGGCGATTCCCGGGACACCCAGAAAGGAAAAGGCCAGCAGCTTCGATCCGCCAGGGGCGGCGACCACACCATCGGAGGCCGACTGGCCGCGCACCGCTTCCCGCCTCGCAATCACCTGCGTTAGCTGCTCTTTGCCGGCCCGGTCGGCGATCACGATGGTTCCGGCGTTCGAGCTATTAGTGACTTCAATCAATTGCGTACGCAGCGGTTCGGGGACGTCCTGCACGGAATGATAAAAGCCTTGTTCGTCTCCGGAGGCGATCATCACGGCCGAAGTTTTCATCACGCCGGATACACTGTGCACCAGCTGCACCCCGCATTCCGGACACGCTTGCGCGCCTGATGGGAATTCGGCGGAGCAGCGGGGACAGGTCATGGGGTCAGCCGGCAATGGCGGCTGGAACGCGGGCGCCGTTCTGCGCTCCGAAGTGGGCCATGATGACCTGGATGAATCCCAGCGCGGCTTTGGACAACGCCTTATCCTTGCGGTAAATCAGCCCCAGCTTCCGGACCATGGGCTCGGGGGCGAGCGGCAGCGACTTGAGAACGCCCGCCGCCACTTCTTCCTCGCAGTTCGACGCGGCCAGAAAGCTGATTCCCAGTCCGGCCTCGACGAAGCGCTTCATGGTCTCGGTGGAATCGAGTTCCATGGAGATGCGAATATCGTCTTCCACCCTCTCGAACCATGAGTTCAGCCGGCTCCTCGTCATGCCGGATTGCGGCAGCAGCAACGGATACGGCATCACATCTTCGCAGGCCACCCGCTCCATGTGGGCCAGGGGATGGCCGGCGGGCATCACGCAGTGAATTTCGTCCCGGTAAATTTCGACGACCTGCACGCGCTTCTCGGCGACGGGAAGCTGCGTCAAACCGAAATCCGCCACATTTTCCATCACCGCCTCAACGACGCGGGAGCCGTACGACCGGTTCACTTGTAACTGAACGCCTGGGAACTGGCCCTTGTAAACGGCGAAGACTGCAGGCAGAACGTAGATGCAGGTTGCCTCATTGGCCGCGATGACCAGTTCCCCGCGCGGCGACGTCTCGAGCTCATTCAGCGCGTTCTGCGCCTGGCGGCGCAAATCGAGCATCTGTTCTGCATACTGGGCGAAGAGCTTACCCGCCGTGGTCAGCGAAATGCGGCTGCCGAAGCGTTCAAACAACTCCGCCTTCAGCTCGTGTTCCAGTTGGCGAATCTGCGCACTGATCGCGGGCTGGGTTCGGTAGCACGTTTGAGCGGCCTTCGAGAAGCTCTTCAGCCGTACTATTTCGAGAAATGTGTGGATCTGATCGAAATCCATGGGACACGGCCGCTTGAATCAGGCGGCCAGTCACCCAGCATCACGCCCGGCTTCACAGCGCGCTTAATCAGAAGAACATTCTACCAAATTTGAACATTGCGCTCCCATCCTTCCTTCGATAGCATGGTCAGGATGCGAATTTTGAGGTCGGTTCTGGCTGCCGGTCTGGCTATGACGGCGATATGTATGTGGGGACAGGATGCCGCTTCGGGGGACGCCAAAGTGGCGCGTGGCAAGTATCTGGCGGAGGAATTAGCGCGCTGCCAGGATTGTCACACTCCGAAGATGGATAACGGCAACTTCATCAAATCGCAGTGGATGAAAGGTGCCGCCATCAGCGTCACACCCGCGGCTCCGGTTACCGGCTGGCATGCCACGAGCCCCGACGTGACGCCGAACGGCACGGTATGGAAACGCTGGGGAGAAGAGGGCTTGGTGAATTTTCTCACCACCGGAAAGAATCCGCGGGGAGGCTCGGCCGGCCCCCCGATGCCGACCTATATGCTGAAGCGCGAAGACGCCGAGGCCATCGTCGCTTTTCTGAAATCGCTGCAGTAAGGCAGGACAGTTCGCTCTAAGGAAGCCTTCAGCAATTTATGTTCCATTCGTAACGCTTCGCGCAGTTTTTGCCCCAAAATTTAGTGTGATAGCGCTTATAATGGCGATGTGAGCATGCTGTCGCCGCGCCTTCAACTTAAAGTTGCGCAGAAGCAAATACTGACTCCGGGCCTGGTCCAGATGGTGACGGTCCTTCAGCTCAACCGCCTCGAGCTGAAGGAAATGATCAATCAGGAGATGGTGAACAATCCGGTACTCGACGACTCGCTCGAGGAGGGCGAGGAAATCACGCCCGAGGAACTACAGCCACTCCTCGAAGGCGAACGATCGTCGGACCAGGCGGACAAGGATCTGCTGGCCGCCGCGCACATCACACTCGAGCCCGAAGCGCCCGAAGTGGTGGCGGGCGCGGTGGCGCCTGTCGCGGAAGGGGACAGCGGCCCACAGGAAACGCTGGAAACCACGGAAGCCGCGGCGGAGACGGCCGACAGCACGACGGATCCCTTCGACGAGATCGATTTCGGATCGTTCTTCGACGACTATCTGGATCCCGGTTACAAGAGCCCGGCATCCGAATCGGTCGAGAAGCCGTCTTTCGAAACGTTTCTTTCGGCGCCCCAGACACTGCCCGATTATTTGCGGTCGCAACTGAGCGTGAGCCTGCTCGACGACGATACGCGGGATGCGGCCGAATCGATTATCGGCAATCTCGACGAAGACGGCTATCTGACGGCCACCCTCGAAGAGATGGCGGAGCAGGGCGGGCACACGCCCGAGGCGATGGCGGCGGGGCTGAAGGCGGTGCAGTCGCTCGATCCCGCGGGCGTGGGCGCGCGCGATCTCAGGGAGTGCATGCTGCTGCAGATCGAAAGCAGAAACGGCAAGGGCGGAGTGGCGTGGCAGATCGTCTCGGACTATCTGCGGCTGCTCGAAACCCGCCAGTACAAGGAACTGGCGAAGGCGACGGGGCGGCCCCAGGAGCATATCGACATCGCCCTCAATATGATCCGGCACCTGAACCCGAGGCCGGGGATTCGCTATTCGGGACAGGGCGCGCGCACGGTTGAGCCGGACGTCTACTTCATCCGCGACGGCGACGATTTCATCATCCAGATGAACGACGACGAACTGCCGCAACTGCGTTTGAACGCGCAGTACCGCAAGATGCTGGAGCGCGATCAGGGCGCCACCAAGGAAGTGCGGGATTACGTTCGCGAACGCTACTCGTCGGCCATTCAGCTGATGAAAAACATCGAGCAGCGCAAGCAGACCATCCTCAGGGTGTGCGAGGCGATCAAGCGGCGGCAGATGGAATTCCTGGTGATGGGAATCGACTATCTGAAGCCGATGATGATTAAAGACGTAGCCGAGGAAGTGGGTGTGCATCCTTCCACGGTGAGCCGCGCGGTGGCGAGCAAATACGCGCACACGCCGCACGGCGTATACGAACTGCGATACTTCTTTTCAGAGGCCGTGCAGGGGCCTTCGGGCGGAGACATTCCGCTTCTGTTATTGAAACGCAGAGTCAGAAAGATGATCGAGGAGGAGGACCAGAGGCATCCGTTGACGGACGAACAAATCACTGCGCGGCTGCAGGCCGAAGGCGTGGATGTGACGCGCCGTACAGTGGCGAAGTATCGTGAAGATATGAAGATCCCGTCGACCCATCAGCGCCGGGTCCGAAACTAACCATGAAAGTTACTTACACCGGACGTAATATCGATTTAGCCCCCGCGCAGGCGGCGAAGCTGGAATTGCAGTTTGAAAAGGTCGGGAAGTTGCTCGATAACGGGAGGGGCGAGGCCGAAGCGCGCGTGGTGCTCTCGTACGCACGGCACGCCAACAGCGTTGAAGTGACGGTGCCGTATTACCATCACGAACTGGTCGGACAGGCCGAGGATGCGGATCTCTTTACGGCTATCCACGCAGCGGTAGGGAAGCTCGAAGCGCAGGCGATTCGGGTTCGGGAAAAATGGCGTGACGGCAAGCGCGGTCCGAAGCCGGCCGCCGGCGATGGCGGCTAAGAAGGCCCCAGCCCCCCGGATCGGAGTTGCCGCCGCTGCGAGCGTCACAGCAACTGGCGCGGCCGCTCCGGAACTGGTCATCATCACGGGAATGAGCGGCTCGGGCAAAGGCTCGGTGCTGCGCGCTCTTGAGGACCTGGGTTATTACTCTGTCGACAATCTTCCCGTCGAGCTGATTCCGAAGTTCGCCGAACTGGTGCGCGATTCGGCATCCAACCGGCGCGCGGCCCTGGTGGTGGACGTACGCGAAGGCGCGGGGCTGAAGAAATTGCCGGGAATCGTCCGGCAGATCCGGGGCGCCGTCAACGTTCGTCTGGTGTTTCTCGAAGCCGACGACGAATCTCTGATGCGCCGGTTCAGCGAGACGCGCCGGCCGCATCCGCTGTGCGCCGGCGACCAGGCGATCGGCGAGAGTATTGTGCGGGAGCGGCAAATGCTGGCCCCTGTACGCGCGCTGGCCGATCTCACCATCAATACCTCCAAGTTCAACGTCCACGATCTGCGCGAGTTCATCGGGCAGAGATTTCGCGGAGAGGGCGAGGAATCGAGGATCCTCGTTTATATAGTGAGTTTCGGCTACCGGCACGGATTGCCGCCCGATTGCGATCTGATCTTCGACGTTCGTTTTCTGCCCAACCCGAACTACATTCCGAAGTTCAAGAAGCTGACGGGGAGGAATCCGGCGGTGGCCCGGTATATCCGATCTTTCCCGCAGACGGCGGAGTTCATCGAAAAGATCACGGATCTGCTGGTGTATCTGATGCCGCACTATATTCGCGAGGGCAAGAGCTATCTGACGATCGGCTTCGGATGCACGGGCGGACATCACCGGTCGGTCATGATTGCGGATCGGATCCGCAAGAATCTGGCGAGTGCAGGGTATCAGGTTAAGGTCTCGCATCGAGATGCGACGAAACCGGTTTGACCACTCAGGAAAGTTACGTCGTGGGGCTCAGACTTCCGGGAAGAAATCGGCGCTCAATGTTTGCTCGATCGTCCAAGGGGTCCGCTCGGGACGGGCCTCGACCCCGGTTTCCCGCAATGCCATTTTGAACGCACGATCGTAGCAGTGGTCGAACATGAGGGCAGGATACGACCTCTGGCTGGGCGAATCCTCAATAATCAGATCCAGTTCCTCGCGAGCGTTCACGATGGATTGAAGCCAGGAGTCGGTTCGTTTGCCGGGCTGTATCTTCAATTTGATGAGGTGCTTCACCAGATTGGTGAGGTGCGATCGGATCGCCCTCTTGTCGTTGCGCGCCAAAGCTGTGATTTCTTCCGCCAGATTGTCCCAGTCCAGTTCACGGGCATCGCGTCGACGCAACGCGCCGGATTGCGTCTCGGCCCATTCGGCGAAATCGGTTTCGTAAAGCGCGGATGTTTTTGCGATGGTTTCCGTTGCCACAGGAACGCTCCAGTTTTATTATCGGGTATACGCCATGGCTGACCTGAGTTATCCGATCGGGCCCTATCAAGCGGGCCCCGCGCCCGATATCGACGCGCGCAACGCTTTGCTGTCCCAACTGGAGGAGACGCCGCGCCGCCTGTGGGACGCGGTGGAGCATCTGACGGAAAGCCAGCTCGACATGCCCTATCGTCCCGGCGGCTGGACTGTCCGGCAGGTGGTGCATCATCTGACGGACGCGCAGACTCACTGGTACCTGCGAACCAAACTGGCGCTGGCGGAGGATGAGCCCGCGATCAAAACGTGGGACGAAAATACCTGGGCGGAATTGCGCGATGCGCGTACGGGCGCGGTCGAACCTTCGCTCCTGATGTTCGATGGAATGCACCGGCGCTGGGTGGAACTCTACCGGTCGTTAACCGAAGAGCAGTGGAAGCGCAGAATGATTCATCCGGAACGCGGCGTGGTTGTGCTCGATGCCGTGCTGCCGATGCTCGTGTGGCATGGGCGTCACCACATTGCTCACATCGTGGCGCTGCGCGAGCGCATGGGCTGGGAATAGCCCTTCAAGCGGTTCCGGACGCTGACGGCGGCGAGCGCGAGCAGAGCCACGTCGCACCAGAGAGCCCGGTTGCCGAACGTCTGCGTGGCGTAACCGCCGGCGGCCGCACCCACCAGAAATGCCGTGCAAATGATCGCAAAATCTTTCGCGATCCGAGCGTTCGCCGGACTACGGCCTTCGAAAAACCAAGCAAACGCCGCTTCGCTCAACGTGCGCAGGTTGCCGGTAGTGAAAGTCGAGTTGTAACTCTGGCCGTTGACCTCGCGAAAAGTCTGCACCTGCACCGATGCGGCGAAGGCGATGATGGCGGTGAAGAGGATATCCGGCGTCGCCGCCGGCAGCAGGCTCAATATCAGGAGGACGCCGATCTCCAGCGCGAGGACGGCGTGGTACGGTGCGCCGACGCCGCGCCGCTTCGAACGCAATTGCATCGCCTGGGCAGCGCTGACGCCGGCCACAAAGGCGAGGATCGCGGGCAGATGGCTCAGGCCCGTGCGCCAGGAGCCCGAAAAGCAGTAGATGCCGAGCAGCACCACGTTGCCGGTCATGGCGTTGGCGAAGACGTGCCCATGCCCGACCCAGGTGAAGCCGTCGAGAAAACCCCCGGCCGCTGCCAGCAGGGTGGCGATGCCCAGCGTTCCGATGCGCCGCCTCGCTTCGTCAAACGCTAACGGCGCCGGCGGCCCCATGGTTCCACTACGCCCTGGCTTCGGCGTTGGCCCGATTATAGAGCGCTTTCATGTAGGCGAAGCCGTAGGCCTGCTCGCTGTAGTGGCCTCCGGTCAGCCCCGGCGTGTGGTCCAGAATCACGATGCCGTCGTAGTTCACGTCGCGCAGGCCCTTCATGATTTTGTACATGTCGTAATAGCCGTTATCCATGAAGGTCTCGACGAAGCGCGGCAGCGGCGCGCTGACGTTGCGGAAGTGAATTTTCCAGATTTTGTCCGCGCCAAAATAGCGGATCATCTCTTCCGGATCTTTTCCCGTAAGCGCCCGGCCGCCTTCGAGCCACGTGCCGCAGCAGAGACAAATCCCTACGTTCGGACTGTTCGCGATCTGCATGGCTTTGCGGTAGCCATCGAAATTGCCGAAGACGCAGCGGGGCACTCCCGCCAGCACGGGCACCGGCGGATCGTCGGGATGTATGCCGATGCGCACGCCCGCTTCCTCGGCTACCGGCGCCACCTCTTTGATGAAGTGCGTGTAATTCTCCCAGATTTCTTCCTGGGTGAAGACGCGCCCATGCGAAAGCGGCTCGTGGAATTCCTTGCCGTCCCAGACGCCGACTTTATTGGGGCTGGCCAGGTCGAACTCGCGCGCTTCCGCACCGCGGATCACGGCGCGGCCGCTCGACCAGATGCCATTGCCCATGTGGGCGTAGGTGGTGTAATAGATGCTGGCCTGGCCGAGGTTGCGCAGGTACTGTTTGTATTCTTCGATTTTTTTGTCGCGCCCCGGCAGATTCAGAGTTACTTCCGGCATGTTATGGACGCTGGTGTTGCCGATGTTCCAGACGGTGATGCCGGCGTCGGCGTAGCGCTTCTTGATTTGGAGGAAGCCTTCGGCCGTGCGCAGATCGGGCGTTGAGCCTACGCTCACGTAGGTGCAGCCGATCTGATTCCAGAACTTCAGTTCTTCGTCCGTGGGCTTGGCGGAGGCCTGGCCGCACAGTTTGATTCCCGGCTGGCTGTTGTGGACCGTCGCCTTACTCTCGCGCTCCGCGGCCAGGAAAGACAGGGCGGTGCCCAGGGCTAGTTTTCCGAAGTCTCTGCGGTCTGTCACGGACGTATGCTATCACTTGCGCCTGAGTACCGCTTCCTCACGGTCGCGGCTCGCTAAGGACGGTGGGCGGCCTTGAGATCAGCCAGGCTCCGGCTACGGCTACGGTGAGCGAGATCCATTGCTCGAGCGTGAACGGCCCGCCGAGGGGGTTCGAAGAATCGTGCATGCGCACGAACTCGATGCCGAAACGCACCAAGCCGTAGAGGAACAGATAGAGCCCGATAATGGCGCCGTCCTGATGGGTGCGGCGCAGGCGGGCGATCAGGATGAGACAGATTATGCCCTCGGCAAACGCCTCGTAGAGCTGGGTGGGATGCAGCGGGATGTTGAGGGGAACGCCCGTCGTCGCGTCCGGATTCTTGAAAGTCACGGCCCATGGCAGCGTGGTTGGCTTGCCCCAGCAGCATCCGGCGGCGAAGCATCCCAATCTGCCGATGCCGTGCCCCAGCGCCAGCCCCGGGGCGAACACGTCGGACGTTTCGAGCACGGGAAGATGTTGCGCGCGCATATATAAATACGCGAAAATCAGCGCCGCGATGAAGCCTCCGTAGAAAATCCCCGCGCTTTGCAGGGTCGCCATGGTGAAGATGTCCATGGGATGCGCCCGGTATCCGGGGTCGAGCGCGATCATCAGCACTTTCGCGCCGAGCATGCCGACCAGCGCGCAGTAGACGCCGAGGTCCACGATCCTTTTCGAATCGAGCCCCCGCTTTTTGGCGAAATACGAGGCCAGCCACAGGGCGCTGAGGAACGCGAGCGCCACCAGAAAGCCGTAGGTGGGCAGAGAGAAGCGTCCGATGCGAAAAAGGATGGGAAACATTTCAGGCTTCCGCGTTTTGCTTTCGGTTCGACAGTAGCATACTCACGATCAGCAACCCGGCGCCGACGCAGATGGCGGAGTCCGCGAGGTTGAAAGTATACCAATGATAGCCGCCCACGTAAAAATCGAGAAAATCCGTCACCGTGCCGTGGATTGCGCGGTCGAAAACATTGCCCAGCGCGCCGCCGAAGATGAGGGAAAGGCCGGTGGCGGTCAGGTTATCCTGGCGGTCGATCTTCCACAGCATCCACCCGAGGATGAGGATGGCGGCGATCGACAGGGCGATGAGCAGCAGGGTGCGCGTGTGGCTTGGATTGTCTTGAAAGATGCCGAAGGCGACACCGGGGTTCCGCGAATTCACGATATTGAAAAAGCCGGGGATCACCACCAACGTGTCGTAGGCGCCGAGGCGTGCTTCGACGAGTTCCTTCGTCCAGCGGTCCCAGGCGAATACGCCCACGGCGGTAAGGAACGCCGCCAGACGCCGCCTGGCATTACTCATTCGCGCCGTTTTCGCCGTTTTCGCTGTTTTCAACTACGGCCTCGGCGCAGGCTGCGCAGATGGTCGGGAACTCCGGCGCGGAGCCGACGTCCTGAGTGTATTTCCAGCAACGGGCGCATTTGGCTCCGAAGGCGCGCGCGATTTTAACTTCCACGCCTTCGGATGTGTGGTTGCTCAGCTCTACCTGCGAGACGATGAATAATCCGGGCAGCTCACGCCGGTATTGGCTGAGCAGCGGATAGAGTTCGGCGTCAGCCGAAAGTTGGACGCGGGCTTCGAGGGGCGCGCCGATGAACTTGTCCTGTCTCGCCGCTTCGAGGCTCTTGAGCACGCTGTCGCGGACGCCGATAAGTTTGTTCCAGTTCTCCACGCGGGCGCGCTGTTCGGCGTGGATGCCATCGGTCAGGTCCGCGGCTTCCGGAAAATACGCGGTATGGACGCTTCCCATTTCACCCAGATGTGGCCAGATCTCTTCCATGGTGAAACTCAGGATGGGCGCGAAGAGGCGCACGAGGGCATGCGCCAGGCGATAGAGCGCAGTCTGGGCGCTGCGGCGCGCGTGGGATTTAGTGGCGCTGGTGTAGAGCCGGTCTTTCAACACGTCGAAGTAGATGGCGCTGAGATCGACGGTCGCGAAATCGTAGAAGGCGCGGTAGACGCGATGGAAGGCGAGTTCGTCGTACCAGATGCGGGAACGCGCGGTCAGTTCTTCGGCGCGCACCAGAATCCATTGATCGAGTTCGAGCAGGCGCTCGCCCCGTACGGCGTCGGTGGCCGGATTGAAATCGTGAATATTCCCCAGCACGTAGCGGAATGTGTTGCGCAGTTTACGGTAGGCTTCCGAAAGCCGGGTCAGAATGTCGGGCGTGAGCCGCACGTCTTCGGTGAACTCGACGGAGCCGCACCAGAGCCGCAGCACTTCGGCCCCGTAATCCTTGATGATGTTTTCGGGCGGAATGTCGTTGCCAAGCGACTTGTGCATGGCGCGGCCTTCGCCGTCGAGGGTCCAGCCGTGCGTGGCGCAGGCTCGGTAGGGCGCGGCGCCGCGCAGCCCCACCGCGATCAGGAGCGAACTGTGGAACCAGCCGCGATACTGATCGCCGCCTTCGAGATAGAGGTCGGCCGGCCACTGCAATCCATACTCGGCGTTCAGGGTTGCGAGGTGGCTGGAACCCGAGTCGAACCAGACATCCAGAATGTCGTTTTCTTTGGTGAAATCGCCCGAGCCGCATTGGGCGCAGACGGTTCCGGCAGGCACCAGTTCGGCGGCGGTGCGTTCAAACCAGACGTCGGCGGAATGCTGCGCGAACAGCTCGACCACGCTATCGAGGATTTTGCGGTCGGTCAGCGGATTCCGGCATTTCGCGCAATAGAAGACCACGATGGGGACGCCCCACACGCGCTGGCGCGAGATGCACCAGTCGGGGCGGCCGGCAATCATCTTCGAGATACGCTCTTCGCCCCATTCCGGAGTCCACTTGACGGCCTTGATGGCGTCGAGGGCCTTCGACCGGAGGTGGTTGCTGCCCATCCCGATGAACCACTGTTCGGTGGCGCGGAAGATGGTCGCGTTGTGGCATCGCCAGCAGTGCGGATAGGAATGGTCGATGTGCTCCGTGGCGAGCAGCGCGCCATGCTCTGTGAGCATTTCGATGACGAGTGGATTACCCTCCCAGACGGTTTTGCCGACCAGTTGCGCGGGCAGAATACCAGCCTCGCCTTCGACTGCAAAAAAGCGGCCTGTCGCATCGACCGGACAGTAGACGGGCAGGCCATATTGCTGGCCGACCACATAATCCTCCTGGCCGTGGCCGGGGGCGGTGTGGACGGCGCCGGTGCCCTGTTCGAGCGTAACGTGATCGCCCAGAATACCGATGGAATCGCGTTCGATAAACGGATGGCGGAAAACTGTGCCTTCGAGCTTGTTGCCGTTGAAGCGGGCGACGATGATGCCGCCCGCCCAGCCGCATTTCTGCGCCGTGATCTCGAGCAGATCGGCGGCAACGATGTAAACCGCACCGCTCACGTCGTAAGCGACATACTCGTATTTCGGGTTAAACGCGATCGCGAGGTTAGCCGGCAGGGTCCAGGGGGTGGTGGTCCAGATCAGTCCATAAACCTGGGTGCCGGCGAGCTCGGGATCGATTTGCTCTGGGTCGGACGTCAGCGCGAAACGGACCCAGACGGACGGGCTCTTATGGTTAGAGTATTCGACTTCGGCTTCGGCCAGGGCGGTGCGGTCATGGATGCACCAGTTTACCGGTTTCAGGCCTTTGTAGACGTAGCCCTTGTCGAGGAAATCGACAAAAGCTCCGGCGATTACCGACTGGTACTTCGGGGCCATGGTGAGATAGGGATGGTCCCAATTACCCAGCACGCCGAGCCGTTTGAAATCTTCGCGCTGCTGGTTCACCCATTTTTCGGCGTATTTGCGGCAGACGCGGCGGATCTGCGCGGCGGACATCTGCGCTTTTTTGCCGCCGAGTTCCTGGTCGACTTTGTGTTCAATGGGCAGGCCGTGGCAATCCCAGCCGGGAACGTAGGGCGAATCGTATCCAGCCATGGATTTCGATTTGACGATGAAATCCTTGATGATCTTGTTGAACGCCGTGCCGAGATGGATGCGGCCGTTGGCGTAGGGCGGACCATCGTGCAGAATGTAAATCGACTTACCCTCGCGCGATTTGCGAATCTGCCCGTAGAGGTCTTCCTCCGCCCAGCGCGCGAGCATTTTGGGCTCGGCCTGCGGCAGATTGGCCTTCATGGGAAAACTCGTTCGAGGCAGATTGATGGTCTGCTTCAAATCCACTGTTGAGGGATCCATTTGAGGGATGATCTTTCATTATAACGGCCCCGGGAATTATAACGACCCCCGCCGGCATCGAGTCCGCTCACTGGCTGCGCGCCGCCGCTTTCGGTGGGGCAAGCGACGCCTGCTTTCCCGATGGGGCCGGCGGAATTTCCGGCGTTGACTTCTGATACTGGATGATCAGTGTGACGCGGCGGTTCGAGGGATCGTCGGGTGTGGTCGCATCGCGCGGGCTCTCATCGGCGAAGCCCCTGACCTGCGTTACCTGGTCTTCCTGCATTCCATGATCGTGCATCCAGCGGCGGGCGGCGTTGGCGCGATCCGAGGAGAGTTCCCAGTTGGAATAATCGGGCCGTCCGTTGAAGGGCTTCGAATCGGTATGCCCTTCCATGGTGACCTTATTCGGCAGTTTTCCGATCTCGACGGCCAGAGCTCCCAGCAAATCCTTGCCGTAAATGGTGGGCAGCGGGCTGCCGGACTCGAAGAATGTGCCGTTCTCGTCTTCGATCAGCTCCACGCGCAGGCCCTCCGCCGTTACCGTGATGACGATGTTTTTCTTGAGTTTTTCGAGTGAAGTAGTATCCTTCACGGCCTGTTCGAGCTTCTCCTTCAACTTGTTCATGTCGTCCTTGTGAATGGGCAGACTCTCGCTGCCCGATCCACGCATCCCGTTGCCGATGTCGCGCGCTTTTCCTTTCGGGTCGGTGAAGTATCCGCCGACGGCCTTTTGCACCTGCTCGCTGCTGCTCAGGAGCCAAAGGACGATGAAGAGCGCCATCATCGCGGTCACGAAATCGGCGTAGGCTACTTTCCACGCGCCGCCGTGATGTGCCGCGTGGCCGACTTTTTTTCTTCTGATGATGATGATCGGCTGGACTGGTTGCACGTGTCAGGCCGCCTTGGCCGCAGCCGGCGTTGTGGGCGCAGCTCCCTTTGCAGGCGCATCTCCCTTTGCGGGCGCAGCCGCTGCGTCCGTGCCGGGCTTCCTGCCCTTGATGGCGGCTTCCATATCCTGGAAGGTCGGCCGCAGGTCGTGCGGTATGGCGCGGCGCGCGAATTCCACCGCGATCATCGGGGCCATCCCTTTGGCGAACGCCATCAGGCCGGCGCGCAGCATCTGGTAGAACTGGCCCTCGGCCTCGACGGTTTTCTCGAGGTTGGCGGCGATCGGTGAAACCAGACCGTAAGAGAGAAGAATGCCGAGGAACGTTCCCACCAGAGCGGCGGCCACTTTACGGCCGATCTCTTCCGGAGGGCCACCAAGTGCGCCCATGGTAATGACCACTCCCAGCACGGCGGCGACGATGCCCAGCCCGGGAAGCGCGTCCGCCACCGTTGCCAGCGCCTTGGCAGGGGCCATCGCCTCAAAATGATGAATGTCGATATCGTTTTCAATCAGCAGGTCGAGATCGTGCGGTGGAACCACGCCGGAAACCGCGGTGCGCAGGGTATCGCAGACGAACTGCAGCATGTGGTGATCCTTGATGAGCTTGGGATACTTCGCGAAAACCGCGCTTTTGCCTGGATTTTCCACATCCTCTTCCAGCTTCGCCATGCCGCTCTTGCGCGCGAAAACGAAGATGGCGCTCAACATCTTGAGGCTTTCGAGGTAGAAATCCCTGGTGTATTTGCTGCCGGTCACGATCCCAAGAACGCTCTTGAATATCCGCATGATGAGCGGGAGCGGGTTCGCCGCCACCAGCGTCCCGATGGCCGCGCCCCCGATAATGATCAGCTCGGAAGGCTGGAGCAGCACGAGTATCTGCCCCTTCTCCATCAGGAAGCCGCCGATGACTGCTGCGAAGACGAGTACGATTCCGATGATTGCGAACATGTCCTGTTGGTTGATCGGCAGGACGGGGGCAAAACTTGAGAGCCGGAGGGCAAACTTAGCCGGGATTTTGCGCGCTTGCGGCGAGCTGGCGGGCGATCGTATCCACGTCGTAAACGCAGCCTCCCCACGTGCCCCCGCTCGCGTGCTGCAGGGCAGCCCAAAGCCTTGAATCGGAAGGGAGTTCGGGATCGGCGGCGAGATCCTCGCGCGGCGCTCTGGCAGCCAGCAACCGATCACCTAATTCAACCGAGCCATCCTCTCCAATCAGGTTGACTGTGCCGTGTAGATTGTTGCGATCGACGGTGATCTCAATGAGGTCGCCTTCGAGGACTTTGCCGATCGGCCCTCCCCCCAGCGCTTCGGGAGTAATATGGCCGATGCACGCGCCGGTCGATACTCCGCTGAAGCGGGCATCGGTGAGTACCGCGACGTGCTTGCCGAAGGAAAGATGCTTCAGGGCGGAGGTGATCTGGAAGATTTCCTCCATTCCCGAACCCATCGGGCCTCGGCAGATCAGGACGATCACGTCACCTTCTTTGATGCGCTCGGGGCCGTTGCTCTTGATGGCTTCGATGACGCTGTGCTCGGTGCGGAAGACGCGCGCCGGACCGCGTTTGCGATAGACGCCGTCGGCGTCGACCACGCTGGGGTCGATGGCGGTGCTCTTGATGACCGACCCACCCGGCGCGAGGTTGCCGACGGGGAAGGTAACGGTGGAAGTGAGTCCCGCGCGGCTGGCGGAAGCCGGATCCATGATGACGTGATCGGGATCGATGCCGTCGCGTTCGCGAAGCCCCTGGCGAATGGCTGCGCGGCGCTCCGATTGTTCCCACCAATCGAGCATGGCGCCGAGTTTTTCCCCCGAAACCGTCATGGCGTTGGTATCGAGCAGGCCGGCGCGGCGCAGGTGGAGCATCACTTCCGGCACGCCGCCCGCCATGAATACCTGCACGGTGGGGAAATAGCGCGGACCGTTGGGCAGCGCGTCGACCAGGCGCGGGATCTCGCGGTTGATGCGTGTCCAGTCTTCCACGGTGGGGCGGCTCAATCCGGCGGCGTGGGCGATGGCGGGGATGTGCAGGATCAGGTTGGTCGAGCCGCCGAAGGCCGCATGCACGATCATGGCGTTGGCGAAGGATGCGTCGCTGAGGACGCGATTCATGGTCAATCCCATGGATTCGAGCCGCAGCACCGCGCGTGCCGAGCGCCGCGCCATGTCGAGCCAGACCGCCTGACCGGAGGGGGCGAGCGCGGAGTGCGTCAGCGACATGCCGAGCGCTTCGCCGACCACCTGAGATGTGGCGGCGGTGCCGAGGAACTGGCATCCACCGCCGGGGCTGGCGCAGGAACGGCAGAGAAATTCGGCGGCGTCCTCGAGCGAAATTTCGTTATGGGCGAAGCGCGCGCCCACGGATTGCACGCGCCCCGCGTCTTCACCCTGCTCGGCCAGAAGCGTGGTGCCGCCCGGAATCAGCACGCAGGGGAAATTGGGTGTTCCGGCCAGTGCCATCATCATGGCCGGCAGCCCTTTGTCGCAGGTGGCGACGCCGATGACGCCGGAGCGCGTAGGGAGGGAGCGGATCTGGCGTCGAAAAACGATGGCGGCGTCGTTGCGATAAGGCAGGCTGTCGAACATGCCGGGCGTGCCCTGGGTGCGGCCGTCGCAGGGATCGGTGCAGTAGGCGGCGAAGGGAACGGCATTGTGGGAGGAGAGTTCCCGGGCGGCTTCCTCCATCAGCAGACCTACTTCCCAGTGGCCGGTGTGATAGCCGAGCGCGACCGCCGTGCCGTCGGCGCGCCGGATGCCGCCATGCGTGCTTAGGATCAGAATCTCCCTGCCGCCGAGTTTGGCCGGATTCCAGCCCATGCCGGCGTCCTGCGCCCAGCCGAAGAGATCGCCCGACGGGCGTTCGAGCAACATGGCGGGGGTGATGGGCAGACTGCCTTGCGGACCGGGCGCTTTGGAGCGGATGTTGAAAATGGCAGGATCGGATTCGGTGAGTTGGTCGAGCGAGAAGGCGGGCATGGAAACACGATTGTATAAGTAAAGAGGTGCCGATCGAGCCCGAGCGCGTGCGCATCCTGAACAGCCATCCCGTGCGCCCCGATGCGCGCTACGTTCTCTACTGGATGCAGATGAACCGGCGCGTCGAGTCGAACCAGGCTCTGGCGCACGCGGCGCAAATCGCCAATGAGAACAGCCTGCCGCTGCTGGTTTACGAGGGGATCACCTGCACTTACCCCTGCGCCAACGATCGGCTCCATACCTTCATGCTGGAGGCCGTTCCCGGTACCGCGCAGGAACTGAAGCGCATCCATGCGGGATATTTTTTCTACCTGCGCGCAAATAAGAGCCAGCCCAACGACCTGCTCTACCTGCTCGCCGAACGCGCACACTGCGTCGTCACAGACGATTACCCCACCTTCATCGCAGCCGCGCACAACGCCCGCGTGCCTGAAAAAATCGGTGTGCGGTACCTGGCGGTGGATGCCAGTTGCATCGTACCCATGAGCCGCCATGAAAAGCGCGCGTACGGAGCGTATACGATCCGCCCGAAGATCCTGAGAGAGCTTCCGAAATACCTGAAGCCGGTTGACGAGATCCATCTCAAGCGCAGGTGGAATGACGATTTGCTGCCGTGCGGTCTGCCCGATCTGCGCACCGTGGTGACACCGGCGAACACCGCGGAACTTGTGGCAAATTGTGCCATCGACCATTCCATCCGGCCCGCAGTCTCGTTCCCCGGAGGAGCTGCGGCCGCGCGACGGCGTCTCGAAATTTTCCTCGAGAAGAGGCTTTCGCGCTACGCGCGCGAGAGCAATCAACCGGCAAAGTATGCCACCAGCGAGCTCAGCCCGTACCTGCATTTCGGCCACATCTCATCTCTCGAAATCGCTCTAGCAGTGCGCAAATACGCCGGGCAACACAAACTCATCGCCGACGAATTTCTGGAACAGCTGATTGTCAGACGGGAACTGGCGTTCAACTTCGCATGCTTTACCCCGGCCCTCGAATCGCTGGAGGCGCTGCCCGATTGGTGCCGGCGCACCCTGGCGAAACACCTGAGCGATCCACGCCCGCACCTCTACGCGCCCCAGCAACTCGAGTGCGCCGAAACCCAAGATGAACTCTGGAACGCCGCACAAAAGGAACTGCTGATCCGCGGCAAGATCCACGGCTACTACCGGATGTACTGGGGCAAGAAAATCGTCGAATGGTCGCCCACGTACGAGCAGGCGCTGCGCATGATGATTCACCTGCACGACGTTTACGCGCTCGACGGCCGCGATCCCAACACGTATACCAACATCCTCTGGTGCTTCGGACTGCACGACCGGCCGTGGAGAGAGCGGCCCGTCTTCGGCCAGATCCGTTACATGTCGATCGGGGGAATGCGCCGCAAGACCGACACGGCAGCATATATTAAGGAGGTCGCCGAGCTGGAGCGGAACAGCCGGGCGATACTCAAAGCATGAGCGCTCCTTACCTTTATGCTCTGTCGCTGCCGGAACGCACCGTGCGCTCCCTCAGCGCTCTCAGCGGCGGATTGCTGCGGGAGTTGAGCAAGCTGGCGCTGCCGGAGAGTGTCCGGGAGGCGGCGCTCTATCGCGCCACCGCGGGCATCGGCCTGCGCTTCCTGATCGAACAGGTTGGCGACGTTCACGGGATTTATCCCCGCAAGGACCCTCTGGCGCGCAAGTTCGTTTACCGCTACGCGACCGGCACCAGTATCGAAATGGCGAGTATCCTTACCCTCTACGTTTCGCCCGTCTGGGTGCTGGCCGCGCTGGGCGACGTAACGCGCGCCGGCAAGTCCGTCCTCTCACAGATCGGAGACGCGCTTAAGGCGGAGGGGCTGCTCGAGGCCGACGTCGAGTACGAAACCATGGCGCAGCTGCTCGACGGTCTGGAGCGCACCAGCACGCATCTGGCGCTGACCGTGAACATGCCTCCGCTCGATGTTCCGGGGTTGCGGCGGGAGTGGGAACAGTTCCGCAAAAATCTGGCCGTTTTGCCGCCGGCTCGCCTGCCGTCGAGCGCCGATGTGGAGCGCGCGTGGAACAATCTGCTGGCCACTTCGCGGGAGCTGCACCGCTCGGTTTTCAGTGTGTCGGCGGCGATGGGCATGTCGGCGCTCTCCGCGGTGCCATCGCATCTCCAATGGCTTTCCCGTTCGGCCCTGGTGGCTGCCCGGACTACGGGAATGGTGGTCGGGGAGGCGTTCCTCGAACACTACGCCGCGGCTTCGAAAGAGCTCGCCCGCACCGGGTTCGCCGCTTACTGCGCCAAGCACTCGCGGCCGTACCTGGTAGCCGTTATCCGCAATTTTCTTCCCGAGAAGAAATCCTGGACCGAACGCCTGCTGTCCTGACAGGCTGGGCCTCATGTGGCGCGCGACTACTCGGGTTCTGTCGGTTTGCCGAGCTTCCGGGTAATGGGAAGCGCACCGAGATAGGCTAGACTCGAGGGTGAAAAGCTGGGTTCCAAAGCCCACAAGGAGACCTTATGCGCACTTGGATAACGGTTGCGTTTGCTGCCGCGTACACGCCGGTTTGGGCAGCCATGCCTGCGGCAGAGCAGAACGCACTGGTGACAAAGTATTGTGCAGTCTGCCATACGGACGCAGCTATGAATGGGGGCTTATCTCTCCAACGCTATGATGCCGCGAAGCGCGACCCGGCTCTGGCGGCGATGATACTCAGCAAGCTGAACAACGGCGCCATGGGGGCGGCGGGTAACGGTGTGCCGGATAAGGTGGCTCAGCGGGCTTGGCTTGATTCCACAAGGGAGCAGGCCATCGGGGCCGGGGAATGGTTCGTGAGCCGCGCAGACGGAGTGGTGTCTGCCAGCATCGTACGCGAAGTTCCGCCGAGGAAGCCTGGCTCGACCGACAGCCCGGTTTACCGCTTGAACATGGTATGCAGCCCATCGACGGGCGCTGGCGAAATCGAGTTGACGTGGTCGCCTCAGCCCCAGACCGGGCGTACGATGACCGCATCGGTAGACGGGAACGCACCCGTCGAGTACAAGATTGAGGGCAAGGAGTCGATGGGCAACGGCGGGACCGTGCAGACCGGGCACGCATCGGTTCTTCTCAGCAGTGGTAAGAGCGGGAAACTCGCATTGGCGAATCGATCTCTGACAGTCCGCGAGCTTTTTCCCGGCGAAACCGTCGAGTTTCCGTTTTCGGAACTCGATCAAAAGGCTCACGCTGAGCTGCGCAAGTGCTTTTAACAGCGCTGAGGCGAAGGTATTAAATCGCGACTAATCGCGGCCAACTGCCTCTTCGCTCCTCACGGCTCGCCCGGCCCTCCCACGCTGGGGATCGATCCCAGGAGAGGGCGACCGCAGCTTGACCAGTACGACGTAAACCTGCTTCATTGGCGAATTCGGCCTGCACGGGCATTTAGCCACATCCGTCATTTGTTTGAGGAAGCGTCGATGAGCAACGCCGATCTTGCGAGGAACCGAAGTATGGTGGGACGAAGTCGGGGAATGAGGTTCGTTCTGGCCGCCGCGGCCATGGTAGCGACGGCGACACCGATCCTTATTAGCGTCCTGAATGCGCCTGCAGTTCGGGCTCAGGATGCGACAGACTGGCAGGCCAGGGCCGGAGGCAGGATGGCATTCGACGTAGCGTCGGTCAAGCTAAGCAATCCTGACACATTCTTCCCGCCGAGTTTTCCTCTTGACGTCGGCGACTCATTCATAAATGTGCAAACAAAGGAACGGCCCAACGGGCGCTTTTCTGCCAACTTTCCGCTTTCGGCCTACATCAGCTTTGCCTATAAACTCTATGCCAGGCGCTGGCAGTTGGACGCTGCGACGACGCGTCTGCCGAAATGGGCAAACACAGACCGCTTCGAAATCCAGGCGCGCGCGCCGGCGAACACCACGAAGGATCAAATGCGCCTGATGATGCAGTCGCTGCTTGCCGGGCGCTTTCAACTCGCCGTTCACTTCGAGACGCACGAGGTTCCCGTGCTAGCGATGACTCTGATCAAACCCGGCAAACCCGGCTCTGGCCTGCGTCCACACGACCAGGGACCGCCCTGCGACGCGCCTCCGTCGCCAGACGTCTTCCCCGCCGGTTGCGACATCATCGCACAAAATTTCCTCGCCGGCGGGCAACGCGTCGGGAGCGGTCGAGACGTGACGATGACCGAGATCGCGTGGTCTCTGCCCGGGATGGGAATCATTGATCGTCCGATCATCGACCGAACGGGCCTCGCCGGGAGGTTCGATGTGAAAATCCAGTGGAAGCCCGACCCGGAAAGCCTTGGAGGTGGCCAGGTGATTACGAAGAAAGGATCATCCGGGCCTGCTGCTCCGCCGACCACGCAAAGCTCCGAGCCTGAAGCCGACGGACCGAGTTTCATACAGGCGCTGCGCGAGCAGCTCGGACTCAGACTCGAATCGACCAAAGGCCCCCTCAACACGCTGGTCATCGATCATGTCCAACGGCCATCCGAGAACTGATATGAGAGGGTCGGAGCGCAGTTACCTGATCGGTGGGGAGCTGTCTCGCCATGGGCGGCTCGACTAGCCTTCATCGCGATTAACGGCGCAGCGTTTACCAATCACGAGGACGTACAGCCCGCGCTACGTGGACCGATCGCCTGCTCTCCTGCAGATTATTTTACAGAATTCCGCCGCAGCATCTTCCACAGCGCGAGGGGGCCGGCGGCCACAAATCCCACCAGCAGCCGGGGAAGCGCGGCCAGATCCTCTCGCAACGTCCGGCGCTCCCTCCCACCACCAGAACCCCGCGCCGCATCGCGTAGAGGTTGAAAAGCGTGGAGAGAGCGCTGAAACCGATCGAGGTGGCAATACTGGTCCCGAGCCGCGGGGTGCCGCGCAGGAAATGCACGGTGAATTCCACCACATGGCCGAAGACGGGGAGCGCCACTGAAGCGACGAGTGCAGCCGCCCAGGCGGGCTCGCATTTCCGCATCGCCTCCGTTAACGAACCAATGGCTCCGGAGAAAAGAATTCGATAGCAGAATTCGGCGAACAGGGCGCCGAACGCCGCCTCGCGCCCCGCCGGCAGGTTGGCGGTGAAGAAGATGCCTCCGCGCAATATTCCGCTGATGACGCCCGCTTTCCAGTTCCAGCGCCGCACCAGGTATTCGAAAGGGTGCCGCGTCAGGTCCACCCGCAGTTCGTGAAGAGTGACGGGGCTCGCGTGGTCCGTCGACGATTGAGTCAAGTCCAAGCGTACGCTGTGCAGGAAAGCACATGATGAAAATGACGCTGCCTCCGGCAGGAAACCCAGCTAAGATAACGAGTGGCTCGCGCTCAGCGGCGAACCTGAATTGACATAAACATCCTCGATGAATTGACATGAACATCCTCGATCTGGTTGTCGGCAAGCCAATCAAAACCAGTGACGAACGCGCCGAACAGATCGGCCCCGCGCAGGGCATTCCGATCTTCGGCCTCGACGCGCTCAGTTCGGCCGCGTATGGTCCGGAGGCGGCGCTCAGCCTTCTGATTCCCCTCGGTCTGGCCGGTGTCCGGTATATTATTCCGGTCAGCGCTGCCATCGTCACGCTGCTCGTGATCGTGTACTTCTCCTATCGCCAGACCATCGCGGCCTACCCCTCGGGCGGCGGCTCCTACACCGTGGCGCGTTTCAATCTCGGCCCTGGAGCCAGCCTGCTGGCCGCGGCTGCGCTCCTCGCCGACTACATCCTCACGGCCGCGGTGGGAATTTCGTCGGGTGTGGGTGCACTGGTCTCGGCCGTTCCCTCCCTGCTGCCCCACACGGTCTCGATCTGCGTGGGCATTCTGCTGATCGTGACGATCTTCAATCTGCGCGGGCTGCGCGACGCCGGCGCTGCCTTCGCGGTCCCCACCTATATCTTTCTCGTCACGCTTCTCATCACCATCGGCGCGGGAGTTTTCCGTGTCGTCCTCAGCGGCGGCCATCCGGTACCGGTTGCGGCGCTTCCTCCTCCGCCGGTCGCCACCGAAGCCGTCAGCTTCTGGCTGCTGCTGAAAGTTTTCTCGAGCGGTTGCACGGCGTTGACGGGCGTGGAAGCGGTGAGCAACGGCGTGAAGGCTTTCCGCGAACCGGCCGTGAAAAACGCTCAACGCACACTCACGGTCATTATTTTTCTTCTCGCGGTACTGCTCGCGGGGATTTCATATCTCGTGAACGCCTACGGCATCGCCGCCACCGATCCCGGCCGGCCCGGGTACCAGAGCGTTCTCTCCCTGCTCACGGGCGCCGTTTTTGGCAAGGGCTTTTTCTATTACCTGACCATGGGTTCGATTCTTTTCGTTCTCTCTCTATCCGCCAACACCGCGTTCGCCGATTTCCCGCGCCTCTGCCGCGCCATTGCGCAGAACAACTACCTCCCGCATGTCTTCGGTTACCGCGGACGCCGGCTCGTGTATACCTACGGCATCGTTGCCCTGGCGTTACTCTGCGGCGGCCTTCTCATCCTTTTTGGAGGCGTTACCGACCGGCTGATTCCGCTCTACGCCGTCGGCGCGTTTCTGGCCTTCACGCTTTCGCAGGCGGGCATGGTGGTGCACTGGCGGAAGGTTCGCGGCCCGCACTGGGTGCACAAAGCGGCGGTCAACGGCCTGGGCGCTTTCGTCACCGGTATCACGGTGGTCGTCGTGCTGGTGGCGAAATTCGCCGACGGCGCCTGGATCACCCTGCTTTTTATTCCGCTGACGATCGCCTTCTTCGTCGCCGTCCGGCGCCATTACCATTCAATAAGGATGCTGACCGCGTCGCGGGTTCCGGTCAGCGCCGCGAGCCTTGGCGAAGTCCCCATTGTCGTTATTCCCGTCGACCGCTGGAACGATATCACCCGGCAGGGAATTGAGTTTGCGTCGCGGCTTTCCCCGGAGGTGATCGCGCTGCACGTCGACGACACCGAACATTCCGAACCGCTTGAGACCGACTGGGATCACTATGTGGAGCGGCCGTTCCGCGCGGCCGGCAAGGAGCCGCCCCGTCTGCATGTGCTGTCTTCGCCCTACCGCTTTGTCATCGTTCCCATCGTTCAGTTTGTGCTGGATCTGTCGAAGGCGAATCCCGGGCGCAGCATCATCGTGGTCATACCGGAGCTGGTGGAAGACCGATGGTATGAATACTTCCTCCACAACCAGCGTGGACGACTGCTCGAATGGGTGCTGCTGGCGCGCGGCAACGAACGCATATTTACCGTGAGTGCCCCGTGGTATGCCGGCGCGCGGGTCTGATCTCGCACGATGGTTGTCGATTGCGACGCTGGTCGCAATGGCGTCGCTCGACGGCCAGACGACGAGCCCCATCGCAACGGATCGGCCCGCCATTACAAATTCCAGCGTGGTGGTACCGAGCGGCAGCGTGCAGGTGGAGAACGGCGCCGAGGTGTCGACCGCTTCCGGTGAGCGCACCATCGACGGCCCGGAGAGCCTGGTGGTGTTCGGGCTGACGAACGCGACCGAGTTGCGGTTTACGGTTCCCGATTACATCCACGCGGCCACGGGTTCCGGTTTCGGCGATCTGGCGCTGGGAGTCAAGCAACAGATCGGACGTACGTCGAGCGGATTCGACCTCTCTCTGATCGTCTTTATGAGTTTCCCGACCGGGGCCAACGCAGTGTCGAGCCATGGATATGACCCGGGCCTGCAGCTGCCGTGGTCGCAGCAACTTTCCCCGAACTGGACCGCCGCGGGAATGTTATCGACGTATTGGCTCACGCAGTCGGGCGTCCGCAACCTGACTGGAGAATCGACTTTCCTTTTCGACCGGCAACTTACCAGCCCCTGGGACGCATTCGTCGAATACGCGGGCGACTTTCCGGAACGCGGGGGTCCGCGGCACCTGCTGCATTTCGGTACCGCGTACAAACTGGGTCAGCTTCAACAGCTGGATCTACACGTAGGAGTGGGCCTGTCGCGCGAAACTGTGGATCACTTCATCGGCATCGGCTATTCGTTTCGATTCCAGGCCAGATGAGCGGCATGCGCGCAAAAACCCACCTCACAGCGCCACAGGGCGCGACCCGGCATCGGCGGACGGCCGTCTCATCCGTAGTAATAATGCGAATCGGGCGCCTCCTCGCCGGTGACGATGGCGGCGAGTTGGCCATCCTGAGCCACGCGCAGTTCGCGCCAGAAATTGGCCGGTCACTTTCCGATGCCGGAAAGCGTGCTGCCCGACAAGTGCCGACTTTCGAAATCGGCACATCACGAGCGCGTCGGGCTTCATAAGGGAGGACTCGCGGGATCGACAGGAGGCGGAGACGCCTTCTTCCGATGCGAACAAAGCGACTCTGTAGCGCGGAATCATTTCCCCTTTGTTCTATGACGCCGCGGGGATAATGGGGACCTGCCGGGCCCCGACCCGCGCGTTCCGGCAGGCGGGACCGTCGGCGTTACCCGGCGCCAATCGGGCATGATGTCCCCGATCGGGACTTTCTGGGCGCGTCAGTGGACTCACTTCGGCGCGATGAGTGTCAGACGCGCGAAAAGCGTCGCGGCGTGGGGATTCCGGACCACAGGCCAACGGCGCTGGGCAGCAACAATGGCAGGCAGCCGCCCTGCGCCGGTTCCGACGATCCCACTCGCTCCATAGCGGCCATCCGGACAGCGTCGCGCCGAATGCCTTTGAGCATACCCCTGAACACGACGCCATGAAGCGGCAGCACGGCGTACCAGTACATTAATCCGAACAACCCCCGCGGCTCGAAGAGTGCGGTCTGCCGCAGGGTGCAATTCTGCCCGCCGTTGGCTCCAATCCTGAAATCGAGCAGCGCCTGGCCGGGCAGACGCATTTCCGCCCGCAGGGACAGGAGCGATCCTGCTCCAAACCGACCACTCGCCAGAAGTCGAGAACGTCGCCGTACCTGAGCGTATCGGGATCCCGCCGGGCCGCCGAGGCGACATACGGCACGAAACGCGTCTCGAGCCGGGGCGGCGATAGCGACTTCGCGCTCATCGCGAAACACGGTTCCGCCCGACCAGTCCGGGTCGCCTGGCATGGGACCGGCCATCGTCCAATTCGTTTCCATCAGGTGCGACTCCACCTGGCTGAGCGCGGCATGGATCGCCTCACGCACGTTCAGCAATTTTTGGGGAACGATGCGCGTGATCCGATCCTCGCGGCAGACTACTTCGTTTTTCAATCCCCCGGCCAGCGGCCTGGCGATTTTGTTGCTCAGGGGGTCACAAGATGAATCCAATACGAACTCAAGCGAGGAGTGAGGACGGGCACCGCGATGATCCGGCGGCGCGGAAGTTCGAGTTCCTCGGCCATGATGCGCATGATGTCGCGGTAGCAAAGCGTCTCACTCCCGCCGATGTCGAAAACACCGCCGATGGTTTCCTGCGCGCCAGCGGGCCTCCGATATAGCCGGTGGCTCCGCGATCGCGATGCGCTGCATTTGACACTCCCTGGCCGGCAGGTTCGGCCCCGCCTGAGTGTAGCGCCGGCGGTCCGGGAGCGATGCCGCCGGGAGAGCGGGGCTTCACCGGGGACGGAAAAGGTTTTCATCCACGTCGGCGACGCCGCCTGGCAGGTCCTCGAAGACCCTGTGCGGTACCCACGCGGATGGCCCGCTCCAACCGGTTTATGTCGAGACGCTCACCAGATCGTAGTCACGCCTGGACAGCCGGTCTCAAACGCCGCGGCATTCAGGTCGTAGCCGAAGCCCGGCGCGTCGCCGAGGTGGATCATTCCACCTCGCGGGCGTGGGTCGTCCGTAAGCGCCCAGGTCTTCGTGGCGCCCCGATAGATGTCGACATACTCCGCAAACGGCGTCGTCTCCGGGCCGTTGGTCGAAAGGAAATGATAAGTCGGTGTGCCGATGCCGTGACAGACCAGCTTGACGTGATGCGCCTTCGCCAGCGCCGCGATTTTTCTCAACGCGGTCGGACCGCCGGCGCGATAGATGTCGGGCTGCACGATATCGACGCAACCCTCTTCAATCAGACGCCTGAAACCGGAGAGCGTATATTCGTGCTCGCCCCCGGTCACCATGGTGTCGACGGAACGCCGGATGGTCCGGTATCCGTCGTAGTCGTCCGGCAACACAGGCTCCTCGAGCCACGCAATCCGGTACTTGTGCAGCCGCTCGTACATGCGGATGGTGTAGGGGACATCCCAGGCCATATAGATATCGAGCGCAATGAAGGCATCGTCCCCCAACACCTCGCGGGCGCGAGCCACCGCCTCCTCATTCCTCGCCATGCCCGCCTCGCCGTGAGCGGGCCCAAAAGGAATGGCGATCTTCATGTCGCGAATGCCGAACGCATCGAGCGCCTCGGGATCGTAGCCGGTGTAGTACACGGGAAGCGCCGTCCGGGAAGCGCCGCCCAGCAGGTTGTAGACGGGCTGGCCGAGGATTTTCCCCTGGGCGTCACACAGCGCGATATCGACAGCCGAGATGATGCTCTGCGTGAATCCGCCGCGTCCATAAGAGAGGGAAGCGCGGTAAAGCTGCTCCTGAATCAGTTCCGTCTCGAAGACCGACTTGCCGACGATCAGGTGGCGCATCTGATCGTCGAGAACGGCAACGGCCGAGGCCGCTCTGCCGCCGCCCATGAAGCCGAAGCCCGCTACGCCATTTTCCAGAACGATCTCGATCACCCCGGCGGACATCACGCCGAACCATGAAGAACGCTTTTCCCAATAGGGCGGATAGATGGACATCGGGTTGGCGACCACCGACTCGGTGAGCCATGAGCCGGTCATCTTTTGTACGTGGCATTTCACCTCGCGGATGAGCATCGAGTCCAGTGTATCGGGCCGATTGGTGGTGCTGGTGGTTGAAATCGGCCACCACGATCCAGCGGCTGCTCCAGGAAGCCGTTAAGAAATCAACAGTTTGGTTCTGGAGATTCAATTGCTTCAGGAGCAGCCGATGAACTATGTAGCCAGCTTATTTCTTGCTGCCGTCGGCGCAACATGCATTTATGCCGGATACAAGCTCTTCTGCGATCTACCGGTTGTGAGCGCGCACGGGCCGCGGGCCAGCCGCGCGGCTGTGTTTCTCCTGAATATACTTCCCGGCGCTCTGCTGGCTTTGTCCGGCACCGCGCTTCTCACTACGGAAGCGCGCGGCATGTTGACGCACAGGCCAGCCATGCAACGGCATGCGCCCGCGGCGGAAGGTACATCGTGGCATCCGCCAGCCTGGGTATCCTCCGGCCGGTCCGCATAGACTGCCTTACCGTACAAGTTGCGCGGCAGCGCCCCTGGCGAGCGACCGCACCGTGCTCCACGCGCCGTCACGGAGACGATGAAGGCCGTCCAGCACCTTCTGCATCGCGGACAGAAAATACCCCAGATCCTCTTCCCCGATGTTGAGCGGAGGCAAAAACTTGATCAGCTCCGTGTGATAGCCGGCCACCTGCGCCAGAATCCGGTGCTCATGCAGCAGCGGCATGATGACGGTCTGGCTGAATACTCCCTCGTTGAGCAGGTGCAGCGCATCCCACGCGGCTCTCAGTTTCAATGAAGTGGGCCGTTGAAAATCGATCCCGAACATCAACCCTTTACCCCTCACCTCGAAAACGAATGGGCATGACTTGCCGATCTCCGCCAGCCTGGGGATGGCTTTGGCACCGAGTTGCGCGGCGTGATCGGGTATCCGCTCATCCTCCATCACCTGCAATGTTGCCAGCGCCGCCGCCATGGCCAGATCGTTCTGGCCGAAGGTATTCGAGTGGATCACGCAGTGCTCCATGCTGTCGAACACGGAGTCCATGATGCGCGGCGAGGCGATCACCGCGCCCACGGGCACGTAGCCGCCAGAGAGCGCCTTGGCCACGCAGACGATATCCGGCTGCGCTTCGGGCCAGTGCTGATACGCGAACCATTTGCCGGTCCGGCCCAAGCCGCACTGCACTTCGTCGACGATCAGCAGGGCGCCAGCCTTGCGGCAAAGACGGGACGCCTCCGCCAGATAACCTTCGGCCGCCACCGCGCAGGTCTTCCCCTGCACCGGTTCCACCACAAATGCGGCCACATCGTTTCCATGAAGCGCCTGTTCCAGCGCTCCCGGATCGTTGAACGGGACCTTCACGGTATCCGGCATCAGACTTCCGAAACGTTCGCGGAAGAAATCGGACCCGTTCAGCGAGAGCGAGCCGATGGTGAGCCCGTGGAAGGCATGATCGCAAAAAAGGATCCTCGTCTTCCGCGTGTGACAACGGGCGAATTTGATGGCGGCTTCGATGCTTTCCGTTCCCGAGTTACAGAAGAAAACGCGCGTCAGATCCAGGTCCGAATCCGCGCAGGCGTGGTGAGCCAGCTTTTCCGCTGCCAGACCGGCGAGCAGCGAGCAATCCATGCGGACCAGATTCGGCATGTCGCGCGACAGCACCTGTTCGAGAATCGATTTCACCGTGGGGTGATTCCGGCCCAGAGCGAAGACGCCCCAGCCCGTAAGGAGATCCAGATAACGGCGGCCTTCGGCATCGAAGAGCCAGGTGCCTTCGCCGCGGACGTAGTTTTTGTCGAATCCGATGGTCCGGATCATTTTGACGAAGGCGGGGTTCAGATGGCGCTCGTGCAATTCATACTGCCGGCCCCGCTGGGCGTCAAGCCACTCTGAAAATCCCTGGTCCATAGAAAAATAATGGTTTAATCAAGGCAGTAACGTGATGCGACGCACCGGGACGCCCCCGGGTTACGCCGGTCGCGCGTCCGTATGCGGCCCTTGCCGCGCATTGCCACCTCGGGACCACGGTATCGCTACTGAGCGGTTTCTGAAAATAACATGACTTTCAGAGTATGGAAGATGATGTACATATCGAGCGAAACCGCAAGATTCTTGATGTAGTACAGATCGTACTCGAGCTTCATAATGGCGTCGTCGAGGGTGTCGCCGTATTTGTAGTTGATCTGGGCCCAGCCGGTAATGCCGGGCTTCACGCAATGCCGGTAATTATAGTAGGGAATCTTCTCGTTCAGCGACTTGACGAATTCCGGGCGCTCCGGACGCGGACCCACCAACGCCATCTCGTTACGCAGCACGTTGATCAATTGCGGCAATTCGTCGAGCCGGAAACGGCGCATCCATTTGCCCGCCGAGGTAATCCGGGGGTCGTCCTTTGTGGCCCAAACCGGACCGGTGCGCGCCTCGGCATCGGCATACATAGAGCGGAATTTATAGACGGTAAACGTCGATCCGTTCAACCCCACCCGAACCTGTCGATGAAAGATGGGGCCCGGCGATGTCAGCTTCACTGCGATCGCAACCAGCAAAATCACCGGAGCGAACAGGATTATGAGCAGAGCGGCGATGGGAATCGAATAGAGCGAGTGCCAGAAAAGACTTCCTTTCCGGGGACCCAGATCGGAGGAAAAGACCAGCCGCGAGGGACGCATCTGCCGCGTCGAGACGCGTCCGAAAGCCGCTTCGAAGGTGACGGCGGCTTCCTCGAACCGTACGCCGGAAAAGCGCAGGTGGAGCATCTCCGACATGGGCAATTCCTGGCGCCGTTCGGCCAGTCCTACCACAATCAGGTCGGGTCTGAGCTTCTGCGTGAGGTTTGTCAGATCTTTGATCCGGCCAATAATCCTTCCGCCGGGCAACTCCGTCTCGATGACGGTATCGTCGATGTATCCCAGCACGCTCATGCCGATCTCCGGACGGCTGGCCAGATGAGCGCCGATCTCCCGGCTGACTTCGGAAGCCCCCAGGAAAAGGACGCGCTGAAAGCCAATAACTTTTAAGAGTACCCGGCTGTAAAACAGCCGCCAGAACGGAATTACGATCAAAGCGAGAATACTGCCGAAGATCATTGCCCACCGGGGCAAACTCCACTCCGGCTTACGCGCGTAGGCCAGCAAGGCCTGCATGAGAAAGGCAAACCCGATCACAAGACAGGTCTGCTGAACCAGCAGGGTGAACGACTTGACCCGAATGTCGGAGTACAGATTCTGAAAATAGAAACCGAGAAGCAGGCAGCCGGCCACTACCGCGATCTGGAGCAGACCGCCCTCATAGAAGACGAAGGCATTGAGGTCCAGCTCCGGATTGAGGAATCGGTGGACCAGCCACGAACCGGCAAGATAGCAGAGAAATATCAGCGTCAGTTCGGAGAGAATCAGGCCGATCAGGCTGGCCGGGATGAAAGCTCTGAATAGCTGGCGCATCTATAGGGACTGAGCTGTGGTCATTGCCGAAACCGGGTCCAGCGATCATTATAGGTCTCGATGTCCGCCAAAATCCGCTAGAGCTGGTTCAGTTCGATAGTGGTAAAGAAATATCTCAACTCCTGCGCCGCCGTCTCCGGCGCGTCGGAACCATGAATCGCATTGCGTTCAATGCTCTCGGCGAACAACCTGCGGACGGTACCCTCGGCGGCATTGGCCGGATTGGTTGCGCCCATCACTTCGCGAAGTTTCTTCACCGCATCTTCACGCTCGAGAGCCATCACGATGACCGGGCCTTCCGTCATGAACTTCACGAGACTCGCGTAGAAGGGGCGTTCCTTGTGGACGGCGTAAAATCCCTCCGCCTGCGCCTGGCTCAGTTTCACTTTGCGCAGCGCCACAATCCGAAAGCCATGCTCCTCCAGCAGCGCCAGGATCTTTCCCGCCTTGCCCGACGCGAAAGCGTCCGGTTTGATAATTGAAAAAGTCTGTTCCATGTCTATTTATCGGAGTGGTTATCTATTAGTGATTCGTTCCTGAATTTTTTCGCCGATCTGAGCCGGCGACGAGCACACCGTAATACCGGCCGCCTCCATGGCGCGAATCTTATCCGGCGCCGCGCCCGATCCACCGGAGATGATGGCGCCCGCGTGGCCCATCCTTCGTCCCGGAGGCGCAGTTTGTCCGGCAATGAATCCCACCACCGGCTTCTTCACATGCGCCCCGATATAGGCTGCCGCCGTCTCCTCCGCGTTGCCCCCGATCTCGCCAATCATGACGATGGCGTGCGTATCGGGGTCCGCGTCGAACATTTTGATGGAATCGAGGAAGGTAGTGCCGATGATCGGGTCGCCGCCGATGCCGATGCAGGTGGATTGGCCGATCCCCAGCTTGGTAAGCTGGCCCACCGCTTCATATGTCAGGGTGCCGGAACGCGAAACCACCCCGACGTTTCCTTCGAGATGGATATGCCCCGGCATGATCCCGATCTTGCACTTACCCGGCGAAATGACGCCCGGACAGTTGGGCCCGATCAGGCGCGAGTTCTTCGTCCCGAGGAATTTCCACGTCTTCACCATGTCGATCACGGGGATGCCTTCGGTGATGCAGACTATCAGCGCGATGCCGGCGTCGGCGGCTTCCATGATGGAATCGGCGGCGTACGGCGGGGGCACGAAGATGACCGCGGCGTTGGCGCCGGTTTCTTTGGCGGCCTGCTGGACCGTGTTGAAGACAGGCCGGTCCAGATGTGTCGACCCGCCCTTGCCGGGAGTGACTCCGCCGACCACGGTGGTTCCGTAAGCTATTGCCTGGGAGGCGTGGAACGTGCCTTCCTTGCCCGTGAATCCCTGCACGAGTAAGCGCGTATTCTTATCGACGAGTACGCTCATTACCGTTTGCCTCCCGCCAGCGCGACCACTTTTTCCGCCGCGTCCTTCATGCCGTCGGCCACCGTGAAGTTGAAGCCGGAGTCTTCAAGGACCAGCCTGCCCTGTTCGACGTTGGTGCCTTCCATGCGGATGACGATGGGCACCTTGATTCCCAGGTCGCGCGCCGCGGCCACCACGCCGGTGGCCAGCGTATCGCAGCGCAGGATGCCGCCGAAAATGTTGATGAGAACCGCCTTCACGCTGTGGTCGGAGAGGAGGATGCGGAAAGCATTCTTAACCTGCTCGGCATTGGCGCCGCCGCCGACGTCGAGGAAGTTGGCCGGCGAGCCACCCGCGTACTTTATGATGTCCATAGTCGCCATGGCGAGGCCGGCGCCGTTCACCATGCAGGCGATATTGCCATCGAGCTTGATGTAGTTCAGGCCGAACTTCGAGGCCTCGACTTCGAGCGGATCTTCTTCGGCCAGGTCGCGCAGTTCCAAAATTTCCTTGTGACGGAAAAGCGCGTTATCGTCGAAACCGACTTTGGCGTCGAGGGCATAAACTTTGTTGTCTTCAGTGAGAATGAAAGGGTTGATTTCGGCGAGCGAGGCGTCCATTTCGAGGCAGCACTTCGAGAGCGCCATCATCGCCTGTACGGCTCCTGAGATTGCCGGCGCGGGGATGCCGATGCCGAATGCCAGCTTGCGCGCCTGATACGGCTGCAGTCCGATACCGGGATCGATGGGCTCTTTGAGAATGGCTTCGGGCGTTTGCGCGGCGACCTCCTCGATCTCCATGCCGCCCGCCGCCGATGCCATGAAGATCAGATTGCCGGTCTGACGGTCGAGTACAATGCCGAGATAAAGTTCCCTGTCGATGGGCAGCGTCTCTTCCACCAGCACCCGCTGCACCAGACGGCCTTCGGGACCGGTCTGATGCGTGATCAGCGTCATACCGAGGATTTGTTCCGCGATGGGCGCCACATCGTCGAAGGTCTTCGCGACTTTAACGCCGCCGCCCTTGCCACGGCCTCCGGCGTGAATCTGCGCTTTAATCACGACGCTGCCGCCGATTTTCTTCGCCGCCGCCTCCGCTTCAGCGACCGTAAACGCCACTTCCCCGCGCGGCACGGGGACGTTGTATTTGGCCAGAATGGTCTTGGCCTGATACTCGTGGATTTTCATTTGGTTTTGCCGAACAACTATGCTGGAATCTGAACCCGGATTTTCAACTCTAACATGACGCTTGAACTGCTCCATGCTGTCGTCGAAGGCCACTCTCTGAGTCAGGATCGGGCGGAATCCGCCATGCGCTCGCTGCTGGCCGGGGAATCGACTCCCGTGCTGACCGCCGCCTTCCTGACGGCTTTGCGGATGAAGGGCGAAACGGTGGCCGAACTGGCCGGATTTGCGCGCGCTATGAGGGAGGTCGCCACGGCCGTTCCCATCGGCGACGAATATCGTCCACTGCTCGATACTTGCGGAACCGGCGGCAACCGCGCGTCGACTTTCAATATCTCGACGGTGGCGGCGTTCGTTGTCGCCGGGGCGGGCGTGCGCGTCGCCAAGCACGGCAATCGATCCATCACCAGCCAGTGCGGCAGTGCGGATGTACTGGAGGTGCTCGGCGTGCGCACGAACGTGGATCCGGAAGTGGTGGCCCGCGCCATTCGCGAGGCCGGTATCGGCTTCCTTTTTGCGCCCACCTTCCACGGGGCGACGCGGCACGTTCAGCCCATCCGGCTCGAACTGAAGTTCCGCACGGCGTTCAATTATCTGGGTCCGCTGACCAATCCGGCGCGGGCGGAGATGCAGGTGTGCGGCACGTGGTCGGACCATGCGGCGGAGAAGATTGCCGGCGCGATGGCGTTGCTGGGACTGCGCCGGGGGTATGTGGTGCATGGGTCGGATGGCCTGGGCGAGGTGACGATTACGGGGCCTTCGACGGTGTTCGCTATTGAGAATGGCGCGGTGGATCGGATCACGCTCACTCCTGAGGATTTCGGGTTTACGCCTCGTTCGATTGAAGAGATTCGTGGGGGCAATGCGGAGACGAACCGCGCGATTGCGGAATCGATTCTGGCTGGCGAGCGTGGGGCGCCGCGGGATGTGGTGCTGATCAACGCAGCGCTGGCTTTAGTCGCGGCAGGAAAGGCGTCGCATTTCAGGGAAGGCGCGGAGCTGGCCGCGCAATCCGTCGATTCGGGAGCCGCTCAACGAAAACTGGACGCGCTGCGGGCGATAGTTTCAATATCTTAAAGTTAGAGAGAAGAATTACTCTGAAAGGGAAGACGCCATGACAATCACAGTCGACATCAGGCAGGAAGTTCAGGCCGAACTTGCCCGCCAGGCCGCCGTGCATGGCCGCGCCCTTGAAGCCCATGGCGCCAGCTTGCTCGAAGAAGCGGCTCACGTTCCTTTCGGCATAAACGCTCCCGCTTACGATAAGGAACGGGCGCGGGTCGCAGGCGAGCGCATCCGCGCATTACGCAAGGGCGTCTCGCTCGGGGGGCTGACGATAACAGAGTTGATCGACGAAGACCGTCCGTGAGCCGGTTCGTTCTCGACAACACCGTAACGATGCCGTGGTGTTTCAGCGACGAAGCAACGCCGTTCACGGAAACCTTGCTGAGCCGTCTTTCCGGCCTTGTGGCTATACGAAGTCGTCAACGTGACAGGGCTGGCGGTTCGCAAAGGGCGCATTACGGAAGAGAAGGCACGGGCCTTTCTGGAAAGCCTTGCCGATCCTCCCATAGAAATCGAAGACCCCACCAGGGCGCGGTTATTCGTATCGGTTCGGGCAGTGGTCGGCCAGCATAAACTTACGGCCTGCGACGCTTCCTGGCTCGAATTGGCGATCCGTCACAAACTGCCGATTGCCGCACTGGATAAAGAATTGGTGAGAGCCACTCGTGGTTGGTCGGGCTTCCGTCCACTATCCGCCTGTCTGCGGACTCCAGAGGAAGTGGCGCACTCAGCCTGCTAACAACTCTACATCCAATCCCTTGAACTGTCTGAACCCGCCATCAAGCGTAACCATGCGCCGCGATGAAGCCATGGCAAACGCAGCGAGATACGCGTCCCCCACCAAGTTGCTGGCCGGCGTGCGGTGTTTCAACAGCGTGGGGAACACCGTATCGAGCAATGGAGGCTCCTCCGCGAAATCCACCCGCTCGTCCATCAAAAGCTCCTCCATCAGACCCCAGGCCGCAGCTGCCGAAATCGCATGATCCGCCATGATCGACTGATTGCCCAGCAGGCGAATCATCCCCAGTTGCACCATCCGGCACAACCCGGCCTCGCCCGCCTCCAGCCCATCGAACCATTTACTCGCCACCACGTGATGATCGTGATGCCGCACTAACAACGCGAGCAGTACATTGACGTCAGCCAAACATCGCTTCATCGATCTGCTCCGGCGTCAAAACGCCCACCCGCGGCGCATTCTGTCCGCCGATTACCGGTGGATCGCGCCGCATCTTCTTCGTCCCCGGCGCCAGCTTCTGCTCCACGGCCTCGATAAAAAATTCGCGCAGCGACACCCCCGCAAGCGCCGCCCGGCTCTTCGCCTTCACCAGCAATTCGTCCGGAAGCTCAATCGTCGTCCGCATATGTCATAATTATGACACACTAAGGAGAACGTCGTGAGCCAAGGCGACTCGTGAGATTATGGAGCGAATCTTTTTTGATTTGCCACCTGAGTGAGGTTGAAGTGCTGTGCGAGCATTTACAGGAATAATCCTCTTCAACATTCTCCGCGTCGCGGCCCTCGGACAACCCACTGGGATTCCCGCCTTTGATATTGCCAGTATCAAGGCAAGCGCTCCCGCCACCAATCCGGACACTTTCGCGTCTGGAGGACTTCTCCTGAGCGGACGTTACGACCTGCGGCGAGCCACCATGCTCGACCTCATCAGGATCGCCTGGGGCGTCGACTCCGAAAGGATCGTCGGTGGGCCGAACTGGTTGGGGTTCGACCGCTTTGACGTCTCCGCCAAAGCACCACCCTCGACGCCGTCCGCAACCGTCAGCCTGATGCTGCGGTCCCTGCTGGAGGACCGTTTCCAGCTCGTTTTGCACAAGGACTCAAGGCCGCTCCCGGCATTTGTGCTGACGATGGCGAAAGGGAAGCCGAGCCTGAAGGAAGCCAGCGGCTCGGCTGCGTCGGGCTGCCAGTCTCAGCCACAATCCGGCACGGCCGCTTACCTCGAGTTTTCATGCCGCGACATCACCATGGGGGCATTTGCCGGAGCGTTGCGCCGAATGGCCGGGGATTATTTGCCCGAGCCCGTGGTGGATTCGACCGGCCTCGAAGGCTCGTGGGACTTCAATATCCGATGGAATCCTCGCTCCCGCATCGTGCGGGCGGGCACCGGCCGCATTACGATCTTTGACGCGATCGATAACCAACTGGGTCTGAAACTGAAACTGCAATATGTGTCTGCGCCCGTCATCGTGCTCGACCACGTCAATCAAGAGCCAACCGCCAATCCTGCGGGGGTGACGAAAATCCTGCCGCCTCGCTCTCTGGAGTTCGAAGTGGCGACTATCGGGCTGAGCCCACCAGACGAGCGATTTGGCTTCCGGCGCTACCCCGGCGGAAGAATCGAATTGCACGCCTTCCCCATGAAAATGCTCATCGGCACTGCCTGGGACGTGGATTGGGACCACATGGACGAAAGAATCGCGGGAGCGCCGAAATGGGCCGATTCGAGGCGGTTCAGTATCGTCGCCAAGGCATCCGCGACGCCCGACGGGCCTCAGGGTACAGGTTTCATCGATGAGGACTTTCAGCTGATGTTGCGTGCGCTCCTGATCGAGCGCTTCAAAGTTGCGACCCACCTTGAGGACCGGCCCGTGCCGACTTATACCCTGACGGCAGTCAGGCCGAAGCTCCGCGTGGCGGATTCTTCCCGTCGTTCGAATTGCAGGGAAGCTCGTGTCGTCGCTCACGACCCGAGGGACGTAAACCCAAGGCTCTCCCGGCTGATTGAATGTCGGAACATAACCATGGCGCAGTTTGCCCAGCAGCTTCAGACCCTGGACCGCGTGGAAGCCGCGTTCAACAAGGTTGTCGATGAGACGGGTCTAAATGGCTCCTGGGACTTTACCCTCAGCTTCACCCCACGATCGCAGTTGCGCGACGGCGCAGGCGCTGAAGCTGGCCAGCCAGCAGCAGCGGACGGTTCACCGGGGGCATCGGACCCGAACGGCGCTATCCCATTCATGGACGCGATCAGACAGCAGCTCGGACTGAAGCTGGGGAGGCGCATGCGCCCTATGCCGGTGCTGGTTATCGACCACATTGAGGAAACACCGGCGGACAACTGAGTCCTGGTGCACATGCTCAACCCCCAGTCGTCGCCCGCATATCCAACGCTATGGCATAGTTTTCCCTCGCAAGCTAACCGGAGGAAAATAAACCCCCTTAAGCTCGCGCTTCCACCAGTCCCCGGTCTTCCGCCGCTCCTCCCAGGTCGTGAATCGATAATCGTAAACCATGGCCCGGATATGCGCCGGCGGAACCCCTCCAAACGGATCGCGTTCCATCAGCGCCAGCACCGGTTTCGACCCCTCCAGCAGGCGCAGCATGAAACGCAGAAACCACGGATTCTCCCGGTAATTCCCCAGCGCCGCAAACCACATCTGCCAATCGAGCCGCGGCTGAAACGGCGCCACCCAACCCGGCGCGCGATTCAACGGACCCGCCTTGTACCGGAACACATAAGGCTGCCAGTTCTGCCCATCCTTCGAACCTTCGATCTCGATCTCCGGCCGCGAAGTCGTCATCGCCGCAAACAGGCCATAGGAATTAACCAGATCGAACGGCGCCTGCGCATCGACGATGCGGTTCAACGCCGATGGAACGGCGCGGCGCATGCCCACCAGCTCGGTACACGACACCGTCATGATGAATAGGAATAACGCCGCCGAAACGTATCGATTCGACCACGCCGGCGTCATCGGCACGTACCTCTTCTTTCCCGCAAAGAACTGATCGTCCAAAAGAAAAAGGCACAGCGCGATCGCCAGATAATTGAAGAACGTGTAATTCCCCGTCAGAATAATCAGCACCTGCAGCGCGATGGTGCCGAGCGCCGCAACCTGCTTCAACCGCCGCGGCCCGAACATCAGAATGGGCAATCCCAGTTCCACCGCGAACGTAAAAATCACCGACGCCTTCTGAAACCACTCCGGCAATTGCGCCATATACCAGGCGATAAAGTTCGGCAAAGGCTGCGTCCAGTAATGGAACGTCAGCGCCGTCAGATTGTGCCAGCTCGCATCATGGCTCAGCAGCTTTACGAGGCCGGACTGGAACATCAACCGGAACAGCAGCCATTGAAACAGCCACACCCGCGGCAGCGACGGGCGCAGAAAGATGGCCAGAAATCCCGCTTCGAGCAGCAGCAGATCCCACTGGTACGACATGAATATCTGGCCCGCCGAAACAATCGAAAGGTAATAGACAAACAGGATCGCGAAGACGGTCCGCTGCCATCCGCTGTGCGGCCGCGCGATCGTCGCCACCGCCGCCAGCGCCACCCCGCCCCACGCAATCGAGAGCAGAGCGAAATCGCTCGGCGCCCACCAGAAAATCGTCGGCACGCGCCAATACGCCGATGAGCCAAGCTGCGCCACGGCAAACTGCAGATACATAGGGACCGGAAGGATGCCCTCCGTCCCCACCAGCCCGCGCACCTGCATGCCGAACGACGCGAACGCCACCATATAGATGAGCGCCAGCGCCCGTGCGAAAAGTGCCGACGCCATGTGATACGTCGGCCGCTCGATGCGCTCGCCCCAAAGCGCGCGCGTGATCCTGTACCCGGCGTTGCGGTGAAGCGCTACGAATCGATAGACGAATTCCGCCAGCGCCGCGCATCCCGGTACGTGCCGGCAGACCCACAGCATCCACTCGTAACCCGAAACGCGCGACAGCAACTCGGCAACCGCCTCCGCCCCGCTGAACCGCCGCCCGTCGGGAGTCACATAATGAACGGCACGCCGAAAGTCTTCCACCAAAATAGCCGGAAACCGCCCGCCCGCCTTCTGGTAAGGAACATACTCGACGCGATCCCCGGTCAAGCCCCGCCAGAAATCCACCCACATCCGGCAAAAACTGCAATCGCCGTCGAAAATAAGCGCAGGTCGCTGCGAATCAGTGGGCACGTTTCAGGACTACCACAGCCCTCATCGAACCACCGGAACTTCCTCGACCGCCTGGCTTGCCATCGCAGAACCCGGCATCACCTCATCCAGCCGCACCACCAGCAATGTCTGATCGTCCTGCGGCAGTTCCTTGCCGAGAAACCTCTTCACGTCCGCGAGAATCGCCGCGCAAATCTCACCCGGCGCCCGATCCCAATTGCGCTCGATGGCCGCGATCACACCCACTTCGCCGAACTCCTCGTCGCGCGCATTCGCCGCCTCCAGAATCCCGTCCGAGAACACCACCAGCAGATCGCCCGGCATCACCCGAACCTCCGCCTGCGTATAACGCGCGCCCGGCAGCAAGCCCAGCACCGGCCCCCCTTCGTCCAGCCGGATCACCCGCCAATCGCCGCCCTCGCGCCGCACCAGCAGTGGCGGCAAATGTCCCGCATTGATATAGCGCAGCATCGAGTGCCGCCGATCGAAGTAGCACCAGAACAGGCTCACGAATCGCTCCCGCGCCGTCTTCAGACAGAGCAAATGATTCAGCCGCTCCGCCGCCTGCTCGTGGTTGGCCGACGAACCCGTCCCGTAGCTCGCCTGCACCGCCCCCTGCACCACGCCCATCAGCAGAGCGGCTGGCAAGCCTTTGCCCGAAACATCCCCCAGAATCAGCGCCACTTCGCCGTCTTCGGTTTCGAAAACGTCGTAGAGGTCGCCGCCCACCTGATACGCCGGGACGCATCGCGCCGCGAACGCCAGATTGCCCGCCAGCGATCCCTCCGCCGGAAACAAATCGTTCTGCACCCGCCGCGCCAGCGACAGCTCCTCTTCAATGTATTTGCCCCGCATGTAATGCCGGAAGCGCAGCGCCATAATGATCACCGCCGCCATCAGTGCCAGCGCCGCCGTACACCCCACGATCAGGTTTTCCCGCAATACCCCGAAGTGTGTCGATACCCCGGAAAGATAAATCGCGATCTCGACAAACTCCGGCTCCCTGCGCCCGCTCCCAGGAGGCGGAGCGATCTGCCGCGAAGGATCCCGCGGCGGACGCCGAAACGGCGGAGGCTCGATACGCAGCGGGTTCACCGTAATCACCACCAGACCCGACCGCGTCGATATTTCCTGCGGACGCCGATCCCGGTTCGCCATCATCTTCATCAGGTCGTCCTGCGTGTATGCGGGAGCGCCCTGGACCGGCTCGCTCTCCGCGATCACTCCACCCTGGCCGTTCAATATCCTGATCCACGCGATCTGCTCCGGCGCCTCGTGAACCAGTTCATGCAGCACCGGCGTCAGCGTGGCCGACGCGCTTGCGCCCATCAGCCGCGCCGCGCGTCCGATCGAAAGCATGCGCCGATCCGCTTCCCGTCCTGCCTCCTGCCTCACCAGGCCTTCCGACACGAACCGGTAAGTCAGCACCGTCTGGACCAGCAACGCCAGCCCCAGCAGGACGCCGAAGATAATCGAAGCCTTAAACCAAAGGTATTTCGGTTTCACTTGCTCGCATCAATGATAATTCACGGTACGCCGATCTGAACCGGCGCCGACACCAGCGTCCCGATCTTATGCACAAGCACTTCCCGGCCATCGCCCCTTACATGCATTTCGCCCGATTCCGGCGTGTAAGTAACCCGCAAGACGCCAGGTCCATCGCCGGCAATCTCATGAGTGACCGTGGATTGGTTGAATCGCGAGATCAGGTTTGATCCGGGCCCCGCACGATCCATCGACAATTCATAACGGTACGGCAACTGTCCCGCGAAAAACAGCGGCCCGGCGCCGGCCTTAAGGCTCACATCGATCCGCGGATTCAGCACTGGCCGGAACTTCCCGATCGGACTGAACCAGCTTGCGATCCGGACAAACCCTGCAGGCTTATTCAGCTTCATTTCGTCATAGGGTCCCGCCAGTCCCAGCGCCAGATTAGCCGCGGACCCAAACAGGATCGCAACGCACACGACGCCCGAGAAAGCCCACCGCCAGCGCTTCCCCAGGCGACTTGTCGCAACTGCGAACCCACCCATACATCCGAGGACCAGCCAGGGAAGAAAATCGACTTGATACCGTTGCGTACTCCAACCCGTCGCGGTAATGAACATCAGCACCAGCAACCCTGACAATACAACTGTCCCCAACAGAAGCCCAACCCGACGCGCAAAAAAGACCAGCACTGCCAGCGGCAGAAACGGAGCCAGATAGATCGCGCCGGTAGTAGGCTCCACGGTATTAGTCGCGGGGCGTGGAAAGTCACGCACATGCGGCGTGATCAGGATCCATGGAAACACCGGGCTGAATTCGGGAGCGGAGAGCAGAAGATAATACATCCCCGGCTTCACATTCGCGGTGGCAAGGTTCAACTTACTCTGGTGGGGCCCGCTCAACAAATACCGATTCCCGAATTCAAGCGGATTCCCGAAGCGTTCGTAGTTATAAGCGGCGATCGCCACGCCCACGACTAACAGAGAAGTCAGGAAATAAATCGCCCGGCGCCACGATGTGAAAACAAGAGCCGTCAAAGCAACCGCCCCCACGATGGCCAGATGCGGCCTGCACGCTACCGCCATGCCGAACATAAACCCCGCGGCAGCCAGCCACTGCGGCCGGCCCGATTCAAAACCGCGCACAAGAAAGTACAAGGCCGCCGCAATACAGAAATACCCTCCGCCGATCGCCACTTCGTAAACCCACACGCGATTCAGCAGGAACGGCACGCCCTGGCACGTCCCCAGCGCCAGCATCATCATCGCCAGCATTCCCGGCCCCACCCGCACCTGCGCCAGCCGGAGAATACCCATCAACGCGCCGGCTGAAAACAGATATCCGCCCAGGCATAACAGGAACAACCCATAGTTCTCCGGCAGATCGTGCCCCGTGATCAATCTCCACGGAGTAAACAGCATCACCGCCGGACCCGCCCCGTGATAAAGGTAATAGCGCCGGTTGTACAACACCGCGTCAAACAACTTCAACGAATCGTCGACCTTCGGATCCCACGGATCCGGCTGCGCCAGCAGCTGCGGCGATGGCTCGATCGGCAGATACAAATGGCCCGCCGCGAAGGCCCGCCCCAGATAGTCGTAATAGTGGCCCGAATCCTGGCCCCACCCAAATTCGTAACCCGCCGCGCGCACGCCCCAGCGGTAGTAACTGCCCACCGCGATAGCCATCAGGACGAAAACGGCCCGCGTCACCTCGGCTCCGGCGAAATCTCGTTCGCCGTAACGAATACCGGCCGGATATCCACTGGAACATCTGCCACGCGTTTCAGCGTGGCGTCCACATCCGGACGAATCACCGACAACGTATCGAGCATCTTCTTCGCGCCCGCATAATCCCCCGTCGCCTCAACCGTCAGCAGATCGTGCGCCAGCTCCCGCACCGCGCCCCGGATCTTCGTCCCATCCACCGCCCAGGCATTGTTCCTGAACACGAACGCGCCCTTGTCGGTCAGATAGTTGAACTGCAGCGCCATCCCCTTGCCGTGTGCCTCGTTCAAACCAAACCGCAGCGTCCGGAACGACGAAGCCAGAAATGTCGTGTAGAGCTTATCTTCGTTGTGCGCCAGATAACCGCGATCGTAGAAATGCTGCAGCATATAAAGCCCCAGCACATCCGCCTTGGCCTCTTCTATCGCGCTGTACAACTCTTTCAATTCCTGCCGCGGAGTAGTCGCCCGCCCATCAACCGCGATCTGATGCGGCCCGATCCCATGGCTCATCTCATGCGCCAGAATATGCGTGAAAAACGCATCGAAGCTGAGGTTCGCCTGCGCCGCGCCCGCGAGCACCACCTTCGAGATCGGCGTCAGCGTGCTCTCGAACTTCACCTCCTGCACGTTCTTCAGCATTACCCGCTTGCTGCCCCTCTCATGCACCACGCGTTCGTCGTTCGGCAGATTGTAAGCGGCAGTCTTGACGCCATGGTCGCCGTCACCCGCCGCGATCGCCTGATTGACCACGCGAATCGGCGACAGACCTCCGATCTTCGGATTCCGGTACTTCGCGTCGATCGGCAGATTATCCTCCACCTCCTGCATGTGATCCCCGAAGAACTTCAGCTTCGCCGTCTCCACCTCGTCGCGGATATTGACATACGATTCAAACGCCGCCTTATAGCCAAACAGCTCATCGGTGTAAGTTTCGTAGGGGCCGATCGTCACATCGAGCGGAGCGTCCAGATCCATCCACGCGATATCGCTTTCGTAGTAATCGTTCGAAAGAAACGCCGCCGCCCGCGCCAGCAGGAACCGCTTCAGCGTCGCGTTATCGGTCATCCTCGCCGCGTCCTTCAGCATCTGCGCGCACACCCGCAGATCCGGCTTGTACGCCTCCGAGTAAGGAACCGGCGCCAGCGGACCGTTGCCCTGACGATGCCGGATCACCGTGAAGAACCCCTCCGCCTGCGCGCGGATCTCCGGCTTCAAAGGCTTCACCCAGTTCTCGAAATCCTGGCGAGTCATGTCGGCGGGATAGAGCGCCGCGCCCAGTGGCTTCTTCTCCGGGACGCCCGGCAGAAACGCCTCGTGATCGTCCAGATCCGACCACGGCCCTTTATTCAGCCAGAAATATTCGAGGCGCGCCTTGCCCAGCGGGCTCTTATCCAGCTTCAGCTTGTCGTACAGCGCCAGATTGCCGCTCCAGAGCTGCTGCATGAAGATCCGGTTCACTGCCCGCGAAGCCTCGATCAGCTTGACCAGCGCGGCGCGGTCTCCCGCCGAAAGTTTGCTCGTATCCACGCGCAACTCCACCGGAGCGAAACGCGCGTTCATCTGCTCGAGTTGGGTCAATGAAACATCGGCTGCGTTCAGGCTCATAATGGCGATCACAAATAAAATCAGCGTTTTTTCTTTCATGGCTCAACAACTTACCAATTGACGTGCGCTGCAGCGCCGCACCCGGATACTAACATCGGGCCGGGAGAGCAAAACATGAATCACCGGCTCGAAATGCTCGGAACGGCAGCGGCGGGCATCGCGCACGATATCAATAATCAACTCACTCTCATTCTCAACTATATAGAAACGACGGATCTCGAAGGCGCGAGAAAAGCCGCCAGCCGATGCACCGCTCTGACCGCCGGTCTGCTCTCATACAGCCGAGGCGAGCCTCTAATTCTCGAAGGGCTGGATATAGCGAAGTTTTTGAGCGACTTCACAGCCCACCTTCGTCTGCCTGCGGGCGTTCAACTCACAATCGATCTCAAGCCCCAGCTGCCAAAGATCCAGGCCAATCCCACCGCGCTGCACCGAGTGCTGACAAATCTTGTGTCGAATGCGTGCGACGCCATGAACGGACCGGGCGCATTAAGCATCACCGCCTCACCCCAAACCATAGAGGTAAGCGACACCGGCCCAGGCATAGCCCCAGCCGATCGGAAAAGGATCTTCGACCCCTTCGTAAGCACCAAAGGATCAAAGGGCACCGGCCTGGGCCTGTCCATAGTAAGAGCAATCATGCAACAACACGGAGGCTCAGTCGTTCTTGATTCCACTCCAGGCCAGGGAGCAAAATTCACCCTCCGCTTCCGCCCTTAGGCGGGCAGACTCCCGATCCGCCCGATAAGCCGCGTGTCCGCTTGATCGGCACGCAGTCCGGTCAGGGTTGGGAAGGTTGAGGACAGGTGGAAGGGCCTGCTCCACATTTCGCCAGGCGGAAGATCTCGAACACGGGCCTGCCATTGCTGTCGTGGACTACGCGTTGCACTTTTTCCACGTATCCCAGGTCTTCGACCGCCTTGCGAAAGCGGCCGTTCACGCCAGGAAGGATCTGCTTGTCTTCGGTGTGCTGGATCAGAATGCAGTCGGCGGCAAGTACTCGTTTCACGCCGGCAGGGTCAGTGTTGAACAGATGCAATTCCGCTTCGTAGAGCATGCGCAGCTGGTTGAGGTAACCCCAATCGATCATACCGATCCAGCGTCCCGAGTCGGGCTGGACGGCGTCGGCCAGGGGATAAATGGCGTCGGTCCAGCCGCCTGCGGCGCCGTTGGCGGCAAGGTTAACGAGATACCGGTTGGTGGTCAGGAGATTGACCAGGGCGAGGACGGCGACGATCAGAACCATCGCCGGCACGCCGAACCGGGGAAGCCGATCCGCCATGGCGCTCCAGGCGATGCCGATGAATACGGAGGGGAACGGCCACATGAGAATCACATGGTGCGATGTGTTTCCGGCGCCCTGGGTAAAGAACATCTGCACCCATTCGACGGCGATGACAATGGAAATGAAGAGCAGCGTACGCCACGCGGGCGATGCGTGGAGGCCGGCGAAACAGAGCAGGGCGAGAAAACAGGCGGGGATCATCCGGTTGGTGCGACGGCCGGCGGTGTGTCCTTCAATCCAGGCCGCCGTCTGTTCGAGCGGAGTTGCAGGCGCGCGCCGGAGGCTGCCCGCATCCTCATAGACCATGAAGCCGTAAAGGGAATCGCCGGCGAGGGTGTGGCGGAGTACGGCGACCTTGCCGCGCAGACCTTCCGTCGAGAATCTCGTGTTGCGGGTGGCGGTGACACCGTGCTGTCCGACGTTGTAGACAACGAGCGGGGCCGCCCCGATCAGAAACGAGGCGGCGGCGAAGGCCAACGTCAAAGGACGCAGGCGTGCCAGAGTTTGTCGCGGAAAGACGCAGAGGGAAGCGGCGGCGAGCCCGATCAGGGGCCAGCTCAACAGCGCTTTATCCCACATGCCGAGGCCCCAGAGGAAGAAGCCGAGGGCCAGCATGCGCCGGTTGGAACCGCCCAGGTCCGCCTGCAGCCATATCTGGACGGCGAGCAAGCCGGCCATGAGCAGGACATGCTGGAGAGCGACCGGGCCCCAGTCGAAGGTATTGGTCATCAGGAATATGGTGTCGGTAGAGAGCAGCACGGTCGAAATGGCGGCGGCGCGCACGCCGGCGATGCGGCGCACCCAGCACCAGGTGAGCCAGATGGTGAGCGCGCCCAGCAGCAGCATGGGAAGGCGCACCGACCATGGGTTGGGCGGCAGGATTTCGAATAGGCCGGCGTAGAGCCACGTCTTGAGGGCTCCCGTATAGCTCATGACCATGAGCGGGATGTCGACCGCGCCGATCCTGATGCGGTCATACGCGGCCGCCGCACTGTAGATGGGTCCCGAGAAGAAAACCTCGTCGTTCTGCAAGCCGGGGTAAGGCAGCAGCGCGCATCCCGCGAGCAGGAACACGAGCATCGACAAGAGGGGGACGAGCGCGGGCGATTGGCCTTTGCGCCAGGGCATTTGGAGCATCGTGAGACCCGATACCGTAAGATCGAAGTTTAGTGTACCCCGTATGCTGAGAGCGCCCAATCTGGCGGTTTTCGACTGGCTTGTTCACGGGTTCGGCCTGCGCGAATCGAGCTACCCGGTGCCCATTACGACCGTCCAGCAGATTCACTCGGGATTGGTGGTCGAGGCCTCCGAGCCCGCCTCCGAACCGATCGCCGAAGCCGATGGCATTGTGACGCGCCGGAGCGGTCTGCTGATCGGGGTGCGCACGGCCGACTGTGTGCCGATCCTGATCGCCGATGAGCGAACCCGCGCGGCGGCGTCGATTCATGCGGGTTGGCGCGGCACGGCTTACAGTATCGCCATCGCCGGGGTGAATGAAATGACGGCACGGTACGGATCGCGCCCGGAGGATTTGCACGCCGCCATCGGACCGGCCATCGGGCCGTGCTGTTTCGAGGTGGGGCCCGATGTGGCGCACCGTTTTGCGGCGTGGAATCCCGATCTGGCGGAGACCGGCCAGCCGGCGCATATCGATTTGCCGGCGATCAACGAGATGCAGTTGAGAGCCGCCGGGGTGAGCGATATCTGGCAAGCCAGGGAATGTACGTTCTGCGCGCCCGGAAGATTCTTCTCGTTCCGGCGCGAAAAGGAACAGGCGGGGCGAATGTTGTCGTTTATCGGGATTGCGGGCTAAAACAGAGGCCGGAAACACGTCGGGCGGATCTCCCGCGTGTAGTTCAACCGAAGGGGATCCGCCCGGAACACCGTCAGACGTAGAGTGTGGAGAGGCCTTTATGCCGCGCTGGCGAACAGATCGGCCGTGTCGTCGACCTCGATCTCATGACGATCGACCTGCTCCTGGCACTTGATGCAGAAGGCCGCCCACGGCACCGCATTGATGCGCTTGGGCGAGATGTCTTCCTCGCAATGCAGACAGACTCCGTAGGAGCCGTCCGCGATGCGGGCCAGTGCACGCCGAATCTGCCGCAGCATATTCGAGTCGCGATCCAGATTGCGGATCGCCAGTTCGCGTTCGCCCGCCAGTTGTACTTCGTCGAGGGCGTCAGGCGCCTTCTCGATCACAATTTCATCCCGATTGCGCAAAGACCCGGACAGTTCCGCTTGCTTCGCCTCCAGGATCGCTTTATATTTTTCCAGTTCAGCCTTGGTCATTTCAAAATTCCTCGTTCTCTAACGTCTGCGTGGTCTCTTTCGTAAATCTCTCTGTGCTAGAGACGAAAATCTAACAACAAAGTTTCAAAAAATCTGAGTGCCGGAAGCTTAAGTTTTGCTTATCTTCGGAGCTTCCAGCCCCCGGGGCACCGCATTGCTCCACAGCAGAAGCAACTGACGTGCCAAAGTCCCCTCCCGATACCGGGATTTGTCCAGACTACCTCAACCGGCTCCCGGCGTCTATGTACCTTTTGGTAAATATTCCGCAATAAGGTTACAGGACCCTTCGGCAAAAGGTTACAGTACCCTATCGAAAACCGATGTTGCCAAACACCAACCCGTATTCCTGTCCACCGATGTTCACAGCCGGGTCTGCGCGGAGTTCAATCCGAACCGAATCCCTGCCGATCAACTCACTGGGCACAGTGAATAGACGATGGAAACTGCCTTCCGGATGGTTAATTTGCGTTTCGCCAACCGGAATACCATCGGCAGATACTATCAGATGCCGCGGAGCCGCTTTGAGTTGCTCTTCAGGACAATAGCCATCGACCGACAATTTATTCCCGGAGTGCGGCCCTTGCAATAGAAGAGTCGCACGGCCTGGCATCCAGCGCCTTCCATCCTGAGAGGGAAGCCATTCCGGACCCAACAGCCAGGAATAGAGGGGATTGCCTAAGTCGGCATGACTCGGCAACCGATCGGCGAAACGGCCCGGAGCAAGCCGCTCATACTCCCGCGTTATATTGCGGAGATGATCGCCAGCAACAGAATATACCACAATCTGATCGGCGGCCGCAGCATGAATCATGGCAGCGGGGTCGACAACCAGATCGGTCACGTCCCCGGTGCCGGGGGCCGATTGGATATTCAGTTCCGATCCCGGAGTCATATAGACGTCGGTGATGCCCAGGGGGAGGAAGGCGGCCTGCCCCACGGCATTGTCGTAAAGCTCGGAAGTGATTCCATCCAGAAGGATTATTTTCCCGGGGTGGGATTCGGTGGCGGCCTCGACTCCCAGCACCAGACCGCGCACGGGCAGGGTCCGTTCCAGCCACCAGTGGGAGGCGGCGCGCGCGGCGGGAATCATGCCGCCCAGGTAGAGAAGAAGCGCGATAGCCGCACCGGCCCGCACCACCGTTCCGCCGCGGGCGACGGCCCAGCCTGCCAGCATTCCGAGGCCGACGAGCGGAATCGTAAGGTAGTAATCGCTGTGGTGATCCCACAGTGGGAGAACGGGAGCGAGGGTAATGAGAAACCATGCCGCGAAGAACAGTATTACCGGGCGGCGCTTCCTGAATTCCGCGATCGAAAGCCCGGCCAAAGCGAGGATTCCGACCCAGAGGACGATCATGCCGAGCCGGTGCGAGTAACCGAGGTCCGCCCAGGCGGCCGGCAGCAGCGACCATTTGCCGTACAAAGCCAGGGTTCTCAAAATGCGCCCATCGAGGTGGATGGCGTAGACGCCCGACGCGGGCAGAGGCACTGCCGCGCTGTGAAGCAGAAAATAGGCGACCGAGATCGCGAATAGAGGCGCGGTGCCGATCAATAACTTCCGCCGCACGGCGGGCGGGGCGGCGAAGAGCGCATACGCGGCCGCCAGCGCGGGGTAAACTACATTGAGCTCAAGGGCGCCGAATCCCAGGGTGAAAACCACCAATTGCCACCACCAGAAGCTGCGCCTGCCGGTTTCCGCATAGCGAATCAGCAACGCCAGAGACGCCAGCAGGAAGAGGGGGCAGAGGGCCTCGTTGTAGGAAGCACTCCATGACATCACGGTGGTGAGGGCGGCGTTCGACACCCAGCACACGGCGGCGACCATCCCCGCCAGACGGGATCCGGTAAGGCGTCGCGTAATCCACTGGAGCAGCGTAAGATCGGCCGCCATGGTGACGAAGGCCATGATGCGAAAGGGCAGAGCATCCAGTCCGAACAGGCTTTCAAAGAGGAGGAAGAAGCCGCGTTCGCTCCAGGGACGGATGGTGCCCTGGGCGGCGGGCGAGAAGAGGACGTCCATAACGTCTTTGGCGCTATGAACTTGCCGCAGGAGCCCGAGCCAGGCGAAATCGTCGGCGACGAACCAGCAATTCAGGCCATCGGCATAAAGCCAGAGCAGAAAGACGACGGGCCCGAGCCAGCAGAGCGCATTGACGGCTCGATCGCGCCAGACCAATCTTTGAGCGGAGATTGCCGCGGCCGGGGTCACTTTCCCTCAAGGCCGACGGAGACCGCGATGACCCCCAGTTCCCGCCGATCGGAGGGTCCGGGGGGCAGACTCTTGTCGAGGGCGAAATCGACGATGAACGGGTCCTTAGCAAGCAGTTCCGGGGGAACGTCCGTGGTGAAGGTATAACTGCCTGCGTTTGTGTACGTTTCCGATTTCAGTTTGGCGCTTCCGACCCACGCGGTGAGGGTGAGATCATGCAGTTTGCGGATCACGACATCGGGGACGGAGAAGGCAAACGACAGCGTTGCGCCACGCTGCGCGGAGGCCAGGGGCGGACGCAGCGCCACGGTGAATTTACCGGCGGTCCAGCGCCAGGCGCCGCCTTCCACTCCGTAGAATCCGTGCAGCAATTGTTCCTGCGCGGCGGGGTCCGTCACCCTGAGGACCGAGGCGGCCCGCGGCGGCGGGGTGTCGCTGGGTTCTTCATTCTGCACGACAGCGCGCTGGTGTTTGCCGCGGCAGCCGGAAAGCGCGATCGCGCCCAGCAGAAAGAATCCCAAAACAAATTGTTTAGTCGCCAATTTTCTCCACCTGAACTAAACAACTATAGAACGTGGGACCGGCTCCCGCATCGGTGAGGCGTTCGGATGTCAGCATATTGACGGAATTGCCTCCCGGCGCCAGTTTGGGCCAGCGCACCGAGGTCGAGCATACTACGCCCTCGGCCACGGTGGCGATCACCTGCGCCCGCAGCACGCAGTAGCCCCGGTCGTTCAGTAAACGGACGGCATCGCCGGAGTGAATTCCACGCGGAGCGGCGTCGGCGGGATGGATTTTCAGAATGGCGGTCTGGGCATCGGTATCGGGCCGGTACCCGAAGGTGGAATTCATGCTGTCGTCGTTCTTGGGCGAGATCAGTTCCAGAGGATAGCGCGCGGCCAGGGCACGGTCGCCGGCGCGGGATTCCACGGGCGGCTCGAATACGAGCGTTTCCGCCCGAAACTCGCACTTGCCGGAGGGCGTGCCAAAGCCGCCTTCGGCAAAGGGCAGAAAGGGATCGGGGACGTGGACGCGCACGGAGTGCTCGCGGTCGAGTTCGTCGAGCGAGATGCCATCGATGAAGGGATGGCGGGTGTCGAGAAGCTGACGGATCATGGCGTCGTCGGAATCCGCTAAGCACGGCTCGTGGAAGCCCATGCGCGCGGCCAGGCGGCGGAAGACTTCGGTGTTGGGCAGCGCCTCTCCGGGCGCAGGCAGGGCGGGACGTGCCAGTTGAAGATGAAAGTGCCCGTAGGCGAAGTAGAGATCGGTGTGTTCGAGGAAGGTGGTGGCGGGGAGCAGGATATCGGCGAAATCCGCCGTATCGTTGCGGAAGTGTTCGAGCACGACGGTGAAGAGATCAGGGCGCCTGAGGCCGCGCCGCACGGTGTTCTGATTGGGCGCAATGGCGGCGGGATTCGAGTTATAGACCACCATGGCTTTGACGGGCGGATGGTCGAGCGACGTAAGGGCGTCACCGAGGGTGGACATGTTGACGATGCGCGCTTCGCGGCCGAGCGGAGAAGCAAATTGCAGATCGGGACGTTCGAGCGCGGGGCGGTTCAGCGGGAAGACGGCGGAGGTGGAGAGCTGCAGTCCGCCGCCCAAGTCGCGCCAGGCGCCGGTCAGGGCGGGCAGCAGGGCGATGGTGCGCACGGCCAGCGCGCCCCTCTCACTGCGCTGCACTCCATAGTTGAGGCGGATGGCGGCAGGCCGCACGGAGGCGTACTCGCGCGCGAGTTGCACGATATCCTGCACGGGTATTCCGGAGAGTTCGGCGGCGCGTTGCGGGGTCCATTCGGCGGCGCGTTTTCTCAAATCTTCGATACCGAGAGTGTGGTGCTCGATGTAGTCGCGATCTTCGAGGCCTTCGCCGAGGATGACGTTCATCATGGCGAGAGCCAGCGCGGCGTCAGTGCCGGGGCGAATGGCGTAGTGGCGGTCGGAAAGCTTGCCGGTGCGGTTTTGGTGCGGATCGATGGTGTAGAACTTCGCGCCGTTGCGCCGCGCTTCGACGATAAACGGCCACAGATGGACGTTGGTGCCGAGGATATTGGCGCCCCAGGCGATGACGATCTTCGCGTGGCGAAAGCTCTCGGGCTCGATGGCGTAGCGCACACCGAGGGCTTCTGTAAGGCCGACGGTGCCGGCCGAGGAGCAGATGGTCCGGTCCAGACGCGACGCGCCGAGGCGATGGAAGAAACGCCGGTCCATGCCGGAGCCGTTGAGATATCCCATAGTACCGGCGTAGCTGTAGGGGAGGATTGATTCCGGGCCGAATTCAGCGGCGACGGACTGTAGCCGGGCGGCGATCTCATCGAGCGCGGCGTCCCAGGAGATGCGCGCGAATCCGCCTTCGCCTTTAGCGCCGGTGCGCCGCATGGGATAGAGAAGGCGGGCGGGAGAGTATTCGCGCTCGAGATAGCGGGCCACTTTACCGCAGAGAAATCCGCGTGTAACGGGATGTTCGGGGTTGCCGCGCAGCCTCGAACCACGGCCGTTCTCGTCCACATCGATGAGCAGCGAACAGGCGTCCGGGCAGTCGAGCGCACAGACGGAATGGGCGGTTCGGAGCATATACGATTCTAACCGGGCGGGGTTGGCGAATTGACCATAGCGAATCTCGGGAAAAGAGCGCGGGGGGCCAATAGGCAGTACAGATGTTCGTGTATCCCGGTTCCGTCTTTTCCCGCGGCTCCCGACGGGGGTAAGTCGGCGCTTGAAGAGGGATTGTTACTGCCGTGGACGGTGTTCTCGACGTTGCGGGCGTAGCGGCCCATGACCCGCGCACACCGCTCGCCTGCGATCACGAGAGACTTCAGGATCGTTGCGTGGGGGACTTCGGACAGCCGCTCCTTACTGCTGACAAAGCGACCTTCGAGAAGCATCTGAAGAACGCGGCGAACGCCAGAACTCACTATGCGGATGCAGATGCGAAGGCTGATGCGGTTAACTAATGCGCTTTCGAAAAAATGGGAAAACCTGTGGGCAAAGCTCTGCCTGTGCTTCGCCTGGCACAACTTCGTCCACGTCCTGAGACGCTTAGGGTGACGCCAGCGATGCATGCCGGAATTACGGATCACGTCTGGAACGCGAACTCCTGGAGGCTGCGTGAGCACGGGCACCCACTCTTTCCGCACCCACCACCAATTCAAGCGGCCCGGAGCAATCCGGGCCGTTTTGCATTAAAATACCGAGAAGATGGAACCATACAATCCGTCAACGACTGTAATCTTCACGCAGGTCGTGCCAGCGATAGCGCACGAGCATGCATCACTCCAATGGATACTTCCGGATTGACACGATCTTTTATCAAGTGCCGGATACGATAAATTTTCCCAATCCGAAGTTCACCCGGGCTGAATACATTTCCATCGCCTTTGAACATGAAAACGAATACCAGGAGGTCGCCGAAGAGACGAACCGGCTCAAAATCTACAATGTCCCTCTATCGGGGCTGATAACCTATCAGCGGACTACCAGGAGTTTCAATCCGTCAGGCACGGCCAATCCAATCGATGGTCAAACGATCGACACAAAGAAACTCCGGATCGCCTGTCACCAGCGGGCAACCGTACTTCTGCGCCAAAGCCGCCGCGAATGCGTCCGCATATGAGATCGCGAATCGCGCCTTCAGAGAAGCGGCGCTCCAGATGTCTTCGGCGGACGGCACTTCCATCGTGACGGGTAGTGTCCGTGAAGACTCCCGCCAGAACTCTGCAAGGGATGAGCTATGGTGCCTTCCGAGGAAATAATATACCTCGCCGGCATTGATGGCGCTCATCAGCAGCCGAATTCTGCCCGCCTCGGCATCCGAGAGCATAACATCCACGAAGTCCGCTGCCGGGCTCCCGCTCTTGATCCATTCAAGGACAGGCCACGAATCAAGAACCCGCGTCTTCACGTTCGCGCTCCGACCGTCTGTGGGCGGCAAAAGCGCTCATCAGATCCCGATCGGCGCCAGCGCCCCGCAGCTTCTTCCAGCCGGGTTCTTTGGATAATATGATCGCCTGGCCCCGCACTTCCAGGGTCAGCCTGGTGCCTTCGGAAAGATTGAGCGCATCCCGGATCGTCCTGGGGATCGCGATCTGGCCTTTGGATGAGACGGTAACCCTTTCCATAAACGTATCTTACCAAATGTAAGCTGCATTTATTGCCGATCTCGCGAGGCATACGTCGAGCCGGGTGTTTGCGTGGACTTTCTCTGCAACACGCAGCCAAGGGCAGGGATGTCGGCCGTTATGGGATCGGGAATATTCATGATTGAACGGGGTTTAACGGGGCCCATTCAGTATTCAGGGCGGATCCACGGCTCACCGGCGTAGTGGCATATCCGACCGACGGGGCGACGGTGAGTATCGGCAACGACACCACGCGGCGTGGCGTCGCCGGGGCCAGCACTTTTGGGGGCGGCGCCACCATAACCCTGAACGGGTCTTTGTATTTTCCGGTCGGAGCGGTCACGATCAACAACGGCACGCCTTCGGCAACGACGGTTGTGGTGGCCTCGACCATTCTCGACCATTAACGTCGAGGGAGGCGCCACTTTCAATCAAGCTGCTTCGCAATCGCAAACCGGTTTGCGGAGCGACGGCGGCCCCGTGATGCCAGAACGAGTCGGTTGTCCACGACGAATGTCGAGTCGGTCGATTCGGTTTCGCTCTTTACACATAATCACGTTTTACAGCTGTCATTTTCGGTAACAATCAAAGTGCCCCTTCGTCTTCTTTGGAGACGGAATAATACGCTCTATGTCAAATAAGTTTAAGAGGTTAACAGGGTTACTGGCGGCGCTGTTTTTGATGGCGGCGCTCTTTGCGCAGCATGGGGCCGCGCAGAATGCGGGGACGCTGCGGGGCTCGGTGACCGATCCTTCCGCCGCGTTGGTGCCCGGAGCCACCATTCAGGTGAATGGCAACGGGATCTCGCGCAGCGTGAAATCGGATGGACAGGGCAAGTACACGCTGACGCTGCCCCCCGGCACCTACGCGGTGCGGGCGGACGCGAAGGGCTTTGTGACATTTACGCAGCCGTCCTTCACGATTTCCGCCGGGCAGGTGAGCCCGCTCGATATCGCGCTGCAGATCCAGACCGAGGCGCAGGAAGTGCAGGTGAGCGATTCGGCGGCAGGGCAGGTGAGCGTCGATCCGTCGCAGAACGTGGGCGCGCTGGTGCTGAAGAATGAGGATCTCGACGCGTTGCCGGACGATCCGGACGATCTGCAGGCAGATCTGACAGCGCTGGCCGGACCCGCCGCGGGACCCAACGGCGCGCAGTTTTTCATCGATGGATTCAGTGGCGGGCAGTTGCCGCCGAAGAGCTCGATCCGCGAAATCCGCATCAATTCGAATCCCTTTTCGGCCGAGTACGACCGGCCCGGTTTCGGACGCATTGAGATCCTGACCAAGCCCGGCAGCGACGCCTACCACGGCAGCGCGTTATTTCAGTACGGCGACAAAATTCTTGACACCAGGAACCCCTTCCTTCCGACGGAGCCGGGTTACGACTCGAAGATGTTTTCGGCCAACGTCGGCGGCCCGATCCAGAAGAACAAGATGTCCTTTTACCTCGACATTAACCGCCGCGCGATCGACCAGGATAATCTCATCAAGGCCCAGACCATCGACAGCAATTTTAATCAGGTTCCATATATCGGCGCGTTTCCGACGCCGAACCGGCTCTGGCTTCTCAGCGGGCGCCTCGATTATCAGATCAATGCCACCAACACGCTCGTTATGCGCTACAACTACACGGATTCGGGGCAGACTGGTGGAGTGGGCGGTCTCGCGCTGCCGTCGCAGGAAACCCTGTCGAAGTCATTGACCAATGGGGTTCAGATCACGGAAACGATGATTATCGGGACCAAGGCTGTCGACGAGACCCGTTTCCAGTTCCGCGATACGCACACGGGTCAGGACTCGGTGGCCAGCCCCGGACCGGGGATCAACGTATCGGGATCGTTCAACAGCGGGGGGCCGCCCTTCACGGAGCCCGGTTACAACTTCGACAAGAATTTCGAGTTCAACAACATCATTACCTTTACCGAGGGCACCCATGCCATCAAGGTGGGCGGGCGCGCGCGGCAGGACGATCTTACCAATTTTTCCACCAATAATTTCAACGGCTCCTATAGCTTCAGTCTCGCGTCCGGAACCAGTCCCCAGTGTCTTGCCGGATACACGGACCCCACTTCTCTGACCCTTTATGCCGTGACCGAACAACTGCTGTCGGAGGGTGTTCCGACTTCGACGATCCAGGCGGAGGGCTGCGGTCCGACGCAGTTAACGCTATCGAGCGGGATCCCGCTGATTAAGGTTCGGCAGTTCGACCTCGGGATGTTCGTGCAGGACGATTGGCGCCTGCGCCCGAACCTGACGGTCAGCCTGGGCATCCGTTACGAAACGCAGGACAATATCCGGGACCACGACGACTGGGCTCCGCGGGTGGCGATCGCGTGGGCGCCGTTCGCGAAGAAAGGTGCGACCTCGAAGACGGTCATTCGCAGCGGTTTCGGGTTTTTCTACGACCGCTTCGCCGACAGCAACGTGGAAAACGCTCTGCGCAATAACGGTTACACGCAGCAGAGCTACCAGATCAACGCCGGTACTGCCGCGGGCAACGCCGCTTTGCTGGCTTATCCGAACCTTCCATGCGCATTGCCGCTGGTACCCAGCACTTGCTCGGTATTGGGCGGAGCGACGCTGGCGCAGCAGAATATCTACCAGATCGACCCATCCTACCGGGCGCCTTACATGATGCAGTCGAACTTCGGCGTGGAGCGCGCGCTTCCCGGACGCACCTCGCTTTCGGTCAATGTGATCGACTCGCGCGGCGTGCATACGCAGCTTACGCGCGACATCAACGCTCCTCTGACGTTCGGGCCGAATATCGGCGCGATTCCTTATGCTGGATTCGGTCCCATCTACCAGTACGAATCTTCCGGGCTCTACAAGCAAATTCAGTACATCACCAACGTAAGCACACGGTTCAATCGCCGCGTCAGCCTGTCGGGCTACTATGCTCTGGGTTTTGCGCACAGCAACGCCAACGGATTGCCCATGGACCAGTACAACCTGGCTGAAGATTATGGCCGGGCGCAGTTCGATGTGCGGCATCGCGGATATATCGGAGGCGTGATTAATCTGCCCTGGGCGATCAACGCGGCGCCCTTTATCACGATGCAATCGGGCTCTCCGTTCGATATAACCACCGGCGCCGCGTACGAAGGAGACGGCATCTTCGACGCGCGCCCCGCGTTTGCGCCGGCCGGCGCTTCCTGCACTGCGACGAATATCCGCTGTACGCCTTTTGGCAACTTTAATCTGACCCCGGCCGTCGGCCAGGCTGTGATCCCGGTCAACTACGGAGAGGGCCCCCCGCAGTTTTCGGCTAACGTGCGCCTCAGCCGGACATGGGGTTGGGGCGAAAAGGTGGATCCTAACGCCAATCCCGCCCTGACTCAGGGCGGTCCCGGCGGTCCCGGTGGTCCTGACGGCGGTGGTCCTGGTGGCGGTGGCCGCGGCGGCTTCGGCGGAGGTGGCGGCGGTGGCCGGGGAGGTGGTGGCGGTGGTGGATTTGGTGGTGGTGGGGGCGGCGGTGGAGGTCGCGGCGGTGGCGGATTTGGCGGAGGTGGCGGCGGCCGTCGCGGCGGCGGTGGAGTCAGCGGTAAGAAGTACAGCCTGACTGCCACGGTCAATGCCCGAAACTTCATCAACCACGTCAATCTCGCGGCGCCAAGCGGCAATCTGACGTCGCCGTTCTTCGGGGAGTCGACCAGTCTCGCGACCGGCGGAGGCGCTGGATTCGGCGGTGGAGGCAGCGCGGCGGGCGTACGCCGCATCGAATTCTCGTTGCGCCTGTCGTTCTAAGCGAGGTTCCAAGCGCCCGGAACGGAACGGACCCAAAACGGCGCCAGTCCTTCATGAGGGCTGGCGCCGTTGGTATTTGAGGACTAAGCTATCGGGTATGGAACGACGCGAATTTCTGACGACGCTGGCGGCTCTGCAGGTCGCGGCCAAACTGGATGCGCAGACATCGAACGGGATGATCTACCGCAACCTCGGGACGACCGGCGAGCGTGTTTCCGCGCTGGGGCTGGGCGGCTATCACATGGCGGCGCCGAAAGAAGAGAGCGAGAGCATACGCATAGTGCGCAGCGCCATCGACCGGGGCGTGACGTTCCTCGATAACTCCTGCGATTATTTCGACGGCGTCGCCGAGATTCGCATGGGCAAGGCGCTGAAGGACGGCTACCGCAAGCGCATTTTCCTGATGACGAAATACAACGGGCGGACGCGCGCCATGGCGGCGAAGCAGATCGACGAATCGCTGCGGCGGCTGCAGGTGGAGACGATCGATCTGATTCAGCTGCACGAGAATATTCGCATGGAAGATCCGGACCGGTTCTTCGCTGCGGGCGGCGCGCTCGAAGCGGTGCTGGCGGCGAAGAAGGCCGGCAAGATACGGTATATCGGATTCACGGGGCATAAGGATCCGGCCGTGCACCTGCGCATGCTGGATGTGGCGGCTCAGAACAAGTTCCATTTCGATTCGTGCCAGATGCCGCTGAACGTGCTCGATTATCACTTCCGCAGCTTCACGCATCAGGTAGTCCCGCGCCTTGTGAAGGAAGGCATCGCGGTGCTGGGGATGAAGCCCATGGCCATCGGCAACGTGCTGCGGGCGGGGGTGGCGACGCCGATCGAATGCCTGCATTATGCGCTCAATCTGCCGACCTCGGTGGTGATCAACGGATGCGATTCGATGGAGCGGCTGGATCAGGCCTTCGAAGCGGTGCGGACTTTCAAGCCGTTATCGGGGCCGCAGTTGCAGGCGATAGTGGCGAAGACGAAAGACGCCGCCATGACCGGGAAGTTCGAGCCGTTCAAGACCACTATGCAGTTCGACGGCACGGCGCAGCATCCGGAATGGATGGGCTAGCGTTTCAGGCCGGCCTTGCCCCAGTCCTCTAACTGTGTCACGCGGCCATTGAGCTCGTGAATGCGGAAGTCCACCTGTCTGCCGCGGACTTCCACGGCCGCATAGCCGAAGAACCAGCCGGCTTCATATTTTTCCGCGGTGCGCAGATGCCCGCCGGAGCTCACCATGGAGACGTAATCGACACCGTCGAGATGGTAATGCAGCATCTGGTGAAGGTGGCCGGCGATGACGTATTGCACGCCGTATTTTCGCGCGAGGCGATGCAATGGAAAATTGGTATCGTCCATCAGCGCGTTCAGTATCCACGAGGGCCGGTGCGAAACGATGAACTTGAGCGGCTGGGCCGCGTGGGCCTCGAGGTCCTGTTCGAGAAACGATACCTCATCCGCCGAAAACTGCTCGGTGCGGCTGTTATCGAGCACGGTGAAGTGCGCCTGCGCGTAATCGAAGCCGTAGTGCGGCGGATGGCCGGCGTACTTGCGAAACAAGTTCTCAGAGGCGGCGGACCAGATATCGTGGTTGCCGGGCGCAAGATAGAAGGGCACGCGCCGCCACGGAGCGAGGACCTGCCGCAATTGTCCCCACTCCGTGGCGGCGGTGGCATCGTCGAGCCCTTCAATGCTGTCTCCCACGGAGACCACAAACGCAGGATCGAGCCGGGCGGACTCGCTCCAGACCCGTTCGTAGATGCCCGGCTGCGCTTCGCCCGTGCGATCGCCGAGGACGATGAAGCGAAACGAATCCGGCGGCGCGGATGCCGCGGCCAGAAATAACGCTGCTAAGAAAAGGATAGCGACGGAGCTTCGAATGCGAAAAGATGCCAAACTCTATTACAACAGGCTTGGGTTATTACAAGCTTTGACGATATGCTTCTTCGGCGCGCACCCAGTCGGCGAGCGGGTCTCCGCCCTGGCAGCCGCGCGCTTCCCAATATCCGTAGGCTAACTTTGCAATGGTTTCGAGGGGACTGGCGTCCGCGGCCAGCGCTATTACAACCATTTCTTCTTCTATCGTCGCGATCGGTTCGCCGGCTGTCGCTTTCTTGTGCTTTGAAGATGTAACGCGGGGGGCCCTGGGTTTTGCGACACGCGCGGAGGCCGTGCTTGTCACGCTTTTTGGTGTAGTGGTTTGTTTCCTGGTCATGTAATACCTGAGCTCATTATAAAGCATCATTGCTACATTTTCACTAAAAAACGTTTTATTCATAGCATCGGCAATGAGAGCCGAACGTGGCCCAAACAGCGGTATAGTGAGTAACGTTTGCATACGCTGACGGCAATTTCCGTTTTGTTCCTCGCCGCGACGCTTGAGGCTAAAGTGATCGCGGTGGAGGTCGACGGCGTGATCCAGCCGGTGACCGCCGAGGTGATTGCATCGGCCATCGGACAGGCGAAGGCAGAGCGCGCGGACGCCGTACTGGTGCGGCTCAGCACGCCGGGCGGATTGCTGGACGCCACGCGCGACATTGTCGAACAGGTGTTTCGCTCGCCCGTTCCGATCGTGATGTGGGTGGGTCCATCGGGAGCGCGCGCGGCCTCGGCTGGATTCTTTCTGCTGGAGTGCGGCGATATCGCGGGGATGGCTCCCGGCACCAACACAGGCGCTTCGCATCCGGTGCTGATCGGCGGTACGGAGATCGACCCGGTGATGAAGCAGAAGATCGAGAACGATGCGGCGGCGCTGATGCGTTCCATCGCGGCGCATCGCAACCGGAACGTCGCGGTGGCGGAGAAGGCCGTGCGCGAGAGCGTGTCGTGGACGGATCGCGAGGCGCTCGATCAACACTTGATCGATACTATTGCGCCCGACGAACAGACTCTGCTGCGGCAATTCAATGGACGCGAGATCGCGCGCTTCGACGGACGCCGCGAGACGCTGCACCTTGCCGATGGCGCGATTGAGGCGTATCGTCCTTCGGCGCGGCAGCGTTTGTTCCTGGCGATTGCCGATCCGAACATCGCCCTGCTGCTGCTGGTCGTGGGTGCGCTGGGGATTTACGCCGAGTTCACCTCGCCGGGATTGATTGCGCCGGGCGTGATCGGGGCGATTCTGGTTCTGCTGGGACTAACGGCGCTTTCGATGTTCCCCATCGACTGGCTGGGCGCGGCGCTGATGATCATGGCATTTGTCTTCTTCATCCTCGAAGCGAAGTTCGCCACGCATGGCGTGCTGACGGCGGGGGGCGCGATCGCCATGCTGCTGGGGGCGGTGATGCTGATCGACACCAGCGTTCCCGAGCTGCGCATACACTGGAGCACGGCACTGGCGGTAACCGTTCCCTTCGCGCTGATTACCAGCTTCCTGTTCACCATCGCACTGCGGGCGCGGCGCAACAAAGTAGTTACCGGCGCGGGAGCGATGGTGGGCCAGATCGGCGTGGCGGTGGGAGAATTGAATCCGCGCGGGACCGTGATGGTGCGGGGAGAATACTGGAACGCGGTGGCGACTTCGCGGATCTCGGCGGATGCGCCGGTGCGCGTGACGCGGATCGACGGGCTGACGCTGCGGGTGGACGCGGCGGATAACGAACGTGCAAAGAAAGAGGAATAAGCATGGCAGTGCCGGTTTTTGTAGTGATTCTGATCGTAGTATTTTACGTGCTCTCGTCGATCAAGATTCTGGCCGAATATGAGCGCGCCGTGATCTTTCGCCTGGGCCGGCTGCTGCCGCAGGCCAAGGGTCCGGGAGTCATCCTGGTGTTTGCGCCGCTCGACCGGATGGTGCGGGTGACGCTGCGCACGGACACCATCGAGGTGCCGCCGCAGGATGTGGTGACGCGCGACAACGTGAGCGTCAAAGTGAATGCGGTGATTTATTTTCGCGTGGTGGAGCCGCGGCTGGCGGTGGTGGAAGTGACCAACTTTCTGAATGCGACTTCGCAGCTGGCGCAAACCACGCTGCGCAGCGTGCTCGGCGAAGTGGAACTCGACGATCTGCTGAGCAAACGCGAGGCGCTCAACGTGCGGCTGCAGTTTCTTCTCGATCAGCACACGTCGCCGTGGGGCGTGAAGGTGACGATGGTGGAAGTGAAGCAGGTGGATCTGGCCGAGCAGATGATCCGCGCGCTGGCGAAGCAGGCGGAAGCGGAGCGGGAACGCCGCGCCAAGATCATCCATGCGGAAGGCGAATACACGGCAGCGGAGAAACTAGGCATGGCGGCGGAGGTTCTGCAGAAGCAACCGGCTGCGATTCAACTGCGCTATCTGCAAACGCTGGTGGAAATCGGGGCGGAGAAGAACACGACAGTGATTTTCCCGGTGCCTATCGATATCCTGAAGGGGATCGAGAGTTTTCTCGATCGTTCCCGGCGTGAAGAGGCAGAGAAAACGTAATCATGGCGCAGACGGAAGTCGAAAAGGAACTGGTTCTCGGTAACAAACAACTCATCAGTCTGTTTTTTGTGGTGGTGGCCCTGTGCGGGGTGTTCTTCACGATGGGCTACATAATTGGAAGCCACGCGACGAAAATGGCGGTCGCGAGCGGCGGCGATGCGGCTTCACAGGCGGCGGGGCCGACAGGGGGGGCGCGCCGGCAACAGGAAGTGGAGCCGCCGCGCGAGACCGGGCCCGAGGCGAGTGCGGCGCCGCCCACGGAGCCGCCGGCGGGGCCGGGAGTGGATACGAAGCCGGCGCAGGACACCGCGCCCACCTCGAGTGCGGCGCCGACGCCGTCTGCCGCGGCACCCGAGCTCGAAGCCGGCGAGTACCTGCAGGTTGCGGCGTTGCAGCAGCGGTCCGATGCCGACAATCTGATGCGCACGCTGCGCGAAAAAGAACTCCCCGCGGTAGTGTCGCAGAATACGAAGGATGGGCTGTTCCGCGTGCTGGTGGGCCCGTATCGTCAAACGGTTCAGGTGGCCGAAGCCAAGGAGAAACTGAAGACGCTCGGGTTTGCCAATGCATTTGTGCTGAAGCAATGAATGAGCCGCTCGTTTGTATTCAGCCGGCCCGCCCTCGCCTGCCCGCGTGGGCGCGCAAGGCTCCCACGCATTTCGAATCGTTGAACCAACTGAAATCGGG
>JBEKAQ010000016.1:0-68729 GCA_050015835.1 Bryobacteraceae bacterium | reverse complement strand
ATGGCTCCCTGCGGCGAAGGCCAACGACTATCTTGTGGTTGAAATCGGCGTCAGCCAAAAAGCGCGGCCTCATGCCCTGGGCGCATGAGTATTCCGGCGTGCCTCGGCAAGCTTCCGGTAGAGCGCCGGATGGCGTCGCCGCGCCTGTTCCCGCAGCGCCTCAAATTCCTCCCGACCCTGCCGGAGGTACTGGTCCACGATTTCCCGATTGGCTATGTAGAAAGCCAGGGCGCCAAAGATCTGCTCAAGATCGAGGGATGGAAAGGATTCCGCGATTCCTTCGGGGGACTCTCCCCGCAGGAATGCGCAGACCACCGAGTCCAGAGATACTCGGGAGTCCCTGATGAAGTAGCCGCCGTTGCGCTGCTCGACGTATTCCCTGGCCATATAGGCTAACCGCTTTCAGTATACGTCGGCAATCACGGTAGTTGAGGGCCCGAACATGCCACACTATGAGCAGGGAACCCGATAATCCATCATGCCTTCGCTCGACCAGGGAATAGACCTCATCGCGTACGATCAGGCCGGCCGTGTGGTGTTGCTCGCGGAGGCTAAGAGCCGGGTGGGGACATCGGCGGAGTGGGCGGCGCGTTTTCGCCGGAACATGCTCTCGCACGGGACCCTTCCGGATGCGCCGTTCTTCCTGATCGCGACGCCGGAGCGGCTGTATTTCTGGAAACAGAATCATGCGGACGCGCCGGACGAGCCGCCGGAATTTACAGTCGATGCGACGATAGAATTCAAACCGTATCTTGACAAGCTGGAGAGAACATCGCGTACTGTCTCGGAACAGGCCCTCGAAGTACTTGTTTACTTGTGGCTGACGGATATGGCGCAGACCGGCGACGCGAGGTCGAAGAACGATCCGTCCATGCGATGGCTGGCGGACTCCGGTCTGATCCGTTCGCTCGAAAAAGCCCGGATTGAAATGAATCCGGCGTAGATGACGGTGTATGTGGAGTCGAATTTTGTGTTGGAGCGGGCGCTCCAGCAGGAGCAGAGCGAGAGTTGCGACGCGATCGTCGACCTTGCGGCGGCGGGCGATATCTCGTTGGTCATACCGGCTTTCTCGCTCGCCGAACCGCATCAGACTCTGAGACAGAAGGAAAATGCGCGTAACAAGCTTCTTAACGACTTGCGGCCGCAGCTTTCGGAGCTCGGGCGGTCAAAACCATATCGTGGAATCCCCGAGGATTTTAGTCCGCTGGCAACGATTCTGACGAGAAGCGCCGATCGGGAAAGAGAGGGCTTGCAGCTTGCAATAGCTGGGCTCCTTCGAACGGCGGAGGTGATTCCGTTGGACGGCGCGGTGGTGGCGTCTGCCGGTGAGTTGCAGACGGACCTTCGCATGTCGGGACAGGACGCTATCGTGCTGGCTTCGGTCTTGCGACATCTGGAGCAGACTACGCCGAAGGAGAGCTGCTTCCTGAATCGAGACGGGGGAGATTTCGACGATCCGGATGTGCGGGAGCGGCTGGAGAGATTCGGTTGCAAGTTCTTCGCGAGGTTTGACCACGGTCATCAATCCGTGCTGGCGAACCTGCGCAGATCGGGGTAAATCGAAAAGTTAATCGATCAGATCGACGATCGGGCTGGTGTCGGCAAGAAAGTGTGCCATCAGCGAGAGGCGGTTGTGGAGTCGATCTCTTCATCGCTGCGGCGGAGCCTGTCAACCCAGTGGGCGGCTCCCTGGGCAAGTTCGGGATGACGCTTAGTATCCCAGCCCGGCCCGGCTTGTTCCAGCCATTCCAACAGGCGACGGCGATGAGGTTCGTCCGCCGGTAAATTCGACCGCGAAGCGAGTTCGGGTTGGCGGATTTCAATGGTCATCGCTGTTTTGCCTTACCTCATTATCGCGCGGCGGCAGCGCAAGAGGGATAATGTAGTGGTAATAGCGGCCATGCAGATTACCGTCGAGTTGCCCGAGGATATTGCGCGCCATCTGGGCGCCAGCCATCCCGACCTTTCCCGTGCCGCGCTGGAGGCCCTTGCCGTCGAAGGCGCCCGCTCGGGTGAATTGACCACGGCGCAGGTCCGGCGCCTCATGGGCTTCGCGACCCGCGCCCAGGTGGACGCTTTCCTCAAGGCGCATGAGGTCTTCCTGCCGGTCACTGCCGCGGATGTGGAGCGCGACGCCGAAACCAGCAGGGCGTTCCGGCGGCAATGGTCGTTATAGCCGATACTTCGCCGCTCAATTACCTCATTCTGATTGGCGAGGTCGAGCTTCTGGCGGGACTCTACCGGCGCATTCTGATTCCGCAAGCCGTAATCGACGAGCTCAGACATGCGGACGCTCCGCCGCTGGTGAGGCGTTTTGCGACCGCTCCACCGCACTGGCTGGAGGAAGTTGATGTCGACAAGGCCGACTTGCTTGTGGCCGCCGAGGCAATGCCGGATCTGGACGCGGGGGAGCTTGCGGCGATCGCGCTGGCGGGGATGTATCCCAATCCGCTTCTCCTGATGGATGAGGCTGCGGGACGGGCCGAAGCAGCCCGGCGAGGATCCGACTACCGGCACGCTTGGCATTCTGCGCGATGCCGCCGCCGATGGCCTGGTCGATCTCGGTTCCGCATTCGCGAAACTATAGGCGACCACGTTCCGGCTTCCGCTGACGGTGATCGCGGATCTTCTGGATCAGGATGCAATCCGGAGACGTGCCCGGTAAGCTTACTTTTTCCATCGAAGCGGAGCTTTGGGTCACAGTTGCCCGGAGTTGTTGAGGGCGCGAACATTGCCACACTATGAGCAGGGAACCCGATAATCCATCATGCCTTCGCTCGACCCGGGAATAGAACTCATCGCGTACGATCAGGTCGGCCGTGTGGTGTTGCTCGCGGAGGCTAAGAGCCGGGGGGAACATCGGCAGAGTGGGCGGCGCGTTTTCGGCGGAACATGCTCTCGCACGGGACGCTTCCAGATGCGCCGTTCTTCATGATCGCGACGCCGGAGCGGCTGTATTTCTGGAAGCAGGATCATGCGGACGCGCCGGACGCGCCACCGGAATTTACAATCGACGCGACGGCAGAGTTCAAACCGTATCTTGACGAGCTGGAGAGAACATCGCGTACCGTCTCAGAACAGGTCCTTGAAATAGTTGTTCATTCGTGGCTGACGGATATGGCGCGAACCGGCAACGCGAGGTCGAAGAACGGTCCGCCCATGCGATGGCTGTCGGACTCCGGTCTGATCGGTTCCCTGGAAAAAGCCCGGATTGAAATGAATCCGGCGTAGACGACTGTGGCCGATTGGCTTACAGGCCGAGAAGGCGGATTACCAATCCGCCGGACCCAGTGGGTACACCCGACAACCTGCCCCACATGGAAGGAATCTTCCCTAGCCCAGAGAATCGGCTGGACGAAAGCGGGCGTTGGGCGCGGCCAGTGGGGCGACGATTTCGTTTTCGGCGTAAGCGGCTACGGAGGTGTAAGTGCCGGACACCGGGCTTCGATGGACGATCAGGCGCCTGCCCGCAACGTCGAGCACCCAATACTCGGCAATAGCGGCCCGGGCGTAGAGTGCCGCCTTGACGGTGAGATCGAACTTCAGCGTACTGTCGGCAATTTCGACGACGAGGTCGAGATCCTGGGGTTGCGGGTTGGAATCAAAGGTCGCAAATTCCTGTTTCAGCACGATGAGATCGGGCTCCGGCTCGTTCCAGAGATTATCGGGGGGGCTTACATCGATCGGCGCTTCCGCATTCACGAACTGTCTGCCGAAGGTTTCAAGAAGCCAGAGGTGCATCCACGTGAATGCCTTGACATGCGGCCGGTTTTTCCCCATTTTTGTAATCAGGTCCCCGTCGACTAATTCAAGCCTCTCCTGTTCGAACAGACCTGAGGCCTCGAGCGGGGCGCACTGTTCGCGCGTCCAGCGCTTGCGCGGTGGCACTGGCGGAGGCGGGATTTGCGGGGCGTCGGAGAGGAGAGTCGGCATCAGGCTCCAATCGAATTGTAACGCCGCATCCGATCCACAAAAATACGGACCAATACCGACCTTGATGGGGGGATAACTTTCGGTTCAGCAATGGGGGTTGCGCGATGATGTGGATATGGCTTCCGCGCCGACCGGACTGGCGATGAGCGAAGACGATGGCCGGAGCGCAGCCGGAGCCTGCTGAACCCGGCTCTGGTGGTGGAAGTATTATCGGCGAGCACTGCCGGCTACGCCAGTGGGACAAATTGCTCGCCTACACAGGCATTCGAACGATTCGCGAGTATCTTATGATTTCCGGGGAACGCTGCGCCGTGCAACATTATTCCGGCCAAACCGGCGATGAAGAATGGAACGTGCGCGTGTACGAGAATCTCACGGATGCGGTGATTCTCGAAAGCCGCGGCTGCCGGTTGACACTGGCCGAGATCTACGCCACCGTCGAACCGCACTCTACTGGCCAGGAGCTTTATCCGGCAGAGTGAACAGGTAGGACACCATGTTCTGCATGTCCTCGGTGGCGAACTTATAGGGCGGCATGGGAGTGCCGGGGGACATTTTCTGCGGATTCTGGAAATGCTCGATGGCCCAGGCTTCGGTGCGCCGGGCGGCGAGGCCGTTGAGTGCGGGCCCGGTTTTTCCGCCCACGCCGTTCACCATGTGGCAGGCACTGCAGAAGTTCTTCTGATAGAGCGCCGCGCCGTCGGCCGCAAAGCCCGGAGCGGTACTGATTACATCTCCGTTATCGGGAGTGAGCGCGAGCATGGCCGCCGCCAAGTCGTTGAGCTGCGGTCCGCTCAAGTTCACCGGCGTCATCATGCTGTTGGGGCTGGTGGATTGCGGTGACTTGAAGTGCGCCACCATCCATGCGGCGTCGTGACGCTTGTTGGTGTTGAGCAGATTGGGGCCGGTCTTGGCTTCCTCGCCGGTAACGTTGTGGCAGGTGGCGCAGTTTTCCTGGCGGTAATAATGGACTCCGGAAAGTTGCGCGGGGGTGAGCTGCATCCACTGGGTGGGGCCGGAGAAATCGATGGACGCGGCTTCGGTCTGCGGCGGCGTGGACTTGACGGCGGCGAGGGTGAGCCCGCCCCAGCCGATGCCGATCAGAAGCACAATGCCCATGGCGAGCGTACGTTGGCGCACGAGCGCGATTTTGCCGCGATCGATAAAGGGGGTGGCGATGAGGGCCAGAATGGCGAGGGTGGGGAGAATGACGGTACCGACCACTTCGAGCGGCCCGTTAAAGACCTTCAGCATCTGAAAGAGGAACAGGAAGTACCATTCGGGCCGGGGAATGTAACTGGTGTCGCTGGGATCGGCCAGGTGCTCGAGGGGTACACGGGCGGCAATGGCCAGGGTAAACAGAATGGCGAAGGCGACGAAGACCGCGACGGTGTCTTTGAAAACCTGTTCGGGATAGAAAGATTTTTTGGGCTTCAGCTCGTCGCCGGGGGCCGGCATCACGCCGTGGCGGCGCACCAGAAACACATGCAGTCCGATGAGCAGCATGGTGGCGGGTGGCAGCAGCAGCACATGGAGGGCGTAGAAGCGGGCAAAGGTCACGACTCCGACATCGCCGGTACTGGCGAGCAGGCGGCTTACATAAGGTCCCATGACGGGGACGGTGGCGCCGATGTGGGTGGACACCACGGTTCCCCAGTATGCGCGGTTGTCCCACGGGAGCAGGTAGCCGGTCAGGCCATAGGCGAAGGTGAGAAGAAGAAGTATCACGCCCACAATCCAGGTGGCCTCGCGCGGCTTCTTGTAAGCGCCCCAGAGAAAGACCTGGACCATATGGAGGACTACGATGACGATGATCATGCTGGCGCCCCAGTGATGGAGTCCGCGCATGATCCGGCCGGCCGTCACTTCGGTGAGGATGTAGCGCAGGCTGTTATAGGCTTCGCCGGGCGTGGGCGCGTAGTTGAAGGCCAGCATGATGCCGGTGAAGAACTGGATCATGATGAGGAACAGGGCTACGCTGCCGAAGATCTGATGCCATCCGCTCGAGGCGGGAATTTCCTCGTAGAGAAATTTCTCGAGGCCGGTGCGCAGGCCGGTGCGTTCGTCAAAGGCTTCGATGAACCGCCCAATTTTGTTTTTCATGCAGTTCCTCTCAGGCGTTCTCGGCGGAGTTTTTTAGAGGACCGACCTGCAGGCGGTTGTCCTGAATGCGGGTGACGTAGCGGTCCAGCGGCCGCGGCGCCGGGCCGGCCAGCACCTGCCCCTGGAGCGAAAAGAACGAGTTATGGCACGGGCAGGCGAATTGCTTGACGCCGGCGTCCCAATGGTAAGCGCAGGCGAGATGGGTACACTGCGGTCCAAAGGCGATAATCTTATTGTCCGGCGTCTTGACCACCCAAGCGGTCTTTTTCTCCGTCACGACGCGCCAGCCGTCCACGCGGGTGTCCTGGAAGCTCATCTCCACGGGAGCGTCGGGGGTGAGCTGGCTGATGTCGCCGGCGTCGACGAAGCCGGAGTCTTTGCGGGCGCGGGGCGGGACGAGCAGGTAGATGAGCGCCGGGATGGCGAGCGCCACGCTGATGAGGGCGCCCAGAATGTAAATCACCGCGAGGTGAAAAGTGCGGCGCGGCATCGGTTCGTTGGTGGTTTCCATGTGGCTCGAAGGGACGGTATCCGGCATGTCAAAGATTCCATTCTATGCTGAAAGGGCGGTTAAAGGGCAAGGGGGATTGCAAGCGTCAACGCAGAAATTATGACGGCCGGCTGGCTTAGCACTTTCGTCTTCGCCGGTTCGCTGGGGGCGGGATTCCTCGGGTCGCTGACGGGGCTGGGCGGCGGGGTGGTGATTGTCCCGCTGCTGACGCTGGTATTCGGGATCGACCTGCGCTACGCGATCGGGGCTTCATTGGTGTCGGTGATTGCCACGTCGTCGGGGGCGGCGGCCTCGTATGTGCGGGACGGGTACTCGAATGTGCGCATCGGGCTGTTCCTCGAAATCGCGACTACGACGGGAGCGTTGATGGGGGCGAGTCTGGTGTCGCATGTGCCGACTTCCGTGATCGCGATCATCTTCGGCGCGGTGCTGCTCTATTCGGCGATCAGTTCGTCGCCGCACGATTCCGTCGGCAAGGGAGGCGGCTCGCCGGGTTCGCTGGCCGCGCGGTTGCGCCTCAATGGCACGTATCCGACAAGGGATGGGCTCACTCCGTATGCGGTGCGGCGGGTGCCTCTCGGATTCGCCCTGATGGTGGGGGCGGGCACGCTCTCGGGGCTGCTGGGCATCGGCTCGGGTGCGATGAAGGTGCTGGCGATGGACCGTGCCATGGGGATTCCGTTCAAGGTTTCGACGACCACCAGCAACTTTATGATCGGCGTGACGGCGGCGGCGAGTGCGGGAATCTATCTGGGCCGGGGTTACATCGATCCGGGGCTGGCCATGCCGGTGATGCTGGGGGTGCTGGCGGGCGCGCTGATCGGGTCGCGGTTCCTGATGCGGGCGCGGGTGCACGTGTTGCGCACGGTTTTCCGCGGCGCTTTGCTCGTGCTGGGGGCGGAGATGATTTACAACGGCTGGGCGGGGAAGGTTTGACGATGCCGTGGCGCGACGCGGATATGGATCGGGTGATCGGGCGCCTGCTGCAAACGGGGGTTCTGATCGCCGGTGCGGTGGTTTTGCTGGGGGGCATCCTTTATTTGCTCGGTCATGGAGGCGAGGTGCCGGATTACCGGCATTTCCATGGCGTTCCGTTCGGACTGGGCGGGCTCAGGGAGTTTCGCGCTCGCTCCGTTATTCAGCTGGGCGTGGTGTTGATGATTGCTACTCCGGTGCTGCGCGTGGCGTTTTGCGTGGTGGCTTTTGCGAGGGAGCGGGATTGGTTATATGCGGCGATCAGCTCGATTGTGCTGGGGGTGCTGATGTTTGGGATTTTCGGGAGTCACTGATGGACAGGCGGAAGCGCCTGTCCCACATAGTCGATCAGGGCTTTGCGGGCGGAGTCGTCGAGCCAGTCTCGCATGGCGGGCGCTCCGTTGTGGCCTTCGTCGATCTGCTTCATGAATTCGGGCGTCAGGCGGCCCTGCAGATCGGAGGCCGCTTTGTGGCAGCGCACGCAGTACGCGGTGAAGTATTTTTCGCCCAGCGAGGTGGTGGAATCGATGGGCTTGCCGGTCAGGGTGTGCAGGTAAGCCATCAGATCGTCCATTTCGGCGGGGCGGAAGGAATAGGCAAACGAGGGCATGCCGTTAAAGCCGTCGCGAATAATCTCGCGCACATTGGCGTCGTCGGCGCGTTTGCCGTTGCGGAGGGTCACCTTGCCGAAGAGACTGCGCAGGGAAGGGCCCATTTTTTTTTGGTCGTTATCGGTGTTGTGGCAACCCGCGCAGTTGCGGAACAGCTCTTTGCCGTTCGAGGCATTGCCTGTGTTGGCGGCGAGCATGAGAGCGAGAAACAGCCACATGAGTTACTGGGCGATGCGGGCGGTCTTGATGTAATCGAGGTTGGGGAACTCTCTCAGCAGGTAGGCGTTTCCTTCGTCTTTCATCCGCCCCTGATCGGGACGTTCGCCGTCGCCGGAGTAAATCTGATCGACGTTCTCCATACCGCTGACGACGTTGCCGACGGGGGCGAATCCCATGGCGTCGAGCCGGCCGTTATCGGCGAAGTTGATGAACATGTGGGTGGAGCGGCTGTCGGGCTGTCCGGTGGCGGCGAAGGTGATGGTGCCGCGGGCGTTGGTGGTTTTGACGGGATCGTCGGGGATGGATTTGTCCCAGGCTTCGGAGACCTTGGGATCGGCGGCCGAGCCCCACTGCACCATGAATCCCGGCACGACGCGGTAAAAGCGCGCGCCATCGAAGTATTTGGCCTTCACAAGGGTGTAAAAGTGATCGGCCCCGTGGGGGGCGAGGTCGCGCGTGATTTCGACGACGAAGGGACCTCGCGAAGTATCGAAATCGACGCGGAAGACGGCGGGCGCCTTTTCATCCGAGGAGGCCTGAACCACGGCCTGCTTCGAGGTGGAACACGCCGCCAGCGCGAGTGCGATCGACAGGGCGAGGGAAATTCTTTTCATGTATGATGCCGCTCCGTTTTCCATGATAGTAAATAGTAACTATGATGCCGCCGCGGATCCGTTTGGTTTTCGCTTTTTTCGCGCTGTCGCCGCTCGCAGGCATGGGGCTCGCGGCGGACGACGCCAATCTCAAAGGACTCTATGACAGCCATCAGTGGTTCGATCTCCGCGATGCGATCCGGCATACGCGGGCTCCGGCTCTGTATCGCGGCGCGGTGGCAGCGGCGTTCAACGATTCCAAAGCGGCAGAATCGATCCTTCGTCCCCTGATCGCAGCGGCGCCCCAGTCCCCGGGCGCATCCGACGCCCGCGACTGGCTGACGTACCTGTACATGCGATCCGGGGAATATCGGAAAGCAGCTTCCCTGCCCGGGGAAATGCAGGCCATACTCAGCCATCTGCCAGACCAATCCGTTGCGAGCCGCCGCACTTCAGCCGTTCCCTGGCGCATGGAACACCGGCTGTTATTCATCCCCGTATCAATCGGCGGCAAACCGGCGAGATTCTGCGTTGACACCGACTCCAATTTTTCGGTCGTCAGCGAGACGGAGGCCCGGCTTCTGGGGCTGAAGATGCAGACCAGCGACAGCAACGTGGGAGTCACGGGAGCCACCGGCAAGAGCTCGGGGCGTTTTCGCACGGCGGTCGCGGGCGAGCTCACCGTCGGGCAGTTCCGGCTCCGCAACGTTGCGTTTCTGGTTTTGAGCGACGATACGGCTCTGTTTCGCGACCTCCCGCCGGAGCAGCAAGGCGTTCTGGGCATTCCGGTATCGCTTGCCTTTCAGACGCTAAGCTTCGGACGTGACGGCATGCTGAGGATCGGCTTCGCTTCTCGCCGGCCCCCGGCGCGAGCATCCAACCTCTGTTTCGACGGGTCCGATCCTCTTACGAGCTTCGAATTTCAGGGACGCCCGCTCACATCCTTTCTGGATACGGGCGATGAAGTGACTGAAATCTGGCCGCCGTTCGCCAGGCGGTTTGCCGCGTTCGTCACTCGAGCGGGCGTGAAGGGTACGCGAGTCGAGAGCGGGTACGGCGGTGAGGTCAAGATCGACGAGATGGTAATGCCCGAACTGTCGATCCGCATCGGCGGTTTGGATGTGTCTCTCCGACCGGCTCATGTTCTGCTTACTGAAACTGTCCCGTCCAGCAAATGGTATTTCGCACGCCTCGGCCTCGACGCCCTCAGCCTGGGTCGTCGGGTGACCATCGACTTCCGCTCTTTAACGCTTTCAATCGAATGACCCGCTTGCATCGCGTCATGCTAATACCGGGCCACGCTGCCAGCGGCTGTGCGGGACTCGTCGGCGACGACGATTTCGGGGGCGACCGGCGGCATTGCCGGAGGTTGCGGCGGCACCTGCGATTGAACCACCGGAGTTTGAAGCACGGAATCCGGGTGGGAGGTGGCGCGAGCCATGGGCTTATCGGAGACGGCAAAATCCGCTGCCGCTTCGCCCGACGCGGAGATGTTTTCGGCGCCGGTGCTCTTCAGCACTTCCTCGGCACGTTTTACCCAATGGTTGTCGTCGCAATGCACGGAGAGCAGAATTCCGCCATGTTTTACACGGCCCTCGTAGCGCTTCGCTTCGTATTCGGGAATACCGAAGCCGACCAGGGCGCCCACGATTCCGCCTGCCATCCCGACGGCTCCGGCTCCGGCCAGTGCTGCCAGGATCGGTCCGGCGGCGATGAATGGGCCGATACCGGGAATGGCCAGCGCGCCGATGCCGGCGAGCCATCCCAACACGCCGCCGAGAACCGCGCCGGAGGTTGCGCCGGTAGTGGCGCCCTCGGGGGCCTTGGTGTTCTTTTCGCACGCGAAATCCTTGGTGCCCGCGTTATCCGGGAATAAGGCCGAGGTATCCGTGTTGCGGAAACCGGCGTTGCGCAGCGCATCGACGCATTCTTCGGCGGCGGCGCGCGTGGGGTAGATGCCGAAAACGGAAGTATTCTTTCCCGACATGTTGGTGGTCCTTATTTCCATGGGTACGAGAGCACAGCAGTGGCCAAACCGGTGCGCCACTTGACGGGCAGGGGTGGGAAGGTGCATCCTGAACGCCGATGGAATGGACTCCGAGCGGCACCAGTGGGGATATCGAAGACCGGCGTAACGACAGCGGCGGAGGACCGGGATTCGGTGGTTTTCATCTGGGAATCGGCGGCGCGATTATTATCGGGCTGCTGAGTCTGGTATTTCATCGGAATCTCTTTCAGTTGTTTTCGGGACAGGCTGGTTCGGCGCCTGTGGCGCGCAGCCGCCCCAACGCGGATGGAAGCGATCCGGAGCGGCCGGAGGTTCAGTTCGTTTCGTTCGTCCTCGACGACGCGCAGAAGAATTGGGACCGCATGCTTCCCGATCAGGAACATATCCCGTACCGGCACGCGAAGCTGGTGCTTATCGCAACGCGTATCCTTCGGCTTGCGGGATGGCGAAGACGGCGATCGGGCCGTTTTACTGTCCGGGCGACGAGAAAGTTTATCTGGATCTGGGATTTTTCAATGAGTTGAAGACGTGGTTCGGGGCGCCGGGCGAGTTCGCGCAGGCGTATGTGATCGCGCACGAGATCGGGCACCATGTGCAGAAATTGCCGGGGATCGAGACGAAAGTGCGCCGGTTGCAGCAACGGAATCCGGATGAAGTGAATCCGCTTTCGGTGCGGCTGGAATTGCAGGCGGATTGCTTTGCGGGGGCGTGGGCGAATTCGACGGAGCAGCGCGGGTTGGTCCAACAGCAGGATATAAATGCCGCCATGCGCGCGGCAGCGGCGGTGGGCGACGACCGCCTGCAGCGTATGGGCAGGGGGTTTGCGAATCCGGAAACTTTTACGCATGGAAGTTCGGCGCAGCGGGTGCATTGGTTCCGGGAGGGGCTGGAAACGGGGCGGGTTTCGGCTTGCGGGACGTTCCGATAACTACGATTCGAGAACTTCGCTCAGGGGCATTGCGATGGCGCCGGCGCGGAGAATGCCGTCGGTGGCTTCGGTGAGGCTGGATGGGGTTGCGGTCCAGGCCTGCCCGGAGTTGGAATCGATGATCCAGCAGGTGGGCACGCCCATTGCGAAATAATCCCCGGCGCGCCGGCGAATCCGCGCCAACGTGTCGCCCGGGGACATGATCTCGATGCAGAGCAACGGCGGCGTTTTGACGATCTCCTCGTCCGCGGCTTCGGGTGGGATCAGCATGATGTCCGGAATACGAAAGCGATCTCTCCGGACCTGTAATCGAACTTCAGGGAGTACGCGACAACGGAATTGACGCTCCCGGCCGCTGAACCATGCAGCGATGGCAAACTGCAGCCTGCCATGACTTTGTTGGCCCAAATTACGCTCCTGAACCTCCCCATCGACATAGTCGCAATCGGGCCGGTAGCTGGTGTTCAGGTATTCTTCAACCGAAATCTTCGCTGCAACCGCCATAAAACCATCCTACCGCTGATTGGCCTTGAGGATCTTCTTTCGCAGGCGGATCGACTTCGGAGTTACTTCGACCATTTCGTCGTCGCGGATAAATTCGATGGCCTGTTCGAGGTTCATGAGCCTGGGCGGCACGAGGCGGATGGCTTCATCGGCGCTCGAGGCGCGCATGTTGGTGAGCTTCTTTTCCTTAACGATGTTGACGTCGAGATCCGCCTGGCGGGCGTTTTCGCCGACGATCATTCCCTCGTAGACTTCGACGCCGGCGGTGACGAAGATTTCGCCGCGCTCCTGGAGGTTGAAAATCGCATTGCCCGTGGTCTTGCCGGCGCGGTCTGCCACCAGCGATCCGGTGGGACGCATGGGGATGTCGCCCTGCCACTCGATGTAGCCGTGGAAGAGAGAGTTCAGAATCGCCGTGCCGCGCGTGTCGGTGAGAATCTCGCCTCGCAATCCGATTAATCCGCGCGAAGGAATGTGGAATTCGAGGCGCACGCGACCGGATCCGTTGTTGATCATCTTGACCATCTTGCCCTTGCGGCTGCCGAGCTTTTCGATCACCACCCCGATGAACGCTTCGGGGCAATCGATGACCAGCATTTCCACCGGCTCCATCAGCTTGTGATCGATAGTTCGGGTGAGGATTTCCGGTTTGCCGACGGCCAGTTCGTAGCCTTCGCGGCGCATCATTTCGATCAGGATGGCGAGTTGCAGTTCGCCGCGGCCCATAACCTTGAAGGTATCGGGCGAATCGGATTCCACGCGGATGGAGACATTGGTCAGGAGTTCTTTGTCGAGCCGGTCCTTGATATTGCGCGAGGTGACGAACGTCCCTTCCCTGCCCGCGAAGGGCGACGTGTTCACGGTGAAGGTGATCCCGATGGTGGGCTCGTCGATCTGAATGTGCGCCATCGGCCTGGGCGTTTCGGCACTGGTAATGGTTTCGCCGATGGTGATGCCCTCAACGCCGGCCACCGCGAGAATGTCGCCGGGGCGCGCGATGGTTTCATCCACGCGCTTCAGGCCTTCGAACGAATACAACTTGGTGATTTTGGTCTTCTGGATGGTCCCGTTCAGGTGGCAGATGGCCACTTCGTCGCCGTGACGCAGCGTTCCGTGAAATACCCGGCCGATGGCGAGGCGGCCCAGATAATCCGAGTAATCGAGGTTGGCGACGAGCGCCTGCAGCACGGCATCGGGATCGCCCGACGGCGGCGGAATGGTTTTGACGATGGCCTCAAACAGAGGTTGTAGGTTGTCCGAAGGATCTTCGAGCGAGGTCTTCGCCACGCCATTCTTTGCGACGGCGTAGAGAACGGGGAAATCGAGTTGATCCTCATCGGCGCCGAGATCGATGAAGAGATCGTAGATTTCGTTGAGGACTTCGGCGGCGCGGGCGTCGGGGCGGTCGATCTTGTTGATGACGACGATGGGTTTCAGGTTGGCTTCGAGCGCCTTCATCAGAACGTAACGCGTCTGCGGCAGGGGGCCTTCGCTGGCGTCGACGAGCAGCATTACGCCGTCGACGATCTTGAGCGCGCGTTCCACTTCGCCGCCGAAATCGCTGTGACCGGGCGTATCGACGATGTTGATTTTGGTTCCATGAAAGCGGACGCCGGTGATCTTGGCGAGGATGGTGATGCCGCGCTCGCGTTCGAGATCGTTGGAATCCATGACGCGCTCTTCGAGGTGTTCGTTGGCGCGGAAAATGCCGCTCTGACGGAGCATGGCGTCGACCAGCGTGGTCTTGCCGTGGTCCACGTGCGCAATGATAGCGATGTTACGGATGTTTTCACTCATTGGGGATATTCGGAAGCCTTTTATTCAGTGTGTACGACTTCAGCGGGTTCGAGCCTTGCCGCGAACCGCGCCGGATAGACGCCCGCCAGCACGGTAACGGCCCAGACCAGCAGCAGAGCGCCGCCCAGCAGCAGCGCCGGAGGATGGAACTGGATGGTCCACCCGAAACTCTGCTTATTGATGACGTAGATCAGGATGAGCGAAAGCGCCATACCGAGCACCAGCCCCAGCAATCCCGCCAACAGTCCCAGCAGCCCCGCTTCGGTCAGGATCATGGTGTGGACCTGATTTTTGGCGGCGCCCAGATAACGGATCAGGCCGATTTCCCGGCGGCGATCCAATACTAATGCTAGCAGCGCGTTGGCCGCGCCCAGCATGGCGACGACGATGGCCACCGCTTCGAGCGCGTAAGTGATGGCAAACGTTCGGTCGAAGACTTCCACCGCGCCGCGGCGCAGAACTTCGTTGGGCGCGATCATGATGGGATAGTCGCTCAGGCGCGTTTCGAGATTGCGGCGTACGCGGGCGGCGTCGGCGCCGGGCTGGACATATACCGCGATGTTGGTGACTGGTTGATCGGGGAGATAACGCAGCAGGGTGCCCCGGTCCACAATTACGTAGCCGCTGTCGCTCGCGTAGTCGTAATAGATGCCGGCCACGGTCAGGGGCACGATGCGTGGGCCAAGGGGGATTTGTAATACGTCGTCCACCCGCACGTGATGCTTATTGGCGAAGGGTTCGCTGACGATGGCGCGATCGTGGCCCGGTAATGAGGCGAGAATGCGGCCGGCATCGCCCGAGAGGAAGCGGAGGGAGCCTTGGCGGCGCACGATGTCGGTGATTCCCGCGCCGAAGGTGGCCTTGGTGCCCTGATAGTGGAACTGAAAGGCGTGGAAAACATCGACATCCGCCACGCCGGGAATTTGGCGAATAATATCCGGAACGTGCGGATCTATGGGCGGATAGATCCCGGCGGCGGCGGGACCTTCGGCGCGCATGTAGATATCGGCGCGCAGTTGATTTTCGAGCCAGACCTGCACGGTTTCGCGGAAACTGCCCACCATGACGCCGACGCTGACCATCATGGAGATGGCGGTGGCGAGGGCGGTCACGACGATGGACGTGCGTGAGAGGGATGCCGTGAGGCTGCGGCCGGCGATTAATCCGGCGGCTCCTCCGAGGCGTTTGAGGGGGCGGCGGAGGAGGCGGACCACCGTGATTACGAATGCGGGGGCGCTCAGGGCGGCGGCGCACACGGCAAAAAGCGTGGCGATATAGCCCAGTACGGGACGCCCGTCGATGGGACCGAAGGTGCAAAGGATGGCTGCCACGACGGTGGCGATGGCCGCCAGGGTGAGATCGCGGCCGAGGTGGAGGCGTTTGTGATGTTCGCGCGCCTCCCGCTGCATGGCCTCGGCGGGCGACACACGCGCGGCTTCCCTGGCGGGGATCCATGCGGAGAAGAACGCCACGGCGGTTCCGGTGAGGATGCCGGCGATGGTGGAGGGTACGGAAAGCGCGACCGGTCCGGGGGTGCTGGTGGTGAAAAGCGCATTGACGGTGTCCGCGATCAGGCCCACGATGGCTCCCGCGAGCAGGCGGCCGAGCACGATTCCGAGCAGCGAACCGAGCAGCCCGAGCATCGACGCTTCGCCGAGGAAGATCAGCAGAATGCCGCGGGAGGTGGTTCCGAGGGCGCGCAGGATGCCGATTTCGGTGCGGCGCCGAACTACGCTCACCGAGATGGTGTTGTAGATGAGAAATGCGCCCACGAGCAGGGAAATGTAACTTAATATGCGCAGATTCCAGCGGAATGCGCGGAGCATGCGCCGATTCTCTTCGCTGCGCGCGCCTGGGGTTTCTACATCGTACGAGGCGGGGACGGATTGTTTGATCCAGCTCGCGGCCTGGTCGGCATCCTGGCTGGGGCCGAGGAAGACTTCGATGCGATCGAGCTTTCCGTACATGTCGAGCAATTGCTGAGCAGCGGCGATGTCGATGGCGATCCATGCGGTATTCTGCGCGGCGGCGATGGTGCGGATGGTGAAATCGCGCGAGATCGAACGGCCCTGCAACGTGATCCTGTCGCCCGTTTTCCAATGAAAACGCGCGGCGAGATCACTTGAGACCACGGCCGAGGATTCGAGTTCGGCGGGATCGAAATTCCCCCCTCCGCCCCGCCCGGCTGCGATGGCGTCAATACCATATAAGGTGGTGGACGCCTTGCCTGCGACGACCACCGGCTGCTCGATCGCCGGAGCGAGACGCGCATTCAGGGGCAGCCCCGCCAGCTTCGCGATCACGACTTCATCCACGCCGCCATTCGCCGTAATCTCGTAATCGACCGGGCCCACCAGCGTCATCAGCGACGACTCGAACGAGCCTGTCGCGGCGTCGCCCGCCATTTCGATCGCCAGCACCACGGCGACGCCCAGCGCAATGGAAAGAAGGGTCAGGATGGTGCGGGCAGGATCGCGCCGCAGCGGACGCAGAATCAATTGGCGAAAGAGTCTGATCAACCTTCCACGCTTTCGACCAGGCCATCGCGCATCCGTACGCGCACGTCCGCGACAGCCGCGGCTTCGGCGCTGTGCGTCGCCATCACCACCGCGGCGCCGAACTCGTCGGCGGCCCGCCGGATCAGCCACAGGACCAGCTCGCCGCTCGCGGTATCCAGATTTCCCGTGGGCTCATCGGCCACCAGAATGGCGGGGTCGTGCACCAGCGCACGCGCAATGGCCACCCGCTGCATCTGCCCGCCGGAGAGCTGGTAAGGCAGGGCGTTGGCCTTTTCGGGCAACCCCACCCAGTCGAGCCGTTCGCGCGCGATGGCTTCCGATTTCCCGGTGCCCGCGAGGAGCAGCGGCAATTCCACATTTTCGAGCGCCGTCAGCGAGGGCAGGAGCTGGAAGAACTGAAATACGAAGCCGATCTTTTCGCGCCGCAGTGCGGTCAGTTCGGCATCGCCGAGTTCGGAGGTAAGTTTGCCCGCGACTTCGACCTGGCCCGATGTCGGAAAATCCATAGCGCCACAGAGGTTCAGCAAGGTGGATTTGCCGCAGCCGCTGCGGCCGACGAGCGCCGTCACGCGACCGGAGAGGCACTCGAGCGAAACACCGCGCAGGGCCTCGACGGCGCCTTCGTAAGTCTTCGTGACGCCGCGGATCGACACTGCCGCACGATTTTTCGATGGAAACAATTTACAGGCTCTCTGTTTCTAGTGTATTCTGGTAGCGCTCTGGTATAAATTCCGCGCGCTTGGAGATGACGCTTGCCCCGCTTAACTCTCTCAAACGCAAAGAAGAACTGAATCGCGAAGAAATGGAAGCGCGCCGCCTGGCAGCCGCCAGGGATCTGCTGAACGGCGTATCACAATCACATGTCGCCCGCCGGTATGGGGTCAGCCGCACTACCGCATCGCGCTGGCATCGTTCCATTGTCATAAAGGGCGTTGAAAGCCTGCACAAGCGCCGTGCCACGGGACGGCCGAGCCGTTTAACAGCCGATCAGGCGGACGCTATTCGTCAGATGTATTTCGAGGGCGCTCTGGCGCACGGATTTTCGAGCAATCGCTGGACTACGGCTAAACTGGCAGTGGCGATCGAGCAGCGCTTTGGAATCCACTACGATCAGGATCACGTGGGCCGGCTGATGCATAAGCTGGGACTTCGGCAGCGGCGCTTCGTGTACGCTCCCGCTGCCTCCGCCGCGAATCTTCTGTCGGAAATTGCGGCGACAGCGTCGTCCTAAGCATCTTTTTCGAAAATATCGAGCGCTGTTTTTCGTCTACATAAGTGGATGGATGGAGTGCTGGCAGATCGGCAGCTTACGGCTGCGCAGGGGCACGCGGTCGCCGAAGTCTTTGGACGGGAGAGCCGCCGCCTCCGAAATTTCATCCGCAAACGCGTTCCGGGCGACGTGGACGCGGAGGACATTCTTCAGGACGTCTTCTATGAGCTGGTGGAAGCCTGGCGGCTGATGAAGCCGGTGGCGCACACCGGAGCTTGGTTGTTCCAGGTGGCGCGCAATCGCATCGCCGACCTGTTTCGCGGGAAGAAGCCGGAACTGGTGGATGATGCCGAAGCGCTGTTCCTGAGAGATCTGCTTCCCTCCCCCGATGCCGGGCCCGACTTGGCGTTCGCCCGCCGGCTTTTGCTCGAAGAGATTGAGATCGCGCTCAGCGAACTTCCCGAATCCCAGCGCGAAGTGTTTATCGCACACGAGTTGGAGGGGCGCAGTTTCAGGGATCTCGCGGCCGAAACCGGAACCAGCGTGCGGACGCTTCTTTCGCGCAAACATTATGCGGTGCTGCATCTGCGACGCCGCCTGCAGAGTGTGTACAACGAATTCACGAGGACAACATGAGAATGAACAGGGGATTACGAATGCTGCGCATGGCGGTTATCGGCGTGGCCGCCATAACGCTTGGTGGATGGGTCGTCAGCGGCCTTTGGAACTGGCTGATGCCGGCGATCTTTGGAGTTCATGAGATCGGCTTTTGGCAGGGGCTGGGGCTGTTGGTTCTGTCACGCTTGTTCTTCGGCGGATTTCGCGGCGGGCATGGGCACGGCTTCGGCCGGCGCCGGATGATGCGGCGCTGGGCCGAGCGTTGGGAAAAGATGACGCCCGAGGAGCGGGAGAAATTTCGCGAAGGGATGCGGCGGCGCTGCGGCGGGTTCGGAATGCAGGAGACGGAGCCGGGCGTTCAGGCCTGACGACTCCGATGGGAGCCGCGTTAATTCCTTTATTCCGGCAACGCGAAGCTGTACAGCACGTTATTCGACGACACAGCGACGTACTGCCTGCCATCCACCGAATAGCTGATGGGCGCGGCGGGGATGGCTGCTCCGGCGCCGAACTTCCACAGCGGCTTGCCGGTCTTCGCGTCGAGCGCCATGAAATTCCCTTCGCCCGAGGCCGCGAAAACCAATCCACCGGCCGTCGAGAGCAGGCCCGCCGTCAGCGAGTTCTGCGCCAGTTCGAACTTCCATTGCACCTTGCCGGTTTCCGGATCGAAGGCCATCACTCCCTGCGAGGGCGGCGCCTGGCCATCGGCCGCCGGAGGCCCAAAGCCGCCGCCCGTTCCCCTGCCCTGATACTGCCTGCCGGGCTCGAACGGCGCGGGACCGATGGAATACCGTCCAGGTCCGTCGTAATACATGAAGTACATCCATCCGGTTTGCGCACTGTACGACGGGGATTGGAAATTCGACCCGCCGCCTAAATTTGGATACACGGTGACGCCTTCGGGGCTGGCGCGCCAGTTGTCTGTAGTGGTGGGCCGGCCTGCTTCGTCCCAGCCTTTCACCCAGGTGGCGCGCACGAAGGGCGTGGCGGAGAGAAACTTGCCGCTAGTGCGGTCGAGCACATAGAACACTCCATTGCGATCGGCATGCAGCAGCAGTTTACGATTCTGCCCGTGCCACATGCGGTCGACCAGCACCATGTCTTCGGTCGAATCCCAGTCGTGGGTATCGTTGGGCGTGAACTGGTAATGCCACTTGCGCTGGCCGGTATCGGGATCGAGCGCGACAACGGAACAGCTGAACAAATTGTCGCCCCTGCGCACGTCGCCATTGATATCCGGTCCGGGATTGCCGATGGGCCAGTAGAGCGTGTTGAGTTCCGGATCGTAGGTGCCGGTCAGCCAGGAGGGGGAACCGCCGTGTTGCCAGCTGTCGCCTTCCCAAGTATCGTTGCCGAACTCGCCCTTTGCCGGGATCGTGTACCAGCGCCATAAGCGTTTGCCGGTGGCCGGCTCATAGGCGTCGATGAAGGCGCGCACGCCGAATTCACCGCCCGTGATTCCCGTGACGATCTTGTCTTTCACGACCAGCGGCGGCGACGTAATGCTGTAGCCCAGCATAGTATCGGCCACCTGCACTTCCCAGAGAAATGCGCCGGTGCGCGCATCGAGCGCCACCAGCGCCGCGTCCAGCGTGCCGAAGAACAGACGGTTGCCGAGAATGGTTACGCCGCGATTGTAGGGGTTGATTTCGTAGGGATTCTTCACCTTCTGCGGCCGTTGGTAGCGCCAGAGCTGGCGGCCGGTCTTCGCGTCAAGCGCCATCACCACGGCGGTGCCGGCCACCGGACCGGTGGTGTACATGATTCCATCCACCACCAGCGGAACCGCTTCCACCACTCCCGCGCCCGGCAACTGCACCGCCCACTGCGCCTGCAGGTTCTTCACGTTTGTCGCATTGATCTGTGCCAGCGACGAATAGTGTTTGCCGCTCAGATCGCCCCAGTACGTGAGATAGTTCTGCGGTTCCTTCTCCGCATTGCGGATGCGGTCCCACGTCACACCGGCGCCCATGGCCAGCTTCGAGGGGTCCGTCCCGTCGAGCGTCTTCAGATACGCGACCACATTCTGAATCTCCGCGGCCGAGAGCCGGGTGCCGTAATCGTCGGGCATCAGCGACTTCGCTTCAATGCGCAGATCGGCCAGCTGGGATTTCTCGAAAGAACGATATTTGCCGGTGGTGTCGATCATCTGCACGCTGAAGGAGTCGGCAGCTTTCTGGGCGCCGCGAACTTCGTGGCCGTCTTTCGTTTTGGCGATTACCGTGGCCGGGCGCGCGAAGCCGCCTCTTCCACCGCCGCGTCCGCCCCGTCCACCGGGCGCCGCGGGCTGGTTGGGATTGGCGATTTTCGCTTGTAGCTGCTGCGCGGGCGTTTTCCCGGCAGCGGAGAGATCGGGCCCTACGGCTGTGCCGACGCCAAATACCTGATGGCAGGCGGTGCATCCGCCTTTGCCGTTGAAGATGGCCTGGCCGGCGCTCGCGTCACCCGCGACTTGCTCGCCCGCCGGCGGGGTTGCGACCGGAGCTCCCGAGAGACTGCGCAGATAAGAAATCAGCTGCCAGGTCTGCTCTGTTGTAAAGGAGCCGAATGCCGGCATCTGTGTGCCTGGTATACCGCTGCGGATGCCGATGAAGACTTCGCCATCGGCATTGCCATGGGCGAGGTTGCCGCTCACGAGGGACGGGCCCCGATCGCCGCGGGCATCGGCGCCATGGCATGCCACGCAAGCCTGGTTATATAAGGTGCGGCCCGCCGCGATAGCCTCCGCATTGCGGGCGAACGGATTTCTCTGCGCTTCGGCGCGGTCGCCCTGCGCCAGGCATAAGATGGCGGTTGCAAAAAGCGCGATTACTGTTTTCATGTCGATCCCTTATTTCTTGTTTTTGAAAAGCAGAGGGGCGAAGTCCGCCAGGCTATCGCGCCACACCGGCCAGGTATGCGCCCCGGAATACGTGTGAAAGCTTTCATGGATGCCGGATTTGTCGAGCGACTCCGCCCAGGTTTTGACGCGTGGATATTGGACGGTGGTATCGATGTCGCCGCAGGAGATCCAGACCAGAGTTACTTTCGCGTTGAACGCTTTGGAGTCGGCAAGAACGGATTTGAATTTCGTGTCGAAGTCGCGAGGCAGGCCGGGGCTGAAGATGCCCAGCGCGGCGAACAGATCGGGATGGCTGAAGCCCGTGTTGATGGTGTGGCCGCCACCCATGGAAAGGCCGGCCAACGCTCGATTCCGTGCCCCTGGTGCGACCCGATATTTCGCCTCGACCACGGGAATCACTTCTTTCGTGAGGTATTGCTCGAAGAGATCGTTGTTGTTTCCGCCTCCACGCCCGGCGCTGTACGGAACGGCGTGTCCGGCCGGCATCACGATAATCATGGGTAGCGCTTTGCCGTCCGCGATGAGGTTGTCGAGAATCAGATTGGCGTGGCCGGCATTGGTCCAGGAATCGGGCGTGTCTCCGCTGCCGTGCACCAGATAGAGCACCGGATAGAGCGCCGACGATTTTTCATATCCGGGCGGGAGGTAAAGGACGATGCGCTCGGTCCGGTTCAGGACGGCCGATTTCTGCCATTCGGTTACGACGGCTCCATGGGGTACGTCGCGCAGTTCCCACGGAGCTGGCGAGGCGGCGGGAACCTCGACCAGACTCGCCGAGGTGCGTTGGCGAAGTTTGATCACGGGATTGACGGGATCGGCAATGGCGACGCCATCGAGATTGAACCAGTAGAGATGACCGTTGGCTTCGAGCGGCGCGGTGGTGACGCTCCAGATGCCATCGGCGTCCTTCGTCATGGGTTCGGGCTTGCCTACCGGCATCCAGTCGCCGTAGAGGGTGACTTCGGATGTCTTTGGTGCGCGCACTCGGAACGTGACAGTCCGATCCGCATGGACCTCGGGTGAGACCAACCCGTCGGCGGGCGGCGTCTGCGCGGGCGCGAGCGAGATCAACGTCAGCGCCGATAACCCGAGGGAGAATGCTGTTTTCATGAGAGACCTAAGTATGGAGTATATATCCGTCAAGCGTCAGCGCGTTTCGCTTGTCGTTTCGTTTTCTTCGAGGGTGCGCCGAAGGAGGGGAGAACGGCCCGATCCTTTTCGCCGGCGAGAGCCTCCTTCAGCGCGACGATTGTTTCCAGATCGAGCACGTGCACGCGCAGGCCGTCGCCGATTTCCATTTCAATCGTGTGGGGGATGAGATCGCGATAGCCGAGTTTGCTGCCGATAGTTCCGAGCACATCGGGGTCGCCCGCGGGGATCCGAGAATCTGGTTAACGTGGTCCCGCAGAATACCGGAGGCGCTCCGCGGGTGTCAGAGGGAGCATCCAGCGGATCAGGGTAAGATCGACCCCGTCGTCGCTGTAATGGGTCGGAGGGGGTTGATCGTCCGGCGTAGCTATCCACTAATACGTGGCGCGTCCACCGCTCGCGTCGTAACACTGGGCGGTGACGAAGGAACAATCGGGGCTGGCGAGGAAGTGGGCTACGGCCGCAATTTCCCATGGTTCGCCGGTGCGGCGCATGGGGATTTTATCGGTCATATACTTGACCTGCTGTTCGGTCAACTGTTCAAGGATCTTCGTGCGTACCACGGCGGGAGCGATGGCATTGACGCAGATGCCCTCGGTGGCCAGTTCCTTGCCGATCGACTTCGTCATGCCGATGACGGCCGCCTTACTCCCCGAATAGGCAATCATATTGGGGTTGCCTTCCTTGCCCGCTATCGAGGCAATATTCACGATGCGCCCGTATTTGTGTTCGCGCATATGAGGGATCACGGCGCGGCAAACATAGAACACGCCGTTGACGTTGATGGCCATCACGCGCGCGAATTCTTCGTCCGAATACTCGGTGATGGGGGCCGATTTTCCCGCGATGCCGGCATTATTGACGACGATGTGAATGCGGCCGGTGCGTTTCAGAACCTCTTCCACCGCAGCATTCACGGAAGCGGAGTTTGAAACGTCCATGTGAACCCGGAAAGCGTTGTTGGGCAGGGATGCGGCGGTCTGGTCGGCCGCCTTCTTATCGAGATCGGCCACGGCTACGGTGGCGCCGGCCTCGGCGAGACGCTTACAGATCGCCTCGCCGATGCCCGCGGCGCCGCCGGTTACGATGGCTGTCTGGCCGGAGAGATCGAACGGCACGGATTTATTCTTCCCTGGTCACGTTGACCGTGACTTCGGCGGTCACTTCACGGTGCAGCCGGATTGCGACCTTGTGCTCGCCGAGCGTACGGATCGGCTCGTCGAGCTGGATCTTGCGGCGGTCGATCGTGTAATTCTGTTGCGCCAGCGCATCGGCCACGTCGTTCGCCGTAACCGATCCGAAGAGCTGATCGTTCTCACCGGCCTTGCGGGCGATGTTGACGGTAAGCGCGCCGACGAGCTTGGCCAGATCCTGCGCCTCGCCGGCCAGCTTCACTTCCTTACGCAGATGCGCCTGGCGTTCCTGCTCGACGATCTTCCTGTTGGAATCGGTGGCAGCAACGGCGAGACGCCTGGGCAGCAGGAAATTGCGCGCATAGCCGGCGGCGACCTTGACCACTTCGCCGCGAGCTCCGAGTTTATCGATGTCTTCCCGAAGAATAACTTCCATGTGAGTGTTCTCCTTACGGCGTCACTTTATACAGAGGCTGCGAAGGGCAGCAGCGCGATATTGCGGGCCTTGAGGATCGAATCGGTCAGTCGGCGCTGGTGCGGCGCGCAGACGCCCGAGATGCGGCGGGGAACGATCTTGCCGCGCTCGGCAATAAAGGCCTGCAGCATCTTGATGTCTTTATAGTTGATGTCGTCGATTTTCTCGACGCAGAAACGGCATACTTTCTTACGCCGGAAATATTGTTTCTTGCCGACCGCGGCAGCCTTGTCGCCGCCCGTGGGCCGCTGCGATGCGGCGATAGGCCTTCCACCTTTTTGTTCAGCCATTGTAAGATCTCCTTATTCCGTGGGCTTGCCGGGCGCAGTGCCGGCGGGCAAGGGTTGCGCGGGCGCGGGATGGGCCGGAGCCGCCGCGGGAATGGGCGGGCCGGGAGCCACGTGCGCCGCTTCGGCTCCGCCGCCCAGCATCTGCTGTGCGAGGGAGGGCTGGGGCGCGGCCGCCTGGGGACGCCGGTGGGCCCGCTTCTCGCGCTCCTTCTTCCGCTTCTCGACGCGCTTCAGAGTTTCGTCGATGCGCACGGTGATGAATTTGATCACCGAATCCTGCACGCGCAGACGGCGCTCGAATTCCTTAACGGTTTCCGGGCCCGCCGTAAACTGAAACAGCACGTAACTGCCTTCGCGATATTTTTCGACGCGATAGGCAAGCCTGCGTTTTCCCCACTTATCGACTTTATCCACCTTGCCACCAGCTGTGGCGACATGTTTGGACATGAGTTCGATGAGCTGGTCGATCTCTTCTTCCGTTGCATCGGGTCTTACGATGAACAGATTCTCGTAGATTCTCATCATTCCTCTGTGGTTGAGCTCTGGGCGCGACGGTTAAACCGGGTCATGGACAATTGGGCGCCCTCGGCAATTATGGATTCCGTCGCATCGGCCGCGAGGTCGATGAACTCGTCCAGTGTTTCGCTCTGCTGCCGCGAAAATCGCGACAACAAATAATCCGCTCCGGCGTCTCCGCTACCGGAGAGCGGATGGCCGGGATGCACTCCCAGCCGAACTCGTGGAAATTCCTGCGTGCCAATCTTATCGATCACATCCTGCGCGCCGTTGTGTCCGGCGGCGGAGCCTTTGGGGCGAATCCGCAGCGAGCCCCAGGGAAGATCGAGCTCGTCATAGACCAGAATCAGTTCGGAAGGCGCAACCTCATACTTCGCCATGAGCGGCCGGACGGCCACGCCGCTGAGATTCATAAAAGTCTGTGGTTTGGCTAGCAGCACTGGTTTACCACCGATGGTTCCCTGGCCCACCAGAGCCTGGCAATCTTTCCGCGTCACGCGAATGGCATGACGGGCGGCGAGCCGTTCCACCACGAGAAAGCCCAGATTATGGGGCGTCGCGGCATACCGCTCGCCGGGATTGCCGAGGCCGGCCACCAAGAACATTCCCGGTTATTTCTTCTTGCCCTTCTCGGCCGCCGCGGGCGCGGGCGCTTCTTCTTCCTTCTTGCCCTTCTTGACGGCGACTTCGGGCTCGGCCACCACAGCGGCGGCAGCAGCCGGTTCGGCGGCAACCTCTTCCTTGATGCCGACCACGTGCGCGATGACGGCGTCGCCGGCGGTGAGAATGCGGATGCCTTGCTTCACCGGAAGCCCGGAGACGCGGATGGCGTTGCCGATCATCAGCTCCGTCACGTCGATATCGAACTGGTCCGGGATGTCGTCCGGGATGCATTCGATTTCGATGGACTTCGTGACCACGTCGAGCACGCCGCCCTGCTGCTTGACGCCCTTGGCTTCGCCGGTCACGTGCACGGGGATGGCGAGGCGCAGCTTGCGCGTAAGGTCGATGCGCCGCAGATCGATGTGCAGCAGATTACCCTTGATGGGATCGTACTGCTCATCGGCCACGATGACAGGGGTCTTCTCGACGCCCGCGATATCCACATCGAAGATGGAATTGTGGCCGGTTTTGCTGCGGAGAATCCGCGTAACGTCTTTGGGATTGACGCTGACGGAAACGGGATCTTTGAACGCTCCGTAAACCACCGCCGGGATCATTCCCGCCATTCTGGTGCGCCGCGCTTCGTTTTTGCCGCGGCTGGCGCGAGGCTGTGCGGCAATAGTCGTCTCAAGTCTCAACTTCCTGCTCCTTTTGCGCAAGTCCGTTTCAAAACCACTTGGGATCCAGATGATTCTGAGGCGTGGGTTGCGTTATTGCGAAAACCGAATGTGGGGCGGCTAGCCGGGGCCAGCCGTAACATCGACAATCGAACCTATGAGTATAGCACTGGGAGAAGCAATTGACCTGGCTAATATTATGAACTAAGACTGGCTTGTGCAGGTGAACGTCCACGAGGCGAAAACCCAATTGTCGCGGCTCCTCGAATTAGTCGAGCAGGGGGAGACGGTGACGATCGCGAGGCATGGTAAGCCGGTCGCGGAACTGGTCCGTGCCGCAAGCGGAGGGTTGCCCCTCGGTGTGGCCCGCGAAGAACCTCTCGTTCCACCGGGCGATGCATGGTGGGCGCCCGTGAACGACGAAGAGGCAGATCGCCGGATCGACGCCGGTAAGAGTACTGACCGACACTCATTCGCTGGTTTGGGCGCTCTCCGATCCCGATTCGCTCAAGCCCCGAAGCGCGGCGCGCGTTCTTTCGGAAGCCGAAGTAACCGCCAGCGTGGCCGCTTGGCCGGTCTCGATCGCCGCCCAGACCGCTGCGCTCGCTTTAGAGTAAGGTTGACGAGCCAGCAGAACGTCCAGAACTACATTGGTGTCGAGGAGAATCCTTAAGAGATCCTCGCAGGGAGCGCAGAAGCGGCGGTTCGCCGGTCGCGGGGAGGGCGGTGCGGCGACCGCGTCGAGGTACGCCTCGACCATCTTCGAGATCGAGACGCCCCGCGTCCTCGCGTATTGCCGGGCGCGAGACACAACACGATCGTCAACGCTCAGCGCGAGCTTCGATACACACGTATGATATCAGGAAATTCGTACGTGTCGCCGATGGGCGGCGTAATCAGGCGTGCGCGACGCTGCCGGACTCGAATGCCGCGACGGAGCGCGTAGCGGGTATTTCGGGAGTCAGGTCGCCCCCATATTGTTCGAAGGCGATGCGAATCAACTGCGCGCGGGTGCGGACATTCGTTTTGGAGAACAGCTGTTGCAGGGTATTCTTGACGGCGCTTTCCGAGACTGCGAGCCGCGCCGCAATCTCCTTGTTCGCAAGTCCTCGAACCAGCAGGCGAAGCACGTTCATTTCCCGGCCGGTCAGCGCGGTTCCGTCGTGTTCAAAGGGGGGCGCTGCGGGGGTGGCAACGGCTGCGGCATGAGAAACTTCTTCCGCCATATCCGTCACGATGGCGGCCAGTTTCCTAGCCGCGCCTTCCTTATAAATGGAGAACCAGATGCCGGCGGAGAATGGTTCTTCATCGCCGCGGCGGCCCTCGCATTGCAGAGACGCCCTGAAACGCGGGGCCTGTTCGAGCCGCAGGGCACGGTGCAGTTCGGGGAGGAACGCGGCAATCGGAGTGCCGACCAGTTCTCCGTTGCGAGGCGCTAACAGTTCCGTAGCCGCCCGGTTGGCCAATTCGATAAACCCGTTTTCATCCATCGTGACAATGGCGGCGGGACTGGTCTCGACCAAGGCGCGAAATCTGTTTTGCGAATCGAGTGTCATGCGGCGGTTGCGAAGCAATTCCGCGACGAACAGGCCGCAGCCCGTCAGAGCGAGCGTCTCAAGGGACAGCCGCGTATAGGACGGGTCGAGCGAACCGAAGAGTTCGGCGAGGATGGCGCAACCGAGGCCCGACAGAGCTACCGCCCATCGGGGAAGAAACCCTGCAGCCAGCATGATGGGAAACAGGTAGAGAAATCCGAGCGAAATATACGGTTTCGTCCACCAGTCCGTCAGGGCGATTGCCAAAACTATCGCGGCGCTGACGCTCTGGACGAAGGTACGGTGGCGATCCTCCCAGATTCGTTCGAGCGGTGGCAGGCGCAGTGAAACGGCCATCGTGCCTTCGAGTATAGGAGCGGACGCATAAGAAAGGCATTAGTGCCCCGTCATGACCGGTACGAATATTCGAATCGGATCAACAAAAAAATCTGATGGGTCCGGCTGCTTCAGCTTTCCCGGCCGGCGCGGGTTTGCTTAACGATGTTGAGAAAGCGGCTGGCCAGTTCGTGAATCCACTCTGCATTGCGGCGCTCGATCGCCTGGTGCGGGATCAGTTCCCCGCGGATGCCGAGAACCACCGCGCCGGCGCTCAGATAGTCCTTCGCCGTCACCTGATTCACGCCACCGGAAGCCATCAGCGGCGCGTTCGGAAACGGCGCCTTGAGGGCCCTGATGTAGCTGGGGCCGCCTACCGCGGCACAGGGGAAAACCTTGATGAAATCGGCTCCGGCCTTCAGGGCCATCATCACTTCGGAGGGCGTCAGCGCGCCGGGAATAACCGCGACATTGCTCTCGGCGGCGAAATTGAGGACCGACGGCTCCAGTCCCGGGCTACTCAGAAAGGCGGCGCCGGCGTCTACGCAGCTGCGCGCGGTTTCGACATCCAGAACCGTACCCGCGCCGACCATCAGCTTCGGGTGGGTGCGGCGCAGTTCAATGAGCACCTCGTGCGCCCCAGGAACCGTCATCGTCAGTTCCACCACGTGGATGCCCCCATGATGGACGGCATCCGCGGCAAAAAGCGCATCATCGGCGGAAGCCGTTCGGATGGCTGGAATCACGCCGGTCCGCAGGATGCGCGCATGTACGTCCGCACGAGTCATTACTTGGAACCTCCCGCGAGTGCCGGCAGCGGAGGAGGCGCCTTCGGCTCGTGCGCTTTCAAAATGACGATGTCCCCATAGCCGATCCTCAAATGGAGATTCTGGGCAGCTGCGGCGCTCTCGACGAACTTGTGACCGAACGGAAAGGGGCGCCGGGTTTCCTTGCCCGCAAAATCGGAGTTGACGCTGCCCCAGTCGCTTTTGGCGTCGATGACGGGAGTCGCTTCGGTTACGAGCCGCAGCACGATTGCGCCCTGACGCGCCGACGCCTGGATATTGCCCGCCACATCGTCGATATAGACGTTGCCGTCGTCGTGCGTGACGACGATCTTCGAGTTGCGGGGAACCTTGATGAGGTAGACAAGGTCGAAATTGGCGACGGTTTGGAGCGGCGTGACCCACGGGAACGCCAGGTGGCGCGGGTACTCCGTGGTAACGACCAGCTCATCGCCATCGCGCTTCGTCGAAATGCGCACGCGGTCGAGCTCCTTCGTGGCCTTCTGGCGATCGGCGGGAAGGTAAGCTTGTTTGCTGGACTTCGTGGTTGTGATCTCGACGCCGGGCTGGTCCCAGCTCTCTATGGTGAGATCGCCGGTCGAGTGCCGAAGACGCAGCGTACCGTTGGCGGGTAAGTCCGCCTTTTCCGTTTTGACGACCTCTACCTTCTGCGGCGCCACTTCATCGCCGAGCAGCAGACAGGCTACGCACAAAACGAGCGGCGCAAGTGCCCTGGCAGGGTGCCGAAAAAGGCTTCTTACCGCTCCTTTACAGTCGCGGCTCAGAAAGGCGCGTGCCGATTCCGAAGCATCTACCGAGCCGCGCGCGTCAGCAAGCGGTAGCGAAGGGCTCTTTTTCAGCAGCATGCTAGACCACCTCATCGAATTCCGTCTCCGGCTGGGGCAATACGTCGTTCTTGCCGGCCATCCAGACATACAAAGTCGGCAGCAGGAAGATGCTCATGACCAGATCGGAGAGCAGGCCGCCGACAATCACGATGGCGAACGGGCGCTGGGAATCCGAACCGATTCCATGAGAAACGGCGGCCGGGAGCAAGCCGAGCGTGGCCACCAGCATGGTCATCATGATGGGGCGGAGTCTGAGCACGGCTCCTTCGACGGCCGAGTCCTCAACGGTGTGGCCGCGGGCGCGCAGCTGGTTGATGTACTCGAGCATGATGACGCCGGTCTGCACGGAGACGCCGAACAGGGCGAGCATTCCGACGCCCGAGGACACGCTGAAATTGGTATGCGTAACGACGAGCGCCACCAGACCGCCGATGCGGGCGAGCATGACGTTGACGAGAATCAGCAGCGCCCATTTGAAGGAGCGGAACATCGTGTAAAGAATGATGAGGATCAGCAGGACGGTTAAGGGCACGATGATCTGCAGCCGCGCTTCGGCGCGCTTTTCGCTTTCGTACTCGCCTTCCCAATCGATGTGGTAGCCGCGCGGCAGTTTCACCGCGGCGGTAACCTTGCTGAGCGCTTCCCCGACCGCGCCGCCCAGATCGCGGCCGCGTACGCTGTACTTGATGGCGACATAGCGCTGGTTGCCTTCCCGGTAAATTTCGGAGCCGCCATCCCTCTCTTCCACTTTGCAAAGCTGCGCGAGCGAGACCCGTTCTCCGCTGGGGGCCAGCAGACGGATGTTGGCGATGGCCTCCTTAGTGTTGCGGAACCGCGGCAGGTAACGCATTACCAGGTCGTAGCGTTGCTCGCCCTGCAGGACCTGGGTGAGTGCGTTGCCTCCGGCGGCGGTGGCGATGGCATCCTGCACGTCCGCGACATTGATCTGATAGCGCGAGGCGGCCTGACGATCCACGATGAAGTTGTCGTTGGGTTGACCGAGCACCCGGAAAACTCCGAGATCTTCGATCCCGTTGATCTTGCGCATGACATTGACAACCTCTTCGGCTTTGTCCTCGAGAACGTGTAAGTCGTCGCCGTAGACCTTGGTGGCAAGCTGTCCCTTGACGCCGCTGACCGCTTCTTCCATGTTGTCGGCGATCGGTTGGGAGAAGCCCCAGACCACTCCGGGCAGCTTCTCCAACTCGCGATCCATGGCCGCGATGACCTCGTCCTTGTTCTGGTGAAAGGCGGGCCGCCACTGTTCCTTGGGCTTAAGATCGGCGAAGTATTCGGTGTTGAAAAAACTCGTGGTGTCGGTGCCGTCGTCCGGGCGGCCCGTTTGGCTGGAGCATTGCGTCACTTCGGGAAACGAACAAAGGATGAGCCGGGCCTGATTCATGAGCCGGATTCCCTCGGTGGGTCCGGTGCTGGGAGCGAGGGTGCCACGTACCCACAGCGCGCCTTCATCGAGGTGCGGAAGGAATTCGGAGCCGATCACGCCGCCGACGGTCAGGTAGATCACAAAACAGAAGCTGATCACCCCGATACCCACCGTCACGTAACGCGCGCGCACGGCCACTCGCAACGCCCGCCGGTATAGCCTGGTGAGCCACATCATCACCGGGTTGTGCCACTCTTTAGTCCCGCGAGGATAGAAAAGACTTGCCAGCGCGGGCACGATTACGATGGAAAAAATGATCGCGCCCAGCAGAGCGAACGCCACGGTCCAGGCCATGGGCTTGAACAAGCGCCCTTCCACGCGCTGCAGGGTGAAGATGGGCAGGTACGCGGTAATAATGATGGCGATGGCATAGAATACCGGCCGCTGAACTTCATGGGCGGCTTCGAAGATCTGCTGCCTGGGAGACTTGCCGTCCTGATTGCCGCGGCCCAGGTGGCGCACGATGTTCTCCACCATGACTACCGCGCCGTCGACGACCATGCCGAAATCGAGCGCACCCAGCGACAGCAGGTTCGCCGGAATGCCCTTCAGGTTCAGACAGGACGCCGCGAACAGGAGCGAAAACGGGATGGTGATCGCCACGATGATCGCGCCGCGGATATTCCCGAGGAACAGGAAGAGAATCAGCACCACCAGGATGATGCCTTCTCTCAGATTGTGCAGCACGGTATCGGTGGTGTACTTCACCAGATCGCTGCGATCTATAAGCGGAACCACCTTCACACCCGCGGGAAGAATGGTGTCGTTCAGCTCCTGCACCTTTTTGTGAATTCCCTGCAGCGCCAGGTCGGCGTCGGCCCCCTTGCGCAGGAGCGCAATCCCCGACACCACGTCGTCGTTATCGATGAGCTTTCCATCTTCGTGCCGGATGGCCTTGGCGAATTGGCCCAGGCGGATCTTCGGACCCTGTGAAACGACGGCGATGTCTTTCACGCGGATGGGAGTTCCGTTTTTCGCCATGATTACCGTGTTCTGGATGTCCTGCACATTCTTCACCAGGCCCACTTCCTGGATGTTGATCTGCTGCAGGCCGGCTTCGACAAAGCTTCCGCCGGAATTGGCGTTGTTGTTCGAAAGCTGCTGCTCCACCTGGCTGATGCTGAGCCCGTAGGAGATGAGCTTTTCCGGATCGACGCGAACCTGGTATTCCCGCGTGGGGCCGCCGAAACTGGCCACATCGACGTTGTTGGGAACGGCCTTGAAGTTCGTCTCGATCACCCAGTCTTCAAGCGACTTGAGCTCCATCACGTCATACGCCGGATTGGTGCTGTGCAGCGTGAAGAAATAGATCTGACCGGCGGGGCTCCAGTCGGTTTGTATTTGCGGGGCCACGCCGGCGGCAACCGCGGCGGGCGGGAGACTCACATAGGAAAGCCGCTCGAGCGCCCGCTCGCGGTCCCAGGCATTCAGTTCGTCGTCGTCGAAAATGATCTTGATGTCGGACAGGCCGAACAATGAAAACGACCGCAGGTGAGTTACATGCGGCATGCCGTTCATCACGATCTCGAGCGGGATGGTGATTTGCTGCTCCATTTGTTCGGCGGAGATTCCCGGCCACTGGGTGACGATCTCCACGTAGTTGTCGGCCACGTCCGGATATGCTTCGACGGGCAGCTGATGGAAGGAAATCCCGCCCCAGACCAGCAACAGGAGCGCTCCCACCACTACAAGAAAGCGGTTATTCAGAGCGAAATCGACAATCTTCGCGATCATCTACTGTTCCACCGTGTTCTGGAATACCAGTGCGTTCAATACAAACCGATCGCCCGGCTTGACCCCGCTGACGACTTCCTGGAGGTTGCCGGGAAGCATGTTCCCGGCGGTGACCTCCAGTCGCTTGAAGTTGCCGTTGCCGAGCGGCGTATAGACCCACTCGCGGTCGTGCAGGTGCAGAATCGCGGTAGCCGGCACGGTCGCATGCTGTTCGGTCGTCAGGCCGTGGAATGTCGCCGTGACAAACATGCCGATCCTCATCAGGCCCGGATTATCCACCTCGAGGCGGACCTTGGCGGTGCGAATGTTGGGATCCACAATGGGCAGGATATTGCTGATTTTCCCTTTCAGGACCCGATCCGGATAAGCCACCAGATGGATGTCCGCATACTCGCCGATGTGCACCTGCGCCATGTTGTTCTCCCACACATCGCAGACCACCCAGACCTTCGACAGGTCTGAGATCGTGAATGGCGCCGGCGCCGCATAAGACTGCACGGCCGCCTGGTCGGTGATTTCCTGATCCGTGATGGTGCCGGATACCGGGGCAAATACGCCGACGACGCCCGTGGGATGTTCCGGGTCGACTCCCAGCAGTCCCAGTTGTTCCTTCGCGGTCTCGAGAACGACAACGTTGTCGTCTTCGGCATTCTGGGCAATCTCCTGCGCGCTCTTCGGATAGGCTCCGTTTTCAAACAGCGTATTGGCGCGGATCAGCTGCAGCCGCGTCAATTCTTCGTTCTTGACGGCCTGGCGGTAATTGGAAAACGCACCCGCTATGTCCGGGCTTCTGACCTTGAACAGAAGCTGGCCCTTCTTGACTTCATCGCCCAGCCGCGCGTCGATTTCCACGATTCGTCCCGTGGCCAGAGAAGGCACCGGCACTTGCCGCGAGACGTCGGGACTGACCACGCCGGTTACATTCAATTCGGGCGCGGCGGTGTGCTCGCCCGCCGTTGCCAGCGGAAACTGCTCGGGATGATCCACCCGGAAATTGTTCGGGTCCATATCGGACACCACGGTGGTGGGGACCGGCGCCGTGCTCGTCCTGGCGTCCGCATTTCCCTGGGCCTCGACCTTGCGCGCGCATCCCACGGCAAACAGGCTTAAGCCTAAACACACCACCGCTTTGAAAATAAAGAAACGATTCATTACTGTATAACCTCCCGGCCCGTGGCCATGTCCATCTGCGCGGCCGCGGTTAAGTAAGAAGCAACCAGATTCACGTAAGCCAGCTTTGTATCCCGATAAGCTTTCTCCGCATCGAGGAAATCCAGCAAAGAGGCGCCTCCATTCTTAAAAGCGAAAGACATCTTGTTGCGGATATCGGCCGCCAGTTCCAGATATTGGGTCTTGTACGGCTTGAGAAGATTAATGTTCTGGACCAGCGTGTAGTACGCGGAGTCGACGTCGTTGAAAACCTGCGCCTCGGCGGCGTCCCGTAACTTCTCGTTGCGGCTGATATCGACCTGCGTGCGCGCCTTTTCGCCCTGATTGCGATCGAAGATACGCAGCGGGATATCGACGCTGGCGCCGATCGTGTTTTGGTCGTATGGGTTATTGAACGAAGGGTTGTGCGTCCACCAGACGCTGTAAGTCGGGTCGGTCGAGCCGTCGGCTACGGTCAGCTTGTAGGTGATCTTCGCCAGGTCCACGTTTCGTATGGCGACTTTCAGATCCGGACGGGCATCGAGAGCTATCTTTCGATACTCTTCGAGAGGCTTCAATTCATCGGCAAAATCGAAGGGGCCGGTCACGTCGAAGCGCTCGATGGGCGTCCGCTCGTTCAAAAGCATCAGCAGCTGGATCTTGGCGGTGCGCAGATTCACGACTGCCGTTTCGTAATCGGATTCGAACTGGGTGCGCTGCAACACCAGACGGTTCACGTCGATGGGCGCGAGGTCTCCCGCTTCCAGGCGCTGCCGGTCGATACCCAGTTCCCGGTCCCAGTAGGCAAGGTTTTCGATGGCGTTCTGAAGAAATGCCTTCGCCTGCAGGACGTTGACGTAGGCTGCCTGCAGGTTAAACAGCAAGCCGCGCTCCTGGTCGAGATAACTCGATTCCGCGATGGCGGTCGACTCTTTGGCCTGATCGCGCCGTAACTCGCGCTTGTTCTGGCGTTCGTGCAGATAACTGATGCTGGGTGAGACCTGCGTGCCGGCGAAGGGACGCCAAACTCCTTCATAGCGGGTCAACTGAGTTCCGTCCGCCGCCAGACCGAAGTCCGGATTGGGGCGCAGGTATGCCGTGATCTCGGCGGCGCGCGACTCGTCGATGAAGAGCTGGGCCGCCTTCAGGGTTGGGTTTGCCGCCGCAAACTTGTCTTTAATCTGTTGCCATGTAAGTGCCGTCGTCTGCGCGAATCCGGCTGCGGGCAGCAGCAGCGCGATCAGAATTGGGAAGATACTCTGTGTTGCTGGCATCTGAACTCGACTCTAACCGCTTTTCAGCGCGTAGATGAGTTATCGAGAGTACAGAAGCGTCTGTCTTTCGATAATCGAAAGACAGACCCATGAGATTAACCGCGTCGCGGCAGCATTCTTTCAGCCAACCTAACGACTTTGGTATAGAACGGAATATCTTTCGGTCGAAGCCTTGGCGGAACGGGTAACGCACATTTAAGATGCAAGGCATGGAGCCTGAGCAGCGCCGCGACAAAAGTAACCGCATTCGCCTGATTCTACTCGAACAAAACGCGCTTCTCCGCACCAGCCTGAGCCGCCTTCTCGCTTCGGAGCCGGATTTCGAGCTGGTCGGCGAATGTGCCGCAAGCCGCGAAGCGCTCGACTTAGTGAGGAAGACGGGCACCGATGTCGTGCTGCTCGATTTCGACGCCGGCGCGGATTCCTGCAACGAGTTCCTGTCGGCTGCGGCGGGCTCGGTTTTCTCCGGAAGGTTTCTTGTAATGACGACGGATGCGGACGCCCGTACCTCCGCCATGGCACTGAAACTCGGCGCCTCCGGCGTCTTCCTGAAATCCGAAGCCGCCAGCCGCCTGGTCCATGCCATCCGGATGGTGGCGAACGGCGTGATCTGGATCGATCAAAAAGTGATCCGGCTTCTGGTCGAACGCTATCCGCTCGAATGGGATACGAGTTACGGAGAAGGCCTCAAGGAACGCGAGCAGGAGGTGCTGCAGGGAATTATGGGTGGCCTCTCCAACCGCAAAATCGGCGACCAGATGGATCTTTCGGAATCGTCGGTTAAAGCGATCGTGCAGCGCCTGTTCAAAAAAGCCGGAGTGCGTACACGCAGCCAACTGGTGCGGATCGCGCTCGAGCGCTGGCCAGGCAGCCAAACGGCCTGCCATTCGTGAAAATCGACCGATTAATCTTTAGATTAGAAGATTAGCCAAGCCCGTGGTCTAAGAAAACCAATGAGGGCTATAACAGATTTCGATAGCGCTCCAGCGCTACCCGGACCAGCTGGCTGCGCGTTCGCACACCCGTTCTGCCGAACAGTTGTTGTAGTGTGTTCTTAACAGTACTTTCGGAGATTTCCATAGCGCCCGCAATCTCCTTATTAGCTAAGCCCTGCACCACATAGCGAAGAACTTCGGTCTCGCGATCGGTTAAGGGAGTAAGGTCCCCATCGTCGAAGCCCACCGGGCTCGATCCCGTTTGCGCGTCATCGCTTACGTCCGCGATAATAGCCGCGAGCCTGGGGCGCGAACCGCTCACATAGGTGGAGAACCATACGTCCGCGGTGAAGTTCTCGCCATGGTCGCGATGGCCCCGGCATTGCATCGAGGTGCGGAACTGCGGACCCTCCTCGCGCCGCAGCGCGTGATGCAGTTCGGGCAGATAGGCCGCGATAGGATGGCCGATCAGATGGCCGTCGCGCGGAGCCATGAGCTCCGTGGCCGCGCGATTGGCCAGTTCGATGAAGCCGCGGTCGTCGATCGTCACGATGGCGGCGGGACTGGTCTCGACCAGAATGCGCAAACTCTCCTGCGCTTCGAGGGTCAGGCGCCGGTTGCGGCTCATCTCCGCCACCACCAGTCCGGAGCCCGCCAGCGCCAGCGCCTCGAAAGCCAGGCGAATGTAGCCGCCTTCAGGATTGAGCGAACTGAATAATTCGCTCAATCCGGCACAGACAATACCCAGCAGGACCAGGGCCCAACGGGGCAGAATTCCCGCGGACAGCATAATCGGAAACAGATACAGAAAACCCAGAGAAATGTAAGATTTTGTCCACCAGTCCACTACTGCCAGGGTGAGGATCATCGCACCACTCAGCAGCAGCACGGACGTGCGGTACCGTTTGTCCCAGATCTGGTCAATGCGCAACATGGCGTTGAAGCGTTCATTCTCCCATCGAAGCCGCTTGTTTCAGGTGCTCTATCGAACGATTGACCGTAAGATATTTCCCTGGCCGGGGGGAGCGGAGAGGGCGGGCCAAAACGGCCTGGAGCACGCCGGCACGGTACCGGTTATGTTAGATTTGCAATGGTATGCGGTCTTATCTTCGAGCGAGAACAGGTGTGGCGATCACGGTCGTCCTGACGGCGGCGCTCTATGGCCAGAACAACGATGTACGGCCGGGCGAAGCCAAGGGGCTGGCTCCGCGAGCGAATCCCAGCGATTATCAGACACAGGTCAAGGCAGGCGCATATACCATTGCAGCCGAGTTCACCGGACACTCGGTGGCGACGGCCGAATCCGCGCTTACGTCGGAAGACTACGTGGCCGTGGAAGTGGGGCTTTTCGGGCAGTCGGGGGCGCACCTCAAGCTATCCATCGAAGATTTTTCGCTGCGCATCAACGGCAGGAAGCAGTTGTATCCCGCGCAGCCGTACGCCACCATCTTCCATTCCCTGAAAGACCCCTCGTGGGTTCCCCCCACTCCCCCCGAATCAAAGAACAAGACCAGCCTGGGGGGCAATCCCTCCGCGGCCGACGGCCCTCCGCCGCCGGTTCATATGCCGTTCCCGCTGGAGCGAGCCATGCAACAAAGCGTGCAGCGGGCCGCGCTGCCGGAAGGTGACCGCACGCTTCCGGTGGCGGGACTGATGTTCTTCGAGTTCCGGGGGAAGGAAAAGAGCATCCGTTCGGTCGAGCTGGTCTATACGGGACCCGCCGGTAACGCCACGGTTGCGCTGCAGTAGCCAATGAGAAATCTGCTTCCGCTCGCGCTGTGCCTCACCGGCCTGTTGCTGCCGCCGATGGACGCCGCCGACGTGCCCGCGCGCCCGAAAATTCTCGGAGTCGCTCACATCGCGTTCTATGTTTCCGACCTTGCGAAGGCGCGCGCCTTCTGGACCGATTTTCTCGGCTATCAGGAATGCTTCGATCTCAAGCGCATCGGCACCGACGATGTGCAGATGGCATTCATCAAGATCAACGACACGCAATACATCGAGCTCTCGACGGATAAACCGCGCGGCGCCATGATGCTCAGCCATATCTCTTTCTATACGGAGAACGCGGAGGCGATGCGCGATTACCTGGGCGCGCGGGCCGTTAAGGTTCCGGCTCAGGTGGGTAAGGGCCGCACCGGCAATAAGAATTACAACATCACCGATCCTGACGGCAACCTGGTGGAGATTGTCGAGTATCAGCCGGATAGCTGGACCGCGCGCGAGAAAGGCCGGTTCATGCCCGGCACGCGGATTTCGGATCACATACGTCACGTCGGTGTGCTGGCCGGTTCCGTCGAGGCGGCGATGAACTTCTATCGCGGAATACTCGGATTCGAGGAGACCTGGCGCGGCGGCGGCGATGCGGTGCAGCCGTTGAGCTGGATCAATTTGAAAGTCCCCGACGGCACGGACTATATCGAGCTCATGCTGCATGGCGCGGTTCCCGAACCGGAGAAGTACGGCACCAGGAATCACGTCGCCCTGGAAGTGGCGGATTGCGCGAAGGCCGCGGCGATCCTTAAGGCTCGGCCGGGTTCGAAGGAGTTCCGGATGGATGAAATGAAGGTGGGCGTGAACCGGAAGCGGCAAGTCAATATCTACGATGCGGATGGATCGCGCGTGGAGTTGATGGAGCCCGGGACGGTGGATGGCAAACCGGCTCCGGTTTCGAGTGCGCTGCCACCGATTCGATAAAAGGGCACGTGAGTATGAGTACGGCGGAACGTTCGGTCAGAAAGCCCCTGGTAGTCCGACCCACTCAGGTGCGCAGGTGCGAGATGGGCCGAATGCAGGCGATCTTCCTCGCGGACGGGGAAGAGACGGACTGTTTACTCTATCTCCGAGTGGTGGCTTGAGCCGCGAACGCGCGGTCCAGGCCCTCACGCCCAGCCGGAGGATCACATCTTCTACGTGCCGGCGGGGTGGTCAGCCTGCTTATCGACGGTGAATGGATAGAGGCAACGCGCGGCTGTTATGCGGTGATACCGGGCGGTATTCAGCACGACTTTGAGTTTGAGCAGGGGATGCCCGACATCGTGAAGTGATTTGCGGAAAACCCGCTGGGGCAGACAGCAGGAGCGGATGGCAAATCGGCTCCCGTTTTCATCGCGAATCCGCCGGTTCGATAGCGGGCCGGCCATTCCGGCTCACTGCTAAACTGAAAACTCCCCGATAAAACTATGCTCTGGAGCAAGCTCTTCATCCCCACGTTGCGAGAAGACCCCGTCGATGCGGAGGTCGCCAGCCATCGCCTCCTCCTGCGCGCGGGCTACGTCCGCCAACTCGCCGCCGGCATCTATAGTTACCTCTATCTCGCGCAGCGGTCCCTGCTGAAAATTCAGCAGATCGTGCGCGAAGAGATGGACGCCATCGGCGCGCAGGAGATGCTGCTTCCGGCCCTGAACCCGGCTGAGATCTGGCAGGAATCCGGCCGCTGGGACGTGATGGGCGACAACATGTTCCGCCTCAAGGACCGCTTCGGCCGCGACCTCTGCCTCGGCATGACGCACGAAGAAGTGATGACCTCCATCGCCCGCGGCGAACTGCGCAGCTACAAGCAATTGCCCCAGATCTGGTATCAGATCCAGACCAAATTCCGCGACGAACCGCGCCCCAAATCCGGGCTCCTGCGCGTGCGCCAGTTCATCATGAAGGATTCGTACTCGTTCGATATCGATGCCGAAGGGCTTGACGTGTCGTTCCGCAAACATCACGACGCCTACGTGAAAATCTTCGCGCGCTGCGGCCTGACGGCGATTCCGGTGGAGGCGCATTCGGGCGCCATGGGCGGCAGCCAGTCGCGCGAGTTTATGGTGCCGTCGGAAGCCGGCGAGGACTTCATCGTGGTTTGTCCCGCATGCCATTACGCGGCCAATCTTGAGAAAGCAGTGGGACATCCGGCCCCACTTGCCCTGAACGATCCCGATCGTGAAAATCCGCCCGAGGAATTCCACACGCCGAATCGCAAGACCATCGCGGAGGTCGCGGAGTTCACCGGGCTGCCGCAGGCGTCGCAGATGAAGAGCCTGGTGATGGTGGCCGATGGCAAGCCCGTCCTGGCGCTGCTGCGCGGCGATCATCAGATGAGCGAGACGAAGTTCGCCACGGTCATGAATGCGACGGAAATTCGGGCGGCGTATCCGGCCGAGATAATCGAATGGTTCGGCGCCGATCCCGGTTCGCTCGGGCCCATCGGTGTGAAGAACATGCGAATCCTCGCCGACGACGCGCTCGAATCCCGCCGTAACATGATCGCGGGCGCGAATAAGAACGATTACCACCTGCGCAATGTAACGCCGGGCCGGGATTTCAAGCCGCAATTTGCCGATCTCAGGCAGGTGAGCGACGGCGACCCATGCACCGTCTGCGGAGCGCCGCTGAAGCTGTACAAGACCATTGAAGCCGGGCACATTTTCAAGCTCGGCTACAAATATTCGGAGTCGATGGGGCTGCGCGTGCTGGCCGCCAACGGCTCTGAAATCACGCCCATCATGGGATCGTACGGAATCGGCATCGAGCGCATTCTGTGTTCGGCCATCGAACAGAGCAACGATGCGAATGGCATGTGCCTGCCTGCATCCATCGCGCCCTTTACCGTGATCGTGACGCCGGTAAATAACGCGGACGCCGCGCTTCGTGAGGCTGCCGAGAAGATCATGGCCGAATGCGCAGCGCAGGGCCTCGACGCGCTTTACGACGATCGCGACGAGCGCCCTGGCGTGAAGTTCAAGGATGCGGATCTGATCGGTATCCCGTACCGCATCACCATTGGCAAGAAGCTCGCACAGGGCCTGGTGGAACTGTATAACCGGAAGACCCGCGAATCGCGCGACGTTGCCATAGACGAAGCTGTTGTGGAACTCAAGAAGGCTTTGTGAACTGGGCCGAGATCCGGACGGAGTTTCCCGCGCTCGAACGGTGGACTTATCTCAACACAGCCACCTTCGGGCAGGTGCCGTTGCGGTCCCAGGCGGCCGTCGCGCGCCACTTCGCGCATCGGGACGAACTGGCCTGCCAGGACTTCCTCCAGTGGTTCGACGATGCCCAGGAGATTCGCGGATTGCTGGCGCAGCTGATCAACTGCCATGCCGACGACATTGCGTTCGTTTCCACGGCGGGCGCGGCGCTATCGCTGTTTCTCGGCGGCATCGACTGGCATCCGGGCGATCGCATCGTGACCCTTGCGAACGAGTTTCCCAACCAGTATTACTATGCGAACTGGCTGGGCAGCCGCGGCGTGGAACTGGTCGAAGTCGACCATATCGCGGCGCTTCCGGAGCGCACCCGCGCCGTTCTGCTCAGCACGGTAAGTTATACGAGCGGCTATCGTCCCGATCTGCGGCGCATGTCCCTGCTGGCGCATGAGGCCGGGGCGCTGCTCTATGTGGACGGGACGCAAAGCCTGGGCGCGCTCCGCTTCGACGTACACGCGGTGAAGCCGGATCTCTTCGCCGTCGATGGCTACAAGTGGCTGCTGTGCCCGAACGGCGCGACGTTCTTTTATATCTCGCCCGCTCTGCGCAAGACGCTGCCGCCGGCGGTGATCGGGTGGCGCAGCGATCGCGGATGGCGGTCGGTCGACGAACTGCACCACGGCGCGCCCGAATTGCCCGAGGGCGCCGAGCGCTACGAGGGCGGCATGCTCAACTTCCCTTCCCTCTATGGCATGGGCGAATCGGTACGCATGATTCTCGAGATCGGGCCGGCAGCGATCGAAGAGCGTGTGCTGGCGCTGGCGGGCCAGACTGCCGAACGCCTGCGTGCGGCGGGCGCAACGATTCAACACGAGGGCTCGAACATTGTGGCGGGGCACTGGCCGGATCGGGACGCTTCCGGGCTGGTGAAGAAGCTGGCCGAACAGAGGATTATCGTGGCCGCCCGGCATGGCAATTTGCGCGTGTCGCCGCATTTCTATAACGATGAATCCGACATCGAGGCCCTCGCGTCCGCTATTACAGACCCGCGCGCGTGAGCAAGCGGTTTCCATCGCGCCCTGGTAAACTGGTATTCGACTCCATGCGAAGCCTTCGTTGGCTATTGCTGGTGGCCTTCTTCGCCATAGCAGCCGCTGTTTTCTGGACCTACCGCGTGAAGCGGAAGGAGCAGCGCGCTCACCAGCGCCCCACCCCCGCCGTGGTTCCGCTCGATACCAAGGCAGATGCGTGGAATTGGGAATGGGGGCAAAGCGCCAACGGCCAGCCTTCCTATAAGATGGTGGCGAAAAAATACCGGCTTTCGAGCGACAACAACAAGGCCGATCTGGAAGACCTCGAATTGGGGATCTTCATGAAGGACGGCAAGCATTACAATCGCGTGCGCAGCCCCAGCGCCCAGTTCTTCATCGACACTCACAAGCTGTATGCGCCCGGCGACGCTACCATCACTCTGGATGTTCCGGTGGAGGGCGAGCCGCCGCACACGTTGACCTCTATCGGAGCGGCCGGCATCAACTTCGACAGCCAGACCGGCCAGGCCGTTACCGATAAACCGGTGACGTTCACCTTCGACGGCGGCAGCGGCGCCTGCGTCGGAGCTTCTTACGATCCGCAGACGCATGCGCTTCACCTGGAACATAACGTGATTGTCAATCTGATCGGCAATACGCCCCAGTCCACTCCCATGAAAGTCGAGACGGACGAACTCACTTACAGCGAGACCGACGGCGTGATCCATCTGGGCCCCTGGTCCCGCCTGACGCATAATCAGACGATCATTAACGCCGGGGCCAGCGTGGTCAGGCTGCGCGACAAGAAGCTGGACACCATCGACACCGTGGACGCCAAAGGCACGGATCAGCGGCCGGGCCGGGAACTCGAATACGAAGCCGCGTCGCTGCACGTGCAGTACAACGACCAGGGGCTGATGGAAAAGCTGAACGGCGTCGGTAACGCCAAACTGGTCTCGCACGGGAAAGGCTCGGACACCACCATGTCGGGCAACACGGTGGACCTTTACTTCGATACCTCGAACGACGAGAGCGATCTCTCGACCGCCGTGGCGAGAGGAAATGCGGTTATCGAATCGAAACCGCTGCCCGATCCCAAGGGCGCCACCGGCGATATGAAGATCCTGAAATCCGATGCGCTCGATCTGCACATGCGGCCGGGCGGCAAGGATCTCGATCGAGTCAACACGCACGCTCCGGGCACGCTCGAGTTTCTTCCGAATCAGATCGCCCGCCATCCGCGCACCCTCAAGGCGAGCCAGATGGATATAGCGTACGGCGCGAAGAACGAGATTCAGTCGTTCCACGCCCTGAACGCTTCCACCGAGACCCAGCCCTCGGAAGAGGAGCGCAAGAGAAAAAAAGGGAACCTTGCCGTCGCGTACACCAATAGTAAGGCGATCGACGCCACGTTCGACGAGAAGGGCGACCTGAAATTCATGAAGCAGACGGGCGACTTCCATTACACCGAAGGCGTCCGCAAAGCGCAGGCCGATCTGGCGACGCTCGAAAACGAGCGCAACATTATGGATCTCGAAGCACATGCGCGCATCTCGGACGACACTGGTTCCACGGCCGGCGACCACATTGAGCTACAGCAGGCGACAGGCGATTTCGATGCGAAGGGCCACGTTGCGACTACACGCCTGCCGGAAGAGAAGAAGGACGCTAAGGCCACGGGCTCGGATGTACTCGACGACTCCGAACCTACGCAGGGGCTGGCCGATCACGTGACCTCCGCCAACCGCAATCACGTGATTCATTACGTGGGACATGCCGTACTCTGGCAGTCGTCGAATCGCATTCAGGCCGACCGCATCGATATCGATCGGGACAAGAAGAACCTGGTGGCCGACGGCCAGGTGGTCTCGGAATTTAAAGACAACGATAAAGACGACGACGAGGAAGACGCACCGGCCCGTAAGACGAAACCGGTTCCCGCCCAGCCCATCTTTACGATCGTGAAGGCGGAGCACATGGTTTACACCGATCAGGACCGGCAGGCGGTCTACACCGGCGGAGCGAACTTCTGGCGTCCCAATCTGACGGTGAAAAGCGAAACGCTCAGGGCGTTCCTGAACGACAATAAATCCGATCAGGATTCAAGACTCAACCATGCCTTCGCCGATGGCAAGGTCGATGTGCTGGACATCAATCCCATTCGCCGCCGGGTCGGCAACAGCGAGCACGCCGAATATTATGCGGACGAGGGCAAAATCATACTCAGCGGGGGCCAGCCGCAACTGCATGACTCGGTGCGCGGCGATTCCACGGGCGACAAGCTGACTTACTTCACCGACGACAACCGGTTGTTGATCGACGGCGCGCCGAAGAAACAGGTCAAGACGCACCTGAAGAAGAAAAAGAGCTGATGCAGAAGCTGGAAACGCAGGAGATTTCGAAATCCTACGGAGGGCGCCGCGTCGTCGACGATGTGTCCGTGCATGTCGTCCGCGGGGAGATTGTCGGCCTGCTTGGACCCAATGGGGCGGGCAAGACTACTTCGTTTTACATGGTGGTGGGGCTGATCAGCCCGGACTCCGGCAAGGTGCTGCTCGACGGCGTGGATCTGACCACGATGCCCATGTTCCAGCGCGCGCGGCATGGCATCAGCTATCTGCCGCAGGAGGCCTCGGTCTTCCGCAAGCTGACCGTGGAAGAGAATCTGATGGCGATTCTGCAGACGCGCCGCATGACGAGCCGCGAGCGCCGCGACAAGATGAACCATCTGATCGAACAGATGGGCCTCGATACGGTGCGGCGGAGCCGAGGCTATGTGCTCTCGGGCGGCGAGCGGCGGCGTGTGGAAATTGCGCGCTCGCTGGCCATCGATCCGAGTTTTCTGCTGCTCGACGAACCCTTTTCGGGTATCGACCCGATTCAGGTGATCGAGTTGCAGCGCATTATCCTGGATCTGAAAAACGCCGGGCTCGGCATTCTGGTGACGGACCACAACGTTCGCGAAACCCTGACCGTTACCGACCGCGCGTATATCATCAACGAAGGGAAGATTTTCCGCAGCGGCAGCCCGGCGCAGTTAGCGAAAGATCCCGAGGTGAAGCGCGTTTACCTTGGAGAGTCGTTCCACTTTCATTTGCCGCCGCCCGAGCCTGAGCCGCCTATTTCGCCGGTTGATTGACGGTAAACGAAAACAGCGTGTCGCCCGCGGCTACCAGCAGGTACTGCTTACCATCCAGCAGGGTGTGCTTTCGGCAAGGGTGGATGCCAGTCCGGCCGAAAGGTTACGAGCCGGGCTGTTAGTGGGGAGTTGGTGGAGTAGATTGTTGAACTCGCCCAGGATGAGATGGTGTTATGCCGGCGGCAGATGCAGAAGGAGATTCGAGATAGCCGTTCCCACCCACTGAGCCAGTTGCGCGGCTCAACGCGGGGCTGAGGAGCGCCCCTCTGCCTTCCAGGCCGTCCGCGCTCTCCAACCGCCAGGAGAGCGATTGAGCCGGCACATAGACGGTGAGCGGCAAATGGCCGGTGTTTCCTGGCCTCGCCTTCGGTCGCGAATCCGCGTTTCCACCAGAGCGCGAATGCACGCGAGGGACTCCGGACTATCGCTCATCCACGGCCGGTAGCGAGCAGCGTCGATGATGGGATTAGACGGCGTGCGGCGCCTCCGGCAACACGCTGAGTTTTTCTATAGGAAACAAACAGCGCACCACGTCGATGAGTCGCTCGGCGTCGATGGGCTTTACGATGTAGGCGTCGCAAAGTTCGCGGAACGCAAGGTCGACGGTATCGTGATCGTCGGCGGCGGTGGTCATGATGACCTTTGTGGCCTGCGGTCGAAGCCGGGAGCAGTCGTCTTCGCGGCGAATGATCCTTAATGTCTCGATCCCGCCCATAACGGGCATCCGAACATCCATGCATACCAGGTCGTAGGGCTCGCCGCGGTCGAGAGCCGTCTTGTACTTTTCCACCGCTTCCTTTCCGTCCACGCAGCTATGGACTTCAGCGTAAACGGACAGGATCTTCTGCAGGATGAGCCTGTTTATCGAATCGTCGTCCACCACTAAGGCCTTCATAAACCGATGTCCTTTCCCCATGTTCAAACTCAGTCATCGCGGTATCGCTTCCCCCGGCGCGGCCTTCCCGGAGCTCGCCAGGAACATATCCACCTCGGCAAATGCCGCTTCGAGAGACGAGTGGTCCTCCTGGGCGAAAACAATCCAATCCACGCCCACGGAGAGCAACGAGGTTTTGCTTCCCGCTTCGATATATTGCTGGCTGGTCGTGGCGATTGTTTCCGCGAAACGGGCGCGGAGTTGCTTGATTGACTCAATCGAGTTGATGAACATCACGAATGAGGTCCCCTTCCAGCGCAGTAGCCGGTCGCTCGGCCCCAGCATAATCTTCAACTGTGTGGCAATTATGGCCAGCATCCGATGCCGAACTTCTTCACCGAACCGGCTTGCGATGTCCTCGCCACGCCGCAAACGGACGGCAGCCACGTAAGAAGCGGAGTGGGATTCGGCGGGGCGGACGGCGCACTCATCGATGAGATCGGTACCGCTACGGTCGTATGCCGGCGACCTCGAATCGCCGGCAGCCCCTCTCCTGGCCATGGCGAGCTGACCCTGTAGCCGTTCTATGGCCGCGGCGGACTTGTTTCTCTGCTCGACGGCCGCCTCTCGCAGTGCCTGCAGACTATCCCCAAGAAGCGCCCGCAGCGCCTTGATGTCGTCCAGCTCCGACGCCCGCTCCACCTGCTTCTCAATCGACTGCAAGCGGGTCACGGAAGCGTCTGTCTGCCCGGCAAGATCCGCCACGGTTTCGGTCAACATCGCAACCATGGATTGCCTTTCCGCATGCTGTTCCCGATGGTACTCGGCGGTGTTATGGCAATAGGTCTCCAGGGCTTCAACGGCATCGCTCGATATGCCCAACACACTCATGGCGGATTGCGGCCCATCCATTTTTCCAGCCAGGCCCTTCAAGGTTTGGCGGAATAGCTTCCGGTCCGCGTCGTTGCCTGGCACCACGTGAGTTGCCATGGCGTCCAGCAGCAGGCGGCCCATCTCACTCAGTGCATCGGTGAGGTCACGTTCCGGCGCAGTGCCGGCGTGTCGCTGGTCCAGGAAGCGTTTGATCGAGATCATCTTTTTGCAAGATTCCTGAGCAACGAACGCTCTTGAGATACTTATCGGCCTGGCGGGCCTTTCCTATAAGGATTTTATGGGGCCCGCCTGGGATGTTCGATACGCTTAACCGGGTCTGTAGCGCGTGTACCTCGTTCCACTTTCATTTGCCGCCGCCCGAGCCTGAGCCGCCTATTTCGCCGGTTGATTGACGGTAAACGAAAACAGCGTGTCGCCCGCGGCTACCAGCAGGTACTGCTTACCATCCAGCAGGTAAGTGATCGGGCCGGCCGTGGAAGGGCCGGTCAAACCGGCATGCCACAGGATCTTACCGCTCGAAGGGTCGAAGCCAATCAGATTGTTTCCGTTAGCGGTGAACAGTAGCTTGCCCGCCGTGGTCAGCATGTGGGAAGGTCCGCCGCCGTTGGGCCAATCGTGACGCCAGACGATCTTGCCGGTCTTATAGTCGAGCGCCAGTAAGGCCGCGCCCTGGGTGCCCGCGCCGGTGTCGAGCCCACCCCATCCCTCTGGATGGTCGTCGGTATCGGTGAGATAGAACATGCTGTACGACCGGTTAGTGCCTACATAGAGCAGACCGGTTTCAGGGTCAAAACTGGGCGGGGGCCAGTTAGTCGCTCCGGTGGAGTTAGGAGACACCAGCACGCCGTCGGGAGTCGGGTATTTCGCGGGATCGGGGATAGGCTGGCCTTTGGCATTCAATCCCTTCGACCAGTTGAGCGTATCGATGAACGGAGTAGTAACCACATGCTCGCCGGTGACGCGGTCGAGCAGGAAGTAATAGCCGTTGCGGCTGGCCTGCGCCAGTAGCTTGCGCGGTTTGCCATCGACGAGTCCATCGATGAGTACCGGTGTCTCCGAGGCATCCCAGTCATGTACTTCGTGGGGTGAAACCTGGTAGTACCAGGCCATCTTTCCGGTGTCCGGATTCAAGGCGATGATCGAACAGGTGTATAAGTTGTCGCCCTTCCGGCTCCGCTCGGCCAAGACCGGATTGGGATTGCCGGTACCGACATAGTAGAGGTTGAGCTGCGGGTCGTAAGTGCCGGGTATCCAGGTCTGGCCAGTTCCGTGCGCGGAGGCGTATTCGTCGGGCCAGGTCTCCATCCCAGGCTCCCCATTGCGCGGAGTCGTATAGTGCTTCCACTGCAGCGCGCCGGTCTCCGGGTCGCGGGATTCGATGAAGCCGGGGTTATCCAGATGGTCGCCGCCTATCCCAAGTACTACGTGGTTGCCGATGACGATGGGCGCTACGGTCGATGTGTAATCGAGCTTCGGATCGGCAATCTCTACCTTCCAGCGCTCCTTGCCGGTCTTCGCGTCGAGGCTCACCAGATGGCTGTCGGGCGCTTCGAAGAAGATCCAGTTGCCGTACATGCCCACGCCGCGATTGCCGATGGTGCTGCCGGTGTTCGGCGGGTATTGATAGTGCCAGAGTTCTCGTCCGGTATGCGCGTCGGCGGCCCAGACGTTGTTGGGCGAAGTGAAGTAGAGGATGCCGTTCACCATCAGCGGCGTCGCTTTGATGGTTACATTGCCCGTGGATGTGTATCGGGCCGCCCACGCGAGCGAGAGCGTGTGGACATTGGCGGAATTGATCTGTTTCAGCTCGCTGAAGCGGCGGCCCGAATAGTCGCCCTGGTAAGTGGGCCATGCGTCGGTAGGGCTTTGCAGCAGCTTGGCCGGATCGAGCATCTGTCCGGACAACGCCGATACGGCTAGTAATGTGAGTGCCGGGATCTTCATTTGAGTGTCACCAGATAGGCCGTAACATTGTGGATATCGGCGTCGGTATACTTCCGCAACAGATCCGTATGCGCTTTGAGCGGATTGTGGATCTCAACCTTCGGCGTCGCGCCATCGCGATTGAAGGAATGATAGTCGCCGTTCGCGTCGTGCAGCGAGACATTGAAATCGTCGATGCGGTCGAGCGTTCCGCCGACTTGTTGTCCCGAAGGTAAGGTAACGGTCACCGTGGTGGCGTTCGACCCGCGTCCGAAGGATCTGGGCTGCAACCATCGTCCCTGTAACTCGTGGGGATCGTACTTACCGGCAATGCCCTTCAGATCGCCCGTCGGCGAATGACAGCCGGCGCACCCGCCCGCCCCGTTGAAATAAGCTTCGCCCTTCTTCGGATCGCCGGTCACAACATCGAGGAACACGAAGGTGTTGCGGTGATCCGCCGCGTAAGTCTGAACGTGGAGCCAGGCCACGACATCGGATATCTGGTCTTCGGTGAGATTCAGCTTCGGCATGCCTTTATCGGGCCGGCCGTTGCGAATCACCGGGGAGACCAGAATGCCCTTTTCGTCATCCAGCAGGAGGACGGAGCGGACGAGATCGGGGCCGCGGTTGGCGCCCTTGGCGGTGGCGCCATGACAGGACGCGCACTTCGCGGCAAAGACCTGCGCGCCGCGGCCGACAGCTTCGGGATTCTGTTTCGAGCCGGCGATGGCGGCCGCACTCCCGGCGACGGTTGCCTTGTCGCCTGTCTGGGCCCAGGCTATACCTGACGCCAACAGGGCTACGCAGTAAATCGTTCTCATACGGATCGAGTTGCCGTTCATCATATCAACCTTCATGAAAGAATAGTCGTCACATGTGGCGTTGGGAAGGGTGTTGGCAGGATCTCCGGTACGCGGTGCGAACGATGCGCCGGAGTCCGGGCCTGAGCGCGGTCATCATCCTCTCGCTGGCGATCGGCATCGGGGCCAATACGGCAATCTTCAGTGTGATCGACGCACTCTTGCTGCATCCCCTGAACTACTTCCAGCCGGACCGTCTGGTGAATCTGTGGCTGAGCTCGCCGGGCACCGGGATCTCGCAGGACTGGATTTCGCCTGGCGAGTATATCGATATCAAGTCGCAAAGCCACACCTTCGACGAACTTGCCATCGCGCTGGGCGACACGTTTGTCCTCACGGGGCTGCGGCAGCCGGAGCGGGTGGAGGGTCTGCGCACTTCATCGAGCCTCTTCCATCTTCTTGGGGCCCGGCCGTTGCTCGGCCGAACCCTGGTTGCGGATGAGGATTTGCCGGGCAGGCCGCTCGCGGCCGTGATCACCTATGGACTGTGGAAACGCCTGTTTGGGGGCAATCCGCACATTATCGGACAAAACATCGTCATCAACGGACGGAGCTGTTCGATCGCCGGTGTGCTTGGTCCCGGCTTCATGCTGAACAGCGAGGCGATGCCGACAGCCGACTCGATCGGCGCACCCGAGATTTTTATTCCGTTGCCCCTCGGCCCGGATGCCGCCGGGCAAAGAACGAACGAAAACTACAACGTCATGGCGAGACTGAAGCCGGGCGTCACGCCTGGGCGGGTTAAGGCGGATCTCGACGTGGTGACGGGCGCAATTCGTCGGAAAGACCGGCGCGACCCAACCTTCTCGATATACGCCGTGCCTCTGCTGGAGCAGGTGGTGGGAGACGTACGGCGCGTTGTGCTGGTCCTCTTCGCGGCGGTTTTTCTGGTTCTGCTGATCGCTTGTGCGAACGTCGCCAATCTGCTGCTTTCGCGCGCCATCTCCCGCGAGAGGGAGGTCGCGATCCGGGCCGCCGTGGGATCGGGACGAGCGTGGCTGATCCGCCAGTTGCTTACGGAGAGCGTGCTGTTGGGCGTAATTGGCGGGGCGGCCGGTCTGGGGGTGGCATTTGGGCTTATCGAAGGTATTCGAATCATCGAGCCGGGCAACATCCCGCGCGCCGGTGAGATCGGAATCGACGGAACCGTGCTGGCGTTTACGCTCGCTGTGTCCGTGATCAGCGGGATCGTGTTTGGAGTAGCGCCCGCGCTGAGAATCTCGAAAGTGGACCTGAATACCGCTCTGAAAGCCGGGGGGCGGGCGATACGCTCGAGCGTCGGTTCCGATCGCCTGCGCAGCATTCCAGTCATTGCGGAACTGGCGCTCTCATTGGTGCTGCTTATCGGAGCGGGGTTGTTGATCCGCACGTTTATCGAGCTGCAGAAGGAGCCGGCGGGGTTTAATCCGGATCATGTAATTTCCATGCGCGTATCTTTGCGCGGCGTGAAATACCGGGTGCGGGACGATCTGATCCGCTTCCTCGCGACGGCTCACGAGAGGATCGTCCGGATTCCCGGGGTGACGGAGGAGGGCGCAGTTTCGTCGCTCCCGCTATCGGGCACGCTGGCCTGGGGCGGTCTGGATGTGGAGGGTTTTACGCCGCCCGCGGGGCTATCGGCCATCGAGGTGGATATGCGCGGGGCTACGCCCGGTTACCTGCGCACGCTCGAAATCCCACTGCTCGAAGGCAGGCCGTTCACGGATCGCGATGTTCCGGACGGGCCGCCGGTGGCGATCGTCGACGAAAAACTGGCGCGGTACGTCTGGCCCGGGCAGAGCCCTCTGGGCAAGCGCATACGTTTCCACAGCGGGCAGGGCGGCTGGATGCAGGTGATCGGTGTGGCCGGTCCGGTGAAGCAGTACAGGCTCGACGCCGAGCCTCGCATGACCGTCTACGTACCTTACACACAGATGACGGCGGTGAGCGTCTATCTGGCGGTGCGGACCGCAACGGACGCGCCCGGTTCCCTGCCCGCCATCCTCGATGCCATCCATTCGGTGGATGCGGAGATTCCGGTGTATGGAGTAATGACCATGAGGGAGCGATTGTCACGATCGCTGGCGCGACCGCGCTTCGCCATGACGATGCTGGCGGCTTTCGCGGGCTTCGCGCTGATTCTGGCCGCCGTGGGCGTGTACGGGGTGATCTCTTATCTGGTGACGCAGTCGGTACACGATATCGGCGTCCGTATGGCGCTGGGGGCGGAGCCGGGCGACATCCTCGGCATGGTGCTGGGACGCGGCATGAGACTGACGGCGGCAGGGCTGGCGATCGGCCTCGCGGGAGCGGTGGTACTGACTCGCCTCATGGCCAGTTTACTGTTCGGCGTGAGCGCGACGGATGTGACGACGTTCACGCTGGTGACGTTGCTCTTGTGGCTGATTGCGGTGGCCGCCAGTTATTTTCCTGCGCTCAGAGCGGCGCGCCTCGATCCGATGACTGCTTTGCGCGAGGACTAGCCAAAGATATTTGAAATAATGGAACCAGCCATGCCTGACCGCTCAAAAACACGCCCCCGCGATCCCAACGAACTCGCACATAGAATCTTTCTCGAATCCATCGGCGAAGCCCCGAAAACCGATCCCCCAGCCGTGAGGGAAAAAAATCCCAATGCCGTCGCGCTGGGCCGTCTCGGTGGACTCAAGGGCGGTGCTGCCAGGGCGGCTGCTCTCAGCCCGCGTAAACGCTCCCAGATTGCGGCTAAGGCGGCGGCGAAACGTTGGGGCAAGTGAATGGCCACAAAGAAGCCCGTCAAACGAAGCTCTTCAGGAGTACCAGAGCCACCGGACCCGCGCGCCGAACCGGGCTGTTTCATCGTTCGCGGCAAAGCCTGGTTCGACGAACACGGAGACATGGTAATTGATGAACGTGGCGATATGACAGACGATGAAGATGATTTTGTACGGCGCGGAGACTTTCTCTACAAGGTGGGCGAGTACCGGGAAAACGACCGCATACCGCGTGGAGTCAAAGCGACCTATGAACTGAGATGGCGCCCGATTGCTCCGAAACCAAAGAAACCGCGAAAGCGGTGACCTCTGGGAAGAAAATGACAGAGGAAGAGAAAACCATCATTCGCCAAATCCTGACCACGCAAGACAGCGGTCAACGGCTTTATTTCCAGATGCAAGCCCAACTCAATGCGCTTACGACAGCCCTGATTGAAAAGGGGAGTCTGAGCCATGCCGGCGGCTATCGCGATCGCGACCGATAATTGACCAGGGGCGTTATCCTGCAAAATTGGCAGGCATTTCCCGACTTGAACATTCTTTAGTGGCCGAGTACGTGAAACGCGTCGAAGGGACGCCTTAAGCCAGTAACTCTTTCACCACCGTACCGTGAACGTCGGTCAATCGGAAATCCCTCCCCTGGTAGCGATAAGTCAGCTTAGTGTGATCCACGCCGAGGCAATGGAGCAGGGTCGCATTCATGTCGTGCACATGCAGCGGGTTTTCCGTGATGTTGTAGCTATAGTCGTCCGTCTCCCCGTACGACAAACCCTTCTTAATCCCACCGCCGGCCATCCATACGGTAAAGCACCTCGGATGATGGTCCCGGCCATAGTTTTCCGGCGAAAGATTTCCCTGACAGTAAACCGTCCGGCCAAATTCCCCGCCCCACACAACCAGCGTGTCCTCCAGCATCCCCCGCTGTTTCAGATCCTGAATCAGCGCCGCCGAAGGCTGGTCCGTATCCAGGCACTGCGGCGGCAGCTGGCGCGGAACCCCCTCATGATGGTCCCAGCCCATGTGATACAGCTGGATGAAGCGCACGCCGCGCTCCGCCAGACGCCGTGCCAGTATGCAGTTCGAGGCGTACGTGCCGGGCTTGCGCGAATCCGGTCCATACAAATCGAAGGTGGATGCCGGCTCTTTTGAAAGGTCGGTCAGTTCCGGCACCGAAGTCTGCATCCGGTAGGACATTTCATACTGGCGGATGCGGGTCACAATCTCCGGATCGCCGAATTGTTTTTCGTTGATCTCGTTCAACTGCCGGATTTCGTCCAGCATGCTTCTGCGGCGACCCGCATCGATGCCGGGAGGATTCGAAAGGTACAGCACCGGATCGCCTTCCGACCGGAACTTCACCCCCTGGTACGCCGTCGGAAGAAAGCCGCTGCCCCACAACCGGTCATACAGCGGCTGATCCACTTTGCGGCCCGTGCCGCGAGAAATCATCACCACAAAGGCCGGCAGATCATCCGTCTCGCATCCCAACCCATAGCTCACCCACGAGCCGAAACACGGCCGTCCCGCTATTTGGCTGCCGGTCTGAATGAACGTGATGGCGGGGTCGTGATTAATGGCTTCGGTGAACGTGCTCCTGACCACCGCGATCTCATCGGCGATCTTCGCCGTATACGGCAGCAGTTCACTCAGCCAGATGCCCGCCTGGCCGTGCTGCGCGAACTTGTATATGGATGGCGCCACGGGAAACTTCTTCTGTCCCGAAGTCATGCCGGTCAGGCGCTGTCCCATGCGGATGGAGTCCGGCAGTTCCTCGGCGAAGCGTTTCGTGAGCCCGGGCTTATAGTCGTACAGGTCGATCTGCGAAGGCGCGCCCGATTGATGGAGGTAGATCACCCGCGTGGCCTTCGGCGGGAAATTCGGGAACCCTGGCAGTCCCTTCGCTGCCTGGGCGCGCGGAGCCAGCAGAGTGCTCATAAGAGAGCCCAGCGCCGCGGTTCCAATGCCCGTGGCCGCGCGTCCGAACAACTGGCGCCGCGTCATCATCAGCCGATTTTCGCGCAGGGGATTCATTGGCGTGTGATCACCTCATCCAGATTCAGAATCACGCTGGCGGTGGTGGTGTATGCCGCCAGTTCCGCCGTGTCGATGGTCTTGTCCCGCGGCGATTCGCCCGCGGCCAGAAGCTTCTCCGCCGCAGCACGATCCGCGCGGTATTGAGCCAGCCGGCGCTTCAGCCCCTGCTCGAGGATCTTGACTTCCCCGACGGTCGCGGGCCGCGATGTCGCGAGGCGCATAGCCCACTTGAGCCGCTGCTCCGGCGACCTGCCGCCTTCCTTCACCATCCGCTCCGCAAACTTCCGCGCGGTCTCTATATACATCTCGTCGTTCAGAAGGGCCAGCGCCTGCAACGGCGTGGAACTCATTTGCCGCCGCACCACGCAGGATTCCCGCGTGGGCGCATCGAAGATCGTCATGGAGGGAGGGGGTACCGTGCGTTTCCAGTAAGTGTAGACGCTCCTGCGCCACAGATCCTCACCGGTTGAGCGCACAAAAAGCTTTCTCCCCTGAAACGCCGAAAGCTGCTCCCAGAGTCCGTCGGGCTGATAGGGCTTCACGGAGGGTCCGCCCATCTTCGTACTCAGCAAACCAGACACGGCCAGCGCCTGATCGCGAATCATCTCGGCAGGCAGTCGCACACGGGGGCCGCGCGCCATCAGCCGGTTCTCCGGGTCGCGCTCCCGCATCGCCGCCGTGGCAACCGACGACTGCCGGTACGCGGCGGAGGTAACGATCAGCTTCTGCATCGCCTTCACATCCCAGCCGGTGCGAACGAATTCCGTGGCCAGCCAGTCGAGCAGCTCGGGATGGCTGGGGGCCTCACCCTGACTGCCGAAATCTTCCGCGGTCTTCACGAGGCCAGTCCCGAAATACATCTGCCAATATCGATTCACCGCGACGCGCGCGGTCAGCGGATTGGAAGCGTCAACCAGCCATCGCGCCAGCCCCAACCTGTTCCTCGGCGCATCCGCCGGCATGGGCGGCAGGAAGGCCGGCACAGTGGGCGTCACCTTGTCTCCCGGCTTTTGATAATCGCCGCGCAGCAGGACGAACGTATCGCGCGGCGTGGCCATTTCCGACATCACCATGGTCGAGGGAATCTGGTTCTCGGCAGTGCGCCGCTCGGCCTCGAGATCGGCCACGGCCTCACTGGCCCGGCGGCGGTCCACCGGATGCGAAACGAAGTATTTAGTCAGCGCGGCGGCGTCTTTTTCCGAGCGCTCCGTTACGGGGGTGCGCAGAATCGCGGCCATCTCGTCGGGCACCACTTCGGGGAACTCGGAATCCGTCGCCGAAATCCGCAACCGACCCACGGGAGCGCCTTCGTACTCGCTGCCGATGCGGAATGTCAGGGTCCCCTCCGGACTGAACATCCGCGAAGTTTCGATCACCGCATAGTGAGGCTTGTTCGTCTCGGGATTGACGCCCCACCCGCGCTTCAGCTGCTCCGCGGGACGCACCACGAGATTCAATTCCGACTCTTCCGACTTGAAATCCGCTGTAATGCGCGAGAGGTCGATTTTCTTGCCGTCCTTTCCTTCCGCGCGCACTTCGAACAACGTCACGACGCCCTTGCCGCCGGCGCCTCGCCCCGAACTGCCGCCGGGCAGGCTGTCGTCCGGAATCAATTCCAGACGGAACGCGGTAATGTTCTTCATCTTCGTGTCCGCGCCGATTTCGAATATCGACGAAGGCGGCATGGCGCCTCCCGCCAGGACCGAACCATCCGGCAGCGCTCTCAGAGTCACGCCATTTTCGGCCTTCAGACTGCGCGGCGTCAGCACTTCCCACCGCGGTTGATACGTCAGAGCTGTCCGCTCCCACCCCGCCTGGCCGGACGCCAGATCCCGATCCAGCACATCGAGCTTTTCGCGCGCCGGCTTTAACTGCGCATCTTTCTCGGCGATTACCTTTTCCAGTTCGGGCGCGGGCAGTTTCAGATAAGGTTTGAAGTTACCCCTGCCATCCGCCGGTCCGCCGTTACCCACCTCGTCCACGTTGTTGAAGAACGCCGCGAGGCTGTAGAAGTCGCGCGTGGGAATCGGGTCGAATTTGTGATCGTGGCAACGTGCGCAGCCCACCGTGAGTCCCAGCCACACGGTTCCCACCGTGCTCGCGCGATCCACCAGAGTCTCCGCCTGAAATTCTTCCGCAATGCTGCCGGTTTCTGAATTAATCCGCGGATTACGCTGAAATCCGGTAGCGATCTTCTGTTCGAGAGTGGCGTTGGGCAGCAGGTCGCCCGCCAGTTGCTCCACCGTGAACTCGTCGTAAGGCATGTTGCGGTTGAACGCCTGGATCACCCAGTCGCGCCACGGCCACATTTCCTTCGCGGGATCGACCTGATATCCGTGCGTGTCCGCATAACGGGCGGCGTCCAGCCAATCGACCGCCATGCGCTCCCCGTAGCGCGGCGAGGCCAGCAGACGATCTACCGCCTTCTCGTAACTGTTGGGCGAGGCATCGGCCAGGAACGCATCCAGCTCGGCAAGCGTCGGGGGCAGGCCCGTCAGATCGAAACTGACCCGCCGCAGCAGCCGTGCACGGTCGGCCTCGGGTGAGGGCTGCACGCCTTCTTTTTCGAGGCGCGCCAGGATAAAGCTGTCGATAGGATTGCGCACCCAGGCTTGGTTTCGCACGGCGGGCTCGGCAGGCCGGAGCGGAGGATTGAAACTCCAGTGGCCCTGCCATCTGGCCCCCTGCGCAATCCAGTCGCGCAGCGTGGCAACTTCTTTATCGCTGAGAGGCTTGCGGTCGGAATAAGGAGGCGGCATGCGGCGTGCCGGAACCTCCGGGGCCACGCGCTTCAGGATCTCGCTCGACGCCACGTCTCCCGGTACCACCACCGGCGGACGCGCGCCTCTGGCCTTCTTCACGCCGTCTTCGATATCGAGGCGCAGTCCCGCCTTGCGATTGGCTTCATCCGGCCCGTGGCAGGAGAAGCACCGGTCGGACAGAATGGGCCGGACATCCTTTGAGAAATCTACGGGACGCGAGGAATCGACCTGAGGAGCGGCGGAGAGTTGCAGAGCCAGCATCACGCCTGGCAGGAACCCCGGAAGTAGCCTGATGAAGCACATGGCTGTTCTGGTCCGATTCTATCCCGGATTTCGGATCTGGTGCGGCTTACTACTACGGGGTGACTTCGGGTTGCCGACCGTCGTGCACGGTCGTTGGCGTTACGGGCAGTTAAAAATTCGCAGAATCGGCGAACCCTGGTCCAACTATCCCCGCGTGCTGACGCACACGCCCCTGTCTGGTGCGGTAATCTCGCGATACCGCAAAGGCCAGCTATGAACATAGTTGTACAACCCCAGGTAAGAGTAATGTTCTGAAATCCTCTACGGTCAGTCCGGCATCCCGAAAGATTCCACCCAGGTACAGGCATTCACCGGATCGTAACGGGGGATCGTGAGAAACACGTCCCCGTTGGACATTACGATGTGTTTCGCTCCCTCGCGCGTCAGCTGGAATCCTGCTCTCTCAAGCGCCCGGACCGCCCGCAGGTGAGGAACGCCCGGCAGTTTGGGCAAACTCTACACCGTAACTTCCACTTCCCGCACAAGACCTTCAACGGCAGCCTCACTCACCGCGGCCAGGTACTCCCGAATTGCGTCCTGAATATTTTCCAGAGACTCCTCTTCGGTTTTCCCCTGCGACCAACAGCCTGGCAGGCCGGGGCAGGAGACAGCGAAGCCCTCTTCGCCGGGATGCAGCACGACCGTGTAGCGGATCGTCATCGCCTTTATTGCAGCCATGTAGCCGTAAACCTGCGTCGCTACGCCCCGAGTGCCGTTGGGAAAGCATGCGGCGCCGGCAATTTCCACCCGGCGAAACTCGCAACGCGTCCTCGCGCCGTTGCGTATTGTACCCCATGCTGCGCGCGTTGCTTCCTGCGCTCATTCTGGCGTCTTTCGCCCCCGCCGCACGGATGTGGAGGGGCATGTAATCAATGCCGCGAGCGGCGCCGGTATCCCGGGCGCAACCGTGACCATCGACCCGGCAAGCGCGGAATCGTGGCCTTGGCTTCGTTCACGGCAGACGACCATGTTTATCCGAGCGGATTCAGAGGAGAGCTGTTTACGCTGGACCGAACTTCACAAACGTGGAAGTCCGTCGTGAAGCCGGCGATATTTTGGCGGCCGGTCAGCCGTCAGGAAGGGACCGATGCAAACTCCGGTAATCGAATGCCCTCGCATAATCGGCAGATCGTCCCGCCCCTCGGCGTCTTTCCTGGGAAACTCGTTTGCTTTAAAATGCGGATTGGCTATGAGGAGCGCAATTCTCTTCGTTCTGATCTGCCGATGCCTGGCCGCGCAGGACGCCGCCGCGATCGAAGGGGTGGCCATCGACGCGGTCACCCGGCAGCCCATGGCGGGTGTCCACATCGCGCTTCGTGCCATCGCCCAACCCACCGATCTCGTCTATGGCGCCATCAGCCGGCAGGACGGCCATTTTTCCGTTGCGACCATGCCGCCCGGCATCTACTTCGTGGCGGCGCAGCGCAACGGCTACGTTTACGCGCCGGCCGACCACAGCCTGACGTTGAAGCTCGGCGAGCGCCGCACCGATTTCACGGTGGAGATGACGCCGCGCGCTTCGATCACGGGTTGCGTTGTGGATGAGTACGGCGATCCCATACAACATGTCGGGGTGCGGGCGATCCCGCTCGCCATGCGCGCCGGCTTGGGTGATGACGGCATGTACGGCCGTACGGATGAGCGCGGCCAGTTTCGCATGACCGGCGCTCCGGGAAAATTCTACGTCAGGGCCAACGCCACGCGGGAAGGGACGTTCGGCGACGAAATCAACAGCAGCGGACCCGGCCCGGCGGTCTACGGGGAAACGTGGTACCCGGATGCGGATAGTAAGGATCGCGCCAGCGTGGTCGAAGTCGCCGCCGGTCACGACCTGGTTGGGATCGACATCCATCTGACGCGCCAGCGTACCCTGAGCGTCGGCGGTGCGATATCAGGAGCGCCGGAAAATTCCTCGCCGTCTGTGGTGTTCTTCTTGTCCGACGAGAGTGGCCTGCGGGAATTCATGGCCGGCGCGGACGGAAAATTTAAAGCCACGGGTTTGAGGCCTGGCCATTACCGGATCATGGCGCAGCAGAATTCCCGGGACGCTGTGTTGCGCAGCCCCTTCGTCGATCTCCCGCTCGACTCAGATAAGAGCGATGTGAGCCTCGCATTGCAGCCAGGCGAAACCATCACGGGCGCGTTGGAGATTTCGGGCGTTCCGGCAACCACCGTATCGGCACAAAAGTTGACCGTGCGCCTCGAAAGCCTGGCCCTGCCGCGCGCACCCGATTCCGGCATCCAGCCGCGCGGAGGCGAAGTCGATCAAGACGGCGCATTTCGCATCGAGCGCGTATTTCCCGAGAAGTTTCGCGTGCGCGTCTTCCCCATGCCGGAGAACGGCTTCATCCAATCGGTGAAGCTCGACAACATCGAGTCGAAGGACGACGTGGTCGATCTGTCGCGCGGCGTCAATGGCGCCCACATCAAAGTCACCGTCAACCCCAACGGCGGCCAGTTGGAGGGCGCCGTGCTGGGCGAAAACGGCTCGCCGCGCCCTGCCACGTTGGCGTTTGTCGTTCTCGCGGCCACGCCGGAGCAGATCGATGACGGCCATCTCCAGACCATCGAGCCGGGCGGCAAATTCCGGTACACCGGCCTGCGTCCCGGCAAGTACCGGCTGATGGCGGTCGAACCGCCGAGGGAGAGCGACGAGTTCGCGGCCCTTAAAGCCATCTTCCCGCATGTGCCGGAAATCGAGATTCGCGAAGGCGATCGAATCACCAAAGACATAACGCTCATAACTCCGGAGAACCCGAGTGCCAAGCCGTAGCAGCTTCTTCTTCATCCTGCTGGCCGCGTGTTCGCTTACCGGGCAAACCGCCGCGCCAACGGATAGCGGCAAGCCTGCCAGTGTGGAAGGCGTGGTGACGGATGCAGTCACCGGAACACCCATTCCACGCGTCCATGTTAGCCTGCGCGGCGCTGGCGGCAGACAGCCACACCAGTACGCAACCGCATCCGGCGCCGACGGAAAATTCTCCATAACCGGCATCGCGCCGGGCTCTTACCAAATCGACGGAAGACGCGTGGGATTCGTGATGCCCTCCGGCCCGCGCGCCGGCAATCGTGTGGAACTCAAGGACGGAGACACCAGGACCGACCTCTCGATTGCACTGACGCCGACGGGCGCGATTACCGGGCACGTCACGGATGCGGACGGCAATCCGGTGGAGGGCGCTACCGTCGAGGCGCAGGGGGGCACAAGGTCGGGCGATTCCAGCAGTACCGACGAGCAGGGACAGTTTCGCATAGGAGGCTTGGCCCCGGGCCGGTACCGGGTCATAGCTTCGCATGGCGAGATGTGGGGCGACCGTCCCGAAATCCGCACCGATGGCACCGTCGAACATCACGATGCGGCCACTTACTATCCGGGCGTGCTCACGGAAAAAGAGGCGGGATCGGTTGTCGTGCGTGCCGCGGGCGAATCGCCCGGCGTCGATATCCAGATGGTGCGCGTTCCTTTTGTGCGCGTCAGGGGCAAAGTCGTGGGGATGCCGAGTAAGGTCGAGCGGGCCGAGATCACCGTGTGGCATAGCAACGGCGGCAGCGGAATCGATCTGAAGCCCGATGGATCGTTTGAGCTGTGGCGGCTCGATCCGGGCAAGTACCGGCTTGAAGCGGAGTGGGAAGGACCGGACGGCGAGCGGGTTCACACCTCCGGCGGAGACATTGAAGTCGCGGGATCGAATATCGATGGCATCGAGCTGCGCGTGGTTGCCGATTCGAAAATTGCCGTACGGCTGGAGTTCGAAGACGATCAGGTGAAGCAAACCATCGCGCAGGCATCTTTCGGACCCGTTGTGCGGCTATCCCAACTGAGCGTCGAAGACATAAATGACGTTTCGGCGCCGATCGGCAAAGATGGCACGTTTCGTTTGGCGAAAGTTCCGGCGGGCCGATACCGCGTGGGTTTGGTGGGATATGACAAAGCGTACATAAAGTCGATGCAATTGGGCTCCACGGCCGTCGACGGAGCGGTGCTCGATCTGAGCAACGGCTCCGGCGGCGCGGACCTGACCCTTCTCCTGAGCGCGTCCACCGGTTCCATCTCGGGCGTAATCCAGGACGATGCGGGAAATGCGGCAAACATCATGGTGGTTCTCACCGCGTCCGACGAAGATTCCGATTTCGAGCCGCGCAGAACCTCAGCCGGCGCTGACGGTAAGTACAGTTTCGAAAATCTGCCGCCGGGAACTTTTAAGCTTGTTGCCACGGCGGAGAGCGATCCCGCGACCCAGGGCAATAATGTCCTGGGTTATGAGAAGCAGATGGAAACCGTTACGGTAGGAATCGGCGAGAAGGTGACGAAGGACCTGAGGCGGCGCATGCCGGACGATCAATGAAGCCGGCCCGCTTCGGACCCTCTCCGCGAACGCGATATTATAAGGACCATCTATGAACAGACGATCTTTCCTCGTAAACTCGGCGGCGGTGCTGGGCACTTCGGCTTTGAGCGCCGCGGCCAGCCCTAACGACACCATTCGCATCGCGACCGTCGGGCTGCGCAGCCGCGGCAAGAGCCACCTGCAGGCTTTCACGTCGCTGCCCAAGGTGGATCTCGTAGCCATCTGCGATGTCGACAACGATGTCCTGGGCAAAGCCAGCGCCTTCGTCGAATCGAAGCGCGGCAAAGCGCCCGCCACATACACGGATCTGCGCAAGCTGCTCGAAGACAAATCCATCGACGCCATCTCCATCGCCACGCCCAACCATCAGCACACCATCCAGGCCATCTGGGCCATGCAGGCCGGGAAAGACGTCTATGTCGAGAAGCCCTGCTCGCACGATATGTTCGAGACCCGGCAGATCGTTGCGGCGGCGCGCAAGTACAACCGCATTGTGCAAATGGGCAGCCAGAGCCGCTCGAACATAGCGCTGCAGGAAGCCATGCAGAAGATGAAGGAAGGCCTGATCGGCGATGTTTATCATGCGCGCGGCCTCTGCTACAAGTGGCGCGACACCATCGGCCGCAAGCCGGATGAGGCGGTTCCGGCGGGCGTCGATTACGACCTCTGGCTGGGCCCTGCCCCGCAGCGCGCCTTCTCGCAGAATCGTTTCCACTACAACTGGCACTGGAACTGGGATTACGGCAACGGCGACATCGGCAACCAGGGGATTCACGAAATGGATATCGCGCGCTGGGGTCTGGGCGTGAAGTATCCCACAAGAGTTTCGGCCATCGGCGGGCATTTCATGTTCGACGACGATCAGCAGACGCCCAACACCCTCGCCGTCGCCTACGAGTTCGACGAGGCCGGAAAGAAGAAGATGATGACCTTCGAAGTCCGCCACTGGATGACCAACCACGAGGCGGATATCCATGAGTTCGACACCAGCACCAAGAGCAATACCATCGGCAATCTCTTCTATGGTTCGAACGGCTATTTGGCCATCGACGGCTACACGAAGTATTATTCGTACATCGGCAAGCAGGCCGAGCCGGGACCGGCGCGCAAGGACGGCGGCGACCATTTCGCCAACTTCCTCACGGCCGTGCGCAGCCACAGCCGCGGCGAGCTGAACGCCGAGATCGAAGAAGGCGCCATCTCCACCGCGCTCGTGCATCTGGCCAATATTTCCTACCGGCTGGGGCGCTCCGTCCAGTTCGATGCGGCTAGTTATTCGTGCGTGGGCGACAAGGAAGCCAACGCCATGTTCCGGCGGGAATACCGCAAGCCGTTCGTGGTTCCTCAGCTTGCCTAGCCTCCAATGGCCTATGACAATCTGCGCGATTTCATTCGCGCCCTCGAAAAGAACAAGGAACTGAAGCGCATCCCGTTCCCGGTGGATCCGAAGCTCGAGATCACCGAGTTCGCCGACCGCTCCGTCAAACATGGCGGACCGGCGCTGCTGTTTGAGAATCCGCATTCGAAGGTTCCTTTGCTCATCAATGCCTTCGCCAGCATGCGGCGCATGGAAATTGCGCTGCAGGTGGATTCGGTGAACGACGTCGCGAAGCGCATCAGCGAGTATCTCGAAATGCGCATGCCCGAGGGCTTAATCAACAAGCTCAAAATGCTGCCCAAGCTGGCCGAGATGGGCGCGTTCTTTCCAAAGATCGTTGCGAAGGGCGATTGCCAGGAGGTGGTGAAGCACGAGGGCTTCTCGCTTTACGATTACCCGGTGCTCACCTGCTGGCCCGGCGATGGGGGTCCGTTCATTACCCTGCCCATGGTCTTCACGAAGAATCCGGAAACCGGCAAGCGCAATTGCGGCTGCTATCGGATGCAGGTGTATGACGAGCGGACCACCGGCATGCATTGGCAGACCCACAAACAGGGCGCCGAGCATCACCGTCGCACGATTGCGGAAGGCAAGACGCGCATGGACGTTTCGGTAGCCATCGGGGCCGATCCCGCGACCATGTATTCGGCCATCCTGCCACTGCCGCCCGATCTCGACGAAATGATGATCGCCGGATTCCTGCGCGGCAGTCCGGTCGAGATGGTGAAGTGCCAAACCAACGACCTCGAAGTCCCGGCGCATTCCGAAATCGTGCTCGAGGGCTACGTCGAGCTGGGCGAATCGCGCCTCGAAGGCCCCTTCGGCGACCACACCGGCTATTACTCGCTGGCCGACCAATATCCGGTCTTCCACATCACCTGCATCACGCAGAAGAAGGAGGCTGTCTACGCCACCACCATCGTCGGCCCGCCGCCCATGGAAGACTTCTACATGGGGAAGGCGATCGAGCGGATTTTCCTGCCGCTGATGCGCATGCAGCTCCCCGAAGTGCGCGATATGTGCATGCCGGCCGAGGGCATCTTCCACAACATCATGCTGGTCTCGATCCGCAAATCCTACCCCGGCCACGCCCGTAAAGTGATGAGCGCCATCTGGGGCCTCGGGCAGGCCATGTTCACCAAGTGCATCGTGGTGGTCGACGAAGATGTGGACGTCCAGAACATCAGCGAAGTCGCCTGGCGGGCGCTCAATAATATCGACCCGGAACGCGATATTCAGTTCACCATGGGCCCTATCGATTCACTCGACCATGCCAGCCGCCTGGTCAACTACGGCAGCAAAATGGGCGTCGACGCCACGCGTAAATGGCCCGGCGAAGGCTTCACACGGGAGTGGCCGGAAGTGCTGCGCATGGCTCCGGACGTAAAGAAAAAAGTGGACGATCTATGGAAAAAAGCCGGTCTCTCCTAGCCTCGCTACTGCTGTTCGCATTCGTCTGCTGGGGCGAAGATGTTCACCCAATCACCCACCGGCGCATCGCGCAGGTGATGGGCGCGGCAGGCGCGGATTGGCTGGTTCGGCCCGAGCGCGAAGCGGAAGAACATCCGGACCAGGCGCTCGACGATCTACAGATTCCCAAGGGCGCCGCAGTGGCGGATATCGGGGCGGGCGTCGGCTATTTTACGTGGCGTCTGGCCGAGCGCGTGGGTCCCAGCGGAATCGTGTATGGCGAGGATATCCAACAAGCTATGCTTGATCGGCTCAGGAAGAACATGGAGGCGCGCCACATCTCGAATGTGCGCCCGGTGCTGGGCGCGGTCGACAACCCCAAACTAGCTGCCGATTCTTTGGAATTGATCCTGATGGTGGACGTCTATCATGAGTTTTCCGAACCGGAGAAGATGCTCGACCGCATGCGGGAAGCGCTGCATCAAAACGGCCGACTGGTGCTGCTCGAGTATCGCGCCGAAGATCCCAACGTTCCCATCCGGCCCGAGCACAAGATGACCGTCAAGGACGTGCGAGCCGAAGTAGAACCGGAAGGCTACCGCTTCGAGCAATCGATCGAAAACCTACCGGAGAAAAGTGGGGCGAGAGCCGGACCCACCCTTGGCGTGGAGCGGCGATTATACCCCTATCCTTCAACCGCTTAACAATCAAATGTGCATCCATTTCTTCCTTGCGGATGGAAACGATTCCCGCTCCCGTCGCGGCGGAACGCTGCCCCAATAATTCAAAGCCCATCTCCCGGGCACCGTTCGCGATCTGATCTCCCAGCGCCTGAACCGCACTCGCGATATTCGCGATTCCAACCTCAAGCAAAAACTCGATAGAAGAACGTAAGCCATAGCACCCAATGGTATTGAGCGTTCCGCATTCGTATCTACCAGCATCCGGCCGCAGGGTCATATCGCGCGAGGCGTAATCGGCATAGCGGGCGACGTTGGTCCACCCGAATTCAATCGGCTCGATCTGTTCCTGGAGTTCCCGCCGGACATACAGCACCCCGCAGCCTTCGGGACCGAGCAGCCACTTGTGCCCGTCGGCGGCCAGTGCGTCGATCTTCGCCGCCCGGACATTGATCGGAAACGCCCCCATGCCTTGAATCGCGTCCACCAGAAAAATGCAGCCGTGCCGGGCGCAGATCTCCCCTATTTCTTCGAGACTTACGCGGTAGCCACTGAGATACTGCACGAAGCTGATGGCGAGCAATTTCGCGCCTTGAGCGGCGCGGTCTATCTTTTCCAGATCATCGAACACCGAAAGCCAGCGAACCTCGACGCCCACCGCCTCAAGCCGTTTCCACGGATAGAAATTAGCCGGGAACTCCTCTTCGAACGCCACCACCACGTCACCCGGCTTCCAGCGGATTCCCATCGCCACGGTCGCGATCCCCTCCGACGTGTTCTTAACAATGGCGATCTCTCGCGGATCGGCATTGATCAGACGCGCGGTCGCAGTTCGAACGCCCTCATACGTCGCCATCCACTCCCCGTAGTGGAGGCTGCCGAAATCAAGCGCATCCTGCGCCAGACCCTGCATCGCCATCGCCGAACGGCGCGTCAACGGAGCGACCGCGGCATGGTTCAGATAAATCAGATTCCTGGTGACCGGGAACTCGTCCCGGTACCGCTCGCAAAGCATCAATTGACACCTTCGGAAAGATGTTTCATGGGCCTGATAAGGAAGAGCAGGACCACGGCAAGGACCAAACAAAATGCCGCCACCAATCCGAACAGCAGCGGAAGTGGAAACGATTCATAAACCGATGCAATCCGCCCGCCAATGAAGTTGCCCACCGAGTCCGCCATAAACCAGACCCCCATCATCATCCCAACCGCCTGCGCCGGGGCCAGTTTAGTCATGGCGCTCAGTCCAACCGGGCTGATGCATAGTTCGCCGATGGTCTGCAGCAGGTAGCTCAGCGTGAGCCACCACGGGCTGACATGGGTCGAACCCGCCACCGGGATGAGGATTGCGAATCCCAGCCCGACGAACAGCAGACCCCAGGAAAATTTCGCGGTGCTCGATGGCTCACGCGTCCCCAGTCTGACCCACAGCCAGGCGAACATCGGCGCCAGGATCACGATGAAGACAGAGTTGAAGGATTGGTAGTAGCTCGCTCGAAATAAACCCCATGGCCACGCATCCCAGGTGTGCAGATTGGTGTTTCGCTCGGCGAACAGGCTCAGCGTGGAACCCGCCTGCTCGTATGCCGACCAGAACAGCGAGGCGGCCAGGAACAGCACCAGAATCGCCCAGAAGCGGCGGCGCTCCAAAGGCGAGTAATCTTTGGAAGTCAGCAGCCACCCGAAGAACACCACGATCACAATACCCAGCATCGCCCCGAACACGTCCGAGATCGCTTCCGCCGACAACGAGAATTTGCCGATGTACCAGGCGCCCGCGACCAGCAACACCGCCGCCGCCGACCCGATCGCCACCCGCCGGAAGAGCTGGAAATCGTGCTCCGTGCCCGCCGCCCCGATCCCGGCACTCCCCAGGTACTTCCCCCCCCACACATACTGGATCAATCCCAGCGTCATGCCCACGCCCGCCGCGCTGAAGCCGTAGTGCCAGTTGATGTTCTCTCCCAGATAACCGCACACCAAAGGCGAAAGCAGCGCGCCGATGTTAATCCCCATGTAAAAAATAGAGAATCCGGCATCCCGCCGATGATCCTCCGCCGTATAGAGCGCCCCCACCATGGTGCTGATATTCGGTTTCAGCAGACCCGTGCCGATGACAATCAGCATCAGCCCCAGATAGAACGTTTCGATCTTCGGAATCGCCATCGAAAAGTGCCCGAACGCAATCACGATGCCGCCCCAAAGCACGGCGCGCCGCTGGCCGATGATGCGGTCGGCGATCCACCCGCCCGGCAGCGTGACCAGATAAACCATCGCCGTATACAGCCCATAAACCGACCCCGCCTTCGACGTCGGAAAGCCGAGCCCGCCGTGCGCCACGGTCGCGGTCATGAACAGGATCAGAATCGCGCGCATCCCGTAATAGCTGAACCGCTCCCACATTTCTGTGAAGAAGAGCGTCGAAAGGCCGCGCGGATGGCCGAAGAACGAGCGATCCCATCGGGCATTGGCGGTGGATGCGGGCAGAGTGGGCACTGTTAGGCTCATTGTAGTGGTTACGTGACATTGCTTACCGATCTGGTCCAGATAAAACGCCTTGGCGAGAAGAAGCTCCAGGAGAACGAACGCTTCCGCCGTTACATGAAAGCGCACGATTTTCCCGAGCGGCGTTTCCGGCGCGTGGCCGAGGAGATCGAAGAGCGCACCGATTGCCGCGCCTGCGCCAATTGCTGCAAAGTGGCTGAGACCGATATCACGGAGCGCGATGTGGATCGCCTGGCGCGCGCGCTCGGCATTGCGCCGAAGCAGTTCGTGCTCGAATACACCACCATGTCGGTGCAGGAGGAAGGCGAAACCATCCTGCGCCGCAACCAGCATGGCTGCATTTTTCTCGATGGCAACGACTGCACGATTTATGACGACCGTCCGGACACCTGCCGCAATTTTCCGCATCTCGTGCGCGGCGCCGGATCCATCGAGAGCCGCATGTGGCAGATGATCGACCGCGCCACGTACTGCCCGATCGTGTACAATTCGCTCGAAGAATACAAGGAGATCGCAGGATTCAAAATGGGGTCTAAAGGATGACATTGGAATTACAGCAGGCATTGGGACTTTCGAAACCGCCGATCGCCATCGGCTTTCTGAGCGAGGCGCCGGCGGGCGTGGAAGCATGGAGCGGAGGCGCGGTGCCGGCGGGATGCTCGTTCTGGCGCGCAGCCATGGATGG
>JBEKAQ010000015.1:0-69758 GCA_050015835.1 Bryobacteraceae bacterium | reverse complement strand
GTCCTGGCCGCGTACTCCGATGCGGAGTTGGATTTCGGGTGGGTCGGGATTGGGCGGGGCGGCCGGGCCGTGGCAGGCATTGACTCCGAAGTATTCGGTGTAGATTTCGTCGAATTTGAGGCCCAACGCGGCGAGGCGCCGGCGCACGATTTGATCGGCGGCGCGGGCTTTGGGGAGCGCCTGCGGCCAGCTGTAGACAAGGCTGCCGATGGCTTTCCATCCATTGGTGTAGCTGATGGAGAGCTTCAGGGTAGGGGGACGCGGGCCTCCTCGAATGCCGGTGACGCGTACGCGATCCGGTCCGGTGTCGACGAGTTGGATCGAGGTGAAGTCGGCTATGCAATCGGGTGTTATGTAGTGACGCGGATCGCCGAGTTCGTAGAGGAGTTGTTCTTTCACGGTGTTCACGTCGACACGGCCTCCGGCGCTCACGTGTTTGGTGACGGTGAAGGTGGCGTCCGGTTCGGCTTCGATGATGGGATAGCCGATGTTTGCCATGTCCGGAATGGTTTCCCAATCGACCTGGCAGTTGCCTCCGGAGCACTGCGCGCCGCACTCGATGATGTGGCCGGCGATGGTTCCGGCGGCGAGTTTATCCCAATCGTCCGGCTTCCATCCGAACTTATGAACCATGGGCGCGAGGGTGAGGGCGGTGTCGGTGGATCGGCCCGCGATGACGACATCGGCTCCCGAATCGAGCGCCTCGGCAAGTGGGAAGGCTCCGATGTAGGCGTTGGCCGAGAGGATTCGGCAGAGGATGTTGGAGATCGGCTCGCCGGTATCCATATCGCGCATTTCGTAACCTTTGGCGATGAATTGGTCGAGGCGGGTGAAGACGTCGTCGCCGTGGACAACGGCTACTTTCAGGTGAGGGGCGAGATCGAGAACGGCGCGGGCGCAGGCTGCTGGGTTGACTCCTCCGGCGTTGGCGACGACTTTGATGTTGCGGTCTCTGAGCTTGTTCGCGAGGCGTCCGATGAGGGGCGGAAAGTCGCGCGCGTAGCCGAGGCTCGGGTCGTCCTGCTTCTGCTTCTGCAGGATGGACATGGTGACTTCGGCGAGGTAGTCGAGAACGAGGAAGTCGATGGGGCCCTGATCGACGAGGCGCACGGGGGCTTCGATCCAATCGCCCCAGAAGCCCTGGCCGTTGGCTATGCGGATCATATCGGAGAGTCCCTGGCCATCTGAAAAAAGTGCGGCTGGCGCCGCATGGACAGACGGCAGCGTCTGTCCCACATTACCCTGGCTACTTTCTGGCGCAAATATCGTTCCGCTCGCTCAATGTTTTAACAATATCGTTAACCGTGACCACCAACCAGCTGAACGTATTGAAGTGGACGCCAAAGGTTATCAGGGCGATGCCACTGTTCCTCTTCTAATTACTCCTCTCACTCCGCGGCACTTTAGTATGTCTTCATCTGAGCGTTTCAGTTCAGATGCGCGTCTGGGCATACCCCAAGATTTTAGTACAAAAATGTACTAACGCAATTAAGCTCTGGCAGGGATAGATAGAATCTGCATTGGCCCGCGCGACCAGACCTCGTGCGAAACGACCTCCGGTGGTCCAAAAGTGTTCCAAAAGTACAAGTACTGCATCCAAGCGAGTTTCCGCATTCAGCGGGACCGGATTCGCTGAATTGGTGCAAAGCTATGTAAACGAGGAAACCATGAGAGCGAGGAGAGCGCAGCGATTCTTCACACGCACGAGGTCCGGGGTTCGAGTCCCTGCGCGCCCACAATTCCTTTCAACCAGTTAGCGCCAATGCCCTCGCTTGAAGTGGCCCCGCAGTCACCTGCCTGGCAGCACAAAACCAATTGAATAGCCGGACAAAGCCGGGTTGTCCCGGCTGTTTCGGATATGGCGGGCACAATTGATGCTATAACTTTCATTCGGGGGAAAATGATGCGAAGCATGGCTGGATTGCTGATCACTTGCGCGGCCGCGGGGCTGCTTTCGGCCCAACAACCGGCGGCCACCATCGTAGCGGGCACGAAGAAGGTGAACCCGAAGGATGGGCTGACCTACGTGTGGATTCCGTCGGGGAAGTTTCAGATGGGCTGTTCACCTGGGGACACGGAGTGCGGCGACGATGAGAAGCCGGTCCACGAGGTCACTATCACCAAAGGCTTTTGGCTGGGGCAGACCGCTGTCACCCAGCAGGCCTATGAGCGGGTGACAGGAAAGAACCCAGCCAACCACAAGGGTGCCGATCTTCCCGTTGAAGAAGTGAATTGGGAAGAAGCCCGGGCGTACTGCGCGGCGATCGGAGGACGGCTGCCAACCGAAGCGGAGTATGAATACGCGGCGCGGGCCGGCTCCACCAGCGCTCGCTACGGCCCCCTGGATGAGATTGCCTGGTATAACGGAAACAGCGGGGGCGCATCTCACGAAGTGGGGCAAAAATTGCCAAATGCCTTCGGGTTGTACGACATGGTGGGGAACACGTGGCAATGGGTCGCGGACTGGTATGGGAAGTACAGCTCCGACCTCCAGACCGATCCATCCGGGCCCGCGAGCGGCGATCTCAAGGAGCCGAAAGGCGGTTCGTGGGGCACCGTTGCCAAGTCCGTGCGCGCGTCGCACCGTGACACCGTCGAGCCCGGCCACCGGGGCAATAAGCTGGGCATGCGCTGCGTGGCGAACTGAGCGCGTGAAGCCTGCCGGGCGTCGATTCCACTCTGCGCTGCCACGCAGAATGCCTTCAGATCCACTAAAACTTATTGCACCAGTGGAAGATATCCCGCGCCGCCGAACGCCAGGTACAAACTGGATCCCGGTGAGATTGCGTTGGCTCCAACGTAGTCGAGAATCCAGATTCCCTGCCGGTAGACACCGATATGCCGCAGACCCGTGCTGGCCCAGTCACCGATAACAGGCAAATCGCCTGCCTGGCCGAAGGTATAGGTTTGGTTAAGACCGTTGGAGACGCGATCGCCGGTGTAGTCGACTATCCACAGGCCATTACGAAAAATTCCGACCTTCGTGGTGCCCGACTGGTTCCAATCCTCGGCGACAGGAATATCGCTGGCCAAACCGAATGGGAATGTCGCGTCGCTCAGGCCCGTGGGAATACCGGAAAGGTGCCCGCTCAGATCGAGAATAAACGTGCCTTGCCGGAACAGACCGAGCTTGATCTGACCAGTGCCGTTCCAGTCGCCCAGCACAGGGAGGTCCCCCGCCTGTCCGAACTGCACAGTCTTATCTCCGGCGTCGAATACGCCGTCGCCATTGATATCCAGGAGCCACGTTCCGCTGCGGAATACACCGATGCGCTTGACGCCTGAACCGGTCCAGTCACCCGAAACGGGAATGTCCCCGGCCAGTCCAAACGAACTGGTGTTCAAAGTGATGTTCGGACCGTCGTACCCGGTGTCGTGCCAGACATCCGAATAAAATATCGGCGAGGCGACAACGTCCAGGGTAAAGTTCGGAACGAATTTGGCGATAAAGGACGAGAGAACGTTACCAGGCCACTGGCCCACGCTGCCCACTACGGGCATATTGCCCGACGCCGTCGATCCAGCTACGACGATTGAGGTCATGGAGTCGATGGCGATGGCATTTGCCGCATCGTTCCCATATCCCCCCAGGTATGTTGCGAATATTATCTGCGGCATAGTAATCTTCGCCACAAAAGCGTCCATGCCGCCGCCGTTGGAGCTCTGGATTGGCGCCTGAACGGGGAAGTCGGTCGAGGTTGTATAGCCGGCTACGTAAATGTAACCGTCGCCATCCATGACTATGGCATTGATGCCGTCATCCCCGGATCCGCCCAAATAGGTGCATTTCATCAATGCCCCGGCGGATGAAAAACGCGCTACGAAACCATCAGTCAATCCGCCGGCGAAAGCCGACTGAAGGGAATTGGCGAAAACCGGAAGATTCTGTGAACTGGTCGTACCCGCCACAAGTATGGTGCCGCCGCTTGCGAGTGTCAGCGCATTGACCTCTTCGGGGGCCCCCGCGCTTCCGCCCGACCCGCCGAAGTATGTGCTGAAAATCGCCGACGCTCCGGAGGCGGACAATCTCGCCACAAATCCATCCTGTCCACCGCCGGACTGGGGCTGGGAGGCGTTGACCGTGGGGAAGTTCATTGAGTATGTCGAACCGCCGAAGTAAACCGAGTTAGAGGAATCGAGCTTCACGGCATTCGCGCTATCCACACCGCTCCCGCCGAAATAAGTCATGAATTCCAAAGCCGAGCCGTTGGTGGTGAGCTTGGCGACGAATGCATCCTGATTGCCACCGAACTTCGGTTGAAACACACCCGAGGTCGTGGGCAGGTTCGTCGAAGTTGTGTAGCCGACGATTACAGGTGCATTGCTGGAATCAAGCGCGATGGCACTCCCCACATCCACGCCCGAGCCGCCCAGATACGTACTGTAAATGAGGCTGCTGCCGGCCGCGTTCAGCTTTGTCACGAACGCATCGCGCGTGCCGCTCAGCTTCTTTTGAAAGGCATTGAAGACGGGAAAGTTTGTCGAGGATGTCCAGCCCGTGACGTAGGTATTGTTCGAAACGTCAACCGCCAGGCCAAACGCCCTGTCGTCGCCGGAGCCGCCCAGATACGTGCAGAAGATCAGTGCTCCCCCTGCCGGGCTGAAGCCCGCGACGAACGCATCAACGCCCCCTTCATAGGCCGGCTGCACACCGCCAGTTGCCGGAAGATCGGTAGCGATGGTCCAGCCGGCGACGATGGTGTTGTAGTACGAATTCACCGCAAGGGCGGTAATGGTGGTCTCGGAATTCCCAAAATACCCACTAAAGACTATTGTGGGATCGATAGTCAGCGGCTTCTCGGAATCGTAGGCCGGTACCGTGAAGCCGATGGTCCCGTCCCCGAATTTCCTGAAGCTTCCCGCGATTTCCGTTCTGGCCGAACCCTCGCCCTGGAAGAGCACCGGCTTATCTTCGCGAAACCGTCCCGATTGGCCCGAGACAGTCAGGCTTCCGTCACTTTGAATCTCCGCGCGCCCATCGAAACGCAGGCGGATCGCGGCGACCGAGGCGCCCGGCGCCAGAACGTATTCCGCTTCTGTGCCCGCACGGTCAGCCTTGAAACGAATCTCGACACCGGGCCATACGCCGCGGTAACGGAGCAGTCCGAACAGGGGAAGGCCGGTTTTCCATACCCGCGGATCGCTCCCCCGAAGGTAATTGGCTGTCGCTCCGATGGGGGCAAACGCTTCGATGCGCGGGCCTGGGTTCCCGCTGACGAATTGCACGGAGGTGACGGCCGCTCCCTGTTGAAATGTAACGCCCCCATCGCGAAACCAGGCCTTGAACTCGGGACCATTGCCGATGTATCGAATCTCCGGATCGGATTGCCCTCTATTTTCGACGAACGCAAATGGAAGCTTCGGAGCACCGGCAACAGCGCCTGCCGCGGAGGAAGCAAAAAAAAACGATGTGAGGGCGACGAAAACGATGTTTCCTGGAAGGTTCATGAATGTCACTCCGGGAAGTTGATCGGCGGAAGGGAAAGAAACCTTTAGCGCACTTTGCCGCAGTCCCGTCAGCCGCCACGGTCCGGCAGGCCGGAGTTCCAGAGATTCATGTAACACTAAGTCAGCGAGCCATGAGCCCGCCTTCCTTCGTGACAGAATCGGAACTTGCAACCGAACTCTTAAACCGGCCTGGTCTGATTCCCGTTTCCATCGACAGTTCCCGTCTCGAGATCACCTGGCTCGACCTCGATGGCTATCACTGCTACGAAGGATTTTTCCACCAGTCCCTTGCCTCGTACACTGCGCTGTGCAAGGTACCGCCAACCAGTTTCCGGACTTCCCTCGACGTGCTCGCGTCCGTCGGGATTCAACAGGGGATTTACCCCACCGGCTTCATCTTCCACGCCGGCCGGTGCGGATCGACGCTGCTGGCGAAGGTCCTGGCGCGCTCCAGAGCCAACCTCGTCCTGAGCGAAGCCGCCCCACATAACCAGATATGGCGGGCGTTGCCGCGCCAGAATCCCGCCGCGATTGCAATTTATCGAAATCTGATTCTCGCTATGGGCCGAAGGCGTCTCGAGTCCTATCGGGCGCACGTCATCAAGTTCACTTCCTTCAACATTGCGCAATTCGGACATATTCGCGCCGCTTTTCCGGGCGTGCCCGCCTTATTTCTGTTCCGCGAGCCTGCCGCTGTGCTGGAGTCCTATCGAAGGAGAACGCCGGGCTGGATCGGCAGAGACCTGGGAGTCGCCGCTTCGTGGGATGAACCGGACGCCGCCATCGAAGCGTTCTTTCGCGTGGCGGCTTCCATGGCGGACCCGGACTTCCGCTGTCTCGATTACGCCAGCCTGAACACCGGCTTTCTGCCCTCGATACTGCGATTCCTGCGTATGGAGCCCTCGCACGGCGACCTCCGCGCCATGACGTCGGAATTCGGTTGGGACGCCAAGAGCGGGCGTACTCCGCGTCCCTTCGACGGCGTACGCAGCACTCCGCACTCGGCTGCCCCTGCGGCCCTCGCGGCGCTCTATCGCCAGCTCAATCAACGGGCCGCGGCAGATTGGGAGCGGGATCGCTCCGCCGCTGCTTATTTGCGAGGGAAGCCTTCTTTGCAGTAACATCCAGGAGGCGTAAATGATCCATCTCACTCAAACCGCGGTGCTTGCCGAGTCAGGCGGCATTCGGAAGCTGGCAGAGGAATTTGCCGAGACTGGCTGCGCTCGTCTTCCCGGATTTATGGATCCGCGGTTGCTCAATCCCCTCCTGAATTGGCTCGAATCGGCGCGATTCCAAGTGAAGAACGAACTCCACGAGGGAAGGGTTTTTGGCACCACGCTGTTTGTGCCGAGTAGCGAGCCGTCATTGTTTCTGCTGCACTTCATCCTGAACCGGCCAGCGCTGTTTAAAGAGGTCGAACGCGTAACTGGTTGCGCAAAACTCGGTAATTTTACGGGGAGAATACATCGTACAAGTATCGAAAGCCATCACCATATCGACTGGCACGACGATAGAGTCCATACGCGCACCGTCGGAATCAATATTGGTCTCAGTACGGAATCGTATACGGGTGGGATGTTCCAGTTGCGGGATGCACAGGGCAGGGTGCGCGCGGAAGTCGGTCGCACGGCAGCGGGCGATGCGTTTCTATTTCGGATTGGCGAGGGCTGGCAGCATCGCCTGACTCCCGTTGAATCGGGCCGGCGAACGGTCGCCGTGGGATGGTTTCTGCTGGAGCCGGATTGGCAACAGTTCGCCAAAATGGAATTCCGGACTCGTTTCATTTCCGGACAGCCGGAGGCCGCCGGGCTATAAACCGGACCCGGCTGAGATAAAGATTAATACTGACACACTGCCGGGAAACAAGGTTTCGCAGTGGCTCGCTGATGTTATACTGCGGTATTCTGTTTACATGTTGACGATTCAATCCTTAAGGAGGATATCGTGAAGCACGAAGAGAATGACCGGCTGTCGGCAGTTCCGGGAGAGGATAGGCCGACACGGCAGCCTTATACCGCTCCCCGGCTGATGGACTTGGGGGCGATCCATTCGCTGGTTCAGGGCCAAGGTGGCGGCGCTCCTTTTGACAGCGTTACCGACAAGACCGATTGTGCAGGTGCCTCCTAAGGTCCCAGCCCGGTAAAAATGAAAGATGGCGCCCCGTCTTTGGTCCCGGTGACAGGATTTGCGGGCGCTGTTGATTTCAAATCGCCCGTTGGTATTTCCTGGAATAGAAGTGACACCTCGGAGGGTTGCTCCGGGTGGCTGAGGGATCTTCCGGTTCCCAACGAATCGCTGTTTCGTTTGCGGGATTTTCCACAGCTGGCGATTGTCGCGGATGTCGAGCTGCACAATCGCGAAGAGTTGCTTTCCAGTCTCGCCCCGGAGTTACAAGGAACCCCCTTGGCGGGCGACAGCCATTTACTCCTTGCCGCCTACGCTAAATGGGGTGTGGATTGCGCGAGCTTTCTCCTGGGTGAGTTCGCCTTCGCTATTTGGGACGCGCGCCTGCGACGCCTGTACTGCTGCTGTGACCAGATTGGCTTTCGCAGTTTTTTTTATTGGCAAGGGAAGGCAAGTTTTGTCTTTGCGGGCGACATTGACTGCCTCCTTCAGTTCCCGTCCGTGCCCAGGGAGTTGAATCGCCGGAAGTTCGCGGGGCTTGACGTCCCTTCGGGGCAGCATCTTTACCGGCAGGAGACCTTTCATGCGGGAATAGCGGCGCTCCCCGCGGGAGCGTGGATGACGATCGAGGGTGATCGAATTCAACGGCACACCTACTGGGAGCCAAGGGGCGGCAAGTGGGTCCCGCGCAAACCAGCGGATGCCTACGAAGCTCTCCGTGAGACTCTTTTTCAGGCGGTAGAATGTCGTGTGAGCGAGGCCTATCCGGCGGTGGCGCTGTTGAGCGGGGGCCTGGATTCTTCGGCAGTCGTCTCCATCGCCGCGCGCTGTCTTGAAAGACGGAATCGGAGTCTTACGGCCGTCTCTGCCGTACTGCCGGAAGGATCCGGCCCGATTGCCGATGAGCGTCCTTACATCAGCGAGTTCAAATCGTGGCCTAATGTCCGCATTGAGTATGTGACGGCCCCGGGACGCGGACCTTTCGATTCGCTCGATAATCCGGGGCGGTTTACCGCTTCGCCGCTTCTGCCTTCGAATTTTTACCTCGCCGACGAATGTGTGACTACCGCCTTCCACTGCGGCGCGCGTGCTCTCCTGGGCGGGGAAGGCGGCGAGTACGGCCCAACGTGCTGGGGCGATCGCTATCTGGTCGACCTCGCGATGCGCTTGCGCTGGACTACTCTTATGCGGGAGATGAGAAGCGTTGGGGCGTTGCATAAAGTATTTCCCCTGAGGGTTCTGGCGGGCCAGTTCCGGAATATTTTATTCCCGCGCCGCAGGCTGGCGCCAAGCGTGCTGCTGGCCCCCGACTTCAAACGGCAGTGGCCGGCAAAAGTTGCGTTTCGAAGCCGCTGGCCCTATCAAAAGCCACATGAAGTTGCGCTGCTCCGGCATCGGCTCGGCAAGCAGGCAGTTCCAGCCCGAGCTCTCGCGGGTGGCTTAATGTGGCGCAGTTACCCGTTGTTGGACAAGCGCGTTTTGGAGTTGTGCCTCTCATTGCCGCCCGACCTCAACGTTCAGGGCGGATACCAGCGATGCCTCATCAGAAAATCGCTTGACGGGATACTGCCCAAACGAATCCAGTGGAGAACCGGCAAGTGCCCGTTTTCGCCCGATTATTTCGTCCGCTACAACGCCCAACTGGGTATGGCGAAAGAATTTGTGGCGTCGATAAGGGCGAAGGATCCGGTGCGGTCCGTGGTGGATGTAGAGCATCTCGGAAAACTGCTCGAGCCCGTGGACCCGAAAGCCGGCAAGCCAGGCGCGGTCGCCGAAATACCTTCCACGATCTACGCGATAAACTTCCTGCGGCAATTTGCCGAATTCCAGCCGTGAGGAAACTGCTTCGCTATTCGGGCTACGGGCTGGGCATCCATTCGGAGCTGGAACTGCCCGATCTGCCGCCCGGCGGGGAACACGCGGATGTGGTGATCCGTTTTGGGCGCGTCCCCCCCGTCGCCGGCAAGGCGACCCTCCGCGAGGAGATCGCGCTGAACACGCTGGCCGGAGCATTCCACATAAAAGATGGCCGGGAGATTGTTTTGGATCCGCTCCCAGGCGTAGATCCCGATGTGCTTCGAGTGGTGCTGATGGGAAGAATGATGGCCTTTCTCCTGCGCCAAAGGGGCTGGTTGCCTCTCCACGCGAGCGGGATCGCTATTGAGAGTCAGGCTGTTCTGTTTGTGGGATCGTCGGGGTCGGGAAAATCAACCACCGCCGCCGCGTTTCATGCGTTTGGGCACCAGGTGATCACGGACGATGTGGGCGCCGTTCGCGTGATGGAACAACGTTGCCTCGTGCGCGGCGCAGGCTCCCGCATCAGGTTGCTGGGCGATTCGCGGACGGTATTCGGCAGCGTCGAACCAAAGGGGGTCTTTCAGTGGGACAAACATACATTCGATCTGGCGCAAGGCAATATGCGGGAGCCGCTTCCGGTCCGCTGCATTTATTTGCTGGAATACGGCGATAAACTTCTCGTCGAGGTAATTCCGCCTTTATCCGCCGTGGCGGCATTGAGCGGAAATTGTTTTGTGAAGCGCTGGCGCATGGACAAGGCAGCTCTAAGCGCACACCTTTCCGACTGCTCCGCTGTCGCCGGCGCCGTACGGGTTTGCCGCCTCCTGCGTCCCCGATCCCTCGATGCTCTTCCCGAACTGGTACGTTTTATAGAAAGAGAAGGTCTGGCTTGTGGGTAGCCGGTTCTCGCGTTTCGTGGCGCCGATCGACCGCGATTTCTTCTTCGACCGGTATTGGGGACGCCAGTATCTGTACGTGGCAAGGAATTCCGCAGACTATTACGACGACATCCTTCGCATTGAGGACCTGGATGTATCTCTGCAATCGGAGCAACTGCCGGCCGCATTCGTAAACGTGGTTGCTGATGGCGTGTCTTACGCGGAGGATGAGTGGTCGCGCATCCAGAAGGCCGCGAGGGGGCAGGTCCGAGTGGCAATTCCGGACCGCCTTTTCGCACTCTACCAGCAGGGCGCCACGCTGATTCTGAATCAGGTCCATCACGCCCTCCCCGGTCTTTCACTGGCATGCCGCGAACTATTTGTGGAATTGGGGTTTCCAGCCCGGGCGAACATCTACATCACGCCGCCCAATTCCCAGGGATTCTCACGACATACGGACGACCATGAGATCTTTATCCTGACCCTATCCGGCCGCAAGACCTTCTGTCTTTACCCGGAGGGGGAGCAGCCCGCGGAGATTGAAGTCCATGCCGGGGATCTGCTCTACCTGCCGCGCGGGCTCGCGCATGAGGCGCGGTCTTCCACGTTTCCGTCGGTTCACGTGTCGATGGGGCTGCAACCGTTATACGGTTTCCACCTGGTAGAAGAGTTGGCTGCTATGGCGCGCCAGCATCCCGATTTTCAGACGCTCGTGCCGCACGGGGCGGCGAGGCAAAGCCTGAAAGAGGCCTTCGGGGAGGAGTTCTTCCGCCGTTTGCGGGAAATGACCGGGGATAGCATGATCGAGACGCTGGCCAGCCGTCGACTTCGCGCGGCGGCCGACCGACAAGGCAAAGGATGGCCCGGACGCCTTCACGATCTGCTTCGCCTGGACGAAATGACGGGGGATACGATCATCGTGGCGCGCAGCGGAATCGTCATTTACTTTGAGGAAGACGAGAAAAGCGTGCACGTGCACTTTGGAGGCAAACAAGTGACGGTTCCGAAATTCCTCAAAAGCTCGCTGGCGCGGGTTCTGGATGGGAATCCCGTGGCGGTCCGCGAAATCCCGGGGTTGATCCCGGAACAGGGCAAGGTAGATTTCGCCAGACCCTTCGTAGAAAGCGGGCTGGTGTCGCTGGTGAAACTCTGACTGGCTCCTGTCGTCAGCCAGGTCAGATCCGGGTGCTCAACCACGGCGCTGCGAACACGAAATAGGCAGGGCAGAAGTAGATCCAGTAATGAATCCTCATGGCAACTGCCGTGCCCGCGTGGAATGCAAGCCCCGCTGGTACGTAAATCCAGGCCAGGGGGGGGAACACGATCACAAGCCAAAAACTCAGCTCCCAGACGAGCACAAGAACGCTAAGCGTCCGGCAAAGCCCGCTGCGGCGCGCGAGCCAGAGGGCTTGGGGGCGTTGGGTGTAGAGATAGTGTTCGATAAGGCGGCCCTGCAGACTGCGGCCGTCCATCCAGCGGATGCCCGCATTGCGGAGTTTTTCGAGTGCCCCGGACAGATAAACCATGGCGATCGCAATCTTAACCAGCGGAATGGTCCGGCCGGGAGCGACCATCAGCACGGTCAGCACGATGGGAATTAAATTCACCTTGCGCTGGATGTATCCGAGCGGCAGAATCGGAGCGAAGTAAATCAGGAAGCAAATCAGTGCCGCTGCCAGCATCAGACGGGGAACGAAGCCGCAGGCGGCCGCCGCGAGCGTGGAAATAAAGCCGGCGCCGGCAAAGGCAAACAGCGCTTCGTTAGCGCCTGAAGGCAGCCGAATAAGCCCTAAGAGAAGCGGAGCAGGGCCATAAATCCGCGCAGGCTGAGTCCGAAAGAACTGGAGTTGCTCGCGGTAGTGAAGGGCGGTTTGCAGCGCGATACTTCCACAATAGAGGGACAGGAACAACCGGCTCGGATCAGTGGGCACGTGGGCACGCCGGCAGGGGGACGCTGGCTATGGTGAGGTCCTGGGAATCCCCATGCACCCACTTTCTTTCGATGACATGGATCGCTCGATAGTGCAGCGTGTCGCCTTCTTCGAGACGAATCAGCCGGATCACCTCCGAGACGCACCATAACTTCACTGCCGTATCTCCACCAGCCGCCTTCCGGCCAAGTTTATCGGGATAGCGATAAAAGCGAGGGTGCCACCAATGCAGTTGCCCATCCCGGGTTTCAAGGGCGAAACAAACCACTCGCACATGCGCCGGATCCAGGTAGCTCGAGAACATCGGGTACCGGGTAAAGGGCCAGGCATCCCGGCGTGCGAGAGTAAGGTAAAGGGTGAAAGCGAGGGCGAGAACCGCGATCAAGTCGTCAGTGTGCCGGCTTGGGGGCGAAATAACAGAAAAATGGCGCATGGCCGGAAACCAGCCATGCGCCAGGAATGCGGAAAGGTAATGCGAACTACGCACGCCGAAGGCGTCTGAAACCGATGGCACCCAAGCCAGCCAGGAGAAGCACGATTGTCGAGGGCTCGGGCACGGTATTATTGACCGTTACGGCGGACAGCCCTACGGCGTACCCTGCTGTGGTGTCCTGTTCTTTGATCTGGATACTGACGAGGGTGTTGGCCAGGGAGTTAGCGAGTGTCGCGCCGCTGAAAATAAATCCCTGATCGTTCAAAACCACGTTCCCGGCCGGTTGACCGGAGCCATCCGAAAAAGCCTCGGAAAACAGCGTATTTGTGTCAACTGTTACGTTGCTCGCCGCAAAGCCAGCAGGAGTGTTGGAGGTGAAAGCGTCGTAGTACGGGGTACCGTTCGCTAAAGGCCCGTAGTCGCCCGTTCCGCAGTTCGTCAGGCAAAGAACCGCGTCCTCAATTTGTATCTGCGCGCCCGCGTTACCACCAGCTGCGGTGCATTGGGCAGTGTTGGCGCACAGCATCACCGTCAGACTCGATCCGTTGCTCCAGTTGAAAATCACCTGGTCATCCCTGCTGGCAGTAGTGTTCCCGGCGTCGAGATTCAGCAGGGTCCAGGCACTGGTCACACCATACGCGTTGACCGGGACGGTGATTTCATTCTTGCTGGGAGTACCATCGCTGGCGCCATTCCAGTATTCGGTCGCATTTCCGCCACTCGCGCCATCGGAATCCAGGTTAAACGTCACGCCGTGGGCGCCGTCGGTCAGCGTTTGCGGGACCGTGAAGGTTCCCGATGCTCCTGCGAACATCGTCGATGAAAAGGATGATTCTGTAAATCCACCCGGGGTGGCTATTATGGTGTTGCTCAGCCCAGACGAGCCCCCAATCTCAATCTGGCCTGCATTGGCCGAAGCGACAATCATCAATCCGAAGCCTGCCGCCGCGATAAAACGTACCATATTACTTTTCCTCCGAGTCAAACCTATCGTTTCTCCGTGGTTCGAGTCTCTGTGGTTCGAGCAACTTCACAGTAACACAAACCCAATCCGGAAAGCACTCGAAAATCCGGCCCCGCATAACCTAAGGTAAGTACAGTACCATCTCAGCACGCCCGCAACAATCCCGCGCCGAGCAACTCCCCGATCAGGCGTTCAAGGTCCGAACGGAGCGTAAGGGGATCGGTGTCATATGCTTCACGAAGGCGGTCGGTAACGGCATCGACATTCCCCGACTCCAACAGTAGCTCCCACATCCGGGCGCCCACCTCGTTCAAACCATAGTACCGTTGGCTGGCCATGTTCAGCAACACAACTTCCCCTTGAAGTTGCTGAAAAAGAACGTCTTCGCCGATTTCCACGCTGCCGTTAAACATATCCCCGAGATATTTCCGACGCTACAGAAAAGAGCTACAAGCGGATTATAGCTCAAATGATGACATAGACGCCTTCGGAATGTCTACTCTAAATTTTGTTATAACCATACATTCATTGATGATTCGGCATCGCTTAGCGGCGGTATACTGAAATTGCTCCGCCGCAAAATGAGGGCATTACGAAAACTCCGAACGTTCTGGCTGCTGGGCAACGCCGGCAGAGAGCTACTATTGGAAGCGGCGGTTCTTCCCATATTGATCGAGGTGGGTTTCCGGTTGGCCGGCGTAGCCCGCACGCAGGCCTGGTTGCGGCGCTGGGCGCGCTGCGGGCGCAAGCGCGCGCCCGTTCTCGACCCGCAAGCCGCCATCCGGTCGGCCCGCCGGTCCCAACGGATCGTGGGGCGTCTGACGGGTCTTGGGGGAACTTGCCTGGTGCGTTCCTTCACCCTTTGGACTCTTTTGTTGCGCCGCGGCGTCGGCGCCGACATCCGCGTTGGTCTGCGTAAAAGCGAAGAGGCGTTTGAGGGTCATGCGTGGCTGGAGTGCGCGGGGTTGCCGATCAATGAGCATGCCGCTGTCGTCGCTACGTATAGCGCTTACCATGAGGCCTTTGCGTTTGACACGATGCGAAGGACGGCAAGGCAATAATCCGCTTCGCGCTGTACGGAAGGGCAGACAATCGCCCCAAACGGGCCCCACCGGTAGAACGCGGTCGGCGAAAAACCCGCTTCGGTCAGCTCGCCTTCGAGTTGCCGGCGATTGAACTCGCGCCGTGGGCGTGACGGAAAGGTATCCCCGTAATCGAAGACCTGGGCTCTGAATGTGCAAAAACGCACAAAATTTGCCACGCGGTAGATCCAACCCGTGGCGCCATTGCTCCCGACCGCGCCAAACGCCGCTGATACCAATACCGGCGAGCCGGATGCGACAGGGAGGCGCCCAGTCCAGCCGCGCCTTGACTGCTCGCTCCGCCAGCGCCTGCCGTCCCGACTCGACCATAGCGCGGCTGCATTCAAAACCATCGGCATGAAAGCCGGCTTTCTTTAGTGCAAGCAGTTCGCGACCTCCGCCCGCCGCCGCCACCAGGACTTTGCAGCCGGGAGAAAAAAAGCGGCTAACCGCCAGTTCCTCCCAAAAATGGAAGCCCGATTCAAGGTAAGCCGATTGGTGTACTCAGATCCCGAGCGGTAGCTGCGTTCCGTGACCAGATCGACGGCCGATTCCGGAAGCACGCCAAGCCAAAAGCCTTCGAGCAGAACCCGAACCCCGCCACGCAGCACCCGGAACACGCGGAAGGTCCACAAGACGAGCGCCGCGGCCAGGGATTCGATCATATTTCCGAAGATCCGGTCCGCCTCAGGTCGTGGGAGTCGCCGCATCGGGCGTCAGCTTCTGAATCTCGATTCCGCCGATCCCCACCCGCAGGCGATATGAGCTGCCGGCGCCGGGGCATCCTGCGAAAATCTCTCGGCCGTCAGATGGCCGCGATGCGAGGCGCCAGCGAAATCGCAGTGGATGTCGCCGAACTTAGAGGCAGTGTCTAGGCGTACTGGCTGGTCGAGGGGAACAGGATGTCGCCCTCGTGAGCGTGGGCATTGATGCCGCCGTCGACATTATCGACGACTACGTCTCCAGTGCGGCGATCGACGACGAGATGCGAGGTACGGGGCACCATGATACGGTAATCGAGATGAATCGTGGCGGAGCGCTTGTGCAGGGTGGAAGGCACCAGTTCGGCGGCGCCTTTTTTCTCATGCGATACGGTGGTGAGGTTCAATTTGCGGGTCGTCTTTTCACGCGCTGCGGGAGTGCCGGCGCACCAGGCGGAACGGGTTACGGTAATCCCGACCTGCGGCTGATCCCAACCCCGAATATTCGGTTCTCCGGTCGAAGCGAGGATGCGATTGGCGGCGCCTCCGGGGGCGAAGTCCACACGATCGATGGTAACCCCATGTACTTCCTCTAACGGAACGCCGGCCCGCAACGAGACTATCACCAGGCTGAGACCCAACGCGACCTGGCCTGAAATGCGCTTCATATCGATTCGTCCAGGTCGATGTTTCAGAATACTAAATCCGTTCTCAATTGCCGCCTGGCGATGGCCACGGAATCAGACGATCGGGGGATTCGTCCGGCTCGAATCTCCAGAACCCGCGGCCCGGATAATAGCGGATCAGACGCTGGTCCTCGGTATCGCCCATGTCCTGCGCCCAGACGACGGGTGCGGCATCGATATCGGCGGGATTGTAAATCCATTCCTCGTGCGGGTTGTGGCTTCCGGTGTAGTGCACGAAAATGAGGTGCTGGCCGGGGGACTGCGCCGCCAGACGCCGCTCGATTTCTCCGTTCTGCAAAATATAAATGCTTTCAAAAAATTGCCACATGGGGTGAGTGGGATTAGTGAGGCGGCCGTGGGCGAAGGTATCGGCCTGCAGAAGATAGCTGAATTCGTCGTAGATGGTGGGAACCGGGGGAGGCCAGATGGGCAGCAACGCCGCGCGCGAGGAGTACGAGAGCCGCCACGCCGCAACAGCAAAGGGTCTGCCCGCGAGCGATATTGGCCAGAAAGCGCCGAAGGGCGGCGAAGCGCAAGCGCATGAGTTCCAATTGCAGGAGCCGAAACCGTGCGGAACAAAACTCCGTCTCGAATGTCATGGGAAGTTTCCCGGCCCGTCGTCTGTATCCCCTTATATCTCTTTTATTTTTGGTATTATGCGCGGGTCGCCTGGAGGCGCAAAAGGCTCAGGACCTGGTTACGCTGAGCGGTCATATTCACGCCGGTGTGCGGGCCGAAAACGATCGGGGGCACGTGGATGCGTCGCTCCAACTGCCCTATGTATTACTGATCCTCAAGCCGACGGCGGCACAGCAGCGAGATCTGGATAACTTTCTGGTCGCAGTGCAGGTTCCCGGTTCGCCCGATTACCATCGCTGGTTGACGCCGGAACAGTATGGCGCGCGTTTCGGCGTGGCGCAGGCCGATATCGACAAGATCACGGCGTGGCTGGGCAGCCGGAATCTGACCGTTATATCCGTGGCGCGGGGACGGAATTCAATCGCCTTCAGCGGCAATGTACGGGCGGTCGAGGGCGCGTTCCATACGGAAATTCACCAATACCTCGTCAAAGGCCAGAACCATTACGCCAACGCATCCAACCCTTCCGTGCCCGCAGAGTTCGGAGATGTGATCGGCGCCATTCACGGATTGAACGATTTCCGCATGAAGGCGCCGCGGCACACGCTCAAGAAACTGCCCAACGCCGATTACACCAACGTGAATTTGTGCGGCAATTACTGCTTCGCGCCCGACGACCTCGCGACCGAGTACGACATTACGCCGCTTTTCAGCAGCGGCATCAACGGCGCGGGACAGAAGGTGGCCATCGCCGGGCAGACGGACATCAATCTCTCCGACATCCAGCAGTTCCGCAGTTTTTTCAGCCTGCCGGCGAACGTTCCGCAGACGGTACTGGTGCCGGGCTCGCAGGATCCGGGGCTGCAGATACAGAGCGGGGATCTTTCGGAGGCCGATCTGGATCTTGAATGGGCCGGCGCGGTGGCGCGCGACGCGACCATCCTTTACTACTATTCCGAAGACGTTTTCGTGTCCGCGAATTACATCATCGACCAGAACGCCGCGCCGGTCCTGAGTATGAGCTACGGGGACTGCGAACAGGACACGGGGAACGCCGAGTTGACCACCCTGCAGGGAATGGCCGAGCAGGCCAACGCGGAAGGCATGACCTGGATCAATGCGTCGGGCGACGATGGCGGCGTGGATTGCTATGGGGACGAACCGAACGTGGTTTACGGGTTGGGCGTGGACGCTCCCGCCAGCGTGCCCGGCGTTACAGGCGCCGGCGGCACCGAACTGAACGAAGGCAACGGCACGTACTGGAGCGCTACGAACACGGCCACCAATGCTTCGCTCGAGCGGTATGTGCCCGAGACCACGTGGAACGACAGTGGGGAAGATGGGTCGCCCTCGGCTTCGGGCGGCGGCGCGAGCGAGTTCTTCGCAAAACCTTCCTGGCAGACCGGTCCGGGCGTACCGAGCGACGGCGCCCGGGATGTGCCGGATATCTCGCTCTCGGCCTCGGCCGATCATGATGGATTTCTGGTTTACACAGAGGACACAGGGGGCTACTGTGGAGGCGTGCCGTCGTGTTTCCAGGTTTTCGGAGGAACGTCGGTCGCGACGCCAAGCTTTGCGGGGATGGTGATTCTGATCAATCAATACCTGGTTTCGAACGGCTTGCAATCGAGTGCCGGGTTGGGAAACGTGAATCCCCGGCTATACCAGCTGGCGCAGTCGTCGCCGAGCGCGTTTCACGATATTACGACGGGCAACAATGCGGTGGATCCCTGCCCATCGAGGGCCCGCAGCTGCAACTCGACGCCGCTCGGCTACAATGCGGGACCGGGGTACGATCTGGCGACGGGGCTGGGGTCGGTGGATGCCTATAGCCTGGCGACATCGTGGTCGACCGCGAGTGTGACCGGCCCCACGACATCCATCAGCCTGACGGCGAGTCCGCAAACAATTGCGCAGTCGAGCGGCAGCACGATCCTGACGGCGACGGTGACGAGTTCGAGCGGCAGCGCGCCCACTGGGGTCGTGACGTTTTCCTCACAGGGAGCTACGCTTGGCTCCGCGAACCTTGTGGCATCGACGGGTTTGTCCTCGACGGCCACGCTGACGGTCGCGGGTTCGCAGTTGACGGCTGGGTCGGTGGCGATCACGGCGAATTACGGCAACGTTTCCGCGAGCGTGACGATTACGGTGACTTCGGCGGGCGGCGCACTGACGATTCAGGGAATGACCAACGCGGCTTCTTACCAGGCGATTTTCTCGCCCGGCGCGATTGTGGCGATCTTCGGGACGCAACTCGCGACGTCTACGGTGAGCGCCGGGAGCGTACCGCTTCCGACGCAGCTGGGCGGCGCTTCGGTGTCGGTTAATGGGATTCCGGCGCCGCTCTATTACGCCTCTCCCGGACAACTGAACGTGCAGATTCCGTACTCGGTGGTGGCCAATTCAATTGCCACTCTGCAGGTCAACTCCAATGGTCAAAGCGCGTCCACGCAGTTCGGGATAGAGGGCGCGGCGCCCGGCATCTTCGCGGATTCGACGGGGGCGCTGGTGGGCTACCCCACGGCTACGCCGGGTCAGACCATCGCACTCTACTTCACGGGTGGAGGCGCCGATTCGCCGGCGGCGGTGACGGGTTCCACGCCCGCCCCGAATACGGTACCGAAGCCGGTTCAGCCGGTCTCGATCAGCGTGGGCGGGGTTGCCGTCACGACGCCGTTTACCTATCTCGGGACACCTTCGTGGGCGATCGGCATCACACAGGTTAACTTCACCGTTCCGGCGAATGTCGCGGCGGGCGTCCAGAGGGTGGTGGTGACGGTGGGCGGGATTCCGAGCGCCGCGGCGAATTTGACGATTGCGCAGTAAGCGCGGCTATTTACTTTTACCTTCGATCCAGACCCTGGGCTCGACGCTCATGCCGGGGCGCAACCGGTGCTCCGGATCCTGCCCTTCCTTGAATCGGATGCGCACGGGCAGGCGCTGCACCACCTTGACGTAGTTGCCGGTGGCGTTTTCCGGAGGCAGCAAACTGAAGCGCGCGCCGCTCGCGCCGGCCACGCTCTCGACGTACCCCTCGTAGCTGCGATCATAGGCATCCACGTGGATGGTCGCGCGCTGATTGGGCTGCATCTTCCGGAGCTGAGTTTCCTTGAAATTCGCCGTCACCCAAAGGTTATTCAGTGGAACGTCGACCATGATCTGCTGGCCCGGCGAGATCTGCTGGCCGGGCTCGGCATTCTTCTTGTCGACGATGCCATCCACGGGCGCCGTGATTTTTGTGTAGGAGAGATTCAACAGCGCCTGATCGAGCACGGTCTGCTGTTGAACCGTGGTCGCTTCTCTGACGCGTACGAGCGCATTCTCCATGGCGATCTGATGAGGGCGGGTTTGGCGCGCGTCGTCCTCTTTGGTCTGAGACTGTTCCAGTTTTGCCTGCGCGGCTTCAATGTTGCGCGCGGCGGATTCGGCACTGGCCTTGCGCGCATCCACGAGGGCGGCCTGCGACTGCGCCGCCGCTTCGGCCTGATCGTAAAGTTGCCGGCTGATCTCGTCCTTCGCGATGAGTTGTTTGTAGCGGACCAGATCGGCCTGCGCCTTCACGTTGTCGGCTTCGGCCTGCCGCACCTGGGCGACGACGGATTCATAATCCCTTTGCGCGGCGGCAACCTGGGCACGGGCGGCTGCGATGTCCGATGCGTAGCTCGATACGGATGTTCCGGTGGTAGTGGTGGTGATCGGCACGTTGGGCTGAGCGGCGGCCACCTGGGTGCGCGATTCGTTCACGGAGGCTTTGGCCTGTTCGACCGCCACTTCGTAATCGCGGGGATCGAGATCCACCAGCGGCTGGCCTGCCTTCACCGGTTGATTGTCCTCGACGTAGACGGCTTTGACCGTGCCGGCGATGCGGCTGGTGATGGCGTAAATGTCGCCGTCGATCTGCGCGTCGTCGGTATCCTCGTAAGATTCAAGATAGCCCCACATCATTGAGCCGCCGATGCCGGCTCCCACCAGGATGACGAGCAAAACGATCCACCCCAGAGGGCCCATGCGCCGCTTGGGCTTTGGCGCCACCTCGGGCGCCGATAGAGAGGTTTTTCCGTCTTCTTTCGGTTGATCCGCCATTCCTGATCGATCCTCTTTCCCTTATTCAGCGTTTTTGATGCCGGAAGAAGGCCCCGGGCTGCATGCGTCTTCTCCAGGATACACGTCGAGCCAGGATGCACGCGCGGGCGGTTTGGCGCGTCAATAGTTCGTGAGCCGTTCCGTGCTGGCGCTTCCGGCGGGTTGTATGCTTTTGGCGCTGCCGGTCTTTGCCGCTAACGCCGATCTCGACGCGCTGCTCAGGAACGTAGAGAGCCGTTATAACCGGGCGCAGTCGCTCAGGCTTGATTTTTCAGAGACTTATGCGGGGCTGCACCGTCCGGTTCAGAGCGATTCCGGGGTTCTTTATCTGCACAAGCCGGGCCGCATGCGCTGGGAGTATGCTTCACCGCCGGGCAAGCTGTTTCTCTCCGACGGCAAGGAAGTCTATTTGTATACGCCGGACGAGCACAGGGCTGAAAAGAGCAAACTGAAGGAATCCGAGGATATGCGCGCGCCGCTCGCGTTTCTGCTCGGCAAACTCGATTTCGCGAAGGAGTTCAAGTCCTTCGCGATGCGGCCGGAGGGTGGGGACACGTGGATCGCGGCGGAGCCGAAATCGGCGAACCTGGCGTACATCAAAGTGGAATTTCTGGCTACGCCGATGGGTGAAATCCGCCGTGTTGTCGTGACCGGCCAGGATCAATCGAAGCTCGAATTTACGTTTACGAATCAGCAGATGAACGCTCCGGTGGCGCCCGATTTATTTACTTTCCGCGCACCGCCCGGCGTCGAAGTGGTGGAGGCCGAAAGATAGTGTCGGATTTCGTCCTGAAGTACGCCGACGCGCGCGGCGAAATGCACAACCAGGTGGCGCAGGGCGCTTCCGAGCAGGATGTACGGGAACGCTACACGCGCCAGGGTTTTCTGGTTTATTCGGTCAAGCCCAGGAAGGCGGGGCTCAGCCTGTCGGGGGAGATCAACATCCCGGGTCGGCGCCGTAAGCTCAATCTCGAAAAATTTCTGATCTTCAACCAGCAGTTCGTGACGCTGGTGCGGGCGGGCCTGCCGATTCTCAAGTCTCTCGATCTTCTCGCCGAGCGCCTCACCGACGCCAAGCTGACGCCCTATGTCAACGCGGTGCGGGAGGACGTGCGGAAGGGCGCGCTGCTCTCGGAGGCCTTCCGGGCGCAGGGGATCTTTCCCAAGATCTACGTGACGTCGATCATGGCCGGCGAGAAATCGGGTAGCCTGGTCGAGGTGCTGGAGCGATACATCACGTACCAGAAACTGGCGCTCGCGGTGCGCAAGAAAGTGCTGGTGTCGCTGATGTATCCCAGCGTTCTGATTGTGCTGGTGGTCCTGCTGATGGTCTTTCTGGTCACGTATGTGGTGCCCAGTTTCGCCACTCTCTACAACAGCATGAACGCGCGTTTGCCCACCATCACGCTGTATCTGATCGCGATCGGGACCACCGCGCGAAACTACGTTCTGACGGGAGCCGCGACGCTTTTCGGCCTGATTTTCCTCTACATCTGGTGGTCGCGCAAGGAGAGCGCGCGGGAAAAGATCGACGGCGTGAAGGTCAGAGTGCCGCTGTTCGGCGATATCTGGATCAAATACCAGGTGGCGCAGTTTTCGCGCGTGCTTGGAACGCTGCTTACGGGCGGAATTCCGCTGGTGCAGGGGCTCGAAACCGCGGCCGATTCGCTGGGCACGCCGCTGTTGCGCAAGACGCTCGACAAGGCCGGCAAGAGCGTGCGGGAAGGCCAGTCTCTCTCCGCATCCCTGGCCGCCAGCGGTATCTTTCCGGAGCTTTCGGTGGACATGATCGAAGTGGGCGAATCGACCGGTGCGCTGCCCGCCATGCTGACCAGCGTGGCCGAGTTCTACGAAGAGGACGTGAACACGAAGATGACCGCGGCGCTCTCGCTGATCGAGCCGGCCATCATGATTTTCATGGGGATGTTTGTAGCCTTTGTGCTGATCGCGCTCTACCTTCCTATCTTTTCTTTGGCCGACACGATTCGTTAGAGTGGGATTAGTCCCTGGATTAGTCCGCTCCCTGAAGGTCGCGGCTCGGTTTTCAAGCATGGACAGACGATAGCGTTTGTCCCACATCAGAGCATCGACTCGGTGGAATGAATGCCCGCGGCCTGCAGGCTTTGCGCCATGCGCTCGAGCGCTGCGCGGTGGATCTGCGAGACGCGGCTCTCATTGATATGCAGCGCCTCGCCGATCTCGCGCATGGTCTTGCCCCCGGCGTAGTAGTAATGGATTACGGCCTGGTAGCGCGGAGGCAGTTCCTTCATGGCGGATAACAGCACCGACTGCAGTTCACGCCTGCAGGTAAGCACGTCCGGATTCAGATCGTTGGTAGCGGGAAACTCCGGCACCGTCTGATTTTCGCTGTCCGGCGCGCGGCTGGCGGAGACGAGCCCCACCACCTGCAACTCGATGGCGACCTGACGCCAGCGGTCCACATCCATGCCCATGCGGCCGGCGATCTCCTCTTCGGTAGGATTTCGTTCCATGACGGAGGCCAACTCGCGGGTGACCTCCTCGAGGCGCTTGTGCCGCTTGCGCAGGTCGCGCGAAGCCCAATCCATATCGCGCAGACTGTCGAGGATGGCCCCCTTGATGCGGTGTTTGGCATAGCCGCGGAACGCGACTTGTTTGTCCTGGTCGAATTTCATGGCGGCGTCGAACAGGCCGAGGACGCCGGCATGCACCAGATCGTCCAGTTCCACATGGACGGGCAGACTTTCGTAAACGCGCACGGCAATGGCCCGAACCAGGGGCAGGTGATCGAGAACGAGCCGGTCCCGCTCGGCGTAGGGATTGGCGGACAGGGCGGAAAAATCGGGCTCGTTCGAAGTCATTTCATATCTCCGGCTGGCCTTAGCAAGTGCATCCGGCGACCCAATGTGTTGGCAATGTCCAGGTAGAAGATTCTGAAAGACTTATCGATGTTCCGCGAGATCGCTTCTGGGCGTCTCGGTTCACTTCGGAATGCAGAGAGGGGACGAACGTTTCATTCTGACACTCACCAACCGGCTCTCCACGCAATCAGAGTTTTCGCGGCCAAGGCGGCCAGCAGGATCAGAATGGCCTTGAGGATCAATCCATGGAGGGTCAGGAGGGCAATGGCGGCGAGCACCGCATAAGCGGCCATGGCGGTGATTAAGCGTTTTTCCATTGCTTCGGGATCGGTACTTCAGGACCGGGGTTCGGCAAGGATTTCCGAATCGTGGCCGCGCAACATACGGCACACTTCCTGGGCGGCGTGATGAGCGGCCGCTTTCTTCGAAGTTCCCTCGCCCGAGACCGCGATCTCCCGGCCGATGCGCACTTCCACGGTGAAGGTACGGGCGTGTCCGGGTCCGGCCTCGCCGAGCAGTTGATACTGCGGACGCGGCAGTTTGCGATCTCTCGAAAGCCGTTCGAGCTCAGCCCGAAAATCGTGGGGCGGTCCGGAGCCGGCCAGTTGCGCCAGTTCTTCCTCTTCGGGAATGGCGTGGCGCAGAAGGACGCCGCGCGCCGCTTCGGACCCGCCATCGAGGTAGACCGCTCCCAGCACTGCCTCAAATGCGTTCACCAACAGGCGCTGCTTGGAGCGTCCACCCGCCGTTTCTTCGCCGCGCCCGAGGTGCAGATAGCGGCCCAGTTCCAGGCGGTGCGACGCAGCCAGCAGATGAGTGGCGCTCACCAGGTGATTCTTGAGGAGCGAAAGCTGGCCCTCGTTGAAGTCGCGGTAACGGCCAAACAGCCATTCGCTGACCAGCCAGCCGAGAACGCTGTCGCCGAGGAACTCCAGCCGCTCATTGTCCTGTGCAGCGGGGGCTTGCGCCAAAGGAAGATCGGGAAGAGTGCCGGGTTGCGCTTCGTTGGCGCTGGAACTATGCGTCAGGGCGCGAACCAGAAGAGCCCGGTTGGTAAAGCGGTACCCGAGCGCCTGCTCGAGTTCCTCGAGGTTCGGCGACATTCCGGAATCGAGCCCTCCGGTCTCTCCTACTTCTTCATCATCGCCTGGGCGCGAGACTTGTCGCTGGCGGCGATGGTCTTGATCTGGGCGCTGGCGAGCGGAGAAGCGGCGGCCTTATCGAGCCAGGGGATGGCCTGCTCCGGCTTTTTCACGTCCAGCCATGCGCGGCCGGCACGAATCATGTCGACGGGATCCGTATCGAGCTCGGACATCTTCTGAAAGTCGGCCGTGGCGTCATCCATCTTGTTGCGAAAAGCCGCGGCGATTCCGAGGGAAAGGTAAAACTGGCCGTTCATATCGTTCTTAGCCTCTTCCCACTGGGCGTCCGTGAGCGTTGGAACCGGCTTTTCCGCGGTCTTCACGACATCCAGGCCGTCATGAGCGTACTTTTCCGCTTTGGTGAGCTTTTCTTCTTTATCCAGATCGTTGACATGGGTGGTGGCGGCATACGATTTCGCCAGCAGCACCAGCGCCTGGTAATTCTTCGGATCGGCATCGACCGCCTGTTCGGCGAAAACGATCGCCTTATCGTTATCGCCCTTGCGCATATAGGCGTCGGCTTCCATGTAGAGCGCGGTGGCCTTGAATTGCGTATCGGCAAAATTGGTGATCAGGTCGTTGGCGGCTTTGATACGCGAGTCCGGATCGGGCGCCTGAATCATGGCGTTATAGGCGTCGGCTTCCTTCTTCGAAATCTTCTTCTTCGGCGCCGGCGTTTGCGCGAACGCCAGCGTGCCGGCGAACAATATTACTGTGAGTGTGGCGAATCGCCTCATTTCGGTGTCTCCTGATTGGTGGGGATATTTTGTGATTCTTTGCGCGCCGCCTCGATGGCACGCTCGGACGCGCCTGGAACCGCGAGCGCCTCCTTATACAAGCTGGCCGCTCTTGCCGGATCGCCGGCGGCCTTGGAAAGACGCGCCAGGTAAACCAGGCTCCACGCCTTTGTAAACGCATCGGGCGAGGCGCCCAGCGTTTTATCAAAAAGTTTTACGGCCGCCTCGGGCTGGTTCTGCTGCAGGGCGATGCGGGCCAGTCCATACCAGGCCTGGGCGTGCTCCTCGGAGCTGCCGCGCTCTTCGAGGGACTTCAGGAAAAGATCGCGCGCCGGCTCCAGTTTCTTTTTCGAATAGAGATCCTCCGCCTGCTCCAGCGTCTTTGCGGAGGGCGAAAGTTCGGGACCGGCCACCGTGACCTGCTTAGCCAGGCGCTGCAAGGGCGAGGCGTCGAACTGCACCGTGGAGATGCGCACGACCTCGTGCTTGAGGTCGATCGCGTTCACCATCTCCTGAGCATAGAAGCGCATGCTCTGCTCTTGTTTTTCGAAAACGGGCAGTTGCTCGTAGAAATACGCAGTCAGGATGTAGCCCTGGCGCATGGCCCGATCGACGCCGGATTTATCCTTATCGAGTCGGCATTCGACCGCCTTGATCAGGCTTTCGTTGGCCAGCAGCACGAAGTCCTTCTTGTAGGCATCGCTGAGCGCCGTAAGCTGCACGAGATCGATCAGCGAGGACTTCTGTTGCAGGTCCATCCCATACTTGATCATGATGGGGTCGATCTGGAAATGCAGGTAGGCATGGCGGATGTCGTACAGGCGCGGCTTTTCGGACGGGGTCGCGATAACGAAAGCATCGTCGCCGTAATTGCGCGTCTGCACCTGTTCGGGTTCGCCCAGCAATTCTATGAAGACGGAAAAGCGCCGCCCCAGATAGCCGCCGGCGGCCGCGCGCAGGTAGCTGTCGACGATGGTGGTGGTCGAGATGAGCGGGGCGTGATACTTCTGCAGTTCGGCTTCGTAAGCGGGGCGCACTTTCTCCCAGAGATCGCCCAGGGCGGCCTGGCGGTAAAAGTCGATCATCAGCGGCGTGAAATCGGCCAGCTCTTTGGCGTCCGGGGGCACTTCCACGTCGCGACCTTTCCAGGCGAAATCGGGCGGGCCGGCGATGGAGAAGGCGTAGGAGATGTACTGGGCGAGGTCCTGCACGCCGGCCTGTACGCCGGGCTTGGCCATGTGCTTCCGGTAGTATTGCTTCAGCTCGGGCAGCACCGGGATGTTCCGCTGCGCAAGGTATTCGCGCACCTGTTTGCGCAAGGGGCTGTTATCCGGCAGGTTGATGCCTTCGTCGTAACCAGCGGCATTGGCGGCGGCGAGCACACAGAAGAGATTTTCGCTGGCGTCGAGCTGGAGCGCTTCGGCACCGAAGAGGCTGCTGGAACCGAGCAGAGTTAGAGCGGCGAGGAACTGGATTCGCGTCAAAATACGTGTGCCTGAAATCGCTAGCTTACCATTGTTCAGGAGCTTGATCTAAACGTGATTTCGCCACTGCGCGTCATGATGGTTTCTTCGGAAGCGAGCCCGTGGGCGAAGAGCGGCGGGCTGGCCGATGTGGTGGGCGCGCTGCCGGCCGCTCTTGCACGGCTGGGCCATCCTGTTTCCGTGGTGATTCCGCGTTACATGCACGCGGCCGCCGCTCCCGCGCAGCGCGTTATGGAGAGGCTGCCCATCCCGCTGGGCGCGACCCACTACGACGTCGATATCCGGGAGATGAAGCAGGACGGCGTCACGCTGTATTTCGTCGAGCACGCGGGCCTTTACGGCCGCGCCGGCCTCTACGGCGACATCCATGGGGAATTTCGCGACAACCATATCCGCTTTGCCCTGCTCGCCAGGGCCGCTCTTGAAATCTCGCGCCGCCGCTTCCAGGCCGATATCTTCCATTGCCACGACTGGCAAGCCGGATTGCTGCCGGTTTACCTCCGCGAATCGCTGGGCATCGACCCGGCATTTTTGAACGCGAAGACGCTTCTGACCATCCACAATCTGGGCTATCAGGGGGTATTCGACCGCGGCAAAATGGGCGAGGTTTCGCTGCCCGGCTATTTATACCGCCCGGATCTGATCGAATTCTGGGGCCGCATCAGCTACCTGAAGGCGGGAATCGTCTTCGCCGACGCGCTGAGCACGGTGAGCCCGAAATACGCGCAGGAGATTCAGACGCCGGAGCACGGCTTCGGCATGGATGGGCTTTTGTGGGCGCGCCGCGCGTCTCTCACCGGGATCGTCAACGGCGTCGATTACGAGCGCTGGGATCCGGACACCGACCCCGCGATTCCGGCGAATTACTCCGTGGAAGATATCGAGAAGGGCGATCTGAGCGGCAAGCAACTCTGCAAACTGGAGCTCCTGCGCGAAATGGGCCTGCCGGAAGCGGCCGCGGAGCGACCCCTGATGGGAATCGTCTCGCGCTTCGCCTCACAGAAGGGATTCGACCTGGTCGCCATGTCCGCGTGGGAACTATTCCGCGACGACGATGTTTACCTGGTGGTGCTCGGCAACGGCGAACTCTGGTATGAAGACATATTCCGCAACATGCAGCGCGATTTTCCGCACAAGGTGGCGCTGCGGATCGGGTACGACGATCCGCTGGCGCACCGCATTGAAGCCGGGTCCGATATTTTTCTCATGCCCAGCCACTATGAGCCGTGCGGATTGAACCAGATTTACAGCCTGCGCTACGGAACCGTGCCGGTGGTGCGGGCGACGGGAGGGCTGGACGATACGATCGACGAATCGACGGGTTTTAAGTTCGTCGATTACAATGAGAGGGCGTTCCTCAACACGGTTCGGGCGGCATGTTTCGCGTGGCAGGACCGGACGGCCTGGACGGCCATGATGACGCGCGGGATGCGCAAAGATTTTTCGTGGGCAGCATCGGCCGCCGAATACTCGCGTCTGTACCGCGGGTTGCATCCTTTGGCGGCCTGAGTACTCTAATAAGTTCTGAACGAGGATTGAAATGGCAGGAGCAAATACACTTAACTTTACCGATGCCGGCTGGGACGCTGAAGTTCTCAAGTCGGAGCAACCCGTACTGGTCGATTTCTGGGCGACCTGGTGCGGGCCGTGCCGTCAGATGACGCCGATTATCGATCAACTGGCCGATGAATACAGCGGCAAAGCGAAGATCGGCAAGCTCAACGTGGATGAGCAGGGACAGACCGCGATGCGCTATCAGGTGCGCGGGATACCGACTATTCTGCTCTTCAAGGGCGGGCAATTGGTGGCTTCGAAGGTTGGTTCGACCGGCAAGAGCGACTTGCAGCGCATGATCGACGAGCACGTCGGATAACTAAAAAACGATCAGCGATTTCTTCGCTTCGATCTTTTTGTAATCCAGGCCGGGCACGTTCTTCAGGTCGTCAAGGGTTTTGAAATCGCCCTTTTCCGTCCGGTACTGAACGACCGCCCCCGATTCCACCCTCGAGAGCGAAAGGACGGACTCGAGTTCGAGCGCCGTGGCCTTGTTGACGTTCACAGGTTTGGGGGCTTCGGGGCCGAAGTTCTTCGTGAGGTACGTCAGGATGGCGCCGTACTCGTCATCCGAACCCTGCGCGCCCATGGTAACCATCTTGGCGACGGTCTCTTCCCAGGCCGATCGGCTCTGACGCTCGGAAACGGCCTGCTCGGGCGAGTGGCAGTTGCCGCAGACTTTGACCAGTTCGTCTTTTCCGGGTCCCGGAGGAAGTTCGGCGCCGGCCAGACCAGCGCACAAGAGAACAGCGAATATGGGTCGCATAAACCTGTTCTCAGGATACTCCGGCGGGCAGAAAGAGTTCGGCGGGCCGGCCGTCGATTCCCGCCATTGTGCCGGACTTGTTATACGGTACCCTGACATACGCGAGGCCGAATACCTTACCCTCCGGCGACAACCCTGCCGAAGTCACTTCGCCCGCTTCTTTGCCTCCCGCAAATAGTTTCGCGCCCGGCGCGGGGACATCATGCGCTTCGAGGCGGAATCCCATCAACTGCTTATTGACATGGCCCCGCGAACGAATCCGTTCCACAATCTCCTGGCCGAGGTAGCAGCCCTTTTGAAAATGCAGCGCGTGCATCTGCTGGGTCTCCTGGGGCAGGGTCGTCTCGTTGATGTCGGGGCCGTAGCGCGGCATGAAATGCTGCAGACGAACCACCTCGGCGTCTTCGGGCGATGCGGCAATGGCGCCGGCGGCTTCGAGCGACTGCACAAAATCTTCGAGGCGTCCGCGAGGGCCGTACGCGCGGACGGCGGGCGCTCCGGTGGCGGAGATCGCGGCCACCGAGAAATCTCCCCAGCCGGCGTGCGAGCAGTGGCGATGCGGTGCGGGCAGAGCGGCCGTCTGGGCAACTTCGAGCGCCCTGGGCCCTTCGATCCCCAGACAGAACGTGGCATCGGTTACGTCCTCCAGCGTCACGTCGTCGGCGATGATGTAGCGATCGAGGTGCTGGTAGATTACGGCGCGCGTCTCCGGTTCGGTATCGAGCAAAAAATGATCTTCGAAGCACAGCACGTATGCGTCGGCCAGAATGCGCCCTTGCGCGTTGAGGAAAAACGCATAGAGGCCTTCGCCCGGCTTCAATTGCTGGACATGATTGGTGGTCATGGCGTGGAGCAATCGCGCGCGGTCTTCTCCGGTGACGCGGATTCTGCCGCGGCTTGAGAGATCCAGAAGCGCCGCGCCGTGGGTGAGCGCTTCATACCCTGGGGTGAGAGTCATGGAGTCGATAACCAGCGCAGCACGGCGGAGAGAACGACGATGATCACGCCGCTGATCGCGACCCCCGTCAATTGGCGCGCGCGCTTTGGATTCTCGGGCCGGGCCGCCAGAAAGGCCGCCGCGAAGACGTGCAGGGCGAGCAGGATCTTGATGCCGAACACGGCATGCCAGGCCGGAGTGAGGCCGGTCTTGTTGAGGAAGTTGTAAATCCCCGAAATCAGCAGGCCGGCGATGGCCGACAGCACGAACGGGCGCCAGGCCACGGCGATGGCGTCACCGACCTTGGTGCGCGTCTCGGAGGCCAGGGCGGCGGTCGCCGGAATGGCGGCGAATCTCCACGCGAGAACGCCGCCCAGCAGCGTGATCGCCGATACGATGTGAAGGAAACGCATGAAAATATTGAGAGCGGGCATCAAGCATCCATGATGAGCTATTGAGTAAGCTGGATGCAATGATTCACGAAGTCCTGCCGGTGGGGCTGCTGGCGTGCAATTGTTCGGTGATCGGGGACGAAGTCACGCGGGAAGCCATTGTGATCGATCCCGGCGACGATGTTTCCGCGATTGTCGACATCCTCGACCGCCATCTGCTGAAGGTAAAAACAATCGTGATCACGCACGCGCACATCGATCATATCGGCGGGGCGCATAAACTGCGCGCGCTGACGGGCGCGCCGGTTTATATGCATGAAGCCGATGCAGTGCTGAGCGACAATCTGGAGATGCAGGCCTCGTGGCTGGGGGTCGAGACACCGCCGAATCCGGGTATCGACAAGCCCGCGAAGGAGGGAGATGTATTGACGCTGGGAACCACCGAGGCCCACGTCCTCTATACGCCCGGGCATACCCAGGGGAGCATCTCGCTCTATCTTCCCGAGGAGAGAAAGTTGCTGGCGGGCGACACGCTTTTTTGCGGCAGCGTGGGCCGGACGGATCTGCCGGGCGGCAATTTTTCGGACATTGCCAAATCGATTCGCGGCAAGCTGTATACGCTTCCGGAGGATACGATCGTGTTCCCCGGCCATGGCGAGGAGACTTCGATCGGCCGCGAGAAGCGCTCGAATCCGTTTGTGAAGGGCTGAGGTACTGCCGAAATCCGGGAAGTCGTGTCACGGAACGCCGTTCGGGGAGAGCACTGTACGAGTATCCGACGACGCGCCCGCGCCCGCCCCTGAGAGGGCCCTTCCGGATTGACGATAGGATCACCAGGCCGATGCGCAACCTGACCCCGCGCGGCAGCAGGGCCAATCAATTCCGTCACGCTGGCTTTTGCAAAAGCAGGCGGCCGAGAGGGATTTGGCGCTGGCCCCACTCGCTCCAGCCTTCGAGGTACTCCATACGGAGAAGGTGAAGCTTCGTCGCCTCCCACTTCTCGCGTGCCTGCAACAGAGATTCCATTACCGGTATCACAGGGGTCTCAACAATCACGTGCCCTCCGGGTTTGAGCCCGCGGGCGATCTGCTGAAACGTGCCCTCATGGTCGTGGATACTGAAATACAGCAGGCAGACCAGGTCCCACTGACTCGCACCGAAATCAAACAGGTAGACGTCCTGCACGCGTGCATCGATCCGCACGCCGAGCTTCCGGGACTTCTCTTTAGCATGAGCCACGCCCACGTCCGACACGTCCAGGCCCGTGACGTCCCAGCCGTGTTGGGCGAGATAGATCGCATTGCGGCCTTCCCCCATACCGAGGTCGAGTGCCTTCCCGGGCCGCAAGGCACTTGCAGTCTCCACCAGAAACGCGTCGGGTTTCTCGCGATGGAAGTCCTCTTGAGAGTATTCCCAATTGAGGCGAACCGTCATCCATTCCGGGCTGTGGGCGGAGCGCGTTTGCAGCCGCGCAGTAAGAGCCTCGGCGTCCTTGGGCGACACTCCGTCAGCGATTAATTTTTTCTGATATCCGGCGAATGGTTCAACGCTGGTACTCGGGAGGGCTCCCGGCGGCAAAGCCTTCACCCAGCCGAGGAACGCCGCCCACTCCCGATCGCCAGCGTTGGTCTGGCCCCGTAAACGCAGGGGCGTCAGTAGTAATGGAACTACGGCCCTTCTCGTCATATCCATCTGATCTCCTCTCAGCGTTCACAAGATTATAGCTTGAAGCGAAGCTGCCTGGGAACTGTCCTAAGAAGGCCAACATCTCGCGTTGCGGGCAGGAGTCCCGCTCAGGAGATCATCCAACCACCGTGCTGCCGGAGAACACCACCGTTCATTTATCGAACTGGAGTGCGCACGCGCGTTTCGCACAGGTATACGGGTGCGAACTTCTGAAACCGAACGCTAAGCCTGGGCTTTAGCTTTCAACTCGTTCATCACGCCGCTGATCAGATCTTTGGCGTCCACGATGGACTTGGTAATGATCTGAATGTCCATGGCGGGTTTGCCGGGCTGGCGCGCGCTCTGGCAATAGACGCCGTGCTGGCCGACGAGGACCAGGGCGTCGGTCAGCAGATCGAGCGTAACGGCGAGCCGTCCTCGCGGGACGCCCATCATAAACTCGTGTTTTTCGAGCTCTTCGCGACGCTCTTCGTATACGCTCACAACTTAAGTTTACCCGCGCTATGCCGGAGGGAACTACTTCGTCTCCCCCTCAATACCGCCAATCAGTTCTTCGAGAACATACCGCGCCTTCGCCGGATACCGGTCCAACGGGTAGTAGAGGCCCAGCAACGATTGGGCCTCATCGACCGTTCGAAGGCCCAGCGCCCGAATCAGAACCTTGACATCCTCGAGATCCTGAAATTCCTCGCCCAGCCTCAGCGCGAGGCACTTCATAGCCAGGAGATACCCGGGATGAGGAACATACACGCGCAGGCGGCTCATTTCTTCGAAGACCTCGAAGCGGCCATTCTCGCTGAAGTAACCCTTGACCGCATCGTTCAGCCAGTCGTCAGGCAAACTCTCGCGCCGGGCCACCGCCAGCGCCGCCTCGCGGAGCTCCCCGGGCGGAACCAGCAGAGCGTCGATGTCTTTGGTGGCCGGGCGCGCCTGAAAGACAAGGCACATGACGGCGCCTCCCGCCAGATACACCTCACCCCGGATATTTCTCCGCTCAAGCTCGCCGTTTAGTGCGGCGAAGAGCTCCCGAATGTGGCCGGCGGTGAGCATCAGAGGCGCGCACCAATACTCGAATCGATGAAAATATTCCGCCTGCGGAACGGCACCGGCGATTCGAGGAGCAGATGCGCCCGCAGGCTCGGCCAGGACACGGCAAATACAGGTTCCGGCAGGGGCGTAATATCGGAGGTCCAGGCGGGCGGATGCACTCCGCGCCGGTGCGCCGCCAGTTCGACCATCGCCGCCACATAATTGGCGAAATAGGCATCCTGGACTTCCGGATAGGCCAGCAACCGGAACTGATTCGCGTCCGCGGCGGTGAGCAGGTCGTTCAGCTCGGCGAGAACGAAAGCCGAGTTAACTTTCCCGAGTCTTGCGACGATATTTCGAAATTCCTCGGGAGTGTTCACTTCTTCAGCCCGGCGCCCCGGTTCCGCGCCAGCGTCAACGGCGAGGTCTTTGCCTGGCCGGCGCGCGGAATGCCCATGATGAACTCGCATTCTTCGAGCTCTTCGCGACGCTCTTTGTATGCCCTCACAACTTCAGTCTACCCGCGCTATGCTGAATGGAGCGCCCACAATATGACGCCTGAATCCGAATGGACAACCAGACTCGTGGTGGGACGCTATCCCGACGGCAAAATTCGACATCGAATTCTGGCAAAAGCAGGGAGACGAGGCGATTTTTTCGGCGCCCTGGGAGATGATCGAGCTGGCTGAGGAAGTGAAGCATGGCCGAGTCGGCGGCTATGCCGTGATGCGGTAATGCAGAGCCGCGCTTCACAAGAGACCTGGACATATGGGTAGGGCATTCAGCCGATAATTCCAGACGGGTCTTCAAGGCGCTCAAGCGTTTTGGCGCTCCGCTCCGCCACGACGGGGTTACCGAGCAGACTTTTTCCATAGAGCAGACCGTTTATCAAATCGGAGTGCCGCCCCGTTCGCGTGGATATTCCGACCAGCATCAGCGGGTGCGCTTTTGAGGATGCGTGGGGCCGGCGCGCCGCCGTTCGCGTGGATATCAGCGATCTGGAGCACCTGGGCCTTTTGGGCGCGGAGTAAGGGCGTGCGGGATCGACATCGCTTTCCAGAAGTGTTCCACGATTCTATCGGCTAAATCCGGCGGCGGATTCTTATCGCCCGTGAAGCGGCGGTGCAGGAGGGGGCCGACCAGCAGATCCATGGCGAATGCGGGATCGATCCCGCCCGGCAGTTCCCCTCGCTCGACCGCCTGTTGCAGGATGCGGGCGATCTGGACGCGCCTCGGCTCGAAGCTAAAGCTGCGCAGCGCTTGCGCAAAATCCGCATTGCTCGCCGCGTAGCCGATGACGCGGGGCCAGATCCTGCCGATCTGTTCGGACGGACGCATCTGTGCCAGGTAGCGAATCAGATCGGTGAGATCGGCGCGCGAGTTGCCGGAATCGAATTCTGGGAGCTTTCCCGCCTGTTGCCGGATCAGGTCGACCAGCAGCGCGTCTTTGTTCGCCCAGTGCTTATAGACGGTAGCTTTGCTGACGCCCGACAGACTGGCGATGGCGTCCATGCTGGTGCCTTCGATGCCGCGTTCGGCGATCAACTGGAGCGCGGCATCGAGGACTTTGCGGTGCGCTTCCTTGCTGGGCGTTCTGGCCACGTTGCTAGAGCTGAATCCTCTGGAACAAGCGGCCGCCGACGATCAGCATGACCACGCTCAGGATGGCCAATACCGCGAGATCGAGCGGTGCGCCGAAGTGCGAGACTCCGATGAACGACGTGCGCAGCCCATCCACTCCGTAGGAGAGCGGGTCGATGGTGGCGATTATGTCCAGCGCCTTCGGCAGATTGTTCAGGGGAAACAATGCGCCCGAGAGAAAGAAGATCGGCATCACGAGAAAGTTCATCACCAGCTGGAAGCCCTGGAAATCGCTCAGCACGGACGCGATGGCCGTGCCGAGGGCGGTAAACACGATGGCGATCAGGACCATAAACAGCAGCGCGGCGGGCAGTGCCGAAAGCGCGGGGCGGAAGCCGGCGATGAGGCAGATCACGACTACGACGAGCCCCTGAAGCAGCGAAACTGTCGCGCCGCCGAGGGTGCGCCCCACCATGATCAGTACGCGCGGCACGGGCGCGACCAGCATCTCCTTGAGGAAGCCGAACTGGCGGTCGAAGATCAGCTCGATGCCGGAGAAAATCGACGTGAACAGAATGGTCATGGCGACGACGCCGGGGGCGAGGAACTGGATGTAGTTGCCCTGGCCCGCCTTTTGAAATACGGGCGCGAATCCGAAACCGAAACCGAACAGGAACAGCAGCGGCTGGCCCAACGACGCTATCATGCGCGCGCGGGAACGGACGTAGCGCTTCAGCTGGCGCAGCCAGAGGGCGTAGATAATGCTCATCGGTTTCTCCTGAACATACGGGCCATATTGCGCATCTGATCGGCGGAGTCCGCGCCTTCCGCCCGGATGGACGATCCGGTGAGCGCGAGAAATGCCTGTTCGAGCGTCTCCGCGTTGGTCTGCTGCTTGAGCTCGGCCGGAGTTCCCTGCGCGACGATTCTGCCATGGTCGATGACGGCGATGCGCTGGGCCACGCGGTCGGCTTCTTCCATGTAGTGCGTGGTGAGGAAGACGGTGACGCGCTCCTCTTCGTTGAGCTTCTTCACCTGCGTCCAGAGCTGATTCCGCGTCTGTGGATCGAGGCCGAGGGTCGGCTCGTCGAGGAAGACGATGCGCGGTGTGTGCAGCAGGGCGCGGGCGATTTCGAGACGGCGGCGCATCCCGCCCGAGAACTGCTTGACGGGGTCGTTGTGGCGATCCCAGAGCTCGAAAAGACGCAGCAGCATTTCGGTGCGCTCGCGGCGGACTTTGCGCTGGACGTGATAGAGCGCGCCGTGTAGGTCCATGTTCTCCGAGGCGGTCAATTCGTCGTCGAGACTGGGGTCCTGAAACACGATGCCGAAACGCTTGCGGACTTCGTTCTGATGGGTAGCGGGATCGAGGCCGTCGATCTCGACCTTGCCGCTGGTGGGCCGCAGCAGGGTGGTGAGCATTTTGATGGTGGTGGTCTTGCCGGCGCCGTTGGGTCCGAGAAACGCGAAGATTTCGCCCTCCTGCACGTCAAACGAGATGTCGTTGACGGCCTGAATGGACCCGTAGGTTTTGGTCAGGTGTTCGACCCGAATCATGCCAACAATACTAAACCGTATAGTTTAGTTATGTCAAACTTCGTCTTACTTGCCGGGGATGGAGAAGGGAATGGCGCGGTCGGCGTTCAGCTTCGTGGTCTGCTCCAGATCGATAAGAGCGAGGGAGGCCTGGTTGTGCGTGTTCTGGGTGGTGACGTAGTGCAGGGTATCGCCCTCCACCCAGTATGCGAGGGCGGGATAGACGGTGTGATCGCGGTACGCGATCAGGTAGTAATTCTGTGGAACGCCGATGGGATCGCCGGGATTCGATACGTCATCGGGTTGGGACTGGGGCTGACGGTCGTCTTCCGCCGCGCGGTCGTCGGGTCCGCTGGAATTGAAATACTGATTGATAATGATGGGCTGCTGGGTGGGCGGCGGCGTTTGCAGATAATTGGACGGCGCGGCGTCGTAGCTCGCGTCGTAGTAGTTCGGGATGTAAAAGATCGGTGTGTAGCCCGCGGTGGTTGTCGTGGCTTTCTTTCGCCGGGCGCCTGCGGCGGAGGGAAAAGTGGGGAGCGCGACGCCACCGAGGGGGCGGCTGCTGGCGATCGACCCGTAGGTCCCACCGAGCGCTCCGGCCGAGGAGCGAGCCTGCGCGGAGGCAGCTTGTGCAGCCAATCCCGCGCAGCAGAGAACCGCCAACCCGAAGGCGAACAAAGGCCTCATACAGCCTCCTCGTCCCAGAATATCACTTTCGCGCGTTGCCGCTATTTTGGCGCGGGAGCCGCCGTAGCCGGCTTAGGAGCCGCCGTAGCCGGCTTAGGAGCCGGTGCGGCAGAAGTACTCGCGGGCGCGGCGGGCTTGGCCGGCGGCGCGGTCGGCGTTACGGGAGCGGCTTTGTCGTAGAGCGCAATAATGTCCCGCGTGATATCCACGGCGCTCGAAGCGAAGCGAATATTATTCGGCTCCCCGCCGACGTCGAAAACGATGCTGATCTGATTGTCGACGGCGTACTTGTTGACCACCTGCATGATCTTTGAGCCGAGATCCTGCAGAATGTGCTGCTGGTCCTCGTCCATCTCCTGTTTGGCATCGGTGGTATCGCGCTGCAGATTGCGGTTCAGCAGTTCGATATCGCGCTCGTAGTTGGCTTTGGCCTCTTCACTCAGGGTGTTGGCCGCCTTGCGGTACTGTTCCTGCTTCTGCTGCAGCTCCTGGCTGCGCTTTTGAATCGCCTGATCCCTTGGCTGATATTTGGCGCGCAGATCCGCCACGGCCTTCTGGCCGTCCTTGGTGGATACGAGGGCGCTGGTCATATCGATGACCGCGATCTTTTGCGGCGGCAGCGGCGCGGGCGACGCGGTGGGCGTCTGGGCGCACAGGCCTGAAAGCATGCCGGAGAGTGCGGCGAAAGCGGGCGCAATCCATATTCTCGTCATCACGTTATTTCACTCCTTCGGGACGGCTTTATTTCGGAGCGGCGGCCGACGCCGGGGTTGCTTTTGGCATTGTGGCTGGCTTGGCCGCCGCAGGCGCTTTGGCCGCCGGAGGAGCGGTCAGCGCCGTGGACGACTCGGCCTTGTCGTAGGCGGCCGCCAAAGCTAAGGTGATATTCGACGCCGCGTCGGCAAAAAGCACATTATTGCCCTGCTGGCCCTGGCTGACGTCGACGACCATAGTAAGCTGGTTCTCGCTCGCGTAGCGGTTCACAACGGCGCGCATCTTTTCCATAATCGGGCCGAGCAAACGCTGTTCTTCGGCCTGAAAATCCGCTTTAGTATCGTCGGCATCGCGCTGCAGATTCTTGGTCAGGGTCTGGATGTCGCGCTCGGCACTGGCCTTGGCTTCCTCGCTCAAGGTGGCGGCCGCCTTCTGGTACTGGCTCTGTTTGGCCGCCAGATCCTGCGATCGCTTGTTGAACTCGGCTTCTTTCGGGCCGTACTTCGTTTTGATCTCCTCAGCCGCTTTAACGCCGTCTTTGGTGCGCAGAAGGGCGGCTTGAATGTCGGCGACGGCGATCCTGGACTGAGCCTCGACCCGGGGCGCGCCGATCGCAAAAGCCAGCGCAACCACCGGCAGAATCGTTAATTGACTTCTCAACTCGTGTTTACTCCTTTATATACAGCGGCTCAGAACGTTCGACCGATAGTGAACCGGAAGGTGCCTCGTTGCTCGAAATCCGGATAGGCCGGCGTATACGTGGTGATCGCATTGGCAAACGTCGCTGAATTGGGGAACATGGTGCGATCCATGACAATCGGTCCCTGCAGATATTCGCGCACAACGAAAGGATTATACGCATAGTATATCCGGAACGGCGCCTGCACGATGGGCAAGACCACCTGGATCTCGAGGCCGGTGGACATGCGCAGTTTCTCGGTATCCGGGTTGATCTCGATGTTGTTGGTGAAGGCGGCAGAGGGGTATTCGGAGTTCAGCAGGCTCACCTCGCCGGGATTCACCTTTAACTGATTTTTCCACGCGACCTTATTGACGCCGACATCGACGAAGGGTGCGAGCGTGATAGGACCGACCACCGGAATGCGGTATTCGAAGTTGAAAACCCCGCTGGTATCGCCGCCCGGTGTGGTGATCTGATAGATGGGCACGGTCTGGGTGACGTTGGTGGAGCTCAGAACTCCGCCCACCAGCGTGTTCTGGGTGCGCTGCGAGCCATCGGGATTCAGCACGTTGACGGTAGCCTGGCTGGGGAGGAAAGCGACCGGGCTGATGGAGTAGAACTGGAATCCGCGAACGTCGTTTTCGCCTCCCATGAAGGTGCGGGCGAAGGGCGGCGTGGCTTTCCCGCCGTAACCGAACAGAGTCTGGGCGGTCAAATGGAAGGCCAGCACGTTCTTGTGCCAGTGCGGACTCGCGTGATAGTACTGGCCGTCGAAAGTGGGATGGATCTCGTTTACGTTGGCGCCCAGCACGGACCCGGCCGCCTGTATGGAGAAGAAGATACTCTTGCCCGCGGTGGGATTGTAGTAGCTGTTCTTCGAGTTATAGCTGTAGGAAGGGGTAATGCTGATGGTCTTGATGCCGTTCAGCGCATTCGGTCCGTTAGCGCGCTCGAATTCGAGGTACGTGAAATAGGTAGTGGCGCCCTGGGACAGGGTCTTGATGCTCGAAAGATCGTAGCCGAGGGAGATGCCGAAGCGGGCGAAACTGCGCTTGATGGGATAACTCATCGAAAGCGAAATGCCCTTTGAGTCCTGGATATAGTTGAGGACGTTGGCGCTGCCCAACGCATTATAAAATCCTGTAACGTTTACGCCTTCGAGCAGTGAAATCTGGCGCCCCTGGTTGTAATCGAAGCGCCGCAGATAGAGCGTGATGCCAGCCTGCAGGGGTCTGTCGAAGAGATACGGCTCGGTGAAGCCGAGCGAAACGTTGTCCGTCAAAGTGCCCACCTGCCCCCCCAGGCTCAGAGTATCGCCGAGGCCGAGGAAGTTGTGCGTGGAGTAGTTGAGGCCGACGAATGTTCCGGAGATGCCCGACACACCGCCGTTCAGGCTGATGGAATTTCTGCCGCGCTCCTTCACCTTGAGGTTGATATCGACCGTATTGGTGCCGGGATTGCGGTTGAGCGTGTAGGATTCGTTCTCCTTCAGCGCCTCGAAATAGCCGAGCTGGTTCAGGCGCAGAATACTGGCATCCCAGAGCTGCGAGTTATAGACGTCGCCTTCGTCGATGAGGATTTCACGGCGGATGACCTTATCGCGCGTAACGGTGTTGCCGGTGAACTCAATGCGACGGACGAAGAACTGCTTGCCCTCATCCACATTGACGGTCAGATCGACCTTGTTGGTGCCCGGCTCGATATCGATCTGCGGCTCGCCGACATAATCGATGTACCCGTAGAGGCTGTAGAGCTTGGTCATCTGTTTGATGCCGTTGCGGAGTTTCTCGGTGGAGAACACGTTGCCCGGCTGCATCTGGAAGATGCGCGTCATAAATTGCGTGGAGCGGAACAGTTTGACGCCGCTGAAATCGAGTTTGGCAAGATAATAGCGCTGCCCTTCTTCGACAGGGAGCGTAATATCCTGGGCCTCGCCGAGCCGGTTTTCCTTGATGAGCGGAACGTGGAAGCCGCCGTTGGCGCCGCCGGTGACGTGAAGCTTGAGGGTCTGCTCGAGCGCCTTGGCGGTGAAGTAACCTTCCTTCTGGTAGGCGTCGCGGACTCGTTCCTTGTCTTCCTCGAGTTTCTCCGAATCGTAGGTCTTGGCAAACAGGTCCTCAAAGAAAATGGAATAGGGGATGCCGAGCGGTTTCAGATTTTTCATGGCCCGGATCACCTCGCGCTGGCTGAACGCCTGATTACCGAGAATGGTGATCTTGCCGACTTTGACCTTCGGCCCTTCATCCACCTGGAAAATAACTTCGAGGGATGCCGGCGGGATGCGGCGCAGTTCCGGGGTGACGGTGGCGAACTGGTGCCCGCGCTCGGCGAGCAGTTCCTTGATTACGACGGCCGCGTGATTGATGATATTCGGGTCGTACTGGGATTCGACCACCAGACCGACCTTCCGCTCCTTGAAGCGATCGAGCACGTCGGACGTTGAGGCCGCCTTCAGCCCCTCGTACTTGATGTCGCGAACCACGGGCCGCTCGGTGACCACGAAGGTGACGAGGATGCCGCCGTGCTCGCCCCTTTCGGTCTGGAGCTTGATGTCGTCGAAACGGTTGGTGTTCCACAGGATCATGAAATCCCGCCGCAGGGCCTCTTCGTTGTAGACGTCTCCGGCGCGGCTCCGGATGAGCGCGCGCAGAGTGTCCTGGGGCACGCGGCGCGAGCCATTGAAGGTGATGGCTTCAATCACATCCGGCGCTACCGCGGGACCACTCGCGGCGGGCTCTCCCGGTGCGACCGGTTTGGGCGCTTCAAACTGGGGCGCGGCGGGCGCCTGGGGCAACTGAGGCTGAGCCGGCGGAGGGGTGGCGGGCTCAACGTTTTCAAAAGGATTGGCGGGCTGCGGGGCCGGTTGCGGCTTTGGCTGTTGGGTAGCCGGTTGTTGCGGCGGCGTTGCCGGTGCCTGGGCGTGCACAGGTGAAACGATGGCGATCAGACCATACAGACAAACGAGAGCGCTGTTCAGGCACATTGGCCTGAGTGAAGTCATGAAAACCTGGTTCCTTTCCACCGGACGCAAGGTTCAGGGACGCGTCCCCTGGTCCTCGCGTTTCCCCTCTGCACGATTGCGCGCTACCGGGCGAATCATTCATTCTAGCCGACTTCCCTCTCCGTCTCAATGTGCCCGCGAAGCACAGGTGCCTCCGCCACGGCACTGTAACCGGAAACGACCCGTGTCAGCGGGCGTGATGGAGGATCGAGCCGGCGATCGAGTCGAGGGGCAGAACGATATCCACGGCGCCCCGCTTGATGGCCTCGTTGGGCATACCGAAGACTACCGAGGTCGCTTCGTCCTGCGCGATGGTGGTTGCGCCCGCCTCTTTCATTTCGAGCATCCCGCGGGCGCCGTCGTCGCCCATTCCGGTCATAATGACAGCCACAGCGTTGCGCCCGGCATAGCGCGCAGCGGAGCGAAACAGGACGTCGACCGAAGGGCGGTGGCGGCACACGAGGGGACCGTCTTTCAGATCGACGTAGTAGCGCGCGCCGCTTCGTTTGAGGAGCACGTGGTGATTGCCGGGCGCCACGAGGGCGCGTCCACGCAGCACGGTATCGTTACTCTCAGCCTCTTTCACGGTGATCTGGCACACGCTGTCGAGCCGGTTGGCGAAGGCGCGCGTGAAGAGTTCCGGCATGTGCTGCACGATTACGATGCCGGGGGCGTCGGCGGGCAGGACTTCGAGGAGCGAACGAAGAGCTTCGGTGCCGCCCGTGGAGGCGCCGACGACCACCACCTTTTCAGTGGTTTCGATCATGGCTCCGGTGGCGCGGGCGAGGATGGCGTCGGCGGTGAGCTTGGGTTGTACCGCGTGGTGCGGGGTCGGGACGCGGGGGCGGGACGAGGCTGCCGCTTTGACCGCCTCACAGAGAATGACCCGGGATTCCTCGAGGAACTTCTTCGTGCCCAGCCTGGGCTTGGCGATGATATCCACGGCCCCGTATTCGAGGGCCTTCAGCATGCTCTCGGCGCCCTGCTCCGCAAGGGTGGAACAGATGACCACCGGGATGGGGTGCTGGGACATGATCCTGCGCAGGAAGGTGAGGCCGTCCATGCGGGGCATCTCGATATCGAGCGTGATCACGTCAGGCGTTTGCTCGGCAATGCGCTCGGCGGCGATGAACGGGTCGCCGGCGGTGCCGATTACTTCGATTTCGGGATCTTCGGAGAGAACGTCCGAGAGGGTCTGGCGAACCACCGCGGAATCGTCGACGATGAGGACGCGGATGGGCGGCTTACTCACAGGTTGCCGCCATTCGATACGGCCAGGCGCCGCAGCAGAACTTCGCCGGTACCGGTGTGGAAGTGAATTTTGCGGCCCTGCACTCCGCCGATGTCCCTGGCCAGGACGGTGAATCCTTCGAGCGCGAGAACCTCGGTCGCTGCCTGGCAGTTCAGGGCTCCGACAGTCGGTCTGCCGCCGTTCGTTCCGGGAGCGGAGATCACGTCGGCGCCTCCGAAGACCTTCACTTCGATTTCGTCGCGGCCGGCTCCGAGAGCGTCGAACTGCCGGGCGAGATGGCGAATGCAGAAATCCACGTAGCGGTAGCCTTCGGCGGGGCTCGAATCCGGCGGGCGGCTTTTCGGGCACCTCGGCAACACGCCGTGGCACATGGCGGCGGCACCGAGGCGCGCGCTGCGGAAGGTGATGCCGATGCAGGATCCGAGTATGGTTGCGAGAATCATGGGACGGCGCGTCAGGTAGAGCTCTCCTGGCTGAATATCGACTTCCGGCAGCGCTTTCCGGGGCACACCAATAGCGGCTTCGATCATCGGGGCTTCTTGTAAACGGCAGGGGCGACGCCGATCAGCGGCAGATCCATGCCCTGAAAGGATTCGGAATGGCCAGCGAAAAAGTAGCCTCCGGGGGCGAGCTGGCGCGCCAGTTTCTGCAGAAGGCGGACCTGGGTGGGGCGGTCGAAATAAATGATGACGTTGCGGCAGAAGATGATTTCAGGCGGTTCGGGCAGGCCGAAGTCGGCGTCCATGAAGTTGATGCGGCGAAATTCGACCAGAGCGCGCAGTTCGGGCACCACTCGGAGCCGGTCGGAATCCGGATCGCGGCTGCGCATGAAGTACTTTCGCCGCAGCTCCTCGGGAACGGGCCGCACCAACTCCGACTTGAAAATTCCGGCGGCGGCTTTGGCGAGCACGGCGGTCGAGATATCGCTGGCCAGTACGCTGAAGCGGAACCCGGGGCAGCTTTGCGCGTATTCGCTGAGAACTATGGCCAGGGTATAGGGCTCTTCGCCGCTCGAACAGCCGGCGCTCCAGAGCAACTGCCGGCCGGGGCCTTTGCGCGCCACCAGATCCGGCAGCGCCGTGGAGGCGAGGTAATCGAAATGGCCGGCCTCGCGAAAGAAATCGGTCTTGTTGGTGGTGATGACGTCGATCAGATGGACGAGTTCGTCTTCTATACCTTCCCGCGAAAAGACGCGGCCGCAGTACTCACCGAGCGAGGCGATCCCGAGGCTGCGCAGGCGGCGTTTGAGCCGGATCTCCATCATGGTCTTCTTGTCCGCGCCCAGGCTGATGCCGGATTCGCGGTAAACCAGGGCGCGCAGCCGGTCGAAATCGGCGCTCGATAGTTCTTCGCTGCGGCTATGCATAGGGGTATGTGAAATGATGCGTCGAAGAAAAGCGGGGCCGCCGGCCGGCCAGCCCCGCCGGCGATCAGGCGTGTACTTCGGCCATTGGTTTACCCGCATCGACGCCCCGGACCGCCGAGAGCTCCTCGGCGGAGAAGACGCGGTCGATATCGAGGATCATGATGAACTGCGCATCGCGCTTCCCCATGCCCTTGATGAAATCGGTGCGGATTTGCGTCCCGATGCGGGGCGCGGGTTGGATCTGGTCCGGCTCGAGGTCGATCACTTCCTCGACCGAATCGGCAAGGGCGCCGATGACGGTCGATTCGCCTTCGAGGAGCATTTCGACGACCACGATGCAGGTGTTGACCGTGATCTCGGTTTTCGACATTTCGAAGCACAGCCGGAGGTCGACCACCGGCACTACGTTGCCGCGGAGGTTAATGACTCCGCTCATGAAGTCGGGGGTGCGGGGAATCTTGGTGATGGTGGTGAAATCGAGCACTTCCCGGACTTTGGAGACGTCGGTGGCGAAGATCTCGTCGCCTAATTTGAATGTGAGGTACTGGCGCGTATCGGTGATTTCTGTAGCGCTCATGATCGGGTTTCCTTTCGTATCCGGTTACCTCCGGAAGGGTGCTGAAAAAGGCTTCTTACCGCTCCTTTACAGTTGCGGCTCAGAAAGACGCGTGCTGATTCCGAAGCATTTACCGAGCCGCGCGCGTCAGCAAGCGGTAACGAAAGGCTCTTTTTCAGCAGCTGCTAGAAGCGTTCAAATTCCTTATCGATGCGGTCGCCCGTATCGCGCATTTTGAGAGCCACGCCGGCTTTGCCGTTCTTCTTCGGGGAAACCGCTTCGTGCAGCTTGGCCAACGATGCGGCCGGCTTGACAATGGCCGAGCGCGCGGCCGGAGCTTGCCCCGAATCTCCCGTGCGGAAGAATCCGAGCGCGCTCATGAGCTGGTCGGCCTGGCCGGTGAGTTCTTCCGTGGTCGATGCCATCTCTTCGGCGGCGGAAGCGTTCTGCTGGATGACTTTCTCCAGCTGTTGAAGCGCTTTGTTGATCTGTTCGGCGCCGGCATCCTGTTCCTTGCTGGACGCGGTGATTTCCTGCACGAGCTCGGCGGTCTTCTGGATGTCGGGCACGAGCTTATCGAGCATCTCGCCGGCTTTTTCCGACACTTTGACGGTAGTTCCCGAGAGATGGTTGATCTCGCCGGCCGCTTTCTGGCTGCGCTCGGCCAGCTTGCGGACTTCGGCGGCTACGACGGCGAATCCTTTGCCGTGTTCGCCGGCGCGGGCCGCTTCGATGGCCGCATTCAGGGCCAGCAGATTGGTTTGGCGGGCAATCTCTTCGATGATGGAAATCTTACTGGCGATTTCCTTCATGGCCGCCACGGCTTCGAGGACGCATTTACCGCTCTCCTGCGCGTCGCGGGCCGATTTGGTGGCGATCTTATCCGTCTGCTGAGCGCCGTCGGCATTTTGCTTAATATTGGAGCCCATTTCCTCCATGGAGGAGGAGGCTTCTTCGGCGGAGGCGGCCTGGGCGCTGGCGCCGTTTGAAACCTGTACCGAAGCCTGACTGATGGATTGGCTGGCTGTCGCGACTTCACCCGCGATGGTGCGGATGTCGGAAACGGTTCGGGTGAGGCCGGCCACCATACCGATCAGAGCCTGCATCAGCTTGTCCTGGGCGGAACGCTCGCGTACGGAGACCGTCAGATTGCCCTGAGCGATCTCTTCGGCGGCGTGCGTGACGTCGTTCATGGCGACGATGAGCGTGTTCAGGTTGTTCTTGATGGAATTGAATTCGCCGTGGTAGGTGTCGGTGATCTGCGGCGGCAGGTCGCCCTTGCTGATGCGATCGACGTAGTTGGCCGCGACATTGAGCGGCGTAATGACGGCATCGAGAATGGCGTTGACGCCGCGCACGATGTTGGCGTAGGCGCCCTGAAACTGCTCCGGATCGCCGCGCTCGGTGAGCTTCCCTTCCTTCGAAGCGCCAGCCAGCCTGGCCAGTTCCTTCTGCAGGCCCTGCAGGACCGTAGCCACATTGTTGACGGCCTGCTTCATCTTCTCGTGATCGCCCTTGTACGCCTGCGCGATCAGTTCGTCGATCTTGCCGTTGGAGATCTGGGCGAGGATGCGGTTGCCTTCGCCGATGGGGAGCAGGATGGCGTCGAGCATGGCGTTGACTCCGCGCACGATCTCGGCATAGGCGCCGCGGAACTGTTCGGGCTTGCCGCGGTCGGAAAGCTGACCATCCCGCGAAGCGTCGGTCAGACGCATCATTTCCTTCTGCAGGTTCTGCACCACCAGGCCCACGTTGTTGACGGCCTGCTTCATTTTTTCGTGATCGCCTTTATAGCTTTGGGCAATCAACTCGTCGATCTTGCCGCTCGAAATCTGCGCCAGAATGCGGTTGCCTTCGCCGATGGGCACCAGAATCGCGTCCAGCGTAGTATTGACGCCGCGCACGATTTCGGCATACACGCCCTGGAAGCTTTCCGGCCTGGTGCGCTCGGAGAGCTGGCCTTCTTTGGCGGCCTCGATCAGCCGCGCCAGTTCCTTCTGCAGGCCCTGCAGGGCGAGCGCGATGTTATTGACGCCCTGTTTCATCTTCTCGTGATCGCCCCTGTAGTTCTGGGTGATCAGCTCGTCGATTTTGCCGCCGGATACCTGCGCCAGAATGCGCGTGCTTTCCCCGACCGGCACCAGGATGGCGTCGAGCGTGGCGTTTACGCCCAGCACAATCTCCGCATAGGCGCCCTGGAATTGATCCGGCTTGGCGCGCTCGGTGAGCTGCCCTTCTTTGGCAAAGTCGTTCATGCGGGCCATTTCCTTCCGCAGGCCCTGCAGAGCGAGCGCGATGTTATTGACGCCCTGCTTCATCTTCTCGTGATCGCCCTTGTAGTTCCGGGTGATCAGCTCGTCGATTTTGCCGCCGGATACCTGCGCCAGGATGCGCGTGCTTTCCCCGACCGGCACCAGGATGGCATCGAGAGTGGCGTTTACGCCCAGCACAATCTCCGCATAGGCGCCCTGGAACTGATCCGGCTTGGCGCGCTCGCTGAGTTGCCCTTCTTTGGCAAAATCGTTCATGCGGGCCATTTCCTTCCGCAGGCCCTGCAGGGCGAGCGCGATGTTATTGACGCCCTGTTTCATCTTCTCGTGATCGCCCTTGTAATTCCGGGTGATCAGCTCGTCGATCTTGCCGCCGGAAATCTGCGCCAGAACCCGGGTGCTTTCGCCGAGAGGCAACAGAATCGCGTCGAGCATGTCATTGATACCCTGCACCACTTCGCGGTTCGCCCCTTGAAACTGGTCGACCTTGGCGCGCTCGTCGAGACGCCCCTCGCGGGAGGCCTCGACCAGGCGCAGGACCTCCTGCGACAGCAGTTGCAGCTCCGCGTCCCCCGCTTTGCCGTTACTGCCTACGCGGCTGCGCTCGACGAGCGCTCCGCGCTCCGCAAGGGCCGAGCCGCCATTGCCGGAGGTCCGCAATCTTTTTTCCGTCGCTTTAGCTTCCATCGATTCTGGTTTCCTTTATCAGATAATTTCCACACAGTTGCCGCGCCGCGCCCTCCGGCCGTCGGAGCGCTTGTCTTGAGACAGGGTCTGAACCGCGTTCTGCACCAGGCGATGCGGATCGAGAATCAGCGCCACGGTCCCGTTGCCGAGGATGGTAGCCCCGGATACCACCTGCACATTGCGATACAGCCGGCCGAGGTTCTTGATCACGGTCTGGTGGTCGCCGAGCACCTGGTCGACGACAAAGCCGTAGTGGCCGTGCTCGGTTTCGACGACCATGATCTGCTCGCGTTCCGGCCGGGCCGTGTCCATGCGGAAGTACTCGCTCAGCCGGATATAGGGAATAATCTCGCCGCGCACGTTGGCGATGTTCTTGCCATGTGCGTCCACAATGTCCTGGCGGGTGAGTTCCACGCACTCGAGGCTGTTGGCGAGGGGCACCACAAAATGGGCGTTCCCCACCCGTACCAGCAGCCCGTCGATAATCGCCAGGGTCAGGGGCAGGCGCAGCGTGACCGTGAGCCCCGCGCCGGGCTTGCTCGCGATGTCGACGGAGCCGCGCAGCGCTTCGATGCTGCGGCGGACCACGTCCATGCCCACGCCGCGGCCCGATACCTCGGTCACCTCCCGGGCGGTGGAGAATCCGGGCTCCATGATGAAAGAGAAGATCTCGGCTTCGGTAAGCCGCGCCGCGCCGTCGGTCAGACCCCGCTCGACGGCGCGCGCGCGGACGGCTTCCAGATCGAGGCCGCGCCCGTCGTCGCTTAAGCGGATCACCACGTTGGCGCCGGAGTGGCGAGCCGAAAGGTGAATGGTTCCGGTGGGGGATTTTCCCGCCGCGCGGCGGACTTCCGGCGTCTCGATCCCATGATCCATGCTGTTGCGGATCAGATGAACCAGTGGATCGCTCAACTGATCGAGCACGGTCTTGTCGAGCTCCGTGTCGGCGCCTTCGACGGTGAGTTCCACTTCTTTGTGGAGCTCGATCGAGAGGTCGTGAACGAGGCGGCGGAAGCGCTGCAGACTGGTCTTGAGGGGCAGCATCCGGATGCTCATCGAGTTTTCGCGGAGGGCGGAAGTCAGCCGGTCGACGGACTCGGATATCTCGAGGATGTCCGGATCGTCGCGCCGCCCGGCCACCTCGCTCAGGCGTGCCTGCACGGTGACTAATTCGCCCACCAGATTGATCAGCTGGTCGAGCTTGTCGGCCGAGACGCGAATGCTCGATGTCCCCGTGCCGGAAAGGCTTTCAGCGTCGTTCTGACGCCGATCTCCGGATTGACGCCGTTCCATTGGAGGGGCGGGCGCCAGGGCCGCCCCTTCCAATGCCTCGCCGGAAGCGGGCTCAACGGTCAGTCGGCAGTCGTCCTCGACGAAAATAAAAATATCCTTGATCGCCTCGATCCCCGCCGTGGTGGTCAGGACCATGTTCCATGCGAGGTAGCAGCGCGCGGGGTCGAGTTCGCGGAGGGGCGGAATTGCGGAGGTATCGACCGCGATCCGCAACTGGCCCAGTTCGCGCAACTCGCGCAGGAGGAGCAGCGGGTTGGTGCCATTCAGGAGAAGATCCGGGCCAGGGCGGAAGTGGATGTCCCAGGTTGCGTGTTCAAGGCCGCTCTCCTGCAACGGGGGCGAGACAGGCGCGGCGGTGGTTTGAGGGTTGGGTAAGCCGGTCAATTGCCTTAATTCGGCGAGGATACTGACGGAACGGGCCGCGTCCGCGGTGCCGTTACCCGCGGCCTGATCGAGCATGGTTTTGATCTGATCGCCGGCGGCCAGGGTGAGACTGATCAGGTCGGCCGTGGCCTCCAGTTGCCCGTTGCGCAAGCGGTCGAAGGCGGTCTCGAGATTGTGCGCGAACCCGGCGATGTCGTCGAAGCCGAACATCGCGCCCGATCCTTTAATGGTATGGAGAGCCCTGAAGGCCCGCCCGACAATCTCGGGGTCGTCGCGCCGCCGATCCAGCGACAACAGCGCCGATTCCAGTTCGCCGAGCAATTCGCGCGCCTCTTCCTGGAATGCCTGTTTATACTTGTCGATCATCTATCCATACATTCAGATCGGTCGGATGTTCGGATCGTCATAAGCCGGCATGCGCGCCGGGGAAAGTCTCAAAGCCGGCTACCAACGCGGCTATGCCGGCCGCTTCCGACACCCTGATCGCGAATCCCGAGCCGACGCGGTCCGCCTCGCGCGTCGCGGCCCAGAGCAGTTGCATCGTCGTGATATCGATTTCCTCCACCCCCTGCAGATCGAGCCGGAGATCTCCTCCGGATGCCAGTCCGTCGAGCAGCAGGGTTTTCAGCTCCGCGGCGGACGCCAATGTACACTCTCCTTCCAGCCGTATGAGCGCATGGTCGGCGTGCCGTTCCAGGGTTGCGGGCATGTTCACCTCTGCGGTACTTATCGGCGGAACCCGATATTTTCTGTAGGGCGCTGAAGAATGATAGTGGCGGAGGAGGCGATTCTTCTCACTCGTACGAATCAGAGCTGAAGAAATTCCAATTGATCGCCCTTTTGGGTTTGGGTCTCGTCAATTACGCCCACCGGAAGTTCAACGACGGAATGGGCGGTCGGGCACATTGACATTCTCCACGGGCGGAGGGCTCGCACCACCTTACGTACGCGATGTTTGCGGTCGACGTAAACCACATCGATGGCGAACTTCATAAAGAACATGTGAATGGCTTCGCAGGGGACAATCCACAATCCCTGGCCCGGTTCGAGGCCGGTATGTTTCAGGAGGCCGGTGTTGCGCTTCGCCCGATCGTCGGCGACATCGATGCAATCGCCCAACAGCGATGCGCGCGTGACGTTGCGAATCTGAAATTTCAAGAACCCTTTGTAGCACAGGCGGATTTGCCGGCCAGTTTGGGCAAGGCGATGAGCATGGCGCCGTAACAGACGAGCGAAATGGCCAGCGCGGCGGGATGGCTCTGGCGGAAATCTTCGAGGAGCAGCTTGACCGTACCGAGGGCGATGGCGGTGTAGCCGATCCAGACCAGTTCGCGGCGTCCGCTGCGCGACCCGGCGAAGCTGAAGGCGAGGGCGAGGGCGCAGGTTACCAGAGTGCGCGCGGTCGCAAGCACCGACACGGTGGGCTGGCCGAACAGCAGAGGGAGCGAGGTGAGGATGAGCAGCGCCCCCAGCGAGACGCCGGCCAACAGGGCGGAGACGAGGCTGACTCGGGCAGGTTTGTTCCCCCACGCGGCATAACAGCAGACGGAGGCAATGGTCATGATCCACAGGGAAGGCGTGACGGGTTCGAGAGGGGCGCCGGTGAAGGCGTTGAGGGCGATGGTGGGGAGTCCGGCTGCGAGACCAGCGGCGAGCAGATAGACTGCGCCGTGGATGCCGAGGGTCGGTTGATGGGCGCGGGCTCCGGCCAGGGTGGCGATCACGGCGGCGACGCTCCAGATGGGCGTCAGCAGAGATGCGGGCAGGATCAGGGCGCAGGCGACGAGGCAGAGCGCCGCGCCCCAGGCCGCGAAAACGTGGTGATTACGGCGTTGCCATTTTTCAGGAACGCCCCGGTCGGCAAACCGGATAAACGCGGTGAAGTAGCAGGCGGCGCCGGCAATGGCGGAGAGAGCTCCGATGGATGGAGCCGCTTCACCCTGGGTGATCTGCAAAGCTCCTTCGGTCGCCAGCGCGAAGGCGGCGGCGCACTGGGCGATTTCGAAGATGCTCAGGGTGCGGTGGAGGATTACGGCTCGCCACGGAATGCTGATGGCGTAGATCAGGAAGAACGCAGCGCAGAGGAGAAGGGAAGCAGCCGAGGCGATGGGTTTGTAATCTTGCGGGAGACCGCCGTGGCGGCTCAATAAATAGAGCAGCAGCCAGACGGCGAAGTCGGCGGCGAGCGCTACCGGGACGCGCATCTTGTTCCCCGCGCCGTGACACGCGCCCACTTCGACGACGCAGGCAATTACAAGGATCGCGGCGGCGAACGGAACGACGTCTCCCGTTCTGAGCATCAGAGCGAGGGCGAGCAGGATCGTCGACAGAGTGGTTACAGCGGTGACGATGCCCGGATTCCTCGACCAGGTAAGCGCGGAAACGAGCACGATAAAGGCGATGAGGATTCCCGCCGTGGCGGCTGGCGGCAGAACGTTGAAACGGACGGTAGCCTCCCAGAGGAGTGGCGCGAGGATCAGCGCGGCGGTGATGCCGTAGGTAGAGCCCGCGAAAGCGTCGTCTTCATGCGTCCGGACGGAAAAGAAGAGCCACGTGGCGGCGTACAGAATAGCCACGGCGACCACCAGCAGGGCGGGTACGGCGCCCGATTCCGCGAGGGCGCGCAACAGATACGCACCGGCCAGCCCGAGGACCGCTTTGCCGGCGATCGGGACCGCGTTGGGCAATCCGAGAGCGGGTGCCCCGGCAAAGACTTCGGCGCCGATCAGGGACGCGGGTTCAAGGTGCGCCACGCCGCTATGCTCAAGTGCTTCGACCCGCCGTTCCAGCTGGTGGATCTCGTCGCGGAGATGTTCGAGTTCAGGATCCTCATGTGGTTTCATTTTGGGGCCATGGCGGCAGCAGTTTCGCCAGTACATAGAGAATGCCGAGGGGCATGATGGTGAGGACAATGGCGGTCGCAAGGCCGTCACGCGAACCTAACTCGAGCTTGTAGGTGGTGTAGCCGAGCAGGCTTTTCGAAAAAAGCTGGCCGCCGATGACGACGTTCCAGCGCATGGCAAAGATACCGACCAGCGTGAGGCAGCCCGCGATGGCGTACATCCTCTTGCGGACGGCCTCGGCCAGAGGGAGGACCTGGGTAGCGCCGAGCATCGTGATGGGAACCAGGGTGCCGAGAAGAATCTGGATGATGACGTGGGGGATCCAGAGGCTGGTGTGGACCATGAAATCGAGGCTCCGGAAGGATTCGTCGGCTTCGTAGATGCGATGAATCAGGTCGAGCATTTCGAGGCTGAAGTCGATGATGAAGATGTAGAAGAGATACTTGGCGATGGCGTCGACGCAGGCGATGCTGATGACGCGGTGGCGCATCTTCGTGAGCAGCATATAGAGCAGCATTACGGCGGCGATGCCCGAGACCATGGCGGAAAAGATGAAGACCACGGGCATCAGGGGGCTCGACCACCAGGGGTTGGCCTTGATGGAGCCGAAGATGAATCCGACATAGCCGTGCAGCAGAAAGGCCGACGGGATGCCGATCAGGGTGATGATATAGCCGACGCGCTCGTCGATGTGCAGAGATCTCGCGGAGATGTTGTCGGAGCCGAGCGTCATGATCTTATAGATGACGCGCAGGAAGCCTTTGCTCGATCGTGACAGCAGCACGATGTCGCGGCGGTAATCGAGCCAGATCTCGAGCACCAGCACCACCATCAGGTACCAGAGATAGACGAAGCCGAACATGGCCATGGCGGAGGAGGTGTGCGGCGTGAGATACATCTCGAGCGAACGCTCCGGGTGCCCCAGATGCAGTTGGAGCGGCAAGGGCGCGACCAGGAGGAAGGCGAGGGCGGTCAGCAGCGCGAGCCGGTAAGTGGGCTTGACGGCTTCGACGCGGAAGACGCGCTCGAGCGAGGCCAGGATGAAGGCGCCGGCGACGAGTCCCGTGATGTAGGGGTAGAGGACGATCAGGAGGCTCCACTGGAGCTGGGTCTCATTCGGGTAGGTGAAGTTGGCGGCGGGGAAGAGATGCATAGGAGATCCTTAGCGGACTGAGTTATTCATCGGACCGAACCGTCCAGGTGGGCGTAGAAGGCTTTGGCGCCGGTGGCCATTTGCGGTTTCAGAACCTGCACGCTGTTTTTCTTCATGAACTCGTGGATGGGATCTTTGGGGTTCTTGAGATCCGCCAGCTGGCGCGACCCGGTGGGACAAGCTTCGCAGCAGGCCGTGGTCAGACCTTTGGTGATGCGGTGGTAGCAGAGGGTGCACTTCTGCGCCACGTTCTTCTCCGGGTGGATAAAGCGGCAGCCGTAGGGGCAGGCCTGGATGCAGTAGCGGCAGCCGAGGCAGTATTTCTCATCGACCAGCACGACGCCATCGGGGGTAGTGAAGGTCGCACCCACCGGGCAGACCTGGGTGCAGGGCGAATCGGCGCAGTGGTTGCAGAGCTTGGGAACAAAGAATTCCTTGACGGAGTTACCCGTCAGGCCGGTGCCGGGCGGGCGCTGAGGGAATCCGTGCATGCCGCCCTGTGGAGAATCGACCAGCGGATCTTCGATATGCATATCGCTCACCTGATAGCGCTCGATCCAGGTGCGGAAGAAGCCCTCGGGAACGTTATTCTCGACCGAGCAGGCGCGCACGCAGTTGCCGCAGCCGATGCATTTATCGACATCGATCAGCATGGCCCACCAGTGGTCCGCCATCCTGTAGTTGGGGGAAGCTTCGGGGGCGCCGGCGAGAACGTGCTCCCAGGCGATGGCGGCCGCGCCGGTCAGGGTGATGAAGAAGCGTCGATTCATGTTCATTTTTTTTCTCCCGTGGCGGCGGGTGCATCTCCGATGTGGGGACTATGCGGGGTGTGGCAGGTGTTGCAGGGCAATCCCTGGGAATGCTCGGCGGTGACGACGGCGGGGAACCATGCCGGTTTGGCGGAATTGGCCTCGTGACAGCGGGCGCAGAGCACGCTGGTGTCCGGCAGGACGGGCTTCACGGCACCGGGATCGTCGGCATGCTTCGCCTGCGGGCCATGGCAGGCTTCGCAATTGACGCCGGCGTGCTTACCGGCCTTCTTGAGCTCGAAGACGTCCTGGTGGCAGACCTCGCAGGTCTCATGGCCGGCGTGGACGATCGGCAAGGCCGCCATCTCGGCGATGGAATCTCCGCGGTAGTGACCGTATTCGCCGAAGCTCCTGGGCACAAACCAGGCGCGGAAGCAGAGAAACAGGGTGACCCCTATGAGGAAGACGGCGGCGACCCGGACGAGGTGTTCCGCGTCCTTAAATCGATTCATAGCTGGTTCAAGTAGTGGCATTTCGCCGCCCACCCGCCGGAAAGCCGCTTTTGGGCCTTTATTTCGATAGAACTGTGCGAAGAAGAGGGATAGGTTGAGGCAGCAAGCGCTGTAACCTGGAGGCCTCGTGCGTCATTTCGCGCAGATGCGATTTTCATCAAGGCGGCTGACAGAGCCGAGAGGATTTTTCCGCCTGTCAGGCCACAAAAACCACATAGTGTGGCGCATTGGCCACAGGAGGCTGGCTCAGAAAAAAGACTTATTTAATGTGTTTTCAATCACTTAATATGCATTTAAAAGTCATAAGCCAGACAAGTGCCCGTTTTTGTGTCATACTGATTTACAGCGACGGTACCCCGGAAAAATGACGCAGTTGGACGAGGCGATTGCCCGTTATCATCGGATTCTCGAATCCGAACCTTACCGCGACCTGCGGTGGGTCAAAAATCTTCAGGAGCAGATGGAAGCCCAGCAGCTTTCAACTGGTGGGCGGCTGCTCTGTCCGTTCCTCAGGCCGAATTTTGTCACCCAGAAACAATATGACAATCTGGTCAAAACCGGCGAAGCGCTGATATCGGCGGTGGATCGGATGTTGCGCCTGGCGCTCGCATCCCCACAGTTGCTTTCCCGCATGCAGCTTTTTCCCGCGGAAAAAATGCTGGCCGCGGCCGACCCCGGGTATGAAATGTCCGAAGTGTCGGCTCAGCTCGACCTGCAGATCCAGAACGGGTCCCTGCATGTATTGCAGTATAACGCGGACGCTCTTTCGGGAGCCGCGTACGCGGAAGGGCTCTCCGATCTGTTCTACGATTGTCCGCCGGTGAAAGAGTTCCGGCGCCGTTATAACCTGACGCGCATCGGCGGCAAGAAGCCTTTTCTGCACGCGCTGCTGAAGGCTTACAAAATGTTTGGCGGCGCGAAGAAGCCGAACATCGCGATTCTGGAATTCCGCAATTCCACGGGACGCAGCGAGTATGAGATCTTTCGCGATTATTTCCGCGCCGAAGGCCATCCGACGGAATTGGTTTCACCCGAGCAACTGGAATACAAGAACGGCGTCTTGCGCGCGAACGGCTTCGATATCGATCTGATCTACCGGCGCATCAGCGCGCAGGAGTTTCTGCTGCGCTTCACGCTGAGCCATCCGCTGGTGCAGGCTTATCTCGATCGCAAGGTTTGCGTGGTAAACAGCTTCCGTTCGGAGCTCTCGCATAAGAAAGCGATGTTCGCGCTGCTGACGGATGAGGCTCTGGTGGCGAAGTTCCCGCTGCACGAGCGCAAAGCGATCAAAGAGCACGTGCCGTGGACGCGCGTGGTGAAGGCGGGCAAGACGACGTATCGCGACCAGGTCGTCGATCTGCTGGAGTTCATTAAAGAACATCGCGAGACGCTGGCGCTGCGGCCGAACGACGAGTACACGGATCTGCACAGCTTCGTGGGCTACGAGCACGACGATGGCTCGTGGGCGCGAGCGATCCGTGAGGCGCTGCGCGCGCCGTACGTGGTGCAGGAGCGCGTGAAGCCGGTGCATACGGTGTTTCCGCTGATGAGCTACGGTCACCTGGAGTTTAAAGAGATGCAGGTTGACGTGCAGCCACAGGCTTACCTGGGTAAGGTTGGGGGCTGCTCGAGCTATGTGTCTTCGGCGGGGGCGGGGACCTATTCGCCGGCTTCCGGGATTGCTCCGACGTTTATCATCGATCCGAAGAATTAGTCCGCCCACGTAGAGACGCGGCTATCGCCGCAGGTCCTAAGCGCAGAGGCGGATTACGAAGTTTTCCATAACCGTGCGGTCGTCGGGGCGGGCGCTGCGTAAATCGCGGTCGGCTTCGAAGATCAGCATGAGTCCGCGCTCCAGTTGCTCGCGGGAAAATTTCGTTGCGGTGAGCGAGACCTGTTCGGCGCGCGAACCCCACATGGGAATACCCGCTTTCGCGAAATGCCCCTGCACCTGCGATGCGCCGCGCAGATTCGATTCCTTCACGACCAGCGCCATGCGGAATTGCGTAGCGAGAAATGTCAGAGCGAGCGGCAGATACTCCCCTTCGCGCACGAGGGAATCGAGGGTATCGAGCGAGCGCGCGCGGTCGCGGCGTCCCAGCGCATTCACCAGTGCGAAGATCGTGCTCTGACGCGCATCCGGAACTAACAGGGGCAAATCCTCCGCCGTCACCGGCTTCCCATAGAGAGAAAGTTTTTCGATCTCCACCGCGATCCGGCCCACGTCGGCCGCCAGCGCCTCGACCAGGGCCTCGGCGGCAGCCGGATCGAGCCGCACATTGGCGGCGCGCGCGATGCGGTCGAGTTCTCCGCGGGCTTCATCGGGACTAAAGCGGCGGAACTCCACCACGTCGTTAACGGCTCCATAGAATTTGCGGGCGCGCTCGATCTTCGCTTTATCGTCGCCCTCGAAATCCCAGCGCGTGGCTTCGAAGACGAGCGTCACCCCGGGGGTGGGGCTTTTCACGTAGGCATCGAGAATCGCCGCATCGCCCGTCGCCCCGGCGCCACTCCCGTCCTCGCCGTCTTCTTCTCCGGCGGATGCCGCGGTGCGGCTCGATCGGGGCATGGCGGCTTCCGCGTTTACGACGAAAATCAGGCGTTCGGAGGCGAAAAGGGACATGGCGCGGGCATCGTCTATGATGGCGGCGAGGGAGGTTTCGGAGGCGTCCAACTGTTCCATTTCCGCGGGGCAGACTGCGACCAGCGCGGCCCGGCAGCGCTTGCGATTGTAGCCTTCCTGGCCGAGGAACAGGCAGACCGGCGGGAGTTCGTTGCGCTTGACGCGGGAGAGAAATTGGGCGGGGGTCAAAAATTCTCCAGGACCGAACTGACGATGGTGCGGGCCACGTCGCGGCTCTGGCGCTGCAGGGTACCCTGGCTCTCATCGAGATACTGCCCCGGATTCACGCTGATTTCGTAGCGGTCGCGAAACTCCAGATTCGGCCGCGTGAACAGCACCTTGCCGTCCTTGGCTACCAGGCGAATCTGAATCTGCACGATGACCTGCGCGCCGGTGCTGCGTCCCGTGACCACGTCGTAGGTGGTAGCGTTACTGAACATGTTGGCAATGCTTCCGTAGAGCGTCGCGTCGGCTTTCGACGGATCGGCCACGATCTTGTAGTGGGTCCGGGTGATCATCTCGCGCGACAGCGCTTCCGCCATGTAGCCGGCGAGCTTATACTGCGTGGTGGCGTTGACCCATGGTGGAATCGCGATGGTGTGAATCTCTCTGGGCAACAAGTTGGCGCCGCCCGCGACGTGATAGCCGCAGCCCGCCAGCGCCAACGCCAATAGAGTTGCTGCGAACCTCATAACACCGCCCGGGCGATCAGCGCCGCGTTATCCGCGCTCAGGCGCAGGTTGTCGGCGACCATCCACATCCAGACCGCGTTGCCATGGTTGCGATCCGGCGTGACGCCGCCGATCGAGATGCCTCGCTGCCCCGCCGCGCCTACATTATTCGGAGGCTCGAGGTCGCCGCCGCGCACGTCGATCGGATCGCCCATCACGGCATCCTCAATTTCGGCGGAGGTGGGGGCGTCCTGGAACTCGATCCAAAGCGAAAAGCTGTAGCCGTGAAAAACCGGCGATTGAATCAGCCGCAACGACGGCATGGGAACGCCTTCGCCGCGGTCGAGCAGCGTAGCCAGGTGCCGCTCGATGCGCTCCTCGATCTGTTGCAGGGGCTCGGCCGCTTCCTCGCCCAACTGCGCCAGCATGTTGAAGCTCAATTGCGCGTCGAATACCTTTTTCGGGAGGGGCTGGAAAGAGAGCAGGTTTACGGTCTGCTGCTGCAACTCGTCGATTCCCGGCTTGCCGCGCTCGCTGGCCGGCTCGAAGATATGAACGATGGCTTTCGAGACGGGATACGCGCGGTGCACACGTTCGAGCACGACGGCGATGGCGGTGGCGGCCGGATGCGCTACCACCTGCGGCCCGGAAAGATCCGCATCGAACTCGGGAGCTTCGGCCAAGGGGGCGCGGACGCAGGCTTCCGGATCGTCCTCGGTGACGTAGGTCAGATCGACAATCAGGCCCGTAGGTTTGGCATCGAGCACTTCGGTGGAGGATTTGGGCGTGCCCGCCAGAATCACCACCGCGGCGCCCTCCACGGCGTCGGGTTCGAGTTTTGTGAGGAAGGCGGCCGCTCCGTCGATCTCGGTGAGCTTGCCCGTTTCCTCCACTTCGGCCGCAACCAGGCGCAGGCGGTCGCCGAGCGAGGATTCCGCCAGCACATCCTGCACCTCGCGGCCGAGCAGCGTGTCTCCACCGACCAGGGCGATGGTCTCAGACAATGGGCGTCTCCCGCAGAGGTTCGGGCCGCGGCTTACGGCGGAAATACCGGCGGATGATGCCACCGGCGCGAATCAGGATTCCGCTCGCCACATATGTACTGGCCAGAATCAGGAGCACAGGTTGCGCCCAGTTCCAGATGGCGAAGATAACGCCGCCCATCAACACCAGCAACACCGGCGATCGCGGGCTGGACAGATTGAGTTCCTTGAAGCTCCAGTAGCGCCACGTGCTGACCATCAGGAACGAGAGCAGCGCCAGCAATGCCATCCAGACGATAGACCAGTAGAATTCGGTGACGGGGTAGCTATCGAACGCGTATACCACCGCCGCCACCATGCCCGCGGCGGCCGGGATGGGCAGGCCGACGAAATACTTCCGGTTGGGAACCCCGGGATTCTTGGGGATGGGATTCTTCTGAACGTTGAAGCGCGCGAGGCGCAACGCGCCGCAGATCAGGAACAGGAAGGCCAGGAATTTACCGGCGCGCTGCAAGTGGTCGATCGAGCGGCTGCCGATATCGCCGCCGATAAATTGCACCCCCCAGACATAAGCGAGGATGGCCGGGGCGATGCCGAAGCTGATGATATCGGCGAGGGAATCCATTTCGCGCCCGAATTCGCTGGTGGTATTGGTCATGCGCGCGATGCGGCCGTCGAGCCCATCGAGAATGAAAGCGAAACCGATGGTCTTGGCGGCTACTTCGAAATCGAGGGCGGCCTGGCTGGGATTCGAGGCGTAGGTCAGGGCGCCTTGAATGGAGCGGAGAATGCAGAGGTAGCCGAGAAAAATATTGCCCGCCGTGAATAGAGTCGGCAGGGCGTAGGCGGCGCGCGGCGGGCGTTTTCGCTCGGGCAGAGTTGCATCCGGCAAAGCTAGGTCCGGCAGAGCGCGGCCTCCTCTACCAGGGCGGCAGCGAGCGGGTCGGCGAGGACTACTTCGCCGGCGCGCCGGGCCAATACGCTGGTGCCGGCAGCTACGCGCATGCCGGGCGAAACCTCCACGCGCCATTCCGGCCCGAAGAGGACGTCCACGCGCGATCCGAACTTGATCATACCCACGCGTTCGCCCGCCTGCACGAAATCGCCGACCTTTTTGGTGAAGTCAATGCGCCGGGCTATCAACCCGGCGATCTGTTTGAAAACCACCCTGGTTCCGTCTTCGGCGCGGATGGCGACGATGTTCTGCTCGTTTTGCGAGGACGCAAGTTCGCGGCTGGCTACCAGAAAGCGGCCCTTCCGATAGGTGACTTCGGTGATGATGCCCGAGATAGGAGCGCGGTTGACGTGGACGTCGAAAATGTCCAGGAAGATACTGATGCGCGTTTGCCGATCGCCCTCGGCCACGACCGCGACCACACGCCCGTCGGCGGGCGAAAGGGCCACGGGTCCCACCGGTAAGAGCCGCTCGGGATCGCGAAAGAACCACGCGCAGAACGCGCCCACGAGGAAGAGCGGAGCCGCCGTCCAGGGGTTCGTCAACCAGCAGACGAACGCGCCGGCGGCGGTAAACGCGAGTGCATAATAGATTCCGTCTCGAACCATGCGGCCATTTCTTATTCTAACGGGTCGGGCCACTCCTTCACGGTCGCGGTTCGGCAGGTAGCGCGAGGGGTCAGGGCAGGCTTTCGACGGCGAGGTCGCGAAATACGGCGCGGCCCTCGCCGAATAATCCAAATCCGACGAGGCCGTGATCGAGCGTGCGCTCCTCGACATCGGGAACGGGAACTGGCTGGTCGTCCACCCGCACGGTGAGCTGGCCCTTGTGGCGCTCTACCGAAAGCTTGTGCATGCGGGCGCGAGCAGCGGGGATATTCGTCCACGGAATCACCTTCGAGACCTGACCGCCGGGGAGGCTTTTTTTCACCAGTGCATAGGCGATCTCACCTTTGCCTTTCTCTCCGGCGCCGCGCAACAGCAGGGCGCAGTAGCCGGCTTCGGAAAGGCCGAAGATCATACCCGGCTGGGTGCCGAACCATTCCTCGCTCGGTTGGGCCCAGTCGGTCTCAACGGTGATGGAGGCGCGGAAATCGTCCCATGAAGGGCCGTAAGCTACCACCGTCCCGCTGGCTGTGGCGCTGGCCTGCGGCGGATGCGTGCGGGCGATCTCGTATCCGCCATTGATGTAACTCAGACCCGGCCGGTACTCGGTGACGACCGAGAGGGCAGGGCCTTCCGTGAGCATGCCGGAGACGCCTTGCCGGTATGACCTTGCCTGCCGCTCCTGTCCCCTGGTCTCGCGGCGAATCGGCCATCCCGACGCCGGGTTGGAGAAATCTTCGCGATAGACGAGGGCGCCCGAGGGGCTGCGCGTGGTGCGCGTCTCCCAAGGATAAGGATGGTCCCGCGCCGAGACCTCGCAGGAAGCTCCGACGAAGTGAACCACCCCGCCGGCTTCGTCGCTACCCACTCCGCGGCGCGCCAGAACACGCACTCCGCTGCGCCGGACCTTCACTTCGATGCGGCGAAACCGGCCGGAGTCGTGCGGATAGTAGGCCAGCGTGTATTGCGCCTGCAGGATGGCCTGAATGCGCGCCAGAGATTTTTTCAAATCGTCGTCGGTGTGGGGGAAAAACGCCTCCGCGCCCGATTCCTTCGCCAGCCGGTCGAAGACGACGACCGGGTTATCGATGTCGTGCTCTCCCAGCAGCGTCACCGTCTTTTCGCCTTCACGAAAGATCGAGTACTCGTAGTCTTCGAAGAGGCCGACGGCGAAGATCTGCGCGCTCGACGATTGCGTCAGACCGACCAACTGGTCGAGATTCAGATGGCTGTGCTGGTCGGCGCCGTCGGTAATGATGACGATGGCCTGCAGGACATTCTTCGCGGTGCGCAAATGGCAAAGCGCGGAGGCGAGGGCATCGTAAAATGCCGTCCCGCCGCCTGGCAGGGATCCGACTCCGCGGGCTGGCGGGAGTATGCGTCGCTCGCCGGCGATTTTTTCGAACGCTTCGATCCGGTCGGTGAACGGCAGGAAGAAAATCTCGTCGTCCGGATGGTTGGCGTGAAGGAGCGGGGCGAGGAGTTGCTGGGCGCGCTGCAGTTTGCCGCCGAAATCCATGCTGCGGCTGGTGTCGAGCAGAACCGCAAGGCTCACCGGCACCCGCCCGGTGGCGAAGAAGGCGATCTGCTGCGGCTTGCCGTTATCGAGAAGGGTGAAATCCTGGGCGGCGAGGCCGCTGACGTCGCTGCCGTTCTTGTCGAGGACCCGCACGGGGATGGATTGCAAAGTCGTGGTGTTGCGGAAGACGGGTTCGGACGTCTGTGCATGCACGAGAGAGCACGCGAGGAAAGCGGCCGTAATCACTCGTAGCGCAAACATACGATCGGATCCAGATTCGCCGCGCGATTGGCCGGATAGTAGCCGAAGAACAAACCGACGCCCACGGAGATTGCCACCCCCAGCGTAACCCACAATGGCGAAACCACGGCGGGCACGGCCGGCAAAACAGTGCGGACCAGAAACGCGATGAGAGCGCCCAGCAGGATGCCGACGATCCCGCCGATTCCGGAGAGCGTGATGGCTTCAAGCAGAAACTGAATGCGGATATCCGCCTTGCGCGCACCCACCGCTTTGCGCAGACCGATCTCACTGGTGCGCTCCGTGACCGAGATCAGCATGATATTCATGACGCCGATTCCGCCCACCAGCAAGCCGATGGAACTGATGATGCCGGTGAGCAGCACCAGCGCGCCGGTGAGCTGATTCCATAAGGCGCTGAGAAAATCCGGGTCGGAGATTTCGAAATCGTTTTCCGCGTGGTGGGGCACATGGCGTTTGCGCCGCATGGCCTCTTCCACCTGATCCTTCACCTGCTGCAGCGTGTACTCGTCTTTGCCCGCCACGGCGATGAAGCGCTCTTTCACTTCGGGGAAACTCTTGCGGAAATTACTCATGGGAATGCAGGCGAACTGATCCACGCCGAATTGGGAGAACAATCCCTGATCCGGCTCGAACACGCCGATCACTTCGTACCAGCGGCCATCGAGGCGGACCTGCTTGCCGATGGGATCGACCTGCGGGAACAGCGATTCGGCGACGGCGCGGCCGATCACGACCACGTTGCGCGCGTGCTCTTCATCGTAATCGCTGATGAATCTTCCTTCCTGAATGGAGAAGAGCGGGAATGCTTTTACGTACTCCGGCTGCGTGCCGCGCAGGATGAACCGCTCCACATGCGCGTCGGCATAGCGGATTTCGTCGTTCTGTTCGCCGAGATTGATGCGCTGGCCGAAGACCGTGGCATAGGCGGCGGCGGGACAGGTTTCCTCAATGTACTTTGCATCCTCATCGAGCAGATACTTGCGGTCGCGGATTTTCTGAGATAGCCGGCCGGGGCCCTGGCCCGCCGGGAAGCGCGTAATGAACAGAGTTTTCGATCCGAGGCGCGCGACGCGTTCCTTGATCACGCCATTGAGGCCGTCGATGATGGATGCCACCGCGATGACCGAAGTGACGCCGATTACGATGCCGAGGATGGTCAGGCCGGAGCGCACCTTGCGGGCACGCAGCGTGTCCATGGCGACCGACAGGTTCTCGATGAGTTCGGTTCGTTTCATGCCGCTCGCGCCCGCTTCATCCCACCTCTGTCCGGAGGGCGTTGACCGGGTCCAGTTGCGCCGCTTTGCGCGCCGGGTAAATGCCGAAGAAGAGGCCAATAATGGAACTTAAAAATACTCCCAGCACCGCCACCCAGGGCTTCACGGATGCCGGGAACGAAGTGTAAGTGCGGAGCGCAGTGGCGCAGGCGAAGCCGATCCCGATCCCGATCGCGCCGCCGACGAGGCACTGAATCACGCTCTCGGTGAGAAACTGCGACAGGATATCCCTCTGCGTGGCGCCCAGAGCGCGGCGCACGCCGATCTCCCGCGTCCGCTCCGTCACGCTCACCAGCATTACGTTCATGATGACAATGCCACCTACTACCGCCGAGATGGAACTTACCATGACAAAGACGAGGAAGAACGATCCGCTGATACTCTGCCAAAGAGAAATGTAACTTTGCGCGGTGCCGATGAAGAAGCTGTCGTCCTGATCCGGTCCGTCGTGCCGGCGGGAGCGCAGGATCACGCGCGCTTCGTCCTGCGCCGCATTGAAAGTCTTTTCTCCACCGGAGGCTTTGATCTCGAGCGTCAGGGACGAACGCGAGCCTCGTACTTTGAGGTAAGTATTGAGCGGAATCATCACGAAGTTATCCTGATCCTGGCCAAGCACCGAGCCGAGCTTCTGAAACGTCCCGATCACAGTGAACTCCTGCGCTCCGGTGCGGATATTATGTCCTACCGGGTTAGTGCCCTGAAAGAACTGATTCACGATAGACGCGCCGACGATACAAACGTAGGCCGCATGGCGATCTTCGCTGGGCGTGAAATAACGGCCCTGATCGAGGACGCGGGTGTCGATGTCGGCCATGTTCGGGGAGTAGCCGTAAATGGTGACGTCGTCGACCTGCTTATTCTGATATTGAACGGAAAGCGTGCCATTGGCCGAAGCGCCCACCTGTTCGCAGGCGCGGCACAGTTCCGCCACGGCGTCGAGATCGCCTGTATCGATGTTCTTGTTCTTGAGCGCCTTGACGGCCACCGTGAAGTCGACGACCGCGAAGGGAGTCTTGGCAATGCGGAATACGTTGGTTCCGAGGTTGGCGATTTTCTCCTCGACGTAAGTGTTGGCGCCCTGCACGAGGGTCATGACGGTGACCAGGGTGGCCACGCCCATGGTGAGGCCGAGGATGGTCAGGGCGGCGCGAAGCTTGTGGGCGCGGATGGCGTCGACGGCGAGACTCAGGTTGTCGCTGATGTTGACCATGGCGCCTTCAGTTGCGGGGCGGGCTGAATTTCCCATTTGACCATTGAGGCCAAATCGCGTCCGGGAATCGAGTATCGTTTAGCCATGGAAGAAAACGCGATTACGGCTGACGATCTCGCGGCGGGCGCGCAGTACGGAGGGTGGCTGGACTCGCTCGCGGGCACCGGCCGAATAATTGGCGACATCGTCTCGCCAGTGGTTGAAGAGGCCGATTGGGACGCGCTCCGCGACTGAGTTGAGGGTAAGCTCCTGGTCGGCCGATCTGCCATGACACGGAAATCACGCATTCGGGCGCGGAGACTTGAGGAGATTGAAGGTTCATGCCCCTCCTGGTTTCCTGCCTGCGAGATTGTGCTCAGGGGCGCTGGGGCCTGTTCGGCCAGTACGACCACCTTAACAAGTTGAAGACGCACGCTGTTTCGACTGGCCCGAGGCAAGCCGGCTGAGAGACTTGGCCCGCGAAATCAAAGCCATTCGAGACGAGGCCGGAAGCCACAACGAGCTCTGCGACCGATTTTTTAGCCTCTGCTCGCTTCGCGGAGCCAACGTGCCGGGTGAACCGAAATTGGCAGCTTCGCCTGGCCGAGATCGATTAGCGCTTACCGGCGGTGCATCTTCACGGCCGTGCGATCCATCGACTTGACGTTGACACGGCCGCACATGGCCATATCGCGCGCGGTTTCGCTCTGCAGCATTTCAATGACGCGCTGCACCCCGTCCGCTCCATACGCCGCGAGGCCCCAGAGAACCGGGCGGCCCACCAGCACGGCCCGCGCGCCGAGCGCCAGCGCCATCACCACATCGCTGCCGCGCCGGAAACTGCCGTCGATCAGGACGGGAATCTTTCCCGCCACCGCATCCGCGATGCCCGGCAACTGGGCAATGGGCGCAACCATCGCATTGTTCGCCGCGCCCACGTAATTCGAAACCACGACGCCCTGCACTCCGTGCTGCGCCGCAGCCTGAGCTTCTTCCGGCGTCATGATGCCTTTCAGCACCAGCGGGACGCTGAAACCCTGACGAAAACGGTCGATCGCGCTCCAGTCCCAGCTCGCTTCGGGCTGCGTGGGAACGCCCATCGTGACTACCAACGCCTTGCATCCGGCGCCGATGGCGTTTTTCGCGCGCGTGCGCACCGCTTCCACATCGCCTTCGGGGAAGACCTGATACCAGAGAACCATTTTGGGATCTTTGGCCGCCTGCCCGGCAATCTCTTCAAGGGGAACACTCGAATGGTCCGACACCACCATCACGGCTTTGGCCGCGGACGCTCCCCGCACGGTAGCCAGTTCCCCCTCGGGATGGAAGCGCTTCTGTTGCGACAGAGGCCCAACCAGAATTGGCGCGAACATCGGCTGGCCGAATAATTCCGTGGTCAGATCGAGCTTGGTCGTGTTGACCATGGCGCGTGGACGGAAGGTGATGCGTTCAAATGCCTGGCGGCTGCTGCCGGAGACCTCCGCGAAAGTGATGGCGTCGAGCTTGCGCTGCGCCATCGCCTCCACTTCAAGGGTATTGACCAGTTCCGCCACGGGCGTAACGCGTCCGGCGGGTTCCCCCACCAACTGCATCGCCAAAGTGGATCTTCGCGTAACGCGGGTAATAGAAGATCGGGTCATGGGAAATTTGTCAATGCGAGCGATTTATCGATCGACGCCAGGGTAGGCCGCCCGGTAGCTTCCATCGCCTGCACCAGCTCGGCCTGCATGATTTCGAGCACGCGTTGCACGCCGGCAATGCCGTACGCTCCCAAGCCCCAGCGCGGCACTCGTCCCAGGCAAACCGCGCGGGCGCCCAAGGCTAATGCCTTCAGGATATCGGTGCCGCGCCGTATGCCGCTGTCGAATATCACGGGCACGCGGCCGCCCACGGCATCCACAATTTCCGGCAGAACTTCGAGCGTGGAAGGTCCGTAGTCAAGCGACCGGCCTCCGTGGTTCGAGACATAGATGCCGTCCACGCCGTGTTCGAGGCACAGCCTGGCGTCTTCCGCCGTCAGAATCCCCTTGGCCAGCATAGGCACTTTGACCATGGGGCGGATCCGGTCGAAAAAATTCCACTCGTACCACAAGCGGTTATTCATGATGCGGTACGGATTCGACGCCTGTGGCGCCCCGCCGCCGCGCCCGCGTTGCGTGGCTCCCATATTCCGATCGTGCTGGGAGCGTTCGTAGGACGACGCCTGCTGATCGATGGTCACCACCACGGCTTTTGCGCCCGCCGCCTGGGCGCCTTCCAGATAAACGCGATTGGCTTCCGCCGGCTGCCTGGGATAAAGCTGAACCCACGTGGGACTGGTGGCAGCCGCGGCAATTTTATCGAATGGAAAACTCGAATTATTGCTGACGATCATCGGGGTCTCGGAAGCCGCCTGGGCGCCTTTGTGGCAGGCGAGTTCCCCGTCGGTGAAAAGCTCGGCCATGGCCGCCGTCGGAGACACCATGATCGGGAACGCCATCTTCGTGCCGAACAATTCGAGCGCGGTCTGCGGGGCGTCGACGGACGCGACCCTCTTCGGCACCAACTCGACCCACTCGAAGGCCTGCCGGTTGCGGCGCAGGGTGAACTCGCCATCCACTCCGTAGGCGGTATAGTCGTAAGCGGCGCGAGGAACCTTGGCGTAGGCCACGCTCTCGAACTCGAAGGAGGTGTGCAGTTCGCTCATGGCCGGAACGCGGCTATGGTCGCGGAACGGGTCCTGCTGGGCGCGCAGCAGCGGCGAACCGGCTACAAAAGCGGCCATGGCTCGCAGCGCTTCCCGCCGGTTGGCGCGACGAATTTTCTCGATGGTGCTCAAGCGCCAAATCTTATCACAAATCCGCCGGGGTGAGCTCCTGTGTTACTCTGAAGGATCAAATATGGCGAATCATCTATCCGCTCAGAAGCGTGTGCGACAGACCGAGCGGCGTACCGAATTCAATCGATTTGCGAAGACGCGGCTGCGGCACCAGATCCGGGCGATGCGCAAGGCGCTGGCGGCGAAGAACCCCGGCGATCTGAACGCGAATCTCGCGAGCACGTTCTCACTGATCGACAAGGCCGCCCGCAAGGGATACATCAAGCGGGGTACGGCTGCGCGTTACAAGAGCCGTCTCCACACGCGCGTCAAGGCCGTTCTGGGCCAGATCCAGAAATAACCGTTCATTCACGGCTGCGCTTCAGCACGGCTTACGGTAACAGGGTTGCCATGCAAGTGAGTCTGGAAATACCGGACGATTTGGGATGGCGGATCCACGCGAATTGACGCGGGTCGCCCTTGAGGGACTGGCTCTTGAAGCGATTCGGGCCGGGAAGCTCACGGTTCCACAGGCGCGCCGCCTGCTCGGCAGAGCCTCGCGTTACGAAATAAACGGTTTTCTCAAAGCGCACGGCGTATTTCCGGACCTCACGCTGGAAGATGTTCGCAGGGACAGCGAAGTTGCCCGCGCTTTCCGGGGATAACGGTCGGCTGGTCGATCTCCTTGCTGAGGACACCGACCGGAGCCGCCGGCGGGTGTAGTTTTCCCCGTGGACTTGTCGCGCTTTTTGAGACAAACAGATAAGAGTCAAAATCCAGCGAATGGAGAATTGACTCATGGCAGTGTCTCGACGGAAATTCACAAAGGAAGTTAAGGTGGCGGCCATTCAGCGGCTGGATGCGGGAGCATCTGTGGCCGAAGTGGCGCGCGCGTTTGAGGTCAATCCGAATGTGCTGCACCGGTGGAGGAAGGAATTCCGCCATGGCCCGGGCAATGCCTTTCCGGGAGGCGGAAAACGACGCTGGGATGAAACCAAAGTCGCGCAACTGGAACGGAAAGTCGGACAGCAGACGCTGGAGATCGATTTTTTGAAGGGGTGCTTGCAGCGCATCGAGGAAGAGCGGATGCTGCAGGCATTGACTGGCAAGCCGCGACCTGCCGTCACATCGAACGTCAAATCGAGAAAGGCATCCCGATGACGGCCCGGCGCATGTGCGAACTGGGGCAGGTCAGCCGGGCGGGCTTCTATCGATTTGATCCGGAGCGGGAAGCGCGAGACAAGGATCTGGATCTGCGGGACGAGATCCAGCGCATCGCTCTGGAGTTTCCTTCCTATGGCCGCCCGCGGATCACTCCGGAGCTGAAGCGGCGCGGGTGGGATGTTGGCCACCGGCGGGTTGGCCGAATCATGCGCGAGGATAATTTGCTTTGCCTGCGACGAAAGAAATTCGTGGTGGCGACGACCGATTCCAGGCACAACCTTCGTGTGTACTCCAATCTGGCGGGGAGCATGAAACTGACGGGCATCGATCAGTTGTGGATCGCCGACATCACCTACATCAGGCTGGAAATGGAGTTCATCTACCTGGCAGTGGTGCTCGACGCCTTCTCACGCCGGGTGGTCGGATGGGCGCTGGACCGCCACCTGGAGGATGATCTGGCGATCGCGGCACTGGAAATGGCCTTCCGGCGCCGCACTCCGCCGGCAGGTTTGACCCATCATTCTGACCGTGGCGTGCAATACGCCTCCAACGACTACACGGGGTTGCTCAAAGAACACGGCGTGCGGATCAGCATGAGCCGGAGCGGAAATCCTTACGACAACGCAACCTGCGAATCGTTCATGAAGACCCTGAAATACGAGGAGGTGTATCGCCAGGAGTACCGCGACCTGGCTGATGCCCGCGCGTGCATCGGGCGGTTTCTCGAAAAAATCTACAACGGCAAGCGTCTCCACTCGGCACTGGGTTACCGCCCGCCGGTCGAGTTCGAGCTCTCGCAGACCGCTTGCCTGCCACCCACTCGGCAGCAGGCGACCGCATGAAACATAGCGGAACCTTTCGCATGCGTTTTCTCAGGCATGGCGGAATCTATGGCTCCGATGTGTTCTTACTTCTTGCAAGCCTGAGCCGAAGCACCGCTTTCCGGTCGGGTCCGGGCCAGGCTATAAGGACGCGCCGGAAGGAAACACGCCCTACCCATCGTCGCGATGAGTTCCGGCCGGCTATTCCTCGACGGGTTGCTCGCCAGCATTGCCCGTCTCCGCTTCACCGGCATCATCAGCTTAAACCTATTGCCGCTTCGAACGGAATCATTTATCATCGAACGGTAAACAGTCTCTTAACTGTTTGTCTCACTCACCGCGACAACCCCA
>JBEKAQ010000014.1:0-86778 GCA_050015835.1 Bryobacteraceae bacterium | reverse complement strand
TTCGCGGTTCTGTTCGATGGCCTTCCTCGACTTCCAAGACCATCCCAGTTAGAAACCTTTTGGTCTGTTGGTTGCATTAGACAGCCCGGAAGGATGGCATTGAGCTGAACGAGATGTTAGAAGCTCGTTGACGACTCAATCCGGGAAAACTATGAGCGATCCGAAACGACCCATACTTGTACTGCTGACGAGCCACTGGCTCATTATGCTGGGTGTCGCGCTGGTGACGACAGCCGGCTTCTCCTGGCTCTTCGTTCTGCCAACCCAGGTTCGGGGGCACACTGACAATCCGTACATAGGAATTGTCGTTTTTATTCTGATTCCGGCCATTCTCGTCTTTGGCCTGGCATTGATTGCCCTTGGATTTTACCTTGGGCGGAGGCGTATCCAGCAAGTCGAGCAGGGGCTTCTGGCGGCCCCGGACCGGCGCGTCTATCTGCGTAAGTTTGCTATCTTTTTCGGATTAACCACTGCAGTTAACATCGTCATCGGAACGCAGGGCACTTACCGTGCTGTAGAGCATATGGAGACGGCCCAGTTCTGCGGGCAGACTTGCCATATTATGAAACCCGAATTCGCCGCGCATCGGAACTCGGCGCATGCCAGCATTGAATGCGTCGATTGCCACATTACCCCCGGCGCCGTGGGCTGGGTGAAGAGCAAGATGGGAGGCACCCGCCAGTTCATAAACGTTGTTTTCAACCGTGTACAAAATCCGATTGAGTCTGCCATTGCAAGCAACCGTTTGGTCCCCTCCCGTCTCACCTGCGAACAATGCCATTTGCGCGAGCAATTTGAGGCGGTTAAGCTGCGTGTGTTGTTCCACTTCAAGGATGACGCCGGCAATACGCAGACACAGACTGCTCTTACGATGCTCACCGGCGGCGGGAATCTTGGCGGCATTCACGGGAGGCATCTCGGTCCCGGAGTTGAAATCCGTTACGCTGCCACCGACCCCATGCGTCAGACCATACCCTGGCGCAACCTGTTACCTGTCAACCTGGTCGAAGACTGGATGAAAGATACAGTCAGCCGTCTGTATGCGAAGCAGCCATCGCCGATGGGCGCGGCCGCCGCCGACCACAACCGGCCCATGAATGACCTGCTCGCCGCTGTACCTGGCGCGGAATGGTCCAGAATCACCGAAGAGTTCTTCCTTCCGTGATTTAAAGAATATTCCAGCTTTTGTTGGGCGTGGAAACCGAACAACAACAGCCCCCTCCAGGCTCTCTCCGATGAGCCGTCCTCGGCAGCGCCTGTACGGGGACACAGACCAAGGCGCTGAGCGGATCGAAGCCTGCCAGCCAGGGCTGGAGGAGAGTCTGCGATGACGAGCATTTTGGAACGTGTCGCGGCGCGCTGAACGAGATAGAGAAGCAACTCCAGCAGCTGGGACTCAGATCAGGCTAATAGCCCCGCCTCAAATCACCCCGCGAAATCGACAAGACCGCTCACCGGGTGTGCGCCGGAGGAGCTCGGCTGCCGTAAGTAGTTCAAGGCGTAAATGCAAGAACGCCGAAAACCGGCATTAGTCATCGGCAATTGTCATTTTCGCGTGTGTACCGCGATAGGAAAACCGCCATGTGTTGCGCGATCATTCGCTTGCGCTTTGGAATACGAAATGCAGTTAGCAGGCCGTCCGAAATTCTTAGACTATGAGGTTCCGATGGAATCTCTGCCGAACTCAGGGACGCTTACGATGACGCAGGCACAGACTATCCGTTTCAAGACAGCCATCGAAAACCATCGCAGTTGATAAGGAGAATCGAAATGCCCAATAACGACAAAATCCAGATTGCGCCTGCCAACGGCACACTGGGCATCCTTCTGGTCGGCCAGGGGGCGGTGACGACGACGTTCATTGCCGGCGTGGAAGCGGTAAAACGCGGTTTGGCAAAACCAATCGGCTCGCTAACGCAGATGGCGACGGTGCGGCTCGGCAAGCGCACCGAGGGCCGCAGCCCGATGATCAAAGACCTTGTTCCGCTCGCTGGTTTGAACGATCTCGCCTTTGGAACGTGGGACATCTTTGACGAGAACTGTTACGAGGCCGCCGAGCATGCCGGAGTGCTTGAGAAGTCGCTCCTGGAGCAGATTCGGGGGCCGCTTTCTGCCATCCGCCCGATGCCCGCCGTTTTCGACCAATCGTACGTGCGCCGCCTCCATGGACCCAACGTCAAGCCGAAGGGATCGAAGATGGATTACGCCGAGATGCTCATCGAAGACATCCGGCAGTTTCGGGAGAAAACCGGCGCGGCGCGTCTCTCGATGATCTGGTGCGGATCGACCGAAGTTTTTCACAGGGCCGCGGCCGTGCACGAATCGCTGCGCGATTTCGAGTGCGGGCTGCAGAAGAATAACCCCGAAATCTCCCCCAGCCAGATCTACGCCTATGCGGCGCTGAAATCGGGCGTGCCGTACGCTAATGGCGCGCCCCACCTCACCACCGACATCCCGGCACTCATGGAACTCGCGCGCGCGCGGCAGGTGCCGATCTCGGGCAAGGATTTCAAGACCGGCCAGACCTTCATGAAGACGCTGATCGCGCCGGGCCTCAAATCGCGCATGCTGGGCCTGGCGGGTTGGTTCTCGACCAACATTTTGGGAAATCGTGACGGCGAAGTGCTGGACGATCCGGGCTCGTTCCAGTCGAAGGAAGAGAGCAAGCTCTCCTCGCTCGAGCACATCCTGCAAGCCGAGCTCTATCCCGACCTCTACAAGCATTTCAACCACAAAGTGCGCATCGAGTATTACCCGCCCCGTGGCGACGCCAAAGAGGGCTGGGACAATATCGACATCTTCGGGTGGCTCGGCTACCCCATGCAGATCAAGATCAACTTCCTGTGTCGCGACTCGATCCTGGCGGCGCCTTTGGTGCTCGACCTTGTGCTGTTCATGGACCTGGCACAACGCGCCGGGATGCGCGGCGTACAGGAGTGGCTGTCGTTCTATTACAAGGCTCCGATGACCGCTCCCAACCTTTACCCCGAGCATGACATCTTCATCCAGCTAATGAAGCTGAAAAACACGCTGCGCTGGATGCGCGGAGAAGAGTTGATTACGCATCTGGGAATGGAGTACTACGATTAAGAGACCGAAGTCGGGAAAGAGAAGACCCGGTCGCAGGTTCACCTGCTGACTGCCCTCCAGAAGTACATTCCTCTCCCGTCTGCGGGACCTTGGGTTCAACTCGCGTAGGCCCGACCGACGACGCTCTGACCGGAGAGCGCGCCTGAATTCCGATTCTTTGCGAACACGCTGAGTAGAAATCCGTTCGCGGGAGGATACGAGTCCTGTGTTACGACACATGATTTCAGTCCCGGAGAACGAGACACGCACTGCCAGTGGTAGTCGAGAACAGCCTATGAACGTCTTCGTCATCAATGCCGGGAGCTCCAGTCTGAAATTTCAGGTGATCGCCACAGACCTGGCGCGAATTGCCGAGGACAAGGATAAGGTCTTGTGCGGTGGACAGGTGGAGCGAATTGGAGGGGAAGCGATCATCACTGTCCAGAGCCACGCTGGTCTCCGTCAGAAGCTGACGGCGCCGATCCGGGATGTCTCTGCGGCGCTCGACTATGTGGTCCGCTGGCTGGGATCGGATGGCTCCGGAATCGACGAGATTCGTAATCTCGGAGATATTCACGCCGTTGGACACCGCGTGGTGCATGGTGGAGAGCTGTTCAGGGAATCGGTCGTTATCAGTGATGAGGTGCTCAAAGGAATTGAGGACTGCATCGATCTGGCGCCTGTCCACAATCCGAACAACCTGACGGGAATTCGGGCGTTGGCACAGATCTTAGGCCAGGCGACGCCGCAGGTCGCGGTATTCGACACCGCCTTTCATACTTCAATTCCTGAGCACGCTTATCTCTACGCCGTTCCCTACCATCTGTATCGGCGTCACCGCATACGGCGGTACGGTTTTCACGGCACTTCTCACCGGTACGTAGCGTCTCGTTACCGGGCGTTAAATGGACTTAGCCGCGAACAAACGAACATCATCACACTCCACCTTGGCAACGGCTGCTCCGCGGCGGCGATTCGCCGGGGGCACCCCGTGGATACCTCGATGGGCATGACGCCGCTCGAGGGTCTGATGATGGGAACGCGCTCGGGCGACCTCGACCCCGCGATCGTCAACCTCATCGCCAACAAGGAAGGACTCTCCACACACGAGGTCGAGACTCTTCTGAACACCCAGTCCGGCTTGCTTGGCATCTCGGGACTGACGAATGATATGAGGATGTTGCTCGAGGAGCTGCGGGAGAACGATGACCGGCGCGTCCGCCTGGCTATCGAAGTCTTCTGCTATCGGGCGCGGAAGTACATCGGCGCTTTTCTCGCCTCTATGGGTGGTGCCGATGCAGTGGTATTTACAGGGGGAATTGGCGAGCATTCGCCGGAGATCAGAGCCCGGGTCTGCGCGGACCTCGAATGGGCTGGCCTGACCATAGATGCGGGTCAAAACCAGGCGACCGCGGGCCGAGAAGGCCGCATCAGCACCGAGGGGTCGCCGCTTCACGTCTGGGTCATCCCTACCAACGAAGAACTTCTGATTGCGCGTGACACTGTGCGCTGCATTCTGGGAGAGCCGCACCAATCCTAACCGCAAATGGAATTCCTGCTCACAACCCAAGTCCCTATACGCAGGCGTATCGCACTCATCCCGAGTGAGTTTCTCATTGGTTGTTCACGTGCTTTTGCATATGAAGAATTTCTTGTTCGAATTGCACTGGGAGGAATATTCGTTGTCTGAGAACATCCGTTCGTTGATCGAGGAACATCACGCCTTCTACGAGGTCGTGCCATACTATGCCCCGGTCGAAAATGAGCGCCAAATCCACGCTGCGGGGATTCAGAGAATCCAGGTTGGCTTTAATGTCGACGTTTATGGCGTAAGAACGGCCGACGATGAACCGGTACCTCCTCCGGCTGAAGAATACGGGCTGGGTTGGACCGAGTTGCAAAAGATCGCGGACACGGTTTCGGAGCATGTCGCCGATTCCTGCTTCCTCGAGGTCATTCCTTTCCCTTCGGTGGCCATCATCGATGGCCGAGACGGCAAGGTGGAATCATTGCTCCGCCTCAGAATCTCGCATCGAGCGGGAATCGATGAAGCAGTCGGCGTCCCGGAACAACGCGCCCTCGATGAAGTTGAAGAGCAACTGAAGGCCATCGGTCTCGCGCCCCGATGAGCGAAACGCCCGGGCGTTTGCACCTTAGCACCAGGATAAGGTGCTCCAACCGGGCCACAAACTCGGTCTGTATCAGATCGTCTCGCCTCTCGGCGCGGGCGGTATGGGCGAGGTTTGGAAAGCGCGCGATATGCGGCTCGACCGTGTGGGTCCGCGCGGGCCGCCGACAATGGACTCCGACTATCTACCAAAAAAGTGGCCCGGCTCCGGCCCGAACGAACCGTCGGGGAACCGGCGCCGGGGAAGAGGTTGCACTGGCATGCCGAGCTGTTCATGCCATTTCTGCCAGACCTCTTGTGTAAACAGTCCGGCCGGAGCATTCTTCAGCACTCTGCGGAATTCTTCGGCCGATACGTATTGCCCGGTCACGGCAACATCCGCCGGCGAACCATAAACCATCAGGTGGGCCAGAAATGTATCCAGATCTTGCAAGGTTTGTTCCGGCCGCTCATACCAGACCACTTTTCGCGCTATTCGCAGGAGGTCGGGCGGATAAGGAACTTTGAGTGTCATAGCTCCATCCCTCCCGGACTCAGGCCGCGCTGTGGCCGCAAGGCTGGCAGCTTCCTAAGATCAACTTGCTGAGCCCAGCGAGTCAGGTCTAGCCGCATGCCTTCCGCCACCCGATCCAATGTTCCGTCACCATAAAACTGCAGGGCCCGAATGCTCGTGGCCGGATCAAAGTTTCTATCGATTGCCCTCGCAGCAGCTAATCCAGTTGCCAGATCGATTCCGTGCGATACGAGAGCGTGAATGTCCACGTAGTCCTTCCAACTGTCTCGAACCTGTATCACCCTCATCTTCATGCCGGCTAAATCGACCAGTGACGCCACCCGGACGCGCGACCGCGCCGCCCGCCGCGGATTCTCGACCCGTTGCAATGTATCAAGCCCGCCAAAGAAGGCAACTTTAACCAGCCGCCACGGTCGACGAAGGCTTCCAGGTTGTCAGGCTCGTGATGTACCCAGGCGTCCGGGTCGGAAGGGTCCCTGTCCCGAAAGAAGGGTAGGCTCGATTGGAGTCGGGCCGGGTCGAGTGCGGACGACGAAAAAAAGTCAAAGTCTTCGGAAAACCGATGGCCGAGTTGCAGTGCGAGGCCAGTTCCGCCGTAGAGTACAAATTCCGACGGAACAGCGTCCAACTCCGGCCATAACCGCAATTGCGATTCCGGCAGTATGTCCAGAAGAGGGTCAAAGGTTGCCGACATATATACGGCGCTACCGCCGAGCAGGCGCGGCCAGCGCTATCGCCTCGGGTGTTCGGCTCAGGAGTTGAGCCAACGAAGGGCCAGCGGCCTGGGCCAGCGCGATCAGTTCGACTTCGGGTTTGAGGTCCGGAGTAGTAGCCACGGCGTCCTCGCCTGCTTTAAGTTTAAACGCAATCCATCCGAATGCGAGCCCGGAGAGGTCAGAAAGCAGGATGCAGAAAAATTCACCGTACATGATTGAATCCAGTGAAGTTATCAGCCGGTATAGTGACACCCCCGCCCCGGACCACCCCGGAGTGCCCGAGTGTCACTATTTTGTCACTAACAGCCCCGTCAAAACGAGTGAAAAGCGGGGAAACCGGATGAATCGGCGAAACGACCTAAACCATTGGCCAGCAAGAGGATTTGCTTGATTTAGAATGGCTTGGAGAAACCTGCTGAATCGGTTTTCGAGACCGCCCGATTCAACCGCTCTCGCACCTCACCGGGCCTTTACCACAATACCAAATCCGCTTATTTCCCGTCCTTGCTCTCATGGTATTCCATCTCGGTGTTCAGCGCCCAGATGTTGCTCATGTCGACCCGGCCCTCGATGATGTTGTCGACCGCCGTCATGGCCGTCAGCATCGAGTGATCCTGATTGTTGTACTTGTGCATGCCGTTGCGGCCCACTAAAAACAAATTGTCGAACTGGCTCACGTAGCTCTTGATCTCGTCAAATCGCTCGTAAGCGCCGAAGTAGGCCGGATAGGTCTTGGGCACGCGAATCACACAGGCATCCAGAACGTCGGCGCGATCGATAATGCCGATCTTCCCCATCTCGTCCTTGGCGAACTCGATCATCGCGGCGTCGGATTTCTTCCAGAGCTCGTCGCTTTCGTAGCAGAAGTATTCTAGCCCGATCCAGACGTTTTCCGGATTGCCCACCAGATACGGGCTCCAGTTATTGAAGATCTGCATGCGGCCCACCACCACGTCCGGCTCCTGAATATAGATCCAGTTATCCGATAGAAGCTTCAATCCGTGCGGCGTCGCTTCTTTGATCTTCAGTTTTTTCAGGAGCACGCCGACGGTGATGAAATCCCGGTAGATCAGGCCGTCGCTGACCGCGAGCACGTCCGCGGGGACCGGCGCCTGCAGGCAGCGCATCAGCTCCTTGACGGGCATGGTGGAGAAGAAATAATCGGCCTCGATGGTTTCCCGCTCGCCGGTTTCGGCATTGACGGCTTCAGCTGCGGTGATGTGGAAGCCGTCGGTGTAGAGCTTTTCGACATTCCAGCCGGTCTTCACCACGCCGCCTTTGGCCTTTACATCCGCTGCGACGTATTCCCAAAGCTGGCCCGGCCCGAGCTTCGGATACATGAATTTCTCAATCAGCGAAGTCTCGGTGCCCTTTTGCGCGATGTCGCCGGCCGGCTTCTTTGCGAAGCGCTTCTGCAGAAAATGACCGATCGCCTTCGTGATGGAAAGGCCCTTAATGCGCTGCGCGCCCCATTCGGCGCTGATCTGGTCGCAGGGCACGCCCCACACTTTTTCCGTATAAGACTTGAAGAAGGTCAGATAGAGTTCTTTGCCGAATCGGTTGATGAGAAATTGTTCCAGCGTTTTTTCGGGCTTTTGCTGCCGCACCATGGTCTTCGCATAACTGGCGCCGATCTTCACCGTGCGCAGCAAGCCCAGACCTTTGAGCGTTTCCGCGCTGAGCTGAATCGGATAGTCGAAGAACTGCCGCAGGAAATAAATCCGCGATTTGCGATTGCGGATCAGCATGACACGGTCGTCGCGTTGCGGGTTCGGGCCCTCCGCCGGCGCCGCCACGTCGCGGTTCTGTCCCTGATAAGAGATCTTGTGATTGCTGCTGCCGTTGGCCGAGCCCTCGACCGGCATCACCTCCATCCACCAATTCATCACCCGGTCGGACTTCGAGAAGAACCGGTGTCCGCCGATGTCCATGCGATTGTCCTTGTAGCGCACGGTGCGGGAAATTCCACCCATGGAATCGCTCTTTTCAAGAACGATCGGCTGGATGGCGGTGCGCTTCACAAGTTCGAAGGCAGCAGTCAGCCCAGCCGGGCCGGCCCCGATGATTAAAGCCTTGCGACCTTCCATATTCCTGCTTGTCTATTTCTGGCGCGGAGGCACGTAATCCGGTGGCAGTGCCGCGCCCTCGCCGAAGAAGTATTGCTCCATCTGCTGGATGATGAATTCCTGCGATTCCTGCGTCCCCAGGTTCAGCCGGTATTCGTTCATCAGCATCTTCATGTGCTCCACCCACAGCTTCCACGCTTCCTTCGAAACGTTGTCGTAGATGCGCTGGCCCAGCGGGTGCCCTTCGAAAGGAACTTCCTGGAGGCCCTCCATTTCCTTCTGGAACTTAACGCAGAAAACTTTATGCGCTCCTTCGGGAACGGGAGCGAACTGGTTGGGGTTAATGCCGGAGCCACAGCCCATGCCGTCAGGATACCAGTTGTTCCGGCACCGCCTACACCAGCACGGTAAACGCCGTCTCGGTTCGCTGCACCGGTCTGTACAAAGTATCTCGTTCCACCGGCGTACGCCCCGCCAGCCTGATCAGCCGCAGCAACTCGCCGCGCTTCAGCGATTGCGTCACGGTCGATCCCGCATCGTGGTAGATCTTCTCTTCCACCACGGTGCCGTCGATATCGTTGGCGCCGAAGCGCAGCGCGATCTGCGCCATCTTCGGCGTCATCATCACCCAGTACGCCTTGATGTGCGGCACGTTATCCAGCATCAGCCGCGCCACCGCGATATTCTTCAGATCGTCGAAGCCCGTGGTTTTCGGGATGTGCGACAGCGCCGTATTATCGGGGTGGAACGCCAGCGGGATAAAAGTGACGAAGCCGCGGGTCTGGTCCTGCAGGGCGCGCAGTTTCACCAGATGATCGGCGCGATCCTCTTCGTTTTCGATATGGCCGTAAAGCATGGTGCAGTTGGAATGAAGGCCCAGTTCATGCGCCGCACGCGCCGTCTCCAGCCACTCGTCGCCCGTCAGTTTGTGGTCGCAGATGATGCGGCGCACGCGCTCGGAGAATACTTCCGCACCGCCGCCCGGCAGTGAATCCATACCGGCGTCGCGCAGCCGCATGAGAACGTCGCGCACTGTCATCTTCTCGCGGCGCGCGAAATACCCGATCTCCACCATCGTGAAGGCTTTCAGATGAACCTGCGGAAACCGCTCCTTCAACCCGCGCAGCATCTGGCAGAACCATTCGAGATTCAACTCCGGATGCAGACCGCCCACAATGTGGAATTCGGTGATGGCCTCGTTCCAGCCCTTGCCCGCCGTCTCCCACACCTGGTCGAGCGTCATGGTGTAGGAATTCGGATCGCGCTTCTGTTTGCCGAATGCGCACAGCCGGCAACTGGCCACGCAGACATCGGTGGGATTGATGTGCCGGTTCACGTTGAAATAAGTCACGTCGCCGTGCATGCGCTCGCGCACCATATTGGCCATGTAACCCAGCGCCAGCAGGTCGTTCGAGCGATACAGCGACAATCCGTCGTCATAAGACAAACGTTCGCCCGCCTCCACCTTCTCGCGGATGGGCCACAATCGCCGGTCTTCGAATTGGGCGGGGGAACTCATACAGGTTGACGATGCAGGAATATGTCGGCGGCCCAGAAAACGAAGAATAACACGCTGACCCAGCCGTTCATGGCGAAAAACGCGGCGTTGACGCGCGACAGATCGCCGGCTCTCACCAGAGCGTGTTCGTAAATCAGCAGCGCCGTCACGGCGGCCACGCCCGCCAGCGCCAGACCGCCCAGGTGCAACTCATAAATCAGCGTCAGCAGAGAAGCGATCATCAGCACATGCAGCGCCCGCGCTATCATTAACGCCTTCGCAATGCCGCAGGCGCGTGGAATGCTGAATAACTCCGATGCGCAATCGAATTCATAGTCCTGGCAGGAGTAAATGATGTCGAAGCCGGCCGTCCAGAAAGTCACTGCGGCGGTCAGCCATAGAATCCGCGGATCGAGCGACCCGCGCACGGCAATCCACGCCGCTGCCGGCGCGATTCCCAACGCGAACCCCAGCACCAGATGCGAAAAATGCGTGAAGCGTTTGGTGAATGAATAAGCCAGCACCACCGCCAGCGCCAGCGGAGCCAGACGCAGGCACAGAGTGTTCAATTCCCATGAAGCGAAGAAAAACAACGCCATCGACGCCACCGTAAATCCCCAGCAGAACCCGCGCGACAACAAACCAGCCGGAATATGGCGCCCGCGCGTACGTGGGTTCCTCGCGTCGATCTCCGCATCCACCAGCCGGTTAAACGCCATCGCGGCCGAGCGCGCTCCGACCATCGCCACCACGATCCAGAGCACAGTCCAGCCGCCCCGCGCGACCGAATTTCCGCTTGCCCGAAACGCCAGCAACGCCCCCGTGAGCGCAAAAGGCAGCGCGAACACGGAGTGCTCGAAGCGGATCATCTCGAGGGTCAAGCGCAGGCGTTTTATGAACATGGCTCTAATGAACGGCGGCGGGAAGATACTATTTTAGCGGATGCGAACGGCCGTTCTTCTGACGCTGCTCCTCGCCGGGTGCGGCGCGAAACCGGAACCTTCAAGCGACATCGCCTCCCGCAACGTCACCCTGCCGGACGGCACGGTCATCGTTGCGGAACTGAAGATCACCCCGCAACAGCAGGAAGCGGGCATGATGTTTCGCACCGAACTTGCCCACGACCGAGGCATGCTCTTCGTGAATGCGCGGCCCCAGCATGGCGCTTACTGGATGCACAACTGCAATTTTCCGCTCGACATCGTCTTCGTAGGACCCGATCGCAGGGTGGTGGAGATTGCCGAAAGCGCCGCTCCCTGCCACGCCGAACCTGCCCAATGCCCCACTTACGGCGGACACGTTCCCTACCAATTCGTTCTCGAAATCAACGGCGGCGATGGCGCCAGGCATGGCGTCAAAGAAGGCGCTCTCATCGCTTTCTGAAACGGCGCCTGATATGTTGGGCAACGGATGATGGAAGATCAGCTGCGATCCCTGTTTGAAGAAGTTCGCACGGGCGCGACCGATGTCGATGCCGCGCTCGAACGCGTCCGGCACCTGCCCTTTGAAGATATAGGATTCGCCAAGGTTGACCACCATCGCGCCCTGCGTCACGGCATGCCCGAGGTGGTTTTCGGCCTCGGCAAGACGGCGGATCACGTGATCGCCATCGCCGGCAAATTGCTGGAACGCGCGGATAATGTGCTCATCACCCGCACCACCCCCGCCATGGCCGAGAGCGTAATTGAGGAGTTGCCGGATGCCGAATATTTCCCGCTCTCGGGCGCCATTCGCTTCTGGCGCAATCGCGTCCAGCACGGTAAGGGCAAGATCGCCGTTGTCTGCGCCGGAACCAGCGACATCCCGGTCGCCGAGGAGGCGCAGGTCACCGCCGAAGTGATGGGCAACGAAGTGGAGTCGATTTACGACATCGGCGTGGCGGGCATCCACCGGCTGATCGGCAACAGCGCGCGTCTTGCCCAGGCGCGCGTCGTTATCGTATGCGCGGGCATGGAAGGAGCCCTGCCCAGCGTGGTCGGCGGGATGGTCTCGGTCCCGGTAATCGCCGTGCCCACGAGCGTGGGGTACGGCGCGAGTTTTCACGGCCTGGCCGCGTTGCTCGGCATGCTGAACAGTTGCGCGAGCAATGTGACGGTCGTCAATATCGACAACGGCTTCGGCGCGGGCTACGTCGCCAGCCTCATCAACCGCTTGTGAAGGGGCTGAAGACCGCCCGCTTTGCGCGCTCCAATTTAAATTGAGAATTGGACGCCCGACGACGCACTAGGTTGACGGGAGGCGACGGCTGGAAACATTTTTCTATCTGAATGTTCTTCCGGCGGAAGGAATTGATATAGTTTGGAAGAGATGAGTGCTGCCTGCGCCATAACGCCAACCGCCAGTCGTGGAAGCAGCTATGCCCTGCATCAGGCGAACTGTATTGATTGGATGGACCGCCAGCCGCGGCAATCCGTCCACGCAATAGTGACCGACCCGCCGTACGGGCTGAGGGAATACACGACGGAGGAAAAAAGGAAGCTGCGCAAGGGTAGCGGCGGCATTTGGCGCATTCCACCCTCCTACGACGGTTGTGAACGGAGCCCGGTACCTCGATTTACGGTGCTGACCGCCAGCGATCTCAGAGACCTGAAGGAGTTCTTTTCTTCGTTTGCCAAACGTGCGTTCCGCATCCTCGTTCCAGGGGGCCATCTGTTCCTGGCAAGCAGTCCGTTGCTTTCGCACCTGGCCTACGTGCCGCTGATGGAGACCGGTTTTGAAAAACGCGGCGAAATCATCAGGCTGGTTCAAACCCTTCGCGGCGGCGACAGGCCGAAAAATGCCCATGTCGAGTTCACCGATGTCTCAGTTATGCCGCGTTCGGGATGGGAACCATGGGGACTGTTCAGAAAGCCATGCGAAGGACGCGTGCAGGATAATCTCCGTCGTTGGAAAACCGGTGGGCTGCGCAGGCTTTCGGAATTTGCGCCGTTCACCGACGTGATCGTCTCCGCTCCGACCAGAGCGGAGGAACGCAAAGTCGCGCCGCATCCGTCCCTGAAGCCTCAGGCGTTCATGCGCCAAATAGTCAGGGCCTCTCTTCCATTAGGAACGGGCGTTGTGCTCGACCCGTTCATGGGCGGCGGATCCACCATTGCCGCGGCCGTCGCAGTCGGCTACGACAGCATCGGAGTCGAGTCCGACCCGTTGTTTTTCGCCACTGCCAAAGACGCCATTCCCGCGTTGTCCATGCTTTCAGTAAATGGAACGACGCGCGTTATAAGGACTAACGGCGGAGTACACAGTGATGGAAAAGGCCAAGCCAACGGTGTCTTTCGATTCTGATGGATTTGATCGATCCGTTCCCTTGCCTCCCGGCCTGAACGTTACGCACCTGAAGAACGCTATTGAGTTCGTTGAAGAGCGTGCGGAGGAGTTGCTCGATTTATATTTCGAGCAGGCGAATATATTCAGCGGCGTTGTCGGCATTTTCGGCGTTCGCGCGCTCGACTCCCTGAGCCCTTACAAACGCCACAAACACCCCGACGTAGCGCAACAGAGATTTCCCGATCTTTCCTTGCGCGGACGTCTGAATCCTCCTCCGAGAGAGGCTCTGGAATCGAAGGGAAGCACGCGTGATTGGCCCATTCAATCTCACTACGACCATCCTGGCTGGTACGTCATCTGGCGCTATGCTGTCGACCCGACGAAACGAATGAAGCGCGGCCGTGCCGTGGTTGTCTGGCGCGTCGATCTGCCTTTTCTCAAGAAGGAAGATTGGAAATACGAAGGCAGTAAAGCGGCTGAAGGAACAGGCGGCAGGACCCACACATTCGGGATCAAGCGCCCCGCGATGTTGCTTCAAAACGCGATCGTCTATCAGGCACCGCAGATCCGTCTCTCGCAGGGCAAGCCATCGCTGATCGATCAGGGAAGGTAGCGTGGGATTGTCGGACCAATCCGGCGCTTGAATCCTGTAAATCGATTATGAGATACTGCGGGACGTATAAAATGTTGTGGGGTCGATGCCGGTGAACGGAAGGGAGCTACGGTGATCGTAGCTTTTTCTTTTTTGGGGCCGCGCTTCTTTTTTTACATCGTGCTTCGACGCCTCTCAGGAGAAGGTTTGTGAAAGAAAAAGGTACAGTCAAGTGGTTCAACGCCGCGAAGGGCTTCGGCTTTATCCAGCGCTCAACCGGGGACGACGTGTTCGTCCATTTTTCCGCGATTCAGTCCTCGGGCTATCGCTCTCTCGATGAGGGGGCGCAGGTGGAATTCGAGGTCAAGCAGGGCCCGAAAGGCTTGCAGGCGGAGAACGTCCAGGCAGTCTGAAAATCGGGCGTTACTATTTCGACTATTCCGCAGAGGGGCTCCGACTCAAATCGGAGCCCTTATTGTTTGGCCCGCTCCCGGCGTCATGTCCGAATATTGAGCTCGGGGGCCGCACTTCGGATCGGCTTCGGTGCAGCCACCGTTTCCATCATTGATTGTTGAACCCCAAAACTAAACAGGCAGATCGCTTTGGCCCTGCCGGTCGCAGTATACGACAATTGCAAGTTCGGAATACCATGCAGAATGCACGGCGACGAAGAGCGGTTTTGGATAGCTATGGTCATGGCATGATGGCCGACGCCGCCATCTATTCCGTCGGACTCTTTTCGGTCTTCTGTCGCCAAAAGTTGAGACGTTCGGCAGGGTGAAGCCCGCTCTGCAGGTTAGTTTGAGCTATTGCCAGGCGGGGACTTCCAGTTAAGGCCCACCACAGAGACAGGAGCGCAACAAACAAACCACGTCGATTAGAGGAGTTGATTTTCAACCCGTTCATTACTCCAGTCTGCGCTCGCATCGACTTACGCGGAGTAGCCCCGCGTTCCAATAAAACGCGAAATGTCTCGAAACTGGCAGGTTTCGGGACGAAAACCGCTCTCTTGTAATAACAGGGCTTGCGCCGTCCCGTTTTGCCGTCTCGCATTGAACGTTGATGAACTGGTTGAGCGCCACGCCTCTTCAAGGATCGAAACCTGCGGGCGCAGCGCGACATTACTTTTTCTCATGGCTCGCGATCTCCACGATACAATCCGCCTGGCCCTCGGCCGCCGAAGAAAGGCATGAAAGCAATCCTCGCGATTCAGTAAAGTAGTGGCATGATCAACGGCGTACATGCCATCGTCTACAGCAAAGAAGCCGAGAAGATTCGCTTCTTTTTTCGGGATGTCCTTGAATGGCCCTTCGTCGACGCAGGGCAAGGCTGGCTGATCTTCGCCCTGCCGCCCGCGGAACTCGGCGTCCATCCGGCTGAGGCAAACTCGCACGAGATCTGCCTGATGTGCGACGACATTCACTCGACTATCGAAAAGCTGAAGAGCAAAGGTGTCGCCATCTCCCAGCCTGTGGCCGATCAGGGGTGGGGCCTGGTGACGCAGATCGAATTGCCTGACGGCACCCGCATGGGCCTCTATCAGCCCCGCCATCCCCAGCCGCCGCGGGCCTGAGCCAGCCATGTTTTCACTTCATTCTAAAGTTGCCCTCGTAACCGGAGCCGGCCGCGGCATCGGGCGCGCCATCGCCATGCAACTCGCCGAGGCCGGCGCCACCGTGGTCGTAAACGACCTCGATCCCGAGCCGCTCGAAGATACGCGCGCGGCGATCGAAGGCGCGTCGTTTCCCGGCGACCTGACCGATCCCGCCGTTCCGCGCCAACTGGTCGAGTATGCCATTCGCGAGGCGGGCGGCCTCGACATCATCGTCAATAATGCCGGCTACACGTGGGACAACGTGATCCAGAAAACCACCGACGAGCAGTTTCAGGCCATGCTCGACATCCACGTGGTGGCGCCGTTCCGCATCCTCCGCGCCGCCGCGGGTCACATTCGCGAATCCGCCAAACGCGAGGCCGCGGAAGGCAGACGCGTGCAGCGCAAGGTGGTCAATATCACGTCGATCTCCGGCACCGACGGCGGCGCGGGGCAGGCCGGCTATGGCTCGGCCAAGGCGGCCGTGATCGGCCTTACCCGGACCTTGGCCAAAGAATGGGGCCGGTACCACGTGAACGTGAACGCGGTCGGCTTCGGTCTCATCGGCACACGCCTGATTCAGCCTCTTTCGGAAGATTCGAAGATTGCCGTGAAAGGCCGGGAAATCAGGGTCGGTGTGCAGCAGGCGGTGCTCGACAAGGTCATCCCGATGAGCCCTCTGGGACGCGCCGGGACGGTGGAAGAGGCGGCCGGAGCGGTCCTGTTCTTCTGCTCGCCCCTGAGCGATTTCGTCACCGGCGAAGTGCTCATGTGCACCGGCGGCATGCGACTCTGACTCCGGACAGACGCCGCTTTTAAAAAGAAACCGGCTATGGGCGCCCCGTCAAATGCGGGCGCCCATAGCCGGTTCCACTGGGACCGTTTCTGAACTGAACCTGAAACTACTTAATCGAGAAGCTGCCGTTGCTCCCTGCGCGATGGGCCGCATGACAGCCGCCGCAGTTCGGATTGATCTTGGCCGCGGCAGCCTGCTGGTCGTCGGAGGTGGTCGCAGCCGCCACCGCTTTGGCGGCGTCAGAGGCGCCCCTGGCAAACTTCACGGCGTCGTCCACGTGTTTGGCTTCAAAGAATGCGGCGATCTTATCGAACGCGGCAGCCTCATTGTTGGCCGCGGTAGCGCCCGCGGCGGTATCTTTAGCGGTGATGGCGGCCCGCAAAGCGCCGCTGGCCTGGACCGCGGCCCTCATCAGGGGTTGAAATTGCGCAACGTCGTCCTGAGCACTCAGGGCGGCGGCGCCGAAAATCAGAATTGAGAAAATTATCGTAGCTCGAAGCATGCTGTATAGCATATCCCACGCCGGCCCGTTCCCGCCGCCCCGGGATAAGAATTTTTACAATCGGAGCCCTCCGCGCACCGCGCCTGCGCAATAAAATCGGCACGGCACTTCTCAAAACCCACCGCACTCCCTTACAATTGCGAGAATGGCCAGGCGCAAGCCCTCGCGGATTCCCACCATCAACCCGAAGTACGCGAACTTCAAGCTCGACGTGAAACCCTCGAAGATCCACCGCTGGGGCGTCTATGCCGGCGAAGACATCCCCGCCCGCCGTAAAGTGATCGAGTACACCGGCGAACGCATCAGCCGCAAAGAGACGCGCCGGCGCAGCGACGAACAGAACCGCCTGATCTATCTGTTCACCCTCGATAACTACTGGACCCTCGACGGAGCCGTCGGCGGCAGCGGCGCCGAGTACATCAACCACTGCTGCGACCCCAACATCGTCACCGTCATCCGCCACGGCCACATTCTCTACATGAGCCGCCGGCCCATCCGCAAAGGCGAGGAACTAACGGTCGATTATCACTTCGCGAAAGATATCGAACGCATCCCGTGCAAATGCGGAGTGGCGCAGTGCCGCGGAACGATCAATTTGAAATAAGGCTACGGTCAACTTGAAGTAAGGCTACGGCCAATCTGAAGTAAGCTCCCATTTCTCGATCTCAAGCAGCCTGTTATATTTCGCCAGCCGTTCCGAGCGCGTAACCGACCCGATCTTGATCTGCCCCGCGCCCGACGCCACCGCCAGATCGGCCAGAAACGAGTCTTCGGTTTCTCCCGACCGCGCCGAAATGATCGCCCCGTAGCCTGCCTCGCGCGCGCGATCGATTACCGCGAACGTCTCCGTCAGCGTACCGATCTGGTTCATCTTCACCAGCACCGCGTTAGCCGCCCCTTCGCCAATGCCGCGGTCGAGCCGCTGGAGATTGGTACAAAAGAGATCGTCCCCCACCAGCCGCACTTCCGAGCCGAGGCGCGCCGTGAAGCTCTTCCACCCCGCCCAATCGTCTTCCGCCAACGGGTCTTCAAGGGAAGCAATTCCGTAGCGGGGAATCCAGCTCGCGAGCAGGTCGCACAGATCGCCGCTCGTCAACCGCCGTCCTTCGATCGCGTACATCCCGTCGACGAAGAAGTGCGTGGCCGCCACGTCGAGCGCAATGTCCATACGGGCTCCTGTCATATGCGTCGCCTCGCGCAGAACAACGCAGGCCTCTTCGTTCGATGCGAGCCGCGGCCCCCACCCTCCTTCGTCCGCCAACCCCGCCCCGAGAACTTTCCCCACCGCCCGATGAACCCCCACCACCGCCTCGAGCGCCGCCGCCAAATCCCGATAGCCGCGCGGAATCACCAGGAAATCCTGAAACTCCGGACACCCTCCGCCCGCATGCAGCCCACCCGAAATAATGTTGACCATGGGAACCGGCATCTTCGGACGCCGCCCCTGGGCGAGATAGCGCCACAGCGGGACATTGAAACGCCGCGCCGCCACGCGCGCCACCGCGCAGGAAACCGCCAGCACCGCATTTGCCCCCAGCCGCGCTTTCCCCGCGCTGCCGTCGATCTCGTTCAGCCGGGTATCCACCGCCCCCTGATCCGACGCGTCGAGCCGAGCACTCCCCTGCCCGCATAGCGCATCGGGTCGCCATCGCGCAATTCCACCGCCTCGTGACGCCCGGTCGACGCGCCCGAAGGCACCTGTGCGCAGGCGCGCGTCCCGCCCGCCAGCATCACCTCCGCCTCGACCGTGGGGTTCCCCCGCGAATCCAAAATCTCCAGCGCCCGCACGCGATCGATTTTCATCGTTCGAACACCTCTCTCACCGATCCTGCCGGATGCCGCATCAGATCTTTCGCCAGATCCCGCGCGCGGCCGCGCATGCCCTCGTCGAGATATTCGGCGGGGGATTTCCCGTCCACCCGAGCCAGCAGAAGCGCCGGAAGATGTTCGAGCGCCGCCGCCGGTACCCACTCCGCGTCCGCCGGCAATTCTTCATTCAGCGCCGCCGCGAAAGTCAGCGCCAGTTGCGTCAGATCCGCGCGGTGCTCCGGCATTCGAATGCTCTTAAGCAGCAGATGATTCAGCAGGAATCCGGCGTCGAAAGACGGGTCGCCGAAGTGAATTACCTCCCAATCGATCGCCCAGACGTCTTCTGCCACCAGCAAATTCTTGGGGCTCCAGTCGCCATGGACCAAACTGACCTGTCGCGCGGCGGAACGCCCCGTCAGTTCGTGGAGGTAGCCCCGGCACTCCGGCACGACGTCCGCCGTGAACCGGTAATAGGGGTCGATCCGCAACTGCCGGAAAACGGTCCGATCGCCGAAAATCCGCCGCGCTTCCGCATCGTTCCAGCTGGCCGCGATCAGGCTTCCGAGCATCGTGCCCGCCGCCCGCGCGCAGGCAGCGTCGAATTCTCCCCGCAACAGCCTGGTCTTCCACATCTCCGCGCCGGCGGGAGCCGCTTCCATCGCGATCGTAAAATCCTCGCGGTCTTCGAGCAGAACTTTCGGCGTCCGGCCGCCGCGCAACCGGCCCTCCACCCAGCGCATGGCCGCCGCCTCCCGGAAAATTCGCGCGCGGTCGGAAAGCCATTCCCGCTCGACGCGCAGTTTGCCCAGAGATTGTTTCAGAACGGCACGGAAGCCTGGCCCCACCACCCGGATCACCTTATTGGATACGCCGCCGCCCGGTTCCTCGAAGCGGGCGTCCTCCGCGGGCCTTCCGTGCCGGATCAGCCACTCCGCGGCATTGCCGCACGAGAGTTCAGTCACAAAGCATCATCCTACGTCATGTGGGACAGGCGCTTCCGCCGGTCCGTTCCGAGTGCTCTTGATTCCTTTAGAGATATTCCCTCGCTCCCGCCACTAAACTTCTGAACTGTTTCTGCCGATAAGATACCCGAGGTCGAATGAATGACAAATAACGCCGCCGGAAAACCGGTTCTGATTTGCGATACCCAGCCAGTTGCCATCGAAGGGCTTCGATGCCTGCTCGGAACCAGCGAGGATCTGCGCTTTGCCGGCTCGGTGTGCAGTCTTGAAGCGGCATCCGAATTAACCCGCACCATGGCCCCGGCCGCCATCGTGCTCGATAAAGGGCTGGGCACGAAGGCCATCATGGACTGGTTACACGAAGCCGGGTTACATCAAGCAGGGTTACATCTGGCAGGGTCACAAGAGTCGGGAACCGCGGGCAATACCGCCCCCGTAGTATGGGGAGTCGGCATCACCGAGTCCGAGGCTCTGCGCTTCCTGCAGGCCGGAGCGCGCGGCATTCTGCGCCGCACCGCCGAGCCCGCGATCATGCTCGAATGCCTGCTGGCGGTGACGTCCGGGTCCACCTGGATGGAGGAGGGGATTTTCGGAACCTCGGACAATACGCTCGATCCGCGCCGCTCCCGCCTGACCGTGCGCGAACATCAGATCGCCGAGCTCGTCGAACAAGGCCTGCGCAACCGCGACATTGGCCGCACGCTCGGCATCCAGACCGGCACCGTGAAAATTCACCTCAAGCACATCTTCGAAAAGACCGGCGTACGCGGACGCTACAGCCTGGCGCTGACTGGCCTGCGCGAGAAGGGAACACTCTCACCGGCGCACGTTTAAATCACTTCTGCTCCGGCACCGGATTCGGAGCCGTCTCTTCGCCCCCGATGCCCAGTCTGCGGCGCGCCGAATACATGGGACCGTGCGCTTCCCGATTGGGCGCGAAATGCGCCAGCCCCGGAGCTTGATTTATGTGGTCCGCGTTCATGTTGTCGAAAATGGCCTCGACGCCGCCGCGCATGAAGTACGTCTCGTGCCAGAACATGACGCCTTTCGGGTCTTTCAGAAAATCCACCCACCACGCCTTATGCGGCAGGCTTCGCGTCCACTTTTCGAGTGCATCGAAGTCGCGCCAGTATTGCCGCATACCCCCGTGCAACGGCCAGAGCGACATCAGAAAATTCTCGTGCCGCAACAACCCGTTCGGCTTGGCCGCCACCGAAGCGCTGATTTTCGGACCGAAGCCCAGCAGCGTGAATACCCCCCGCAACGACAGAGCCTTCATGCCCAGATAAACCACCACCAGGTCCGGATACCCACTCAAATCGACCGTGGTGCGCGTCGCTCGCGGCATGACCCTTCTACGATATCGCGCCCAAAGTCGCCTCGGCCGCCGCCATGTAATCCTCCGGACGCAACACAATCTGCGTCCCGCGCAAGCCCGCGGCGAATGTATCCGGAGAGCGGCAACACCTGCTTAAGCGGAGCCAGTTCCATTCTTCCGATCTCCCGTCAACCGCGCCGGCGCCTTCAGATCGAGTTCCGCATTGCCGGGGACCACCGCCAGACACACGCCCTCGCGATCCCCTTCACCACTAACAACCGCACCGCATTCGTCTTCATGGCACTCCTTATGAAAGACAGCCTTTATAACGACTGCCTGACCGGATATAATTCGCAGGGGGTTTAAAATGGCGTTCGATTGCACCAGAAGGCACTTCTTCTTCGGTCCGCTGCTCGCGGGCGCGCTCCCCATCGCCGGATTCGGCAGCGTTCCCTCGCTCAAAACCCTGGGCTACAAATCGCCCAACGAGAAGCTCAATATCGCCTCCATCGGCGCCGGCGGTAAGGCCGCGAGCGATATCGATGGCTGCGCCTCGGAAAACATCGTGGCGCTCTGCGACGTCGACGACAAGCAGGCCGCGAAGAAGTTCACCGAATACGATAAGGCCGCCAAATACAAGGATTTCCGCCGCATGCTCGACGAGCGCGGCAAAGACATCGACGCCGTCATCGTCACCATCCCCGATTTCATGCACGCCACCGCCGCCGTCGCCTGCATGGAGCGCGGCAAGCACGTCTACACTCAGAAGCCGCTCACCCGCACCGTCTGGGAAGCGCGGCTGATGATGGACACGGCCAACAAATACAAGGTCGCGACTCAGATGGGCAACCAGGGATACTCCAGCGAAGGAATCCGCCAGGCCGCCGAAATCGTCTGGGCGGGCGAAATCGGCGATGTGACCGAAGTGCATGCCTGGACCGATCGCCCGTGGTGGCCGCAGGGCCTGACCGATATTCCCGCCGGCGACCCGGTTCCCCCGACTCTCGCCTGGGATCTCTGGCTGGGCGCGGCCGAAAGCCGCCCATATACTTCCGGCGGCAAAGACTATCCCAACAAATACGGCTATTTCTACCAGCCCTTCAACTGGCGCGGCTTTTTCGATTTCGGCTGCGGCTCGCTTGGCGATATGGCGTGCCACATCTTAGGCGCGCCCAACCTCGCGCTGCGTCTCGGCGCGCCCGCCAGCGTCGAGTGCATCCACAAGGAGGGCCTGAGCGATTTCCAGTTCCCCAAAACTTCCACCATCCGCTACGATTTCCCCGCCCGCGGCAACATGCCTCCCGTCAAAGTCTTCTGGCACGATGCCATGAAGGCGACCCCAAAACTAGATGGTGTACCGGCTGGCGAACTGCTGGGCGAGCTGCCCTTCCGCCCCCGTCCGCAGGGTCAACCGGCGCCTCCTCCCACTCGATCCGGCTTTATCGACCGCGTCTTCGATTGGGATAATTTCCAGCAAAACAGCCTCGCCCCCGACGCCAAGATTCCCGACCCCAACGGCAGCCTGTTCATCGGTACGAAGGGCATGCTCACCACCGGAACCTACGGCGAACAGACGCGCCTCGTCCCGGTGGCGAAAATGCAGGGTTACCGCTTCCCCGAGCCCCTGCTCACGCGTTCTCCCGGCCATTACCGCGACTGGATTCGCGCCTGCAAGGGGGGCGATCCCGCCTGCTCCAACTTCAACGTGGCCGCGCCCTTTGTCGAGTGGATGCTGCTCGGCGTCATCGCGGTCCGCGTCGAGGGCAAGCTCGAATGGGACGCCGCCAGGGGCCGCTTCACCAACAATGCCGAGGCCAACAAGTTCCTGAAGCCGGCTTTCCGCAAAGGCTGGACTCTGAGTTAGGTGAGCGCGCCGCCAACCCCAGCACCAACCCCGGCACCAAGTAAAGACCTGACCCTTCGCGCCGTCCTGGTTTCCCTCATTGTCGCCGTGCTCATCGGCGCCTCCTACCCCTACGTGGTCCTGAAGATCGGCTACGGCCCCAATATCTCGGTGGTCAGCGCCTTCTTCGGCTACATCATGATCTCCGCCGTCGGATTTTTCACCGGCGTGCGCGGCACCCGCGTGGAGAACAACCTCGTGCAGGCGGCAGGTACCTCGGCCGGACAATCGGGCTTCATGTGTGTGGTGCTGGCCGCCATGGACATGCTGAACGCCAAGCCCGAGCTCGGCTTCTCTCTGCACCTCGCCGTCTGGCAGACGTTTACCTGGCTCACCGTGGCGGGCCTGATCGGCGTCCTGATGGCGGTTCCGCTGCGCCGCTATTACATTGATGAGGAAGATCTCACGTTCGCCGACGGCATGGCGGCGGGCGAGGCGCTGCTCGTGCTCGATCAGGGTCCGCGCGAAGCCGGGCCGCGCGTTACGGCGCTCGGCGTCGGCATGTTTCTCTCCGGCGTGCTCGCCGTGGTGCGCGACAAGCTGAGGCTGCTGCCCGACGCCTGGTTCTTCGGACCCAATGGCGCGGGCTTGCGCATGGGTACGGAGGTCAGCATCCTCTCGTTCGGCTCGGGCATGCTGGTCGGCCCGCGCATCGCGGTCTCCATGGGCCTGGGCTTGATCCTCTCCTGGGTGATCGCGCCTCCCATGCTGGCCGCGCGCGGGATTGTGCCCGATCCGCAATTCGCCTCCGTGCTGCGCTGGGTCATGTGGCCTGCCACCGGATTCATGGTGGCGGGAGGCATCACCGCCCTGGTCCTCAAATGGAAACTGGTCGTGAAAACCTTCCAAAGCTTCTCAGCCAGGAGCGTAAGCTCGACCGATTTCCCCATCCGCTATGTGATCGCCGGCATCGCCGTGCTTTCCGTGACGCTCTGCGTTCTGCAAGTCTATTCGCTGGGATTTCCCGTGTGGCTGACCGTAGTCTCGCTGGTGCTCTCGTTCTTCCTGATGCTGGTCGGCACGCGCGTGTTGGGCGAAACCAACTGGGCGCCGGTCAGCGCCATGGCCAACCTGATGCAGGCCGTCTTCGCCGTGATCTCGCCCGGCAGCATGGCGATCAACATGATCGGCTCCGGCATGTCGGGCACGGTCGCGGTCAACGGCGAAACCCTGATGCAGACCTACAAATCGGGCAAAATCGTGGGCTCGAATAACCGCAGCCTCACCGTCCTGCAATTGATTGGAGTACCGGTCGGGTCGCTCGCGGTTTCGCTCGTCTATCCGGCCCTCAAGGCAAGATACGGCATCGGTGGTAACGGCCTCACCTCGCCCATCAGCGTGAAGTGGGCGGGATTTGCCGAGCTTCTGAACCAGGGTTTCGGCCAATTGCCGCAAGGCTGTTTCTCGGCCATGCTGATCGCCGTGGCGCTGGGCGTCGTTATCACCGTGCTCGAGCCGAAGTACAGCCACCTGCTGCCTTCCCCGACGGCGGTAGGGATCGGCATGCTGGTGCCGGGAATCTCCGTGATGCCCATGGTGGCCGGCGGCATTGTGCAGTGGCTCTGGGCGAAGGCCGACGCGCAATCGGAAGAAAAATTCTGCCTGCCGCTCGCCTCGGGATTTATTTCCGGCGAGGCCCTGGTGGTCTTGGTCTTCGCCATCCAGGCCATGCTGTAACGCCGCCCGAAACGGCTAAGATACGCTCATATTCGACCTTCGCGGCAGGGATTGATTCGGGTAATTGACGAGTCCGGCGAAGTACCAGGCTGCAGAGGTTGGCGTACACCGCTCCCTGAGCCGCGCGCGTAAGCAAGCGTGACGATACGCCAATTTATCCAGCCGCGCCGGCGTTCTACCGAACCAGCGAAGTGCGTTCTTCGAGGCGGGTAATTCGCTTGTTGTGGTTGTCGAGCCTGGCCTCGTATGGTGACGCGAAGCGTCATTAGCAACTGGTGATTCGTTCGAGGCGCTGATTCACGTCATGCCGGAAGTCCGCGATCGACCGGTTTTGATCGTCGATGCGCCGGTTCAGATCGTCGAAGCGCTTATTCTGCAGCCAGGCGGCAATCGTGAGCGCAACAATGATCGGCAGCGCAACCTGAACGAACGGTTGTTGGAGGATGTTGACGGCCGCCGGATTCACTCGCTATGCCCTCACATTGAGTTTCGCACAAATGAATTGGTCCCGAAGCCCCGGTCACAAACCCCGAAAATATTCTTATCCCCCACCAACCAAAGATCTTAACCCCCACCGCCGCCCCCACCCAAAACCGCCTGTACCGCTCCCCCATGCTACTTTTCGGTCGTGAGAGTGGACCGCTTCCATCGGCGCACCCACCACCTACACCAGCAGCGATCCCGGGAAGAGCGGCTGCTTCACGTAACCAACGATGGACGGGCGCCAGGTCCTCGAAAAAAACTGGCAGGGAGCTCCCAAAACAAAGAAAGCGGGCCGGCCGGCGATTTCGGTCGCCAACCTGCCCGCCTCTTTTAATACCTGTTCTTTGACAATTATTTCCAGATCGTCGTGTGGTTTGCCTTAGCCCACGCCAGGGCCTCCGGAGACGCCGCCCATTTGATCGCATTGTCAACCAGCATGCGATACGTCGGCAGTTCCCACGGCTGATGATCGTGTCCAATCTGTATGTACACCACGGGACTGTTTTCGGACGCTTTGTACCACCCCGCCAGATTGCTGTACTTGCGCGCCGGATTGAGCTTCTGCGCCAGATTGGTCGGGACGAAATCGGTACGCAGCAGGGGATGCACCGAGTCCTCGAAAAAAGCGCACGAGTACGCTTCGTCGACAATGTCGAAGCCATCGCCCAGTCCCGCCACGATCGGACTGGTCTTATCGACTACCGTGATGTGCTGGTGGGTATTGCCGTAGAATCCGTGACCCGGATCCGTAATGCCGCGCACCGTGACCGGAGCATACCAATCGCACGCGCCGCCGATGACTTCGGAATATTCGGGCCAGTGATGCGCCCATGCCGCCGCCGCGTGATGCAGAAACACCAGGCCTTTGCCGGCTTTGACCATAGCCTCGAAATCGGCCTTCAGCTGCGGGGAAGGCGGCGGGTAAACGCGCTCGCGCGTGCCGTCCGGTTTGGTGGTCACGACGCCCGGCCCGCCCAGATCGTAGAACAGGTACACGTCGTAGTCTTTGGCGTCGGTCGGATTCATCAGCTTGTCGGCCGCCGGATGCTCCGCATGCGTCCATGTGATGTCGTCGCCCAACGCGTCGAGCATCGTGAAGAACTGCTCGCGCTCGAACTCGTGTCCCTTGGTGATGACCAGAACTTTGATGGGGCCGCGCCCGCCCTGCGGAGGACGCCGTGGACCGCCCCGGCCTCTGCCAGCGCCACGGCCGCCCCCTGGTGCTCCGGGAGCCCCCGGGGTTATCTGAGCGGGAGCGCCGGGAGCCGCGGGGGCTGCCTGCGCGGCCGGAGCCTGAGCCTGAAGTTTGAGAGCGAGCGAACCGACTGCGATCGCCGACGCGGCGGCCAGCCCGAACGCCAATGCAACGGACGAAACGCGTCTGAAAACGGGGGAAGCGGACTTAAACATCGTGATAGAACCTCCAACTCTGCCGGAAACGGGTACTATCATATATCAAATGCGCCCCGCATATGCGACCTCCTGAAATCACCAGAAGAAACACCTTGCTGACCGGCCTCGCGGCCCTGACCGCCCTGGCCCCGTGGCCGTTTTTCGCCCAAACCGATGACGGCATGGACGTCCCGTTCACCGACATTCCCAAAACTTTCAACCCCTCGAATCCCAACTCCACCACGCGCATGCTGGACATTCGCACCATCGATGGGCCGCTCACTCCGAAGGACCGCTTCTTCGCCATCCAGCACATGAACCAGCCGAAGATCGATCCCGCCACATACCGTCTGAAGATCGGCGGCCTCGTGAAAAAGCCCGCCGAATTGTCTCTTTCCGACCTCCGCGCCATGCACCCGATCGAACTCACGGCAGGCTACGAATGCTCCGGGAACAGCCCGCGCTCCGTCGAGGGGCTGGCGTCGAACGGCCGCTGGACGGGCGTCCGCCTCTCTACCGTTCTTAAGGAGATCGGCCTCGATCCGCGCGCCCGCGAAGTTGTCTTCTTCGGCGCCGACCGCGGCAAACAGGATCTCGCCTTTCGCCAGCAAACCTTCACCGTCGACCAGCAATTCGGCCGCAGCATCACACTCGAAAACGCCCTCAAGCCCGAGCCGCTGCTCGCCTGGGCGCTCAATGGCGATCCTCTCGGCGTGCCTCAGGGCGCGCCCCTGCGCCTCATCATGCCAGGCTGGTACGGCGTAAGCAACGTCAAGTGGCTGGCCGAGATCCATCTGCAGGAAGATCGCTACCTTGGTAACTATCAGGCGCGCTGGTATCGTTCCGTAATCGGGGTAGGCGGCAGCGGCGGCGATACCGATCCCGACACCCAGTGGGTCGAAACCGAAATCACGCGCATGCACCTCAAGTCCGTGATCGCGCGCGTGCGCAGGACCGCCGCCGGATGCCGGGTCGTCGGCTTTGCGCTCAACGATGGCACGCCGCTTCGTTCCGTCGAAGTAAAGATCGACGACGGCCCGTGGCAAGCCGCCGCTTTGGATCCCTCGAATTCGCGCTTCTCTTGGAAGCTTTTCTCTTACAACTGGAGCGGCGTCACGCCCGGCGAACACACGCTGGTCTCGCGCGTCACCGATAGCAACGGCTCAGTGCAACCCACCGCGGAAGATCTGAAAACGAAGAAAACTTTCCTCGAAGATAATGCCCAATTTCCGCGCAAGGTGACGATCGCAGCATGAAAAACAGGCTGAGCGTTCTTTTTCTCGCACTTTCCATTTTGTTCGTCGCGTTGGCGGCGGCTACTCTCATACCGCATTCCTCTTCCACCGTCAGCGATCTGGGCTATTACACGTTCTGCCCGTTTGCGCCGTGGAGCACTCTCACGCTGCTGTTCCTGGCCGCGATCGGCTGGGTGCTGCGCCGCTACGTCCAAGCGCAGCCGGATTAAGCGATACGCTATATTCAACGACTATGTCAGCGACTCTGAAAACTGTTTTCATCGCCCTTGCCTCCGTCGCCGCCTGGGGCCAGACGGGGCCCGCTTTCGAAGTAGCTTCCATCAAACCTTCGGAGCAGGCTCCAGAACAGGTCAACGTGGGTGTGCACATCGATGGAGCCCAGCTTACCGCCCTCGGCCTCAACCTGCGGGAGTACATCCGCATGGCGTTCCGCTTGAAGGATTACGAGGTCGTGGGGCCCGACTGGCTGGCCTCCCAACGGTTCGATGTCGAAGCAAAACTGCCCGCCGGCGCCACCCGCGAAGATGTCCCCGCCATGACGCTGGCGTTATTGCAGGAAAGATTCGGGCTGAAGTTTCATCGTGATTCGAAAGAGTTTCCCGTATATGGGCTGGTGCCCGCAAAAGGCGGCCTGAAGCTGAAAGCGGCGCCCGAAAATCCCGATGACGTCGCCGCCGCCCAGAAAGCGGTCGATATCTCGGCCAGCGGAGGGCGCGGCGGCGTATCGATCAATCTCGGTAATGGCGCCTACTTTACGTTCAGCAATAACCAGTTCACCGGGCGCAAGCTGACCATGGCCAATCTGGCCGATTCGCTGGGCCGCTTTATGGACAAACCCGTCGTCGATATGACCAAAACGCCGGGCAGATTCGATGTGACCCTGCCCTTGTCGCCGCAGGATTTCCGCATCATGCTGATCCGCTCGGCAGTCGCCGCGGGCGCCAACGTTCCCCCCCAGGCCCTCCGGTTCCTGAACGATCCCTTGGGCGACTCGCTTGCGCTCGCCCTCGATAGATCGGGGCTGCGACTCGAGGATCAGAAAGCGCCGCTCCAGGTCCTGGTGGTCGACCACATGGAGCAGCAGCCCACCGCCAATTAGCTCAGGCCACCTGCTCGAGAAATTCCGCCGCCCGCAGCCATCGGTCCTCGAACAGATGTTTCATGGCTTCCCCCAGCCCCGCGTGCTCGAATACCAGCGATGTCCAGGTGGGCTTGCTGATCACCGGATCGAGCAGCGCGATCAGCCCGCTCCGCCCATCGAACAAGGCCAGCTTCAGCGGTAGTGAAGGAGCCTGCCGGATCCCCACTCCCGCCGCCGCGTATTCCCCCAGACGCTGCCGGTGAGGTTCGTCGAGCGTTCCCGTTTCGATTAATAACCGGCACGAAACCCCGTTTAAACGCGCCTGCCGCACCAATTTTTCATCGAGCGGATCCACCGCGTACGGAGGTCGGGAAAATTCCAGGTATTCCCCCTTAACATCCCCCAGCATGCGCCGGTATTCGGAAGCCGTTTGCGTCGGTTCCGACACAATTCTGAGAAAATCGAGCGTTCCGCGGCCGCCCCGTCCTTCCGAATAGAGGCCGATCAGATCCTCCATCAGGTTGCTCGCGGACCGGGCCTGGTCGGTAAGCTCGTGTTCGAGAATTTGCCGCCGCCGTGCCAGATATCCCGGAATCGCCAGATTCGGCTCCACCGCGGAAAATAGCTTGGTTCGATCCTGCACCACGCGCGCAAAGCCTTTTTCGACAAGGCTGTCGAGAACCTCGTAGATCTTCTGCCGCGGAACGCGAGACCGGGGCGCCAGTTCCAACGCTTTGAACCGCGCATGCCCAAGCAGGACCAGATACGTTCTCGCTTCGTAGGCATTCAGTCCCAGCTGCTGGAGGCCCTTCCAGAAACGCTGATATTCCACTTCGGCAAGGTCCTGCGTCATTTTTATCTTTTCAACTCTATCCGATGACATGCGGGTTCGGGGGGCCTGGACTGAAAATTTGCATCTATAGGCGCGGTTGACAAGAAAGTACTAGAACTATAAACTGTTGACAAGCGTACAATAAGATGAAAGCGAGTAGCGGAGCCGTTTCTGGAACCACCGGTCGCGAGGGAGCCGCTGCGGATTTGCCCACCGTAAACAGTCCTAAAATTCGCATTCTGCTGATCGACGAGAACAGTCTGTTCCGCGATGGACTCGCCCGGCTGCTGGCCGCCCAACAGGATCTGGAGGTGGTCGCTTCGGCCGATTCACCCGCTGCGGCGGCCGAACAGATGCGCAAGTGCAAACCGGATATTATTCTGCTGGGCTGGCCCGCCAGTTCGGTCGGAAGTCAGAAGGTTTTTTCCTCCATTCAGGAATCCCGGCTTACGGGCCGCGTCATCGTTCTCACCAGTGGCGACGCCAAGGAGGATTTCGTCGAAGCCGTCCGCCAGGGCTGCTGTGGTATCGTTCCCAAGCAAACGTCCACCGAGCTCCTGCTGAAGAGCGTTAGAAAAGTTCATGCCGGAGAATTCTGGCTGGACCGCACGACCACCGCGGAAGTGATCCGGCGCCTTGCGAAAAAGGGCGGCGGCGCAACCAACGGCATATCCTCGAGGATGGGAGTCCGCGATCAGGGCGCCGCGCTCAGCCAGCGCGAGCGCGAAATCGTCGTCCTGGTGGCGCAGGGCTTCAAGAACAAGGAAATGGCCGAGCGCATGTTCATCAGCGAGCAGACGGTGAAAAACCATCTGCATAATATCTTCGATAAGCTGGGAGTTTCCGACCGGCTGGAGCTCGCGCTCTACGCCATTCACCACAATCTCCACGAAACAGCCTGAACGGGCTTTACTCGCGGGGGGCGATTCCCAAAGCCCGCATTTTCCGGTAAAGATTGCTTCTTTCGAGGCCCAGCAGTTCCGCCGTGCGGCTGACGTTGCCGTGCGCTTCTTCGAGCTTCTTCTGGATGTATTCGCGCTCCGCCGCTTCCCGCACGTCCTGCAGACTGCCGTAGCGATCCTGCGGCTTATCGGCGCCCCCGCGCCGCGCCAGCTGCAGCGGAATGTGCCGCGCGTCGATTCTGCTTTGCGGATTCAATATCACGATGCGCTCGATCAGGTTGCGCAGTTCCCGCACATTGCCGGGCCAGTGGTGCTCGTGGAGCGTCTGCAGCGCGGGCGGAGTCAGCTCCTTCGGTTTGCGGCCATAGGCGCGCGTGAATTCGTCGAGGAAATAAGCGGCCAGCAGCGGAATATCTTCCTTCCGCTCGCGCAGCGGCGGCACGTGAAACGGAATCACGTTCAGCCGGTAAAAGAGATCCTCGCGAAAATTCCCTTTCTCGATCTCTTCTTCGAGGTTCTTGTTGGTCGCCGCCACCACGCGCACGTCCACGCGGATCGATTCGTGCGCGCCCACCGGTTCGAAGCGCTGTTCTTCGAGCGACCGCAGCACCTTCGCCTGCGTCTTCAGGCTCATGTCGCCGACCTCGTCGAGGAACAGCGTGCCGCCGTCCGCCTTCTGGAACTTGCCCACTTTACGCTCGTGGGCGGCCGTGAAACTGCCTTTCATGTGCCCGAAAAGCTCGCTCTCGATCAGGTCTTCGGGGATGGCCGCGCAGTTCACTTCCACGAACGGATGCTCCGCGCGATGGCTCATGGCATGCAGCGCGTGCGCCACCAGTTCCTTGCCCGTGCCGCTCTCACCGTAGATCAGCACGCGCCCGTTGGTGCCCGCCATCAGCGCCAGTTGCTGGCGCAGAGCCTTGATGGGAATGCTGTCGCCCACGATATTCGATTCTTCGCTGGCCGATTCGCGCAGCCGATCGTTTTCGAGGCGCAGCCGCCGGTGCTCGAGCGCGTGCTTCACCACCAGCAGAACGCGATCGATCGACAAGGGCTTCTCGAGAAAATCGTAAGCGCCCAGCTTGGTGGCCTTCACCGCCGTCTCGATGGTTCCATGGCCGGAAATCATCACCACCAGCGGCCGGTCGGAGGCCGGAATCTTCTGTATCCGGCTCAATGTTTCGAGGCCGTCGATGCCCGGCAGCCAAATGTCGAGAAGGACGATTTCGTGGATGGTGGCGGCCAGCGCGTCGAGACACTCCTCGCCGCTCTCGACCGCCTGGGCGTGGAACCCCTCGTCGGCCAGCACGCCGCCGAGCGATTGGCGGATGCCCGGCTCGTCGTCGACGATCAGGATGCGTGGCGGGTTCATGCGCCGATCGCCGCGCCCGTCACCGCGCTCTTCTGCTCCTCGGCCGCCACCGCCGGAACTTCAACGGTGAAACGCGCGCCACAGGGCTTATTGTCCTCGATGCGAATGCTCGCGTCGTGTTCGGAAAGAATGTGGCTGACGATGGCGAGACCCAGCCCCGTGCCGCGGCCCTTGGTCGAAAAGTAGGGCAGAAAAAGTTTCTCCTTTTGATCGGATGTAATGCCGCAGCCGGAATCCGCGAAAACGATCTCCACCGTATCCGCGATGCCCGGCTGCGTGGTCACGTTGAGGATCTTCACGGGCGAATCCTGCATGGCTTCGGCGGCGTTATCGACCAGGTTGACCACAACGCGCTTGAACTGCTCCGGGTCCACGGAGACCGGGGGCAGGCCGGGCGCCAGATCGATATTCACTTCGATACCTTCGAGGCGTCCTTCGAAGACGCTCATGCCGTTCGACACCACGTCGTTCAGATCGCACACCACGGGCCGCGCCGCGGGCATCCGCGAAAATTGCGAGAACTCGTCGACCAGACGCTTCACCGATTCCGTCTCTTCGAGGATGGTGCCCGCGCATTCGCGCAGCAGTTGATCCACGCCCGGCGTCAGCGCCGTCCGGTTGGCCTGGCGGATGATACGCTCGGCCGAGAGCGTGATGGGGGTCAGCGGGTTGCGGATCTCATGCGCCACGCGGCGCGCCACTTCGCTCCACGCCGCCGTCTTTTGGGCGCGCAGCAGGTCGCTGGTGTCTTCGATCACGACCACGTAGCCGGGGTTGCGCCCGCGCTCGACGGCGGCCACCGTGATCGCCAGATGCAGCGTCTTACCCGGCGTCTTCACGTCGAGTTGCTGGGACGCGACGCCGGTGCGCCGGGCGCGATTCATCAGATAACGAATTTCCACCGCGTCTTCGCGCGCGAACAGGTCGTCGAGCCGGGTGGCCGCGCGCGTGTTGGCGTCCGGCAGCATCACGTCGAGAGCCTTGTTGACGCGCCGCACGGTGCCCGAGGAATCGATCGAAATGATGCCGGTGGGAATGCTTTCGAGAATGGCTTCGGTGAAGCGCCGCCGGGCTTCGAGCTCGCCGCGGTTGGCTTCGAGGTCGGCCGTCATGCGGTTGAATCCGCCCACCAGTTGCGCCAGTTCGTCTATGGCCTTCACGTTGACCCGGTAACCGAGGTTGCCTTTGCTGACTTCCTCGGCCGCGCGCAACAGCGCCGAGATCGGTTCGCTGATCTGGCGGGCCAGATACTGCGCCAGCCATCCGGCTACGAAGAGAACGAAGATCGCTATAAGGAAAATCAGCTCGGTATAGCTGCGGCGCGTCGCCGTGCGCTGCGCGTCCAGTTGCCGGAACAGACGCACGTCGCCTTCGATATCCCGCACCCGCTGCGCGAAGTTAATGGGCACGTCCTCGTCGGTGAAGACCGCTCCGATGGTGGCGCCGTTGCGCATGATGGGCGCGGCCGCGGTCTGTGGCGGAGGATCTTTCCTGCCGGGAAACTGGCCGAAGCGGGCCACCGGCTCCATCGATCCGGAGGGCAGAATCTGCGCCCCGGAAATCCCCCGCTGGCGGCAGAAGCTGTCGAGCCACGGGGTGTCCGGAGCCGGATTTTCGATCTGCCGGGCGGCCTCCGGCATGGAAGCGAGCAACTGCGCCTCGGCAAGGGCTTTGCCCTGGGTCTGATGGTCGAGCACCGCGGCGATACGCCGAACGTCCTCCGTGACATGTTCGGTGGGGCCGGTGAACCACTTGGCGAGCGTCCGGTTCATGACTTCCCAATTGAACAGCACCATGAAGAACACGGGCATGAGGCTCAGAATCAGCGCGCCCGCCACCAGCTTGGTGCGGATGCGCGAGCCCGCGCGGCGGCGCTCCACCCACATCTTGACGACGATGCGCACGAGCATGAAGCCGAGCGTCACCATCAGCAGGAAGATCAGCAGCGAGAGGCCGAAGAAGACGAAAGTCTGGTCGGGATCGCCGGGCGCGAAGGAGAAATTGAACGAGACCTGCCACAGCGCAAGGGTGGCCGAGACGATCAGCAGGATCGCGAGCAGGCCGTTGAGCAGGCGTTTCTTCATGCGCTGGTATCAGTATAACGGGACAAAAAAACCGGCTCCCCGTGAAGGGAGCCGGTGTGGTTTGCTTACGCGGATGCGAGCTTAGAAGATGAACTTCGCTCCCAGCTGGATATTCCGGTTCTCCTGAGTGGGGCCGGCCAGCAGAGCCACCGGAGGCAACCCGTAGCTTGCCGTTACCAGGCCGCTGTTGGCGAAGGTGTAAGCGGAGCCGGTATTCACATACAGATTGGAGTGATTCAGGAAGTTGAACATTTCCAGACGCAACTGCAACGTCATGTGCTCCGTAAATCTGACGTTTTTATAGACGCCCAGATCGATATTGAAGACGCCGGGTGTATGGAAGTAGTCGCGTCCCGTCATATTGGCCGGGAACGGGCCAAAGTCGGAGTCTCCAGTGAGGGGGTTCACATACTCGCTCGTCTTGATCTTGCTGAAGTCGAGAATGCCGTAAGAGTTGGGGCCGTTGGGTATAAACTCGTTGCCATTCACGGGTATCACCTGATTCGCCGCGACGCGGGTGTAGATGTAGTTGGTGTTCTCGAGGTCGTAGATGGTGTAGGGCGCCCCGGTGCGCGCGGTGAAGATGGGCGCAAACTCCCACCCGTCCAGGGCGTATTTGGCCGGGCCCGTCATGCCCTTGGCGAAGGGAACCTGGTAGATGGCGCTGATGGCAATGCGATGCCGGTTGTCGAACTGGGAGTTGCCGTAATCGACCATCGGATGAGTGAAATCCGTGTAACCCAGGTTGAATTGGTTACCGGAAGTGCTGAAGGTATCGCTCAGATCGTCCATGGAGTGGCTCCAGGTGTAATTGAGGCGCAAGGTAAGCCCGTAGTTCCTGAAGTTCTGGATATCGTAGCGGACATTCATGGCATTGTAGTTGGAGGAGCCGCCGGCGCCGCGGCGATTGATGCCCGCGTAGGTGTCGTTCAGCGTAGCCTCGCAATCCCCAGGCGTGCAGGGAATCCCCAGATAGTAATTACCCGACCCGGGGAAGTTTACATAGGCGATGTCGTACTGGTTGACGCCGATTGAGGCTGAGTAGTCGACTTCAAGGTGCATGTCGTTGCCGAACTGATGTTCGAGCGAGGCGCTGATCAGGTGTGCATAAGCCTGGGGAATATTGTTCTGCACGTAACGGAGTTCGGCGGGAGGAAGCGCCACCGAGCCGTTGGCTCCGGCCAGCGGTCCAGCGTTGCTGGCGGAGGCGGGAATGCTGGCTATGTTGCTGCCTGCGATCAGATTCACGATTTCGAAGTTGGGGGGATTGAACAGCACGTTGTAAGTCACGTTGCCAAAGTTGCGTTCGTAACCGATGCCGTAGCCGCCGCGGAAGGCCGTCTTGCCGTCGCCGAAAACGTCCCACGCGAAGCCGACGCGGGGGCCGAAATTATGCAGGCTGGGCTTCCAGAGTTCGCCGATCGGGCTGTTGGGAGTGGTAAGAACCGAGCCTTGCTCAATGGCCAGGAACTGATTCGGATTGTTGGAGGGGTAGAAATTCGAATCGAGGTTCGGATTCACGTTGTGCTGCACCCCGAAATACTCCCAGCGGAGGCCGAGGTTCAGGGTCACGTGATGCGCGACCTTCCAGGAATCCTGGAAGTAGAGCGCGCCTTCGTGATACCGATTGCTGCGCTCAAAGGTCGGAGGACCGACGGGAAGATTAATAGTGCAATTCGGGGTCTGCACGCCATTCACGCAGGGGAACTTACCCTGGGGGCTGATGGCGGCTTCGTAATCGTAGATCTGGCCGGTGAGGAAGTTGTCGAGGCCCGAGCCGACGGTATTCCCGAAGATCTGCAGCGCCTCGTTATAGGCGCCATAACTGCGGTTATCGCGCAGATACTCGATGGAACCTCCGAAGCGCATGTCGTGCTTGCCCCTGGAATAGGTGAAATCCTGGTAGACTTCGCCGAAGTTCTGCGGGCCGCCGAAAGGATATCCGCCCTGGCCGGGAGTGGTCGGGTCGGTTCCCGGCAGGAGCACGTTGTAAGGTCCGATGGCGGTTCCGGCGGTAACGTTTCCGAGATAGTAAGTCGGCACCACGCCGGAGGACGGCACAGGCTCGAGCTGGTTAAACCGGTTGAAATCGAGTTTGGACTGCGAAATAAAGCGCGGCGAGAAAGTGTGCGTCAGGGAGACGATCAGACTGTTGTTGAAGGTATTGTCGGCGACGTTGTAGCCGGTGTAGGGGCTGTTGGTGACGCTGCCCGCCTGATCGGCCTCACTGTTCAGCGCGTAGCGCGCGTAGATCAATGTCTTATCGCTGAGGTTGTAATCGACGCGCCCCACTGTCGAGTAAGTATTCTGCGGATTGCCGGCGCCTGAGTTGGCGGGCACGGTATAGCCGACCAGATCGAACATGGGGGCGTTGGGGTTGTAGGACATGCAGGGCCCACCCGCGGCGGCGCCGGAACACGGGTCCTGGCCCAGCGCGGTCAACTGATTCCTGCTCAGTTTCGAGAGGACGGCCGTGGTGGGAGCAAGCTTGCCATAGGCGGTAAATATGGATTGCGTGGCCGGCGCGGAGGCGGCGATCAGAGCCGGGTCCGGAACGATCCCGGTGATGGTGTCGGCGCTGCGTACACGAGTCCACTCGGTGTTGCTGAAGAAGAACAGCTTGTTCTTCTTAATCGGGCCGCCGATCGAATAACCGAACTGATTACGCACGAAAATGGGCTTCGACAAACCGTTGGCATTGTTGTTGTAGGTGTTGGATGCCAGGTCGGAAACGCGGTTGAACTCATAAGCGGAGCCGTGAAACTCATTGGTGCCGGACTTGGTGGTCACGTTGATGACGCCGGCACTGGCGCGGCCGTATTCGGCGGTGAAGTTATTCGAAATGATGCCGATTTCCTGCACCGAATCGAGCGGCACGGTCTGGCCCACCTCCGCGGTGAATTCGTTGTTGTTGGCGACGCCATCGAGCAGAATGTTAGTGCTCGCCGAACGGAGGCCATTCATGGCGACTCCGGCGCCACGGTCCGAGGGGTCGTCCTCACTGACATTTCCCGACGTGGCGATCAGCAAATATGGGTTGCGCGTGAGGGTGGGAAGTTCGGTGACCTGTTGCGTGGTCAGCGTCTGACTAATGGTCTGAGTCTCGGTGTTGACCGAAACCGTGGGACTGCTGGTGGTCACTTCCACGACCGTCTCGGTTTTACCGACCTCGAGTTTGAGGGCCAATCCCGTCTTCATGCCGACGGTGACAGTAACGCGCTGCCGAAGGCTGGCGAAACCTGTCGCTTCAACGGCTACTTCGTAAGTTTCGGGCTGTAAATTGGGGAATATAAAGCTGCCCGCCGCGTCGGTCGTTTGCGAGCGCTCGGTGGCGGTAGCAACCGATTTGACAGTGACTTTAGCGTTGGGAACCACAGCGCCCGAAGGATCGGAAACTGTTCCAATGATCTGACCGGTTTCGGCCTGAGGGAACGCGTTGAACGCTCCGAGGGTCAGGAGCGCGAACAGAGGGGCGACGCTGGATAAACGTGCACGCAGGGGTCTGTTGTTCATGCGCGGTTAGCGTGCAAGTGTCCAGCCAATCCGCAAAAACCTATATCATTGAATTCAAACAGCTTTCCATAGCGGATGTCGGGCTGGATTCCATTTTTAGAATTTCGATAGGAAATCAGTACTGGATAATCTCCGCAAACCGGAACAATATAGTCCGCAACCGGACAGTGTGTGTGCGCAAACTACCACAATCTAAATAACTTATGGCAACTATAATAAGTTAATCAGGGATAGTGCTTGCGCGGTCGCAATGACCTCGGCCTCGGCGAAAGGCTTGCCGATGATTTGCAGCCCGATCGGTAAGCCGCTAACAGGCAGAGGTAATGAAGCTGCCGGCACACCTAATACGTTGACCGCTCGCACCAGCCTTGTGGAGACCAGCCGAACGTCTTCCATAACTCCATCGATTGTCACCTGACTTTCGCCGATAAGTGGAGCCACTATCGGGGCCGTGGGAGTGAAGATAAGATCCACGCGATCCCATAACTTAGCCCACTCGCGCTGATAGATGCGCCGCAGCCGCTGGGCGTTGATGTAGTCGGTGGCGGCGAGCAATCGGCCCTGATCGAGGAGCGCGATCACGTCGGCGCCGAAGTCGCCGCGGCGATCGAGATAAGGTTCCATCAGTGCGGAGGCCTCGGCCAGGAGAATTACGCGGCTGACAATATTGATTTCGGCCGGATCGGGGACGCGCAGGGGGATGAGGCGTGCCCCGGCAGCGTCTGATCGCGCAAGGGCTGCGTCATATGCCGATGCTACTTCGGGGGTAAGGCGCTCGCGGAAGAAGTTTTCCGGTATGCCGATTCTTTTCCCTTCGAGCGCGGCAGTGCCGGAGGCGTAATCCTCGACTGGCTGGCGCGACGAAGTATCGTCGCGAGAGTCGAAACCGGCGATGGCATTCAGGACGAGGCCGGCGTCGCGCGCCGCGCGGGTCAGCGGCCCCATATGGTCGAGGCTGAAATCGAGCGGCATGACTCCGTAGCGGCTGACGCGCCCGGAAGTGGGCTTGAGCCCGAAGCATCCGCAAAACGCGGCCGGGATGCGGATGGAGCCACCGGTGTCGCTGCCCATGGCGAAGAAGACCATGCTGGCCGCCACGGCCACGCCCGAGCCGCCGCTCGAGCCACCGGGGATGCGGGCGGGATCGTGCGGATTGCGGATGGCGCCGAAATGGGGATTATTGCATGTTATCCCGTAGGCGAACTCCTGCATGCCGGTCTTGCCCATGAGGACGGCGCCGGCTTGGGTGAGCTTCTCATACACGGCGCAGTCGAAATCGGGAACATAGTCTGAGAAGATCTTCGACCCGCAGGTGGTGCGGACGCCTCGGGTGGAGAAGACGTCCTTGAGGGCGTAAGGGATGCCGTGAAGCGGGCCGCGGTCGATGCCGCGCGCCAGTTCGTCGTCGGCCTGGCGGGCCTGTGTGAGCGCCAGGTCCTCGGTGACGGTGAGGAAGGCGTTGAGGCGGGGCTGGTGGGTGCGAATGGAGCGCAGCGATTCCTGCGCGAGTTCCACCGCCGAGACCTGGCGGGCTCGCAGCTGGGCGCCGGCCTGGGCTATATCCATAGGAACGGTGTTCATTCGCCCAGCACCGCCGCTGCGGAGAGTGTCACGGCCGGCTCCGTCGAGTGCGTGAGTTTCGTCAGGAGGGGGCGGAAGGCGTCTTCGAGGCCGTCGAGCGCGGGTGCGATGCGGTCGATAGTGTCTTGCGGGATATTGAGGGCGCGCGCGCGGGCGATTGCGTTCCAATCAGTCATCACGCATTACTATAAGCCAAGGTGCACGATTTTCTCTTTGTTTATGGAACGCTGCGCAGCGAGTTCGATAATCCGTATGCGCAGCGGCTGCGATCCGAGGCGCGGCTGGTAGGCCGGGCTACGGTGGCGGGTTCGATTTTTCTGGTCGCCGAATATCCTGGATACCGGCCGCACCCGCCGGGAAAGGTTCACGGCGAGTTGTACCGGTTATTGACTCCCGAGGCCACTCTCAACGCCCTTGACGATTACGAAGGCGCGGAGTACAGGCGGGTGGCCATAAGGGTCTCGACGGGCGAGAGCGCCTGGATTTACCGGTTCGAATCCCGGCCGCCGTTCGGCGCGCGCATCGCTTCGGGAGACTTCTGCGCTCCATGAGATTTTCGAAGCGCCTCCCGCATGAGCAGCGGCCCAATGCGCTTTTTGAATTGCTGGCGGAGAAGCGCGCCGCCGGGATATCCATACTGGATCTGACGGAATCGAATCCGACGCGCGCCGGGATTGAGTATCCGGCGGGATTCCTTGACGCTCTTGCCGACGATCGCGCTCTGAGATATGAGCCGGAACCTTTCGGCCTGCCCGCGGCTCGGCAGTTGATCGCACGCGAGTATAAGACTTTGGCGGACCGCGTGATTATGACCGCGAGCACCAGCGAGGCTTACTCCTGGCTGTTCAAGTTATTGTGCGATCCCGGAGACGAGGTGATGGCGCCGCGTCCTTCGTATCCGCTGTTTGAGTACCTGGCGCGGCTGGAATCGGTGGCCGTGCGGCATTACAGCGTCTTCTATGACCACGGCTGGTTTATCGATTTCCATAACTTAGGCCGGGCGATCAACGAGCGCACGCGCGCGGTGATTCTGGTGAATCCGAACAATCCCACCGGACACTTCATTCGGCGGGATGAAGCGGAGCAACTTAGTGCTTTGTGCGCGCAACACGAACTGGCACTTATCGCGGATGAGGTCTTCGGCGATTACCTCATCGACCCGGCCTCCGACAGTGTGCTCACCCTGCGGGGGATTGCCGACTTCACGCTGAACGGGCTTTCGAAGCTGGTCGGTTTGCCGCAGATGAAGCTGGCGTGGATGATTGCGAAGCGGCCTGTTCCCGAGCTCGAGATTATTGCGGACACTTATCTTTCGGTCGGAACGCCGGTGCAGGTGGCGCTGCCGGCAGTGCTTGATCTGCGTCATTCGATTCAGCGGCAGATTATCGAACGCGTTCGGCATAACTTAAGTCTGCTGGAGCGAAGGCTGCTTGTGGAGGCCGGTTGGTATGCGATTATTCCGGTGTTGGACGAGGAAGATACCACCCTGCGTCTGCTTCGCGAACACAATGTCCTGGTGCAGCCGGGATACTTCTATGACTTCGAACGATCGGGTTATCTGGTAGTTAGTCTGCTGACCCGGCCGGAGGTTTTTGAAGAAGGCATCAGGCACATACGTTCATCTTCTTGACCATTTCTATTCCGGTTCGTCCTTCGCCGGCGACGCGGAATCCCTGTTTCTCGAAGAAGGGGACGGCGGTCGGCGGGGCTTCGAGGCGCACCATGGGAACGCCCTCGAGTTTGCGCAGTCGATACAGCAGGAGGAAACGGCCGAGGCCGAGCTTTTGAAAATCGCGGCGGATCATGCCCCAGAGCAGCGTTTCCCCCGTATAACCTCCGCAGCCCACGATCGCTCCATCGTGCTCCATTATGAAGTACGGGCCTTCGGAACGGTCGAGAAACCGTTCGAACTCCGCGCGCCGGGTGGCATCGAAATTCGAATCGAAAATTTCGAGACAGGCGTTACGATCCGAGGCGAGATAAGGCCGAACTTCCACTTACCGCGCCTCCCGGGTAACGCGATCGAATCCTTCTTCAAGCGACGGCGGGACCAGTTTGGCGGCCATTCGATCCATGATGTGGCCGGGGACGATCCTGCCTCGCGCGGCATTGCGGAACTTACAGACTTCAAGTGGCACGTCGAACCAGAGCGCTTCTATGGCGGCATCATATTCGCGGGCCATCGTTATATAAGGTTTGCGCTCGCGGCGCGTCAGATTAGTGGCATCGATATAAGTTACGGGACGGCGCAGTTCGATCCTTTGCCGGAGTAAGTGTCGGAGGGTCGCGAAGACGCGCGCGTTGATAGTCTGGTCCGTCTCATCGTCGATCAGTTGGCGGCGAATCACATCGCTCGAAATCGGGTTACCTCCGATGCCGGCGAAGTAAGTCGACTTACCGGAGCCGGGCAGGCCCACCGCGATGACGATGCGCGGACGGTCAGACAACGTAGTTTCCGGCAGCGATCAGGCGCTCCGCGATGGCGCGCCTTAGTGCGATGGAATTCACGGGCTCGAATTTAGCAAAGCGGCGCAGGACCGCCATATTGGAGCGCAGGGTGTCGCCTTCGGCGCAGGCCGCCAATACGGGGCGGGCGAAACCTTCGATGCGGGTCATGGCGTCCCGAAGAAATACCGCGCACATGTTGGCTCCTTTGCCGGTTTTTTCGGTGCGGAGGAGCGTGGATTCCATAGCGAGCGTTTCCATCAGGACGTCCGCTATGCCGGCCAGCACTTCCTGCTGCTTCTCCATGGCAGCGCCGAATTTTTCGAAGGCAGTCGCGAGCAGGAGCAAGGCGATTTTCTTCGCATCAGCCACGAGCCTGCGCTCATCCGATTCTGTATCGCCGGAAAGAGACGGTCCGCCGAGCACTTCGTCCATCAGCGCTTTGGCGGCCTTCACGAGACCGAGGCGGCCCTGTTGCGCGCGCTTCAGCAGCATGCCCGCGATCAGCAGGCGATTGATTTCGTTGGTGCCTTCGAAGATGCGGTTGATGCGCGAATCGCGATAGGCGCGTTCCACCGCGTAGTCCCGATGATAGCCGTAGCCGCCGTGGATCTGCACGCCTTCATCGACCACGTAATCGAGCATTTCCGACGCGTAGACCTTGATAATGGAGCACTCGGTGGCGAACTCTTCGACGGCCTTCATGAGGCCGAGGTCCGCCACGCGGCTCTCGATGAGCCCTTCCACGCGGTACGTCATGGATTCCACGGCGTAGATGCGGATGGCCATTTCGGCGAGCTTGTGCCGGATCATGCCGAAGTTGGCGATTTCGGTGCCGAAGGCTTTGCGCTGTTTGGCGTAAGCGATGGAGACGCGCAGAACCTTCTTGGCTGCACCCACGGCAAACGGGCCCAGTTTCAGGCGGCCGAGGTTCAGGATGTTGAAGGCGATGATGTGGCCGCGGCCGATTTCGCCGAGCAGGTTCTCGACGGGGACGTGGACGTTATCGAGATAGACGGCGGTGGTGGAACTGCCCTTGATGCCCATCTTCCGTTCTTCATTGCCGGAGGTGACGCCGGGGAAGGCTCGCTCGACTAAGAAAGCCGAGAACTGCTCGCCGTCGATCTTGGCGAAGACTGTGAAGAGGTCGGCTTTGCCTCCGTTGGTGATCCAGGCTTTCTGGCCGTTGAGGATGTAGTGGCGTCCGTCGGGCGTTAGATCGGCGCGTGTTTTGGCGGCTAGCGCGTCGGAGCCGGCGTGGGGTTCGGTGAGGCAGTAGGCAGCTACGAGTTCGGCGGTGGAGAGACGCGGGAGGTATTTCTGCTTTTGTTCTTCGGTGCCAAACCAGAGGATGGGGAGGGTTCCGATGCCGGCGTGCGCTCCATGCCATCCGGCGAAGGAGCCGTCGCCTGCCAAAGCCTCCGCTACGACTGCGCTCGAGGCGAGATCGAGTTCCATGCCTCCGTAACGCTCGGGGGTGAGGATGGATTCGAAGCCCAGCGACGCGGCTTTGCGGAGGAGGGAGACGGCGAGATCTCGATCTCCGTGGACCATGGCGTCGACGTTCGGCGCGACTTCTTTGTCGAAGAATTCGTGGGCGGCTCGGGCTATGGCTTGGTGCTCTTCGGTGAGATCTTCGGGGGTGAAGACGTTCGCCGCCGGTTGGTTTTCGATTAAGAATGCTCCGCCGGTTTTCATTACTGCATCCTCTCGAAGATTCCGGCGGCTCCCTGGCCTCCGCCTACGCACATGGTCACCATTCCGCAGCGCTCTCCTTTGCGTTGCATTTCGCGCAGGATGGTGGCTGTCAGTTTGGCTCCGGTGCAGCCCAGGGGGTGCCCCAGCGCGACTGCTCCTCCGTTTGGATTTACTTTGGCGGGATCGAGTCCGCCCACTCGCATCACCGCCAGCGCCTGCACGGCGAAGGCTTCGTTGAGTTCAATTACGCCGATGTCGTCGAGCTTCAGGCCGGCGAGCGCGAGGGCTTTGGGGATCGCCACTACGGGGCCGATGCCCATGATTTCCGGGGGCACGCCTGCGGTGGCGAAGCTTACGAAACGGGCTTGGGGAGTGAGCCCCAGTTGCTTCGCCTTCGTGTCCGACATGACCAGGGCGGCGGCGGCTCCATCGCTGGTCTGCGAAGAATTTCCCGCCGTTACGGTGCCCTGGACGTGGAAGACCGGCTTGAGTTTCGCCAGAGCTTCGAGCGAAGTATCGGCGCGCGGGCCTTCGTCCTTATCGAAAACGATGTCGGTGTGATCGACCTTCACGGGGACGATTTCTTCGGTGAATTTGCCTTCCGCCTGGGCTTGCAACGCGTTCTGGTGGCTGCGGTAGGCGAAGGCATCGGCATCCTCGCGCGAGACGCCGTATTTGCGCTGCACCTCTTCGGCCGTGAGCCCCATGTTCATATAGATCTCGGGCTGGTGGTCGACGAACCAGGGGTTGGGGGCGGGCTTGTTGCCGGTCATGGGGATCATGCTCATGGATTCGGCGCCGCCCGCAATGATGATGTGGGCACTGCCGGCGCGGATGCGGTCGGCCGCCATGGCGATGGATTGCAGGCCGGAGCTGCAGAAGCGATTGATGGTGACGGCGGTGGTCGAGACGGGCAGGCCGGCGCGCAGGGCGGCGATACGGGCCATGTTCATGCCGGCCTCGCCTTCGGGCATGGCGCAGCCGAGGATTACGTCCTCGACATCCTCTTTGGGAACCTGCGGATATTTTTGGAGGAGGGCGCGGATGACGGCGGCGGCGAGGTCGTCCGGGCGGGTGTTGCGCAGAGTGCCGCGTCCGGCTTTTCCGACGGCGGTACGGAGGCAATCGACGATGACTGCTTCAGGCATGGGAGACTCCAGTTTTGCACATCGGCGGGGTGGAAATTGGGTTCAGGGATTTCTGCCGGATTGCGCCGGACGATTTCGGGGACTTTCGTAATGGCTTGAAAATAAGGGAGTTGTTTGGCGGCACTGGAGATTTCGGACGGGTTGAAAATGGCTTCGTTTCAACAAAATCGCTCTTTTTTTCGATGGCGGATTGTTGGGCGCGGAATCGAGCGTCGATGGTTCGGTTGCCGGCGATTTGTTCTTTAGTTGACACGTGGTTCCCGATCCAAGTCTTAACATACGAGTCAAGCGGGAATCGGCTCGATTATCGGAAAGGTGTTTGTTAACTTCGGCACAAACTTAGAAATAGTTGTCACCGGGGTTTCGGAAGGGGGCTACAAGAAGGGAATCTCCACTTCGGCGTAACTGCCCGGCTTTGCCTCGTTCACAGCCGCGGCTATTTGGTCGAGATGCATTCGAACCACGCGCCAAGCCGAATTGCCAAGCACCGCGATGGCGATCCTGCGGCCTTTCAGGTTCTGTTGATAACGGATCTTTTTGTCGGTCGTGACCAGGAGATCGAAACCATCAACCTCGGCCTTCGTGAGCAGTTCGCCGTTGGAAATCCTGTCCCAGCCGCGCTCTATCGCCTCGGTGACTTCGTGACCGGCAAGCGACCGGCAATTCCGGCCGGGGTGCCGTGTCAAACAGAATGCGCATCGGTGGAGCAGACGCGACCACGGGAACTGGCGGCGCATCGAGACTGCGGGCGGCGAATTCGAGAACCGCCCGAACCTGCTCGCGCGTCACATGAAATTGTTCGACGATCTCCTCGATGTCCGAGCCAGCTTCGAGGTTTTCAAAGACCGTGGCGACCGGCATTCGGGTATCCTTGAAAACCCAGGCGCCGCTGCGCCGGTCCGGCACGCTTCCCACGGCCGGGCATTGCGACCAGTCAAGAGTTGCGGTTGCTGCCATCGAGCCTCCTTGATATTCAGGGTACGTCACGGAAGGGCGGCCTGGACATTTTGCTTGCATGCGGAGTTGCGTCGGGTCGCAGACCGCACCACGCTTTGTCGGGCGATGAGGCGATACAGAAATACGGCTCCGGCCGCACGGAAGAAGAGATCGACGAGAACCGGCGCGAGATGTTCAGCGGCTTTGGCGAGCTCGCTCCGTGATTGCGGGCGTTGCCGACACGCACGCGGCCCTTTGGTATCCGCTGAAAAATCCCAGCCTTTCAATCGCGGCGCGGCGCTTCATGGACGACGCCGCCGCAGCCGGTCAGGACATCGCGGTTTCGCCGGTCAGCCTGGCGGAGAGTTGCGATCAGGGCTTGACAAGTGTTAAGCCACAGGCTACAGTTTTTCGATGAAAATTCGGACCTTCGCGCGCTCTGGGCCTCGGAGACGGCAGGCCGTTTCCAGGTAGTGGGTCAATTCGTCCATCTTCCCGCTCAATCTCCGGATCGATGCGCAGAGTCTTCAATTGCCAGATCGCACATGCCCCTGCAGCGCGTTCAGTCTCGCCTGGAATGTTGTGTTCTTCGGATCCAGCTCCAGCGCGCGCTGAACCTCTTGCGCCGCGCGGTCATAATCCCCGGCGCAAATCAGTGCGAGGCCAAAGTTATAGTGAGCCATTGCTTCATGGGGCAGCAAGAGCGCGCCCTGTTCGAGTGCGTGCACCGCAGCGTCAAAACGGTTCGTTCTGGCGTATTCCACGCCGAGCAGACTATAGACGTAAGCGGCCGAATCAGGGTATTTCTTAAGCGTTTCCAATAACTGCCCGATGGCGGCGTCATGTTCGCCCGATGCCATTTTGTCCAGCGCTTTCAGGAGCCGTTGCCGGACTTTAGCGCTTACGGGATGACGGAGAAAATCGACCGAAACGGTTGCCGATCCCTTGCCGGGCTTCACCTTCGGCTGCGCGAGTGTGCCGGTGGGCGAACTGTCCGCAGTCTCATCGGCCTGCCGCAGGGGAACATCGGACGAGATATCGGTTGCGGTCTGAGCCGGGACAGGCGGTACGGCGAAAGCCGCGGTCAACAACAAGAGGAAAGCGGCGCATGTTTTTGAAAAAGTGGTTCCCATCTTTTGACCTCCGTGCAGACTTATCGGCAGCCAGAGGACAAAGATTACAAATTAATGAATGGAAGGCCCCTTGCTCAAATAGTTCCAGCCCCGTAACGCGCCTGGCGTCGCGAGGGCATTCCAAGTCCCGGCGAGAGGCGTTTCCAAATATAAAGCGAAGGAAGGTAAGTAGTGGATGAGTGGCCTTACAGGCACAACCGCCCCGGCGCGAAGAGGTCTCTCTAAATGCCGCTTCGCCACTGGCTCTGTGCCGGCCTTTTCGGGCGCGTCAGCATCGACATCGGGAATCCGAGGCGGCGCGGCGCCGGCCGTTCGGGTTTGCACCGATATCCCCGCTGTTCTGCCTGCGCGGCTAAGTGCTCCTCAGCGGCATCGATAGCGCGGTTCAGATTCCGGAGTTCGGTTTCCAGATAGCGGATTGCCTTTCGAATGCCCATTGAATGCAGTATGCCCCCTGAGACACAGCTTCGGATGTAAACGGTCGGCATCAGAAAAATACGGACGGGATAAGTGTTTCGGGCTGGCAGTCGCACCAGGCGGGGAACGGTGTCACTCCCTGGCACGACCGAGCCTCGTCCATTCCTCGCCGCAACCAATGGATTCGTCGCGGCATTCGATTCCAATGAGATTTCCTCCGCCCGAAGAGTGACAGTAGCGAACGGATCCTTTTCCGGAGATCCCGAGTCCGGGCGCGTCAAACGCCACCAGCGAATTCAGTGGGGCAGGCGCGGGCGCGTGCAGCCCCAACCCGCCAGCCGAGAGGTTGATGAGCCTGACATCGAGGGTTATCTCGCCGGCTGCGGCATCCGCCCACTTCAGCGTTACCACTTCGGCGCTGGGTTGGCGAGCGCCTCGACGCGAGTAGGCGCGTCTCGCGATCCCCTGCAACGCCTTTTGAGCCCACAGCGTGGATTCTGCGTATGCCTCGCCGACCGCGATCTCAGGAATACCCGATTGCGTCGCCAGTCGGGACACGGCAGCCCAATCGCCCGATTCCCAGGCTCCGACCAAACGATGGATGGTTTGCAACGGGTCGTTTTCCGGAGCATTTTCGAGCAGGGCGGCGCTGATGGCGGGAGCAACATTGGCGCGGCTCAGAGCTTCGTACAGGGGCAGGTCGATCAGGGCGTCGATCACCGAGAACAGGCCCATCAGGAACGCATCGGAGGATTCGGATTTATTCGCCAGTTTCGCCAGGTACTCACTGAAATGCCCGCGAACCAGCGCAAGCGTAACCAATTCGCCCGGTTTATTTTTGGCCAGTGTGGGAAGCGTGGCGAGCGCCGCCCAGTGACGGACGTTGTTCTCGCCCACCATGTTCAGCGCCTGCTGGACCGAGCGAATCCCCTCGCGGCGGGACAGGAGCGCGGAGTTCACATAGCGCAGCAACTGCCAGGAAAGCGCTACGTCGCCTGCAATCAATGTCCCGATCCGGTCGAAGTCCAGTTCTTCGCGCTGGGTCTCGCTGAGCAGGCCCAGGCACGCAGCCTTCAGCGGCGGGATCTGCTTGCCGGGGACCATCGCCGGCCGCGCGAAAAAATACCCCTGAAAGTAATCGTAACCAGCCGCCAGCGCCCATCTGAATTCTTCGCGGGTTTCAACTTTTTCGGCCAGCATAGCGATACCGCGGGGCCGATAGGCGCGCAACATCCGCTGCTGCTCATCCGGGGACGTCGCTTGCACATCGACCTTGACGATCTGTGCGAACTCGGTGAGCGGCTCTGTCTCAGGCCGGCGCACGAAGTCGTCGAGCGCGATCGTGTACCCCTGTGCGCGCAGACTTCGGCACGCGGCCAGAACTTCGGGGTCCGCCTCGACATTCTCAAGGACCTCGAGAACGATATCCTTCCGCGGGAGAATAGAATGCAAGGTGCCCATCAGGAGACGGCGGTCAAAATTAACAAACGCTTTCCGGCCGGACAGCACATTGTCGAGACCGATCCCGAGGAAGGTGTGCGCAATAACCTGGGTGGTCGCCGACGCTGCGTCGCTGCCGTCAAAGTGGTCGCAAGTCTGCGCCGGCCGGAACAACAGCTCGTACGCATACAGTTGCATCTTTCTGTCGAAAATCGGTTGGCGGGCGACCCAGACGTTCATCTATTCTCCCCGCGCGATCCTGTTTCGCCTTAAATGTGCCGTCACAGTCCAACTATCGGGTTTCCTGGGCTCGCAAACAATACCGCTGCGGTAAACTGCCGCCGGAAAATGGTACTGGGTTGCCGAAAGTTGACAAAGCCGACGGGAACGGCAGGGGGCGCCCATCGCGAAGGAAGAGCGTCCCTGGCCAGGTTGACGGACTGTTAAGCGTTACTTAGTGCAACGCAACAGTTGCCCTGCCCGTGGCGGGACTGCCGTTCAGGAACAGGATGACGTTATTCTCGCCGGAGGGTAGTCCCGCGGGAACGACCACGTTGAGCTGATATTCGCCCACGCTGAATGGCGCCAGTCCGGCGTAATTTACCGTGGCGGGCACACCGCCGATGGTGACGCGGATGGAGCCCGTTGCGTTGTCGGCGGCAGTTGCGGCTGTACCGTCGGCGACAGGCGTCTGCACATCGCCGAGTCCGGTAGCGTAGAGCACGATCACCTCTCCGGCCGTTGCCGGGTTGGAGGGCGTAATGAGAGTAACGCCATCGGTATGAGTGAACGATCCGTCTCCCGTTCCGCCGGCATTCTGCGTAAACAAGGCGGGCGCGCCCCCCAGGGGAACGTTCTGCGGCGCCGAGACGACTCCATTGCTGGTGATGACGATGTCGGCATCCGGCTGACCGTCAACCTCGAATGGAATCTGCAGATTGATCTGGTCGAGGCCGCCCGGCGTGGTTGCCGGGGTGGCGGATATCAGAGGCGCAGTCACGCCGCCGACAGTGACTGAGGCTCCGCCCAGGGTCATCGGCAGTGGAACCGTGGCAGCGTTTCCGCCCGCACCGGCGATGTTGTTTCCGAAGACCGAAACCAGGCTGCCCGGCGTGATGGGCGTGGGTTGAGGGGCGTAGCTTGCCGAGCCCACGGCACCGTTGGTGAAGACGGGCGTCGATACGTCGCCGGCGGACTGGATATCGCCGGAAACAGCGGCAGGTGAAGCGGTGAACAGCGCGCCGGTGCTGTCGGAGGCCTGCGCCGAGACACTCAGCGTTACCGAACCGCCGACCACGGGCTGGAAGAGATTCGAGTAGACGCCGTTGCCATCGTCGTCGAGGGTCACATCAGGCTCACCATTCGAACTGCTCAGGATTACAGTGGCGCCGGATATGGGATTGCCGGCGGAGTCGGTCAACAGAACCGATAAGGTCAGCGCCGAATCGGTCGATCCCGTGAAATTATCGGGTGGATCCGCGATGGTCGCGACCAGCGGTCCGGGGGGAAAGGTAACAGCCGCCGAGTGCAGCGCCCGCGACAGGTTTCCGAAAGCGTCCGCGAAGATCGCGGGGACTGAACTGGCCGACAGCGTGCCGGGGTTCGCCACGATCAGATTCACGTTGACGATCTCGACTGCCGCGTTGCTGGTGGGGTCGGGCGTGAAGGTGACAGTGCCGGAGTACTGGCCAACTGCCAGTCCGGATATGCTGACGTTGATGGGAATGGTGGTATCGGTGGACGTGGCGGTACCCGAGACGACCCCCGCGCTCAGCCATGTGCCATTCGCCGGCGACATAACCGCGGTCGATACCGTGAACGCCAGGCCCGTGGAGCCGACGGATTCAGCCCGCACTTTTACATCCTGCGTGACCGGATTCGCGCCGCCCTTTGACGCCGCGAAACCCAGGCCGCCGGGGCTGATTACCAGCTGAGGAGGGTCGGTCGGGCCGTAAATACGGAGTCCCACGCCGATGGTCCGCTGCGCGTTGGGAGATCCGCCGGTGAAATTGATTTGTACTTCCCCGGTATAGAATCCCGGCGAAAGACCGGCGATGACGGTGGGGTTCACGGAAACTGCGATCTGGCCGCCATCGACAGCCGTGCCGCTGGTGGGCGAAACCGAGAGCCAACTGCCGCCCAGGGAGGTGCCCACTACGGTGGTGAATGGATAGCCGGTCGTCGAATTGGTCAGGAAGGCTACGCTCTTCGATGCGGGCGACGGCGAGGGAGGACTTTGCTTGGTCGACGATGTGAAGCGGATGTAATGGGAGCTCAGATGGATCGAGGGATTGGCGAGCACGCGCAGATACACCATGAGCTGCGCGGTCAGATTGCCTCCGGTGACGCCCGCCGGAGCCGCCGCGGTTCCGGTGATGGTGGCGCTGTAGAGACCAGGCTGAAGCCCGGCGGGATTTACTTTGACCGTGGTGAGTCCGGGCGTGGTGTTCGAAGCGGGTGTGAATGACAGCCAAGTACCGCCGGCGGGGGAATTGACGGTGCTGGTTAAGGTGAAGTTCAGCGATCCGCCGCCGCCCAGATTCCTGCCGTAGAAGATCTTCGGTCCCAGGACCGCGAGGTTGGTGTCCGCCACGAAGTTCAGTACCCCGGGCTCGTTGAGATAGGGGCCCAGCGCGAAATCGGGCGGTGCGGGTGCGGTCGCGGTCAGGTTCACGGTGACGGTGGCAGTGGTTGAATTGTTGGTATCGGTGACGGTGATATGACCGGTCAGGCTGCCCGCGGCGGTTAGTTTGGTGGGATCGACGCTGAAGGGGAGAATCGATTTCCCGGTGCCGAAAGTCATGCCCAGAACGAGCCATGTCTGATCGGCCGCGGCCGTCCAGGTGAAGGCGGAGCCGATTTCGTTATAGACGTTCACCAGATGCTGTTTGGGATCGGCTTCGCCGCCGACGATAGCGCCGATACTGAATACGCCGGGAGACGCAACCACATCATTGCCGACAACCGTGAGGGACACGCCGACGGAGGCGCTGGTGAATCCCGTGGCGCCGATGGCGACGGTCCCGGAGTATTTTCCGGAGGCAAGGCTGAGAGTGTTCACCGACACCGTGACCGCGGCTCCGCTGGCCGTTGCAGTGAGCCAGGCGCCGCCTGTGGTGGAGACGGTGAGCGCTCCCAGGGTGCCTGTTTTGACGGTCACGTTGAGTGTTTGCGACGCCGGAGTTACCGTTCCGGTTTGCCGGAAAGTAAGTGTGGCCGGTTTGACGATGAGTGGCAACGGCGTGGTTTGCGCCATGGCTGGACTTGTGAGGCGAAACAATAAGAATAAGGCCGGTATTGTCCTCCAGGCGGCGTTCCACGAACTCAGGCGGGCCACTCCGGTATGGGTGGATTTCATGGTATTTTGCAAAACGACTTCCTCCTTCGCACCAGGTGTCTTCAAGCAATTGCCCCCAGCGTGGCGGGCTGCTAATATTCAGAACACACGCTGTTGCGAAAAGTGTCGCTATTTATCCAACCAATTGTGTCGAGTCAGAGCGCGAGATTGCCCGATCGGGTGCGTTACGTTACCGGCCGAGGCCTTTGAACGCGCCTGCCGGCGGCCTTCCCGCGGCTTCCGATCAAGGTCACCGATGGCATCATTGCGGAAGCGGACCGCGCGGAACAACGGCAGGGGTCATACTCGATGGCGACGACTCCGCGATCGGCGAAGCGGAACCGGAGAGGTTCATCGCAAGCTCTCCCGTTCCATTTCCGGGGGCGCGCGTGCAGCGTGAAAGCGGTGCAACCAACGACCGGTGTTTCGTTTACTTGCCCCAGTCCTTCATAGGGATTGTTTGGCACCAGCAGTTGTTGGAAGCAGAAGCTGCCGCCGTCGGCGTGGCGGCTGGGGCTGGGGCTGGCGAGATCAGGGAGAGCACAAACGCGAAGAGAGTAAGCATGGGAGTAAATGTTCCTTTTTTCTTGAGATAACCAGTCATTGACTGGCTTCACCCTGTAATGCGCGAATCGTCGGAAAAAGAGGTCACCCCGACGGAAACGACTATCTTTTGCCGCCTCTTCACTCCAGGCGGGACATTTTCCAAAGGCGCCGGCTCGATTATTGGTTACCGGCGATCAGCTGGCGGTCGCGATCGGCAGCGACATCTATGATCCGGACGCACCGGGGAACCCTCAGCACCCCGTGGCGCGCCTTCGAGATGGAAACATCGTGCCACCTCTCGATACGGGGGAAAGAACCAAAATCGGGCAGGTAGATGGCCTGGATCGCTTCCGCCGGCCAGGCGCCTTCGCCACCGGCCAAAGGCCTGATCTCAAGCGTACACGTGGGCCAAAGACCGGAGGATTCGGACATCCATCTCCCTTGCACATGAGTGTCGGCCGCCCCTCCGCCTATTTCCTTCGATACCTCGGCCCAGGGCGTCCACGACTGCGGGCTCGACTCCTGCGGTAAAGCCGCCGGGGCAAGCCGGGCCGACGGAGCAGCAACCATACGAGTCTGACGCGCGAGCACCATCCCCGCCACGGAGACCACGACCGCAGCCGCGACCGTAGCCGCAGCAATTACGACACCCGCCCATTTAACCTGCCAGAAGCGCTCTTTACAATCCCTGCAGTGCACAACCCGAATAACGGGCAACGCGAGGCGATGAAAGAGCGTTCGCCTGCTCCTTATAACATCGTTCGACCGGCACCGGGGACACCTCGTATCGGCTATCATTCAGTTACTCCCGTACGGCCTTGATCGCTGGAAACCGGCGATCCGACCGGCATGATATCAGATCAGATCGGCAGCCACCTCCAATCTCGCTTCATCGAAAATGCGATTCCTTCTCAGCGCATGGCTACCCGACGCTTGACTTCAAGGCACAGCTCGAATCGCCTCGCGGATGCGGTGGCAGAGATCGTCCAACGATTTGGCCTGCGTGTGACGATCCTGAAGAGCAGGGAGGGAGGCGACGCAGTAACCTTCCTCATCCCGCTCGACGACGACGTCGAGGCGGGCGGGGCTGGTCGAAGAAAAAGGACTGCGTTGCCTCAATAACGTTTCTGCGCAGTTCGTCCCAGTGGCCTCCCTGCGTGAAGATATTTTCCGTCAGGCATTCCACGCAGTAACCGCCGTCAGCTTTCTGGACGGCCTCAAAAACCAACCCGAACATTACGGGATTTGCAGCGGCATGGGTCGGATGGAACCGCAACAAGGCGCGTAATCCGATGGCGATGTATAATATACATCATGCGACGTACACAGCTCTATCTTGACGACAGCCTCTGGAGCGCCCTCCACGCGCATGCACGGAGCCGGAAGACGACTATATCGGAACTCGTGCGCGAGGCCGTCCGCGCGCAGTTCCTCGGCGGAGGCGAAGAGCGGAAGAGGGCGATGCAGGAATTCGTCGGGATTCGCAGGGAGCGCTCCGGCTCTCCCGACGCCGTGGAGTACGTTCGAAGCCTTCGCCGGGGCGACCGGCTGGAACGGCTGCTCAGGGCATGACCGTTCTGGTCGATTCGGACATCCTGATTGAAGTCTCTCGCGGCCGGGACGCAGGCATTGTATCCGGATGGATGGAGTTGAGCGACTCCGACGCCGCAGTATTGTACTCGCCCGTCAGCGTGGCTGAACTGTGGGCCGGCGCCAGGCCCAATGAGCACGACGTTCTCAATAATCTTTTTCGCGCCCTGACTTGCGCTCCCATCGATAGGGAGGTGGGGCATCTCGCGGGCGCGTGGCTGCGGAAGTACCGGCGGAGCCATGGAGTCGAAGTTGCGGACGCGCTGATCGCCGCCGGCGCAGTGGAGAATAACGCAGAGCTCTGGACGCGAAACCGCAGGCATTACCCGATGAAGGAGATTTCTTTCTTCGATTGAGCGGTGGCGCGCGTTACCGTCTCAGCGAGAGTTCGAACTGCACGCCCTCCGTTTTTTGCAGAGCGGTCAGTATGTTGGACAGATTCGCGGCGGACGGGCTGCCTTTTGGCCCCAGCATGCGCATCAGGCTCTTGGCGGGTATATGCGTGCGCTTTTCGAGGCCCTGAAATCCGACCGTGGCATTGACGTAGTCACGCAGGACTGCCTTGCCGGTCGGCAGGTCGCCGTTGATGACGCACTCGACAGCCTCGCGCAGAAGGGCTTGGCGGAACTCCTGATCGCGCTGAGCGCGCGCCCGGATGGTTTCTTTGAAATCGTGGGTTAGTGGCATTATTGAATCCCCTGTTTCTTTCTTCGCTTGTAGGCGACCCAGCATTCCTGTGCCGCCGCGATATCCTGTTGCTGACGCTTCTTCGTTCCTCCGCCGATTAGAATCACCAAAGTGTCGCCGTCTTTGCCGAAGTAGATGCGATAGCCCGGGCCGAAGTCGATCCTGCATTCAAAGACGCCCGAGCCAACGCCCTTGACCTGAGAGAAGTTCCCCTGCTCCATCCGCGCTAAGGCGATAGTCACCTTGGCGGCGGCCTGCGCGTCGAGCCATTCCGCGATCGGTCGTGGGCGCAACTCAATCATTTCCCCCCCCAATTGATAGTAACATTAATGTTACCGTACGATATGGGCCAGGGGTGCCGCCGGAAATAAACTCGCATTATGTACCAAAAGACGAAACCCTCGTCGAATGGTAAGGCGATGGCTTGATAGGACTGCAAAACGGAAAGGAATCAACGAGCGCCAGTGATCGGAGGAGCCGGATTTTTTCACTTTGTAGCGAACCAGGGAACGGCCCGCTTGGCTCGCTAAAGCACCGGTTGTCGCGAGAACCCCGGCTAGAACGCCGGTTGAAGGATTTGCCGGGCCGCGATTTTTTGATCGTGCTGCCGGAGTGCTTTAATTTCGCGGTGGATTACAAAAATATGAAACTCGAGCCGAAGATTCCTGCAAACGATGCCTTACGGCAACTTGCCGACCTCTCCCGCGAGTATCGAATCGTGTTCGTCACCGGCCTGCTCCACGCAATCGACAGGTTCAATTCCGCGTACCTTGTCGATGCCGACCTCGGGCCGCATGAGTGGCGATTGCTGTGTCACAAAAGGGACCGGGATTGTACCGAGCACTATACGTGCTATCCTGATGAACCAACAAACTGCGGAAACCTTCTCACTGGAAGGGCTCTTACATTGGGGCTTTGATATGCGTCGATGCTAGCCGTTCTCTAACCATGGAAAACCGACTGACGGAATGCAAATGCGGCGGCCCGTCGGTTCTCTGTATACCGGCATGGGCTTCCGCGGCCTCAGATTTATTTTCTTCCGACCGTTGGAACGGTCCGAAAGGCATATACCGCGTCCTGGCTAACTCTGATTCGAGCGGCCAGAGTTTCATTACTAACAGACAAGGCGATCAAATTGTAAAAAGCGGCAGAGGGCAAAACGTCCTCTTTGTGAGAACTTGGGCTGAACTGGACACCGTGAAAACATAAATGATCGCGGCTGCTGGCTGGATGGCAACTTCTCAGGGATGCCGCGGGAGAGGAACAGGGGAGCTTCGATATGCATGATGTAAAACAAGGTGGATAGAGGAACACTGACAGAAATGGGGGCCTCACCTCTAAGTGTCTACCATCGCCCGGTAAAGCGTGGTGCGGTTTACCTTGAAACTCTCGGCGACCTTGTCCCTTTCCGCGGCGCGCGGAGACTTTCAACCTTCTCTGTTAGGATTGTCATTCATGATTACGAAAACGTGGCTGTTGACCTTCGCCCTGGTGGCGTTTGCGCAGGGAGCGAAGACCGGCAAGGTTCCGACCTTCGAGCCCGACCCTGCGTTTCCCAGGCTTCCCAACAACTGGGTACTCGGCAATGTCCCCGGCGTCACCGTCGATCGGCACGATAACGTCTGGATCATCCATCGGCCTCGTACCGTCCCGGAGGGCAAGACTGCGGCTCCTCCCGTGCTGGAGTTCGACGCTTCGGGTAAGTTCCTGCAGGCCTGGGGCGGGGATGGCGCGGGGTTCGATTGGCCCGATTCCGAGCACAATATTTACGTCGACTACAAGGACAACGTCTGGATCAGCGGCAGCAGCCCCAGCGGGCAATCGAAGACACAGCGGTCGGACGACATGCTGCTCAAGTTCACCAACAAGGGGAAGTTTCTGTTGCAGGTGGGCGGGCGCTCCGTCAGCCTCGGCAGTAAGGACACGAAGAGTGTCAACAAGCCTGGGGACTTGTTTGTGTCCGCCAAAACGAATGAGGTCTATCTCTCCGACGGGTACGGCAATCGCCGCGTTGTGGTCTTCGATGCCGATACGGGCGCATTCAAACGAATGTGGGGCGCGTTCGGCAAACCTCCCGAGGACGATGCCGGGTCAGGGGGGCGCGGTGCGTCGGGTGGTCCGCTGGGCGTTCCTCCCGCAGGTGGACGGGGCCGAGGCGGACGCGGGGCGGCTCCGGTGGTTCTCGATACCGAAGGCGAGGGATCGCCGACATTTTCGAGCCCCGTGCATGGCATCGTGGTTTCGAACGACAACATCGTGTATGTTGCGGATCGGACGAACAGGCGGTTTCAGATATTCACTCCACAGGGCAAGTATCTGGGGCAGATGTTCGTGAATCGGGCGGGGCCGGCTCCGGAGTCGGTTTGCGGGATTGCTTTGTCGCCGGATAAGGGGCAGAAGTATTTGTACGTGGCGGATTTCGGGAATTCGCATGTGGTGGTGATCGATCGCAAGAAGCCGCAGGTGCTTTATCAGTTCGGCTCGCGCGGCACGGAGCCGGGGCAGTTTCAGGGGCTGCATCATCTTGCGGTGGATTCGAAGGGCAACCTCTATACAGCGGAGGTCGCGCCCGGCGCTCGCGTGCAGCGGTTTGTGTATAAGGGGATGGGGGCGGCTCCGGCGCAATAATAGTCTTATGAAATTTACGGTTTTGACGATTGCGATTATCGGGTGCGCTTTGGCGCAGGATACGACCAGTTCGGTTTGGGACGGCGTCTACACCGCGGCGCAGGCCGATCGCGGGCGCACGGCTTACGGTGCGTCCTGCGCGTCGTGCCATGGCGATCAATTGGCGGGTGGAGAAATCGCGCCGCCGCTGGTGGGTGGCGATTTCCTTTCGAACTGGAACGGCCTGACGGTCGGTCAGCTGTTCGACCGCATCCGCACCGGCATGCCTCCGGGTGCGCCCGGCAAGTTGGGGCGAGACGCCAAGATCGATATCCTCGCCTACATGCTGTCGTACAACAAATTTCCCGCCGGCGACAAAGAACTTCCCAGTCAGACCGCGATGATGAATACCATCAGGATCGACGCGGAGAAACCGGCGAAGTAGGCGTCAGCGCCTCAAACGCGGCAATGGTGTCGAGCAGTTCCGACGTAATGGTTTCCTGACGTAACTGCCGCGACTCCGCCGTCAGCCCGCGCAGGCGTTCTTCGATATTGCGCTCGGCCACCTGCATGGACGCGAGCCGGCTGGCGTTCTCGCTGGCCAGCGACTCGGCGAATGCGCGGTAGAGCGAGACGAACAGATACTCGCGAATCAGCGCCTGAAACAGCTGCTTCTCGTCCATGGTGAACAGGGGGAGGGTCTTCCCCGGCCACGGTTTCGCGCGTATGCCGTTGATCCATTCTTCATCGACCGGCAGCAGGCGAACGCCGCGGATGCGATACCAGGCGCCCGACACGGGCCGCGCGTAGAAGAGCACCACGAATTCCACGCCGCGCTGGAAATACCACTCTTCGATCTGGTGCAGCACCACTTCGACAGCCGCCGTGATTCCGCTCACGGAGCCCGGAACCTGAACCGTGCTTTCCATCTTTCTGCCCAGCCCTTCGAGCTCGTTCGCGGCCCGAACGCCCACCGCCGCCATGGCCTGTTCCGGATGATGCCGGCGCAGTTTTTGGAGAGCGCGGGCGGCGTGCTGAACCACCTGATCGTTCAACTGGCCGCACATCCCCTGGTCCGAACCAAAAACGATGGCTCCCAGTTTGCCACTGGTATTGCCGGGGACGGCGGTCGCCACGGGCAGGCGCCGCAGCGCGATCTGCAGGCCCATTTCAACGGTGCGGTTGTACTCGGCGACCGCCTGCGCCGCGCGCTCGTACTGGCGAATATTGACGCCGGCAAGAGCCTTCATGGTCTTCACGACCGAATGCAGCTCCTGGCTGACGGTGATGGTGCGCCTTAACGATTCGGCGGTTTGCATGGCGTTAATTCGGCGGTGAGCTGCAGCAAGGCGGCGCGGTCCTCGTCGCTCAATCCTGCGCCGGCTTCGAATCCTTTACCAGCTTCGATCGATTCGACCAGCCTGGGCAGCGCCTCGGGCAAGCGGGCACGCAGGCGCGCGCACCATTCGGTCACGTCGTCCGGCGCCACGTTATCGAAAAGCCCCGCCGTGGCGGCGAGGAGGATGGCAATCTGGGCGGAGGCGGGAAGCGGATCGAACTGCGGCTGTTTCAACGCCTCGCGGACGGCGCGTCCGCGAGCGAGCGTAGTGCGGGTGTGCTCGTCGAGCCTTGAGCCGAAGCGCGAAAAAACTTCCAGCTCTTCGAACTGCGAGTAGAACAGGCGCAGATCGCCGGCCACGGTCCGGTAAGCCGGAAGCTGCGCTTTGCCGCCCACGCGCGAAACGGACTTGCCCACATCCACCGCGGGCAAAATACCCTTCTGAAAAAGATCGGGCGAGAGATAGATCTGCCCGTCGGTGATGGAAATCAGATTGGTCGGAATGTAAGCCGAGATGTTCTGTTCTTCCGTTTCGACGATGGGTAACGCGGTGAGCGATCCGCCGCCCAGCTCGGGACGAAGATGGGTGGAGCGCTCGAGCAGGCGCGAGTGAATGTAGAAGACATCGCCCGGAAAACTTTCGCGGCCTGGCGGACGGCGCAACAGCAGAGACAACTCGCGGTAGGAACGCGCATGCACGCCGAGGTCGTCGAGCACCAGCAGCACGTCGCGGCCTTCGCGCATAAAATATTCGCCTATCGACATGGCGGCGTAGGGGGCTACGTAGCGCAGGCCTGGGGCCGATTCGCCTCCCGCCGCAACGACGATCGAGTAATCCATGGCGCCTGCCTGGCCGAGATCGGCAATCACTTTCGCGACGGAAGAATTGCGCTGCCCAATGGCGCAGTAGATGCACAGAACGTTCTTCCCTTTCTGATTGACGATCGAATCGATGGCCAACGCCGTCTTGCCGGTTTGCCGGTCGCCCAGAATCAACTCGCGCTGGCCGCGTCCCACCGGGATGAGCGCATCGATCGCTTTAGTGCCGGTGGCGAGCGGCACGGTGACGGGGGCGCGGTCCATGATGGATGGGGCGGCGCATTCCACTGGCGCGCGCAGGTGGGTGTCGATGGGCCCGAGCGAATCAAGCGGACGGCCCAGCGGATCCACCACGCGCCCCAACAGTTTCTCGCCGACCGGAGTATCGAGGACGCGATTGGTGCGGCGCACTTCGCTGCCGGATTCGATATCGGATGCGTCGTCGAGCAGCGCTACGCCGATGTCGCCGGGGTCGAGATTGAGCGTCATACCCAGCACGCCGCCGTCGAACCGGACCAGTTCTTCCGACTTGACGTTGGGCAGCCCGCGCACACGCGCGATGCCCTGTCCGATGTAGGTGACGACGCCATACTCCTCGAACCACGGGCCGGCGGGCGTGGCGTTGTTCTGGTTGCGAACTTCGCGGATGGCTTCGAGAGCGTCGTCGAGAACGGATCTTAGTGAGGTGTCCATATCGGCCTCAGGCGGGCGTCACCGGATAGCTCGCAGCCGCAGCTTTGTCGAGAGCGCCGCGGAGTTTGTCTTCGAGCGAATCGAGGTAGGCGTCGGGAGTCCAGCCGATGCGCTGCCCGTTGCCGCGCAGTTCCACGCCCCACGCCATCGCAGGAGCGCGCTGAAAGGTAATCGCGGCCGGCGCGCCCAGGCGTTCCTCGATGATTCGCTCGACAGCGCCGCGCAGTTCCGGGGGCAGATCTTCCTTGCTGACCACCGTCATGCCGTGCGCTGCAAAAGCGCGCAGCAGGGCCGGATCGAGCGTTTGCAGTTTTCCGATAAAAGCGTTCATGGCGCACCGTTGCAGATCGGCGCCGGCAAGGTCATGCAATGCCGAGCGCGTGACGGCGACAATTTCGGCGGCGGAACGGCGGCGCACATCGTCGAGGAAAGCCGCCCTCTCGCGATCCAGTTCGTCGCGCCATTTGGCTTCGAGCGCCTTCACGTTCGCGCGCGCCTGCACCAGAATCTCTCCGCGCTGGCGATCCGCATCCGCACGCGCGGCGGCCAGCACCGCGGCCTTTTCACGCTCGGCGTCGGCAGCCTCTTTGGCCAGGTGCTCGATGCGCGCCGCGGCATCGTTCTCTTTGCGCGCGGCGTCGGCAAGGCGATCTGCGATGGATTTTTCGCGCGCGTCGATGGCGGCCACCAGCGGCCCGTAGAGGAAGCGCTTCATCAGCGCCACCAGCACCAGGAAGTTGACAATCTGCGCGGCGACCGTGATCCAATCGATCAGCACGGCTATCCTCCCGGTTTCGCGATGACGTAGTTCCAGAACGGATTGGCGAAGATCAACACGATGGCGATGACGAAGCAGTAGATGGCGATGGATTCGATCATCGCGAGGCCGATCAGCAGGGTGCGGCTGATGGAGGCGGTTTCATCGGGCTGCTGCGCGATAGCGGCGAGCGCCTGGGCAACGGCCTTGCCCTCCGCGAGCGCCGGCCCGAGGGCTCCGACCGCCATGCACAGCGCCGCCATGGCGATCGACGCGACTCCGATCATGATTACTTTGTCCATGTTTGGTTATCCTTCCTGTCCTCTCTGGACAGCCGCGGCAATATAGACCATGGCCAGCATGGCGAAGACGTAGGCCTGAATTACGCCCGTGAGCAGTGCCAGCATCTGCATGGGAACGGGGAAGAAAAATGGCGCGAGCGCGAGCAACATGCCGGCGATCATGGCACCGCTCATGATGTTGCCGAACAGGCGGACGGCCAGCGCGAGGTTGCGGGAAATTTCGCTTAATATATGAAAGGGCAGCATGATGGCGGTGGGCCGCAGGTAAGTTTTCAGGTACGCGGCGAGGCCCTGGCTGCGCACTCCGAAGAACGGCACGGCGACTGCTACAGAGATGGCGAGGGCGGCGGTGGTCGATAGCGACGCGGTCGGCGTGCGCCATCCCGGAACGATCTCGAGCAGACTGGCGCAGGCAATGAAAAGGAACAGGCTGCCGATGAACGGGAGATAGGTATCGCCGCCAGTGGGGCAAAGGACGCGGATCTGATCGCGAATGGTTTGGACGATCACCTCAACGGCGTTCTGCCAGCGCGAGCGGGGTTGATCGGGACCGGCCAGACGCCGCGTAAGGACCCAGGAAAAAGTCGTGAGCAGTATGATCAGAATCCACGTGTACACGATGGTGGCGTTGAGCTGGAACATGCCCCATTGGAAGAGGACGATGTGGTCGGGCGTCAGGTGCATGGCGTCCTCCGATTTACGAGGTACAGGCGGGCGACCGTGAAACCGGCGAGGGCCGCCACCGCGTTTTGCCACCGGCCATCGACGATGAGAAAGAAACCGGCGAGCGTCACGGCCATGCGCAGCAGCAGACTGCCGAGGGTCAGGGCGAGGGGGTGATGTGTGGTGGGGAAGCGGCGCACCGTGAGCCAGAGTCCGCCATAGAAGAAGACGCCGAGCAGCGTGCCGAACAGGACATCGAAAGCGAGGCGCAGGATCATGGCCGCTTCCCTCCCAGCTGCACCCAGGCGTTGGCGCAACCGAGCACGAGCCCGGCGAACAGGAGCATGAGCGTCCATGAGAAGCGTCCCGGCCAGTGCCGGTCGATGAATACGCCCAACGCGATCCCGAGCAGTGTCGGCAGGGCAACGGACCAGCCCACGGTGCCGAGCACCTGGAGGGAAGTCCAGAAGCCCTTGTCGCCCGAACGCGCCTTCAGCATGCGATTCTGTCTGGCGCTGACTTCGCGAATCATGCGGTCGGACGGGGTTTCGGGGTCGGGCATATGGGTTAGCTTTTCTCGAATGTGAGAAGCCGGCGCACCAGGTCGGCCTCCAGTTTGGCTTCTAAGGCGCGGGCCGCTTTGTCGCGTTCCTGGCGGGCGAGGAACTGCTGTTCGACTTCTTGCTTCAGGAGTTCGAGGCTGGTTCCGCGCACGGCCTGCCGGCTGGAGACGGAGACTTCGGCGCCGCACTTCACCAGCACGCCCCGGTCTACGGCCAGATACTCCTCGGGGCGGCCAACGGGCTCGAAGGTCAGTACGCCCGGCACCAGAGCTGTTACGAAATCGACGTGTTTCGGGAGCAGGCCGAACCACCCGTTCTGAGCTTCCGCGCGGATGCGGACGACGGGCTCTTCGAAGAGAATCTCGGCGGGCAGCCAGACTTTCAGCGTCATGGTTCGACCTGTCATTGGAGGCGCGCCTCCGCGATGCTCCCGATCATGTAAAGGGCATGTTCGGGGCGCTTCGAAAATTCGTCGTTGAGAATACGCTCGCAACCATCGAGAGCGTCGTCGAGCGGCACCAAACGTCCCGGCTGACCGGTGAACTGCTCGGTAACGAAAAAAGGCTGTGTGAGAAAACGCTCGAGACGCCGCGCGCGGTTGACCGTCGCCCGATCTTCGCGCGAGAGCTCTTCGATGCCGAGCATGGCGATGATGTCTTTCAGCTCCTCATAGCCCGCCAGAGTCTTGCGGATCTCCTGCGCAATCCGATAATGCCGCAGCCCCACGATGGTCGGCGACGCCATCTTCGATCCCGAGCGCAGCAGATGGATGGCGGGATAGAGCCCTTCGCTGGCCCGCTTGCGGGAAAGAACGATGGAAGCGGAGAGGTGGCTGAAAGTGTGGACCGCCGCCGGATCGCTGAAATCGTCGGCGGGAACGTAAACCGCCTGCACCGACGTGATGGCGCCCGAGGGCGTGCTGCAGATGCGTTCCTCGAGATCGGCGAGTTCGGTGGCCAGCGTAGGCTGATAGCCGAGCCGCGACGGAAGCTGTCCCATCAGTCCGGACACTTCCGACCCGGCCTGAATGAAGCGGAAAATATTGTCGATCAGCAGCAGGACGTCCTGGCGGGCATCGTCGCGGAAGTACTCCGCCATGGTCAGGGCGGCATGGCCGGTGCGAAAACGCGCGCCGGGGGATTCGTTCATCTGGCCGAAGATCAGAACGCTTTTCGCGAGCACTCCGGCGGCCTGCACTTCACGATACAGCTCCTCGCCTTCCCTGCAGCGCTCGCCGATCCCGCAGAAAACGCTGACGCCGCTGTGATGGCCGATGACGTTATGGATGAGCTCGGTGATAAGGACGGTTTTGCCCACGCCCGCGCCGCCGAACAGGCCGCTTTTGCCGCCGCGTTCCAGCGGAGCGAGGACGTCGATAGCCTTGATCCCGGTCACGAAAACTTCCGACGTAGTGGTACGGCGAACCAAGGGGACCGGCGCCGCATGCACCGAACGCCACTCTCCACCCTCGACGGGGGCCAGATTATCGATGGCCGCGCCAAAGACATCGAACATGCGCCCGAGGACGCGCTCGCCAACCGGGACTTTGAGCGGTTCGTGCGTGTCGACGACGGGCGAACCTCGCGACAGGCCGCGGGTGGAATTGAGCGCGATGCCCCGAACCGTCTGGGCATCCAGGTGGGAGAGGATCTCGATGATTACGTCGGCTTCCGCGCCGGCTCGGAGCACATGGTAGAGCGAGGGAATGCGGTCGGAGAACGTTACGTCCACAACGCTGCCCCGAACGGCCTCAATTGTGCCCATGTTCACACTGCCGAATATGCAATCGCGTAACCGCTGTATTATCAGGGCTGTAACATTCGACAGCTGTGCTTATGCGTTCTTTGGCACAGAAATTGCGTGCTTTGCCGCTGTTTAGATGAACGAAAAGCCGCTTTTTGTCATGGGCAGCGCGCGGATCCGTTTCCCCGTGGCCGCGAAGATCGCATTGGCGATGGCGGGCAGAACCGGCGGCAACATCGGCTCGCCCAGCCCCGTCGGCGGGTTATCGGTCTTGATGAAATGCACCTCGACCTGCGCCGGCGCCTGCGTCATGCGAACCGTCGGGTATTGATGGTAATTGGTCTGCGCGGCGCGGCCGTTTGAGATTGAGATCTCCCAAAGCATCTGGCTCATGCCCTCGATCACGCCCCCTTCCACCATGTTCTGCGCCGCGCCGGGGTTGACGATCTGGCTGCCCAGATCGAGTACGGTCAGGATTTTTTCCACCTTAACCTTAGTGCCCCCCTCAACCCGGACATCGGCGACGGTGGCGACGAACCCATGGTTATCGAGGATGGCGAATCCACGGCCCGTTCCCGCCGGGAACTTCTGACCCGCTTTCCAGCCCGACTTCTCGACCGCCAGCTTCAGAACCGCCATCATGCGGTCGATGTCGACGTCGGGATCGGTGGAATTATGCACACGCGGCGCCTGCAAAAGCTCGATACGGAATTCGACCGGATCTTTGCCCGCTGCGTGCGCCAGTTCATCGATGAAAGATTGATAGATAAAGGTGAGCCCGTTGTTGCCAGGGGCGCGCAGCGATCCCAGCGGCACTTTCGAAGCGATAACGGAAGCCGACATGTCGAAGTGGGGAACGCAGCCGGCCGGACTCTGCGTACCCGGCGACCCCGCCGCGCGTCCGAAATACTTGCCGTCGCCGAAGCTGATCATATGGTTCTTCCACGCGATCAGCTTGCCGCTCGCGTCGAGGCCCGCCTTCAGAGAGTGGAAGTTGCCCGCGCGATAGTGGTCGTGCCCCATATCGTCTTCGCGCGTCCACTGCAGCTTGACGGGAGCGCCGACGGTTTTCGAAATCAGCGCCGTTTCGAGGGCGTAATCGTTGTCGAGGCGGCGCCCGAAACAGCCACCGGCCTTGATGAGATGCGTGGTTACGGCACTCTCCGGGATGCCCAGCAACGCGGCCACTTCGGAACGTCCCTGGCCAGGCGCCTGGCTCGGAGTCCACAATTCGATCTGGCCCTCCTTATAATGCGCCACGCAGTTGGTGGGCTCGAGCTGCGCGTGGGAAATGAACGGGAAGGAATAGCGGGCCTCCAGCACCTTCGCGGCCGAGCGCAGCGCCGCGTCGGGATCGCCATCCTTACGCAGCACCATGGTGGGCGGCTGGTTGAATAACTCCTCGGCGCGCCGCTCGTGGGCGGCGCTCGACTCCTGAGCCAGTTCGCCCTCGTTCCAGGCGACTTTCAACTTCTTGCGCGCGGTGTTCGCCTGCCAGTAACTATCGGCGACAATGGCAACGCCGCTATGCAGGCCCCCGGGGATTTTGGTCCCTTCGATAATAAATGCGTGCCGGACGCCCGGTTGATTTTCGATCTCGTCGAGATTGGCGTTGACCGCCTTGCCCATGAACACAGGGCACTTCTCGTAGACGGCCCACAACATTCCCGGCACGGTGACGTCGAGGCTGAAAAGGTGCTTCCCGGTGGCGATCGCGTTGGTATCCACGCCACGCGTTGTCTTGCCGATAATGGTGTAATTCTTCGGATCCTTCAGGGTGACCTTTGAGAGTTCCAAAGGCGTGAGCGTCGCCGCTTTCGCCGCCAGTTCGCCATAGCTGATGCTGCGATTGGTGCGCTGGTGCGACACCGTGCCGGATGCGGTCGAGAGCTCCGCCGCGGGCACGTTCCAGGTTTCCGCCGCCGCCGCGATGAACAGGGCGCGGCCGGCCGCACCCACCCTGCGCAGTGGATCCCAATTGGCCTGCGTCGACGTGCTTCCGCCGGATCGCTGCGGTCCGAATTTCGCCTCGTCGAGCTCGGCCTGGACGACCTTGACGTTCTTCCAATCCACATCCAGCTCTTCGGCGATCAGCATGGGCAGAGTGGTGCGAATTCCCTGACCCACTTCAGGATTCTTGGCGAGGATGGTCACGGTCCCATCGGCTGCAACGCTGATGAAAGCGCTGGGCGGCATGGTGCGGGGGAAGGGCGCGCGCGGCGGGCGGACCTCCTGCGCGAAGAGCTTCTCCAGCGGATCGGCGCACAGCGCCAGCATCACGCCGCCTCCGGTTAATGCAGTTACCCGAAGAAAGGATCGGCGGCTGGTGGTGTGGGTGATCATCGCATTCATCAGATTATCAGGATGTTGGGCCGTGGTGAAGGTGGGGGATACGATTACGTCATGGCGTCCCGTGAGCAAGTTGCGACTACCGTTAATGCACAGCGCGAGCAGGCGCGTTCGATGATCGTGACGAATTACGGGATCGTGGCGGCGTCGCAGTTTCTCGCCTCGCAAGCCGGCGCGAAGATTCTCGAAGCCGGCGGTAACGCCGTCGATGCGGCCATCGCGGCCAACGCGGTCCTTGGCTTGATGCAGCCGTATGCCAACGGGATCGGCGGCGATCTCTTCGCCATCGTGTACATCGCGAAGACCGGCAAGCTCTACGGGCTGAACTCCAGCGGGTGGACTCCGAAGGCGCTGACGAGCATTGCGCAGATCGAGCGGACCGGCGCCAACGCGATCACGGTGCCTGGATGCGTGGCGGGATGGGACGCACTGCGCAAGCGCTTCGCGAAAAAGCCGTTTTCGGAGCTGCTGGCGCCGGCGATTTTCTATGCGGAGACCGGATTTCCTCTGCCGGAAATCGGTGCACGCTCATGGATCGGCGAGGGGCTCCTGCAGCAGCCGGGGTATCGCGAGACGTACATGCCCGGCGGCAAGCGGCCACAGCTGGGTGACACCTTTAAAAACCCTGCGCTGGCTAAATCGCTGCGGCGCATCGCGTCGAAAGGGCGCGACGGTTTCTACAAAGGCAAGTTGGCGAAGAACCTGGTGGCGTTCCTGCGGGAGCAAGGGGGCGCTCATACTTTGGATGACTTCGCGGAGTTCGAGCCGGAATGGGTCGATCCGATCTCCACCACCTACCGCGGCTGGGAAATTTTCGAACTGCCGCCCAATGGCCAGGGCATCGCGGCCCTCTCCATGTTGAACATCATGGAGCATTTCCCGCTGCAGGATTACGGGCACAATTCGGTGGCGGCGCTGCACGTGATGATCGAGGCGAAAAAGCTGGCCTATGCGGATATGGCGCGGTATGTCGGGGATCCGCGATTCGGGCCGGTGCCGGTGAACGAGATGCTTTCGAAGCGTCTGGCGAAGCGGCGGGCCGCATCGATCGATGCGAAAAAGGCCGGCGCGAAGGTGCTCCCCTCCGAGATCCGGCTGCTGCTGGAGGCGCATGGGCGGGAGACGATCTATCTGTCCGCCATCGATAAAGACGGCAATATCGTGTCGCTGATTCAGAGTAATTATGAAGGGTACGGGACCGGGATGGTGGCGCCGGGAACTGGATTCTCATTGCACAATCGCGGCGCGGGGATGGATCCGGAGCCGGGCAAACCGAATTCGGTGGCGGGCAGGAAACGCCCTCTGCACACGATTATTCCCGCGTTCATGCGCCGGGGAGACGTGACGATGGGGTTCGGCATCATGGGGGGCTGGAATCAGTCGCAGGCGCACGCGCAATTTGTGGCCAATGTGGTGGATTTCGGGATGAATATCCAGATGGCGCTCGAAGCGGCACGATTCACCAAGAATACCTTCGATGGATGCGACGTGCAGATGGAATCGCGTATCCCCGAGGCGGTGAGGCGGGAGTTGGCGCGGCGCGGGCATGTGATCGAACCTGTGGGAGCGTTTTCGGGGGCGATGGGGAACGGCGAGGCGGTGATGCGGGATTCGAAGAAGGGCGTGAACTTCGGGGCGAGCGATCCGCGAACCGATGGGGCGGCGATTCCGCAACAGCCGGCGGTTCCGGCGCTCTAACCCAGAAGAGCCTTGCAATACGCCGCGGCGCGCGGATCGTTTTCAGCCGGCGCCCAGTCCGCGAACTCTTTGTCGGTCGCTGGCACCCAGGGCCCGGGCTTCACTTCGAAGCACACCACGCGCGCGCTGCGCGGCAGGATGGTATGCCACACTCCAGGCGCTATATCTACACCCCATAGACGACCTTCCATAGACTCTTCGCCCAGGCGGTAACGCGCCTTGACGGTTCCGTCATCGTCGAAAACGATCACGTCCGCAACGCCTTCGAGCACGAGAAAAGATTCGGCTTTCGGTGGGTTGGAATGGCGATGCGGCCGGATATAGGTTCCCTGCAGCAGGACATTGAGAAAGCGATGCGGGTTGTCGGTGGCGTCGGAATGAAAGTTATGATTCATGCGCAGGCGGGGAGACGCCGCGGCCAGCTTTGCCACGTTATCGAAGAGAGAGATCGAGATCGGCTGCACTTCAGTCATTGCTTCCAGCTTACCTGGTATCCCTTCAAAACGTGATATAAGTTGACCACATGAATCGCAGACAGTTTCTTCTATCCGCTTCCGCGGCTGCCGCGACGGTAACGCGCATATTCGGCGCCGAGCCAAGATACCGGATCGGCTACACCACGAATACTCGCGGAGGCTGGGAAGGCGATCCTTTCAAAGGCTTCGCCGAGGCGCGCGAAGTGGGTTTTCACTACGTGGAAGCCTTCGCCACGGCGCTCAGCCAGTATTATCCGAACGACGCGTGGGGCTTGCAGCAGAAGATGGACAAGATCGGCGTCCGTTTCGTGGCCATCACCGGTGGCGCGCGCGGAGGCGATACGCATTTTGAGGATCCGGCGCGGCGTCAGGCCGTGATCGAAAACCACATGGGCGTGGTTCGCTTCAGCAAGAAGTTCGGCGCCGACCATCAGAAGACAAACCTGGGCGGCCGGCGCCCCGAAGGTACCACGGACGAGGATCTCAAGAACATTGCCGAAACGCTGAACATCCTCGGCAAACGCATTTACGAGGAATTGGGCATGCGGTTCGGCCCGCACGCTCATCTGGGCAGCCAGTTCCAGAACCAGCACGAGATCGATTACGTGATGGCGAACACCGATCCGAAGTATGTCGGACTCACGCTGGACACCGGCCACATTACGATGGCCGGCATGGATCCCCTCGCGCTGGCGAAAAAACTGGGCCACCGCGTGGTCGAATTTCATCTCAAGGACACCAAACCCGAGGACCGGGGAGGGACGAAAAACGTTCCGGCTCCCTCGGTGGATCAGATGAAAGATCCCTATTTCTTCCCATTGGGCAATGGCGGCGTGGATTTTCTCGCGCTCAAGGCGTATCTCGACAGCATCCAGTGGAAAGGATTTCTGGTGGTGGAACTGGATACCTCGCCCTGGCGGCCGCCGAAGGAAAGCGCGCGCATCACGGCCAACTACATTCAGAAGACGATGGGAATCCCGCTGTAACGGGCAAGAATGAACAGGCGGTAGCGCCTGTTCTACATTTTCAGCGAGCCGTGTAAGGTTTCGATCACGTACTTACGCCGGAATTTCATATTCTCTTCGAGCGACCCTTCATTGGGACGCGGCGGATCGAAATCGAGCGACACCCAGCGGTCGTATCCCTTCGTCCGGAGCGCGCCGAGGAATCCCACGAAATCGACGCCGCCGGTACCGAATGGCTTATAGAGGTTATCCCTCGCGTGTTCTTCTTTGCTGGGTGCCGGACCCTTCCACCCCGACTTTGCCGGGCTGTATTTGACGATGACATCCTTGAGGTGTACATCGGCGATGCGCGGAAACCAGTCGTTTACAAACTTGATCGGATCGACGCCGCCCAGGCTCAGGTGCGCTGTATCGGCGACCATAAACACATATTTCGGGTCGGTCAGATCCATGATGCGCTTCACTTCCGCGTAGTTGGCGTCGATCAGGGTCCAGTTGTGAGGATGGAAGGCGAACCGGACGCCGGCATCCATGCAGCCTTTACCGATCTCATTCAGGGTTTTGGCGAGTACGCCCAGCTGTTCCGTGGTCCACCAGTTCGGAACCGGATGAGCGGCCAGGTCCCGCATCGTCAGATTGACCTTAAGACAGTGCCCGCCGCAAACGGCCACGTGGTCGCGCGCCAAAGAGATGTTGTCCTCGACGGTGGCACGAACCCTGGCGGGATTCGCCGGATCGTAGTATTCGCCGCTGCCCCAATAATTGGCGCAGGCGACCCCATAGTGATCCATTCTGGTTTTCAGCGCCCGCGCGCTCCCGCAGGATTGCTCGAGCAACATACTGGCTTCGAGCCCCTCGAAACCATAAGCCGAGAGCATCTTGAGGGTAGAGTCGGGCTGGCCATCCATAGCCTTGAACATGCCCGAAGTGCAGGCCCAGCGGAACTTATCTCCCGGCATGGCATGTGCGGCGCGGAAGGCGACAGCCGCTCCCAGACCGGCTCGGAAAAAATCACGGCGATTCAACATCAGTGGGGATGCTATTACGTCGGCGGCCGGGAGTCAATGGGGGTAGCGGCTCGTGCAGCGCTTACATGGCGCCGATTCTAAGGTGCCGGTTCTGATGCAGCGTTTGATGTCCGGCAGCGTGGTAATAATGGCGGTCGCCGCCAGCGCGATCAAAAAGACCCTTCAGACAGTGTTTAGTGCCGGAGCACATAGAAAGGTCAGAGACCTGCCCAGATCTCACCGAGTTCGAGGGTGAAGCCTTCGACAGGGCCCTCGCCGGCCAGGGTTTCGATGCCTGAATACAGTTGGGGTTCGCAGCCCTGGCGATAAACATAAACGCGACGCGCATCTCCATGGATCAGCCAGGCGAGTTCCACGCCGTTGGCGAGCCACTCTCTCATCTTCCTTTGCGCTGCCGCGAGGCGATCGCTCGGCGACATCACTTCCACCACGAATTCGGGTGCCAGGCGCAGGAACTCTCCGCGTTGTTTTTTCGTCAGCCTGGCAAGCCGCTGGTTGGAGACCCAGGCGGCATCCGGAGATAGCGCCGCTCCGTTCGGCAGCCAAAACTGAATGCTCGACCCGAACGCTTTGCCGCGGCCATCCCTCCTGGCCCAGTTTCGCAACTGTCCGATGGTATCCGCACATCTGTAATCCGAGTCCCCTCCGGCTGGTGGCACGATAACAATCTCCCCTTGTGCCGTGCGCTCAAGCCGCAGATCCGGATTGGCTTTGCAGAACCTCAGGTATTGTTCGTCGCTGAGCCCTTTCTCATCGTCGAGAATCAGGGTCGCGGGCGCTTTGAGTTCGGGGAGAGCGATCTGCATGCTACTTCAGCCTACGTGAATTCGCCCGAGCGCGCAATGCGCGTGACATGATGGAAACTTCGCCGCATCGGCACTGGAGAGCCGGGAGTTCCGGGAAGACGCGACGTGGAATGGTATTAGCGGACAGGCGGCACATGCACACACGATTGACAATCGACGGAGATGGTCGGGTAGCGATTCCAGAGACTTTCCGGGAAGAGTTGAATCTCAAGCCCGGCGATTCGCTTGAAATGGATTGTGCGGACGACCAGATCACGCTGCGCCCGCTGCGGGAAACGGAGCCTCTCATCAAGGAACACGGTGTGTGGGTGATTGGTGTGGGTGAGCCCATGACCTCGCAGCAGACGGACGAGATGCTGCATCTGATCCGTGAGGAACGCGACCTGGACAACCTCCGCGATTCTACAGGCCGACAAGCAGACCGCCTGCTGTGGCGTGCATAGTCTGGCAGAGCTTTATTCGACGGTTACGAGAATGCCGGGGCGGATCATTTTCTGCGTGGCAGCGCAGAGGGGGACCAGGCGATGTTACTTGTAGCCGAGATCCGCGAACGGCTTTCGATTGTCGCGCTCGATGTCGGCGAATATGTGCGCGCGCTGGAGAAATCGGCGGCGCTTGGCATTTCAGGAGGGTCAATCTATGATGCCTTGCTGGCCGCATGCGCGATCAAGGCCGGGGCCGAAACGATTTATTCCTGGAACATGCGGCATTACTCGATGCTTGGCCCAGAGGTGGCGGCCCGGTTGCGGCGGCCGTAGAAGCGGGTAGTGTGGCAAGACTCAACGACACCCCGATCGCCGCGGCCGACCTGTTGGAGTTCGCTACCACCGATTCCGATTTCGGATTTGAGATGCGGGTCCTGGCTCAGCTTCGGGCTGACGGCTTCAATTGTCTTCATTCCGGGACGTACTGCGACCCGGTGACGGACAAGGTGAGGCAGTTCGATATTCGCGCGACTATGGACCGCGGGGACTCGACACTTGCGCTCGCGGTCGAATGCAAGAATCTTCGACCGAATAACCCGCTTCTGGTGAGTGCGGTCCCACGAACCCCTGAGGAGGCGTTCCACGACCTCGTCGTGTGCCGCCCTCAAGTAACCATCAATTGGGTAATTCGGCCTGTTACAGGGGACGCCTCTCCTTACAAACCCGAGGGCATGGTAGGCAAGAAAACAGATCAGGTGGGCCGGGACACGAGTAAAGAATTGACCCGCAATGACGAAGCGACATTTGAAAAATTGAATCAGGCTGTCAATAGCTGCCACGACTTGATACGTACGTTATGCAGCAAGGCATCGCCACCGTTCCGAAGGGTGATTGTGCCGGTTCTGGTTGTCCCGACGGGACGCTTGTGGCAGGTCGATTACGCCGCAGATGGCACGATGACAACCTCACCGCGCCAAGTCGAAAAGTCTGAGCTTTTTCTCGACCACACGTGGCATGTGCCGGGGCACTATGGACAGCCGCTGCACTATCGGCTATCCCACATCCAGATAGTTACGTTCGGCGCTCTGGCAGGCATCGCGGAGTCCTGGCTTGGCCCCGGAGGATTCTTTCCTGAGTGAGGCGGCGCCTGTCCACGCGCGCGCAATGCGCATGACATGATGGAAACTTCGCCGCATGACTGACGAAATCCAAACCCCCAACGGCGTGCTGCCCTCGCAGGCGCTGGAGAAAATGATTTCGAGCGGGGCCATTCACGCCCGCACCGCTTTTCTCCCCGAGCAGGTGCAGCCCTCCTCCATCGATCTGCGGCTCGGTTCGGAGGCCTATCGCGTGCGCGCCAGTTTTCTCGCCGCCGGCACGGCCACGGTTACGAGCAAACTCGAGCGCTACCGGCTGCATACGCTCGACCTCTCGCGGCCGGCCGTTCTCGAAAAAGGCTGCGTGTATATCGTCCCGCTGCAGGAGGAACTGGCGCTGCCCCCCGGCATTTCCGGCAAAGCCAATCCCAAGAGCTCCACGGGGCGCCTCGATATCTTTACGCGCCTGATCACCGACGAAGGCCGCCGCTTCGAAATTGTTCCCGCCGGATACAAGGGCCGGCTCTACGCCGAGGTGGTCCCGCGAACTTTCAGCGTGGTCGTTCGCCAGGGTGATCGCCTGTCGCAACTGCGTTTATTCCAGGGCGAATATCTGCCCTCCGATTCGCTGCTGCGTCAACTGGCGCGCGAAGAAGATCTCATCTATATGCCGGACGAGAGCCGCGGCGAAGCGGCCATTCAGAACGGCCTGCGCCTGTCGGTCGATCTCACCGGAATCGACGGGTCTCCCATCATCGGTTATCGGGCTCGGAAGCACGCCCCGCTGATCGATCTCGCCCGCGTCCAGTATTACGATGCCGAAGATTTCTGGGATCCAATCCGCCGCAACGACAGCCGCTCTTTGATTCTCGACCCCGAAGATTTCTACATCCTCGCCTCGCGCGAAAAGGTCCGCATCCCTCCCGCCTACGCCGCCGAAATGGTGCCGTTCGACCCCACCATCGGCGAATTCCGCATCCATTACGCGGGATTTTTCGATCCGGGATTCGGCTATGGATCTGGCGAGATCAATGGCACGCGCGCCGTTCTCGAAGTGCGCTCCCACGAGGTTCCGTTCATTCTGGAGGATGGCCAGGTGGTGGCCAGCCTGGTCTTCGAACATCTGCTCGAACGGCCCAAAATGCTGTACGGCGAAGGCATCGGTTCGTCGTATCAAAAGCAGGGCCTCAAGCTCAGCAAGCATTTCAAGGCGCCGGAGCATGGCTGATCTCGATAGCGCCGCGGCCTTCGATGTGGTGGGTGTGGGTCTGAATGCGACTGACACCATGCTTCGTGTGCCGCGTTTTCCGGCCTACGGGGGCAAAGTGCCGTTTCACGGCGAGTGCTATTCGGTGGGCGGGCAAGTCGCCACCGCCATGGTCACCTGCGCGAAACTCGGATTGCGCGCCAAATACATCGGGACCATCGGCGACGATCTGCGCGGCCGCATCCAGCTCGAAAGCCTGACTGGCTCGGGCGTCAACATCGATCACGTGCAGCAGCGCGTCAACTGCCCCAACCAATCTGCCTATATCGTGGTTGATGAATCGACGGGCGAGCGTACCGTCTTCTGGAGCCGGCCCGACTGCCTGACCATTTCACCGGAGCAAATCGCGCCCGAGCAGATCACCTGCGCGCGTCTGCTTCATATCGACGGGCACGACACGCCGGCAGTGGCGCACGCGGCCCGCATCGCGCGAGAACATGGGATCCCGGTCACGGTCGACGTCGACACCATTTACGCCGGCTTCGATAAGGTTCTGCCCTTCGTGGATTATCTGGTTGGCAGTTCGGAATTCCCGACGCGCTGGACCGGCATCGAAGATCCGTTCCAGGCGCTTCGGACGATTCAGGGAAAGTACGGCATGCGCGTGGCGGCGATGACTCTGGGAGCGCACGGGGCCCTTGCCTCGATCGAAAATCGCTTTGTATATTCGCCGGGCTTTGTTGTCAACTGCCTCGATACCACGGGCGCGGGAGACGTGTTCCACGGCGCATTCTGTTATTCTGTTTTGCAGAGCATGCCCATCGCCGAAGCCCTCGATTTTTCCAATGCGATGGCAGCGCTGAACTGTACTGCGCCGGGCGCGCGGGGGCGCATCGCGAGCCTTGAAGAAGCGCGGAATCTGCTCGCTCACGGTGAACGCAGGAGCGCGCCGGAGACCGCCGGCCGGGCGCAAACTTACTAATGTTTCCGCTTCGCGACGACCGCCCCACCTACAGCGCCCCCATCGTCACTACTCTGCTCATCGTGGCCTGCGCGCTGGTTTTTTTTTATGAACTGACGCAGGACGATTACTCCCTCAACTACTTCATGACTCGCTACGGCGTGGTGCCGGCGCACCTGCGTCCGGTGACTCTGGTGACTTCGATGTTCGTGCATGGCGGGTGGGCCCATATCATCGGCAATATGTTGTTCCTGTGGGCCTTCGGCAAGAGCCTCGAGGATGCCATGGGTCACAGCAAATTTCTGGCCTTTTATCTGCTTTGCGGAGTCATCGCGGGAATGGTCCAGGTGGCTTTTAATCACGATTCGCGCATGCCCACGGTGGGGGCCAGCGGCGCGATCGCCGGAGTGATGGGCGCTTACCTGGTCAAGTTTCCGCGCGCCCGTATTCACACCCTGGTCTTCATCTTCATCTTCCTGACTACGGTCGAAATACCAGCCGCATTCATCCTCGTCTACTGGTTCGTGCTCCAGTTGTTCAGCGGCTACGGCTCCATCGCGCAAACTCAGGTGAACGATCCTGGCGTGGCGGTCTTTGCGCACATCGGCGGCTTCATCACGGGCATGATTCTGGTCACCGTTATGGGAACCCGTAATCGCTACTATGCCCGCCGGCGCGATGTGTATTGGTAGCCGCCATGATCGATCTGCTGGCGATTGCCGCCCATCCCGACGATGTGGAACAAACTTGCGGCGGCGTCATGCTCCGCATGGCGGAGGCGGGCTATCGCACCGGCATCATCGATCTGACCGCCGGGGATATGGGAACGCGCGGATCGCCCGAGATCCGCGTCGCCGAAGCGGAGGTGGCGGCGGGCATCCTGAAAGTTTCCCACCGCGAAAATCTGCATTTTCCCGACGCGCGCCTCGAAAACTCCATGGCGGGACGCATGACGCTGGCCCACCGCATCCGGGAGTTGCGGCCGCGCACCGTCATCCTGCCCTATTGGGAGGGCCGCCATCCCGATCATTACCGCGCCTCGGAAATCGGCTACGAAGCCTGCTTTCTCGCCGGTCTGAAGAAGATCGATCAATACACCGAGCCGCACCGCCCGCATAAAATAATATATGCGTCCATTTATGCCAATGTGACGCCTTCGTTCGTCGTCGATATCACGCAGTATTTCGACCGGCGCATGGAATCGCTGCTGGCGTACCGCTCGCAATATGGACCCGTTGAAACGGAAGGCGCGATGCTGTTTCCCGACGAACCGGAGATCCGCGAACGCCTCGCCGCCATGGCGCGTTTTTACGGCAATCTGATCGGCGTCAGGTATGGTGAGCCATACGTCGTAAAGGAGACTATGCGAATAGACGATGTGGTCTCGCTGCCCGTCCGCACATTATAGATACGTAAATGGTCAATTGGCTGGTAATCGGCATCGGCGATGTTACGCGCAAACGCGTCATCCCGGCAATCTTGAGCGAACCGCGGAGCACTCTGCGCGGATTGCTGACGCGCGATCCCGCGAAAGCCGGGGCGTACGCAGGTGTGCGCGCTTCTACTACGATTGAGGAAGCTCTGGAGGACGACGGCATCGATGCCGTGTACGTCGCGTCCCCGGTGGCGCTGCATGCACCGCAGACCATCGCCTGCCTGCGCGCCGGCAAGCACGTCCTCTGCGAGAAGCCATCGGGGCTCAATTACATGGAAGCGCAGTCCATGGAGGCGGCGGCTCGGGAAAGCGGCCGTTTGCTGGGCATCGGCTACTATCGGCGCCTGTATCCCAAACTGATCCGCGCTAAACAGCTGATTGCCGAGGGAGCCATCGGGCAGCCGCTGCTCGCCGAATCCAACTGCCACGGCTGGCTGGAGAATATGAATCGCCCCTGGCTGCACGACCCGGCGATTGCCGGCGGCGGGCCGCTCTACGACATCGGCTCGCACCGTATCGACGCCTTCAATTTCCTCTTCGGCGAGCCCGTCCGTGCCACCGGCATGCGCTCCAACGTCGTGCATCGCCTCGAGGTGGAAGATTGCGCCACCGTCCTGATTGAATATTCGAACCAGGTGCGCGGCGTCATCGACGTGCGCTGGAACTCCCGCGTGGTCCGCGATCAATTTCGCGTGATCGGCACCGAGGGCGAGATCAACCTCGATCCTCTGGGCGCACCAGCATTGCGCTATGCGGGGAGGGAAGAACTGTTGCCCACCCACCCCAACGTTCACTACCCGTTGGTGGAAAACTTCGTCGACGCCATATTGGACGCCGCGCCCCTGGCCTGTCCGGCCGAAGAAGCTATCCGCACCGACTGGGTCACCAGCCTCATTGTGGAGTAGTCCTTTGGCCTGCGCTTTCCGCTACGGTTGAGCCGCGTTCTCGTCGAAGACTTCTTCCAGTACTTCGCCGGCGTCGATCGGGTAATACTTCACTTCCCGGGTGATCGGAATCTGTGACCCGGTTGCCGGGTGCAGTTCGATCATCGTGATGGTTCGCTTAACCTCGCGGGTCCCTCGGGACGATGTCGTGACCCGCCACACTTCCTGCCTGCAAAGTATGGTCCCGCCCGGATCGGCCGGCGCACCCACGCCCCGCAGCCGCACAATCATATTGTTGCGGAACGCCGGAAACTGCGCTTCGCGCCCTGCTTCAGCTGGCGGCAAGGCGGCGCGGGCCTGCGGCTCTAGGGATCGCGTCAGGATCATGGCGGTATCGGCGCGATGCATTACCTCAAGCAAAGCGCGCGAATCCTGGGCGGGACTTTCCTGCTCGAGGGCATTTCCGTTGATCCACGCCAGCAGCGCTTCAAGCGTTCGCGCCTTCCCGCCGGCCTGGTCGGCGGCGCTGCGCACGTTATTCTCCCCGTCCAGAAGTTTGGCCGTCCGCGCCAAGTGGCCCCGGATCGCGAAAAGATTCTCGCGCAGGTCGCTCGGCAAGTCGTCGTCGAGCGCCAGTTTATTCTGCGCCGCCAGCCAATCGTCGTTGTCGGCAAGAGCCTCTCGTATGCGCCGCTTGAAATCGATAACCGCATTGCTGAGCGCCTCCCGAGCTGTTTCCACCGATTCCACGGCCGCCGTCAGATCGTCTGTCGAGGGTGGAGCTGAACGAACGGCCGGCTTCGCTGTCGAGACATAATCGGTTCCACGGAATTTGTACAGATCGTCAAAATCGCCGCGGAACTCCCGTGGCTGATAGCGTCTCAGCAGAGTGTGCTGCCCGGTCCTGGTATTGACGGCGACCGCCCATCTTTCCGACACGATCAGATCGCTCTCCCCCGCCGAGCCAGGCGTCCCGGAAAGATGTCGCAGCATCCATTCCTCCTGATAGAAGAGGTGGCGGCCCTGTTGGTCCTCGAGTCCCGAATCCGTCAGAGTCACGCGGCCGTAATGCTCATTGACCAGGGTAACTCGCTTGCCGATCTCGAAGTGGATGGGGAGAACCGGCGCATCTTTCAGCGGCTCGGCCTTCTGATCGCCTTTTTGATCCCTGGGCAGACTGGCGGCCATCAGGTCCCAGGCTCTTTCACGTTGTTGTTGGGGGGAATCGGCGCCCGGCAGGGGAATGGGGAGGGTGACGAAAGCCTTCTTCGCAGCCTCCTCGGCGGCATCGCGGGCCCGCAGGAACTCACGTTTTTTCACCTTCTGTTCCGCGTTCCCCTGGATGCTCAGATCCTTTGCCGATACCACGAAGAGCCACCGGGTCAGGTCGCTGGCGATGTTCAAACGGCTGCGCGCCTCCTCGATCAGGAGTTGGATACGGTCGCAATCGGCAATGGGGGCGGGTGCATAGCCCGGACTGCGCGCGGCCATCATGCGGGCGGCAAAGAGCTTGCGCGTGGCGGTCTCCACCAGATCGGGTGGACCGCCGATCAGATCGTTATCGGCGCCGGGAATTCGCTGACCGGTCTTCGCGCGGTAGCCGCGGTCATGCAGGGCAATTTCATGATCCAGATGCGCCTGGTAGCTCTTGACCGCATTATTAAGCTCGCTGGCAATCTGCCGGAGGCTGGCGGTCACCTTTTCGGGATCCTCGGGCGGTCTCTCGCCAAAGGACCGCACCGGTGACGCCATCAAGGCGAACAGGGTCCCGCAGACCCAAGCCCGGAGCTTAGAGCGGCGCGCTCTCATATCAGCCGATACCCGCAGAGATAGTTTGTCACATTCTGACTCCGGTGTGGCCATTCAGTTGCCCAATTACCAACCCGGAGCGAGTTTTTGGGCTCGGCAGTGAAGCAGATGGGCGAAAACACGCAGATCGAAAGCTATGTGGGTCAGAAAGCTCATATGAAGTTTTTCTATGGACTTCATCGAAATTATCGAATGGCCATAAGGGCCGCACTGACGGTCTGGTTATGCCTTTTTAAGCCAGCCATTCCTAAACTCAACTCCAAGTGGGGGCAATCCAGGTGAAGTATTTGCAACGTTGGCAATAGCTTTTTGGGTCCCGCTGGGTACGAAAGAGGAAGAGAAAGACAACATGAAAACTTATATGACTGCAAATCGGGCGCGTGGTGTTGTCGGGCTTTGCACGCTGACCGCGCTGATTGGATTTCAGACCGTACAAGGGGCTCGCGCGGAGGAACTGACCACCGGAGCCGCCGCACCGGCGCATGCGCAAATCACGGTTGGGGCGATCACGGGGCTGGTTCGGAGTTCCGCTAAAGTTCCCGTCGCCGGCGCCACCGTGACTGTGGCCAACCTTGCATCCAACATCTTGCGCGCCACCGTGGCTGGCAGCGACGGAATCTATACGTTTGCCGATCTGGCGCCCGGAACCTGGACGGTCACGGCGCAATCCGATGGCTATCCCGACGCAATAGTTTCTTCGGTTCAGGTTATTGCAGGCAGAGCTGCAAGAGCCGATATCGCGATGGCTGTGACCCCCGTCACGCCCGCCGCGCCGGTTGAACCTGTTATGCCGGCGCTGATCTCGCGCGATAAAGATAAATCGGACGCAGACCCGGTGGCCGTTGCGTCACTGACCCTGCCGCCGCTTTCCGCCTTCGACAAGCCGGCGGCATCGCCCTATCCGGATCCCCAGGCGCCGGCGGCATCCGCGGCCTTTCCACCCGCTCCGGGACCCAATGCGCCCGCCCCTCAGGCAGCGCCTCCAGCTCCCGAAGTGGACAACAATACTCCGTTCGCGGATTGGGACTGGACCTGGTTGAACGGCAACCCGCGCAACCACGACACCGCTTTCGATTCGAAGTTCTTCACGCCGGAAATCCGCGCCGACCTGACCTATACCTACGACTTTAATAAGCCGATCGACAACTCGATGGGCGGATCGAGCGAACTGTTCCGGTCGAACGAAATCCAGCTCGAACAGCTCGGCATCGGCGGCGATTTCCATTGGGATAACGTGCGCGCGCGCTTTATGACCCAGTTCGGCGAGTATTCGGAAGCGACGATCCGCAATGACGCCAGCTATGCCAAGGGCCAATGGAATCTCAACGATGCCGATCGCTACCTTTCGGAAGCGTATGGCGGGTACCACATCAACTGGATGAAAGGGATGAACATCGACGCCGGCATCTTCATGTCCTACGTCGGCTTGTTCAGCTACTACAACTTTGACAACTGGGCCTACCAGCCGTCGTACGTCTCTTCCAACACGCCGTGGTTTTTTCAGGGAATTCGAATTCAGATTTTCCCCACGCATCATTTGAAGCTGGAGCCGTGGTTCATCAATGGATGGCAGTCCTACGCCTCCGCCAATTCAAGGAAGGGCCTGGGAGGACAAGTCAAATACACTCCGTTCCCCTGGATGAACATCGTCTCAAACGAATATCTTCTTGGTCACGACGACCTCTACACGCCGAACCGCGGACGCATCCACACCGACAACAGTATTGAAATCAAGTATTACGACAAGCCGGGGAATCTGATCGACAAAATGGGACTTACCTTTACGGGCGACCTGGGCTGCGAGTTTGGCGAGGGTGTGAGCTGCCACAACGACAGCCACGGCAATCCCAAGCAGAGCTTTATCGGCTACATGCTCTACGACCGCACCTGGTTCCACAAGGACATGTTCGCCTTTACGCTCGGCGGCGGCCAGATCAACAATCCCGGACGCTATCTGGTGCTGATTCCGCCAATCAACGGAGAGACCGCGTCTTCGGCCGCTATGAACTCTCCGTACTTTACATTCAATCCCGGGGACCCGTACAAAGCCTGGGACGTTTCTGGCACTTTCGACTACATGCCCAAACAGTGGATCACCTTCCGCTTCGAGGGCGATTACCGCCATGCCAGCGTTCCATACTGGGCCGGCCATGGAGGCCTGACACCGCCGCCGGGAACCAATAACGGCAACCCGCTCGATTACGCTTGCATGGACGGAACCGATTCCGGGTCGGGGACCCTGACCAAGGGGCTCTGCTCGGCCGACGGCGGCGTCTGGTTCCCGGACCTTCGCCGGGACGAGTTCCTGTTCGATATCGATCTGATGGTGAAATTCTAAACAATCCGGTACGGCGCCCACGCCTCGGGTGGGCGCCGTACCAATGGGAGCCAATCATGGTTAAAAAACAGACGGTCGTATTTTTCATCTTCAGTGTTGCGTTACTCGCGGGCGGCATATTTGCGGGTGTCCTCTTCGCTCAATCCGAGATGGCTTCGCCTAAAGGACAGGACAGGATTGCGCTGGGCACGGATGAGGTCAAGCAGTTGCTTCTCCTGATGGACACCGACAAGAACGGAAAGATCTCGAAGCAGGAGTACATGAATTTCATGGCGGCGGAATTCGACCGGCTCGATGTCGACAAGAACGGCGAACTGGATGTGAAAGAACTGACCCGTTCGCAATTCCGGGTAAGCCGGCCGCCCGTGGGTAAGTAGATCCTACTTCACAGTCGAGTAATTGTCCTTGCAGGCGGAGGCTTGTGGCTGGGCTGGAACGTCGATCTCGAAGGTATTGGTCGTCAAAGTTCCAGTCCACGGCACACCGAAGCGCGCCCACCGGTCCGACAGCTCCGTCGCCAGCGTGGTGGATAGCTCCCGATGCGCAAACCGTAATTTGACGAATACCTTGTGGCCGCGCAGGTCGGGATAGTGCCGGAACAGCGCGGTGCGGTTGACCGGCAGCGTAATATCCTCTAACAGCGGCGGCGTCATCTCGCCGCGGGCTGGAATCACCGTGAAAACATCGTTCTTCGGATCGACCGGATTGTCCGGTCCCACGTCGGCCGGAAGGTTCTTCATTGCTTTGAAGCCTTGCCCGACGATATCCAGTCCTTCATGGAATATATTCATCGCCGAAGGTCTGAACCCGCTGTAAACGGTTCTTTCGCGCTCGAGCGGGAGAATCAGCGGGCGTGCTCCGGCATTGCGATACGCCACCCTGACGCGCAGCTGCAGCACCAGGTAGGCCGGTGGAAGGCGGCCGGGATCGAGACCTCGTACGCGGGCGAAGCAATAGTTCGCGTCGGCATTGGTGGCAACGGCCGTGGGACCCGGTATGGCCGAATCCGGTCGCGTGGCCGCCCGGCCGGAATAAGAACAGACCAGTGCGACGATACCCACCCGGGCATAAGTGAATTTCATAGGGAAGATCGAAATTCAAGTTTAGCGGGAAGCGCCTAAGGGACGTATGATGTTGACATGCGACGTTTCTTTAGGTCCTTCGCGCCCATGTTCTGGCTTTTCCCCGTTTCAGTAGCTTTGCTGCTGGCCGCGGACGCCCCGTGGAAAACCAAGGCGGTTCCCGATTGGACCGTGCAGGACGCCCGGCAGATACTCACCGACTCTCCCTGGGCAAAGTGGGTGAACGCGGGCTTGGCGCGCCGCCAGAGCGAGGATGAACTCAGGGCGGGCGGGAATATGGGCCAACCCAAGGGCGTGGGTTACGACGGTGTCGGTGCGCAGAAAACCGGACCCAACCTGGAGGACCTGACCCTCAAGACCATCTTCACCAAAGGCTACACTCCGCCCCCGGCCGAGGCCATCAAGGTGCTCGTGCGCTGGGAAACGGCTCTCCCCATCCGCGTGGCCGAGCTGAAGGCCGGCGAGATCGATCCTCCCACCCTCGAAGGCGACGGCTATAAGGTTGCCGTATATGGGATTCCCGGCGGGGCTTACAAGGACGATCCCACTAAGTTGGGCGATCCTCTCAAGGCCCTGGCAATGCTGCGCCGCGACGGCAAACCGGACGTGAAGCCCCTGCGCGTGGAAGTGTTCCAAAGAGCCAACGGCCTGGCCATCGTGTATCTTTTCCCCCTCTCGGCCGAGATCAGCAAGAAGGACGCCTTCGTCGAGTTCGATGCCCAGATCGGACGCGTGGTGATCAGGCAACTTTTCAGCATTCCGGACATGCAGCTCCGGGGCGAATTAGAACTGTAAGACGCCCTCCCCGGCGACCGGTTTTCCAGCAGGCGGAGTTCATTTCCTTATCCCGCGAAGCGCCCGGATGAACTCCCTACGCCCTCTTTTCGCGCTAAGAAAAAAGTCATCAGTGGCCCTTCGTACCTGCGGCTTCACGGTGCATATAACTTGTTTTTTATCAATAGCTTGTATTCTCATTCGCCAAGCGCGGATTAGCGTACTGATGAACTTTTTCTATTTCCCTCATAGAAAATTTCGTCATTCCATGTGTAACTTTATTATCAGAAAATTATGCGTTCCTCATCAACAGATTTCTAAACTCGGGCATTCAGCATGAAATACCGGATGACCCAAAACCTGATAGCCATCGCTGTATCCCTGCTGGGAACCACTGCACTCAACGCGGATTCTCTGTGCACGATATCGGGCGTAGTCCGCGATAAACAGAAAACCGTGGTCACGGCGGTAGTCATCACCGCCAAAAAGCTCGACGACGGCAGCATCCGGAAAGCGATTACCGGCCCGGACGGAGCCTATCAGATTCCCCAGATCCCCTCCGGTATCTACTCGGTCACCGCGGAAAAGGCCGGCTACGCGCAACTCGCCGCTTCGCCGCTTCAAATCGAGCCGGGCAAGGCTGTGGCTTACGACCTGACGATCGATCCAGCTGTGACCAACATCGTGACCAAAGGCTTCTGGCCGCGTCTGGCGAAAGCGTACGCGGACGACTGGCACGATCGCGGCGGTGGCGGGCCGGATCCGAAAGTTCGCGGCTATCAGGCGCCCGAATCGAATCCGCCGTATCCGTTCACTGTGTGGCCTTACGGTGGCTCACCCGTGATCGGTCAGCCCAACACGAATTTACCGCCGCTGATGGCGGCTCTCTATAACGGGCCCCATGGTGAATGGTGGCAGAACAGCAAAGTTCAGATCTACGGCTGGGTCGATACCGGTTTCAATGTCAGCAGTTCCAACAAAGGCGAGTTTGCCAACGCGCCCGCCGCCTACGACGTGAAGCCCAACACCGTCACGCTCGACCAAGCCGTTCTCTACATCGAGCGCGTTCCCGATACCGTGCAGACGGATCATTTCGATTGGGGCTTCCGCGTCAGCGGCCTGTATGGGCAGGATTACCGGTACACGACTTCGAAGGGCATCTTAAGCAACCAGCTGCTAGGCGAGAACAGTCTTTATGGCTTCGACCCCGTGATGATTTACGCCGACCTCTATTTTCCCAAAGTGGCCGACGGTATGAACGTGCGCATTGGCCGCTATGTTTCGCTGCCCGACATCGAAGCGCAGCTGGCGCCGAATAATTACACCTACAGCCATTCGCTTCTTTACATCTACGATTGCTACACGCAGAGCGGTATCAACGTCACTACCAAACTGAGCGATCACTGGATGATCCAGACCGGGCTCTCCGGAGGCTGCGACGCCGCCATCTGGACCAAAGACGCCACCCCCACCGGGACGTTTTGCGGGAGCTATACATGGAGCGAGGGCGGCGACAATATCTACCTCTGCGCGAACTCGGTCAACAAAAATAAATACGCTTACAACAACCTCGCCGCCTATTACCTGACCTGGTATCACAAGATCAACAGCAAGTGGCATTACGACACCGAATTCTGGTATCAGTACGAGCGCGACGTGCCCAGCATATTCGGCACCGCCCCGATAGAAAACGGGGCCAACGGCGCATGGTGTAACCCGGGACAGCAATATTGTTTCGCGCCCGAGTGGGCCACCACCAACTATGTGGAGCGGCAGTTCGGGAAAAAAGACGCCTTTTCCATCCGCAACGAAGTGTTCGACGACCTCAGAGGCCAGCGCACCGGCACCAAGACCTTCTACAGCGAACACCTGATCTCGTGGACGCACTTCATCGGCACCACCATGCTTTTCCGGCCCGAGATCCGTTACGAGCGGTCCTACGACAATCCCGCCTTCGATCTGCAGACCAAAAAGAACCAGTTCACCGTAGCCGGCGACATGGTCTTCTTCTTCTAAACGCCAGCATAAGGATTTACCAATATCGGGATTTCCACAGATCCCGACCTTTCTTCACAAAATCCTCTGCCCCTCTGCCCATCCGCCGCGTCTGTCTATTTTCCAGGATTCCGGATCTATATATTCTGTTTCTAATAACTTAACGTTTGCCATGTCATATCAGGCTCTTGCGGACACAATGAATTTTTTCTATGTCGTCTATAGAAACAATCATGAAGTTGTTAGTGAAAACATCATTTTAAACTTATGCATTCCTCATATAAGTAACTTTAAACTCGACTCACGGTGGATTCAACCTTATGACAAAACTCACTATCGTGATGTCAACCGCTCTGTTTTGGACCGCTTCAGTGCTGAATGCTCAGTCGTCATTCGGAACTATTGCGGGACTCGTGAGGAACCCGGCGAAAGCTCCAGTGGCCGGGGCCATGGTTACCGCGACAAAGCTCGATGGCAGCACGATCCGCACAACTATTTCCGGCAGCGACGGATTATATACGTTCTCCGACGTGGTGCCTGGTCCCTACTCGGTGGTAGCGCAAGCCGACGGCTATCCCGACTTCACCGTTCCAACGCTTCAGGTAACCGCGGGCAAGGCCACCCGGGCCGATATCGCGATGACCGGGGGCATGAACGCGCCCGCTGTGATTTCTTCGGTGAGCCCTGTCAGCTCGAATCCCATGCCTCAGGCGGCCGGCGCCGCCCCGGAAGATCGGGAAACCGCCGCTGCGGGAAAATTTAAGGAACGTCTCAACTGGAAGGAAATCATGCTCGGCGCCAAGGCGAAGAGCGACGACGATTCCGATCCCGTTCTGACCACTTCGCTCGCGCCTCCGCCGGCGGCCGCATTCGATTCGCCCTCCGCCAGCGCATCCCCTGACCCGTCCCCGCAGGCTCCGGCAGCTGCGCCCACTTCCGGTGGCCCGCAGGCTCCCCCCGAACCCGCTCCTCCGGCCGCGGCTCCCGTCGACAACCAGACTCCGTTCGCTTACGGAGACTTCACCTGGATGAACGCGGTGTCGCGCAACCACGATTCGGTTCTCGACGGAAAATATTTTTCGCCTGAGATCCGCACCGATACCAATTACATCTACGACTACAGTCACCCCATCGATCACACTCTCGATGGCACTACCGAAGGTGAGCGAACCGGTGAAATCGTCCTCCAGCAGCTCAATGTCGGCGGCGACTTCCACTGGGATCACATGCAGATGCGCATCCTCTCCCAGATCGGCGCCACCGCCACCGCCGTTCCCCGTAACGACGCCAGCAACGGCGGCTTAAACGGTCAGTGGGATCTTGCCGACGCCTACCGGTACATCACGGAAGGCTATGCCGGATATCACATGGACGTGCAGCACGGCCTCAACATTCAGGCCGGTATCTTCATGTCGTTCATCGGCCTCTACAGCTACTACAGCTTTGACAACTGGGGCTATCAGCCGTCCTACGTTTCGTCCAACACGCCCTGGTTCTTTACCGGTTTCCGCGGCCAGTGGTTCCCCACCAACAAGCTGAAAATCGAACCCTGGCTCATCAACGGCTGGCAGTCTTACGGCAAATTCAACGGCAGGCCCGGAATCGGCGGCCAGATCCTCTGGCGTCCCAGCACTAACCTCGATTTCGTCTGGAATACCTATGGTCTGGGTCAGGATACGCTC
>JBEKAQ010000013.1:0-70169 GCA_050015835.1 Bryobacteraceae bacterium | reverse complement strand
GATAGTCGGTATGGCTGGAGTGGTTGCCGTTGTAGCCTACTTCAACGGTGGTCCCGGTGTGGAACTGCCGCTGGACGTTCAGAATGTACTGAATCGTGTAGGTGGTGGGCAATGTCGGATCGACCCCCCACGACAGGCCCGACGGATCGATCACGAACGGCAGCGTGGCCGTATTGAGGAAGTTCGTGTACGTGAACGCCGGGGCCAGGTGCAGATTCTGGTTCGAGGTGTAACGGCCAGCCTGATTGCGGTTGGTGTCGAAGATGGAATTCTTGCTTTCCTGGTCGTAGAAGATTCCAGCGCCAGCGCGGATCGCCCAATTGGAGCCGGGGCTCCAGGCGATGCCGAGGCGAGGGGCGAAATTTTTATAGTTAGTATTGACGAGACGCCCACCGTACTGTCCGTTGCGTTCTACCGCCAGCGCCGGGTTGATGAAGTTCACGCCTTCCCAGTAGTTGCCGTCGGTACCGGTGCGGTCGTAAATCGGATGCAGGGCCAGATTGGCGACATTTAAGCCCGTTCCCGGAGGCCCGCAATTGGGCGCGCACAGCGTTTGGTAGTTATAGGCCGGCGACCGGAGCTCGGCGCTCTCCATGTTGCCGTCGGTATCGAGCATAGGCTGCGCCACTTCCCAGCGCAGACCGGCGGTGATGGTTATCTTGGGGGTCAGCTTGAACGTATCGTCGATGTAGAGGCCCCACTCGTTGGCGGTGTAATCGGTGTTGGCGGCGCTGACCGCCATACTGGCCTGGTCGAAATCGCCCAGCAGGAAATCCGCGCCGATATAGCCGGGCGTCGCCTTGGTGGCGCCGGCGCCGGTGGGGTCGGCCGTATAGTCGCCGTTGTAGGTGAAGGAGCCGCGCGTGTATTCGTTACCGAACGAGGGGAACTCGTCGTGCCGGTAATCGCCGCCGAAGCGGATGGAGTGCCGGCCCAGCGTCCACGTGAAGTTATCCACGAACTGGTGGTATTTATTGTCGAAAATGTACGGACCGTTGGTGCTGTTGCCGAAACCGGAGAGACCCTCGCCCATGTTGATCTGGGGAATGCCCCACAGAGAGCCGGTGGGAAGATTAACCGGGATGCCGAGTTCCGCGGTGAAATTGGTAACACCGGCCAGCTGTTGCGCGATAACGTTCTGAATCTTGCTGTATCCCCAGCGCGCTTCGTTCACCTTTGTGGGGGAAATGATGCGCGTGTTGGAAACTACCCATTGCTGCGCCCCCGTGGCGGTCGACGATCCGTCGAATCCGGTCGCGCCGGGCGAAAAGAGGTATTCGGAGGTCCAGCCATAGCGCACGAACCACTGCGATTTCGAGCTTTCGTTGTAATCGACGCGCTGGTTGTACTGCCACTTGGTGGTGGGGCTTTCACCGGTCCAGACGTAATTATTCAAGAGCGGCTGGGCCGCCGTCGTGCCGGGCGAGTTGGGACTGTTAGGCAGCGGCAGGATCTTCAGGAAAACGGCCGTGGACGCGGGAAACATGCTCACGGGAATCTGGTTGCCAGGGAACGGAGTAGCCGTGTAGGTTGGGGTGCCCGAGGCGGCGGTGGTAGTGGTGGGGTTAGAGACAGGGCAAGTCCCTCCCGCAGACGGCGTGCAGGTGCGGGTGGTGGGATTGTAGAGAGGGACGCCCACTTCGGAAAAATCCCCCCCGCGCATCGCTGCGTCCACAAAGGTGGTGGTGTTGAAAGTGGTATTTTTTTGTTTGTACCCTTCCCAGTTGCTGGTCCAGAAAAGCTTGTTCTTTCCGTTGTACAGTTTGGGAATCCAGACCGGGCCGCTGGCCACGTAGCCGAATTGATTCAGCTGGTAGGGATTCTTGGTGGCAACGGGAAGAACAAAGTTGCGGCCCCTGGCATCGAGATCGATGTTGCGCAGGAAGTCATATACCGCGCCATGCAGTTGGTTGGTGCCGGATTTGCTCGACACGTTGACCTGTCCCGCTTCGCGGCCGAACTCGGCGGGGTAGACGCCGCTTTGCGACTTGAATTCCTGAATAAAGTCGATAGAGGGAAGAATGATGTAGAGGTTGAAATCGATGTCGAGGTTGGTGACGCCATCCAGGGTGTAATTGGTCCACGTCGAGCGCGTTCCGGCCATCGAGATAGTGATGGTCGCGCGCGTACCGCCTTCGCGGCCTGACGCCTGCGCCGGGGCGGAGAAGTTGGTGTTCACGTTGGGGCTCAACTCCACCAGCGCAAAGAAGTCGCGGCTGCTCAGAGGCAGGTCCGTGATGCGCCGTTCATCGATAACGGTGCCGACCGTGGCGTCTTCCGTATTCAGAGCGGCGGCGGCGCCGGATACTTCGACCGTCTGCGAAGCCGCTCCGACTACCAGCGTGAAGTTGAGAGTAGAGTGCTGTTCGACCTCGAGGGTGAAGGTAGTGTTAATCGTTTCAAATCCCGTGGCGGTAACCGTGATCTTATAGTCTGCCGGCACCACGTCGGGGAAGTTATAAATTCCCGCCCCGTTGGTCACGTTGGTGCGTACGCCGTTGGTGGCAACGTTGGTGAGCGTGACGGTGACGTTGGGAGCGACAGCTCCGGATGGATCCTTGATTTCCCCGGTTACCGATCCCAAGGTCTGGGCGGAGACGATTCCCGCCGTGCAGCAGAGCGCGGCAAGCAACAGTAATTTACGCATTGAACCTAACCTCTCCTTCGTGTCTTCGTGGCCAAATTACACACCTGTCCTCGGATTGGTCGTACCGATCAGAGTTGGTGCCCCTTAAAAAACAGCTCACTAAGTGAGATGAAACTATCATAGAAGCCCGTCCGACGCAAGGAAAACGTTAAAAAAAATAAGTTCAAGCCAGTTTCTTTACCTCAACTTGCAGGTTTCAGCAGGTAAACATAAAGAAGGGCAGTACCGGTACAAGCAGACTGCAAAAATCAAGACACAGGCCGAAGGCCCGCTCCACGGCCTGCCTCTCCGGAATCGCGTGGTAACGTACAGAGTTGCTGCGTCACCACACTCAGAAGGCGGCGGTAGATTGAAAACGGTGCTGGTAACGGGGGGCTCCGGGTTCTTCGGAAGCATCCTGAAGAACAAGCTTCTCGCTAGCGGCATCGGCGTTGTCAATATCGACCTGCAACGGGACGAAGACCTCCATGCCGGCCTGATCTCCATCCAGGGGGACATCCGCGATGAAGCGCTGATGGGGCGCATTTACCGCGATAACCGCTTCGACGCCGTTTTCCACTGCGCCGCGATTCTTGCCCACGACATGGGCGGCAGGAACTTCCTGTGGACCTCAAATGTCGACGGCACCCGGGTGGTTGCGGCCGGGGCGCGCCAGCACGGCGTTTCGAACCTGGTTTTCACGTCCTCCAACAGCCTTTGGGGCAAGGGCTACCGGCGCCCGATCGCGGAGGACGAACCGCCCATGCCCGTCGAGATCTACGGCCGGTCCAAGCTGCAAGGTGAAAGAGTCCTTAAGGGATTCGCGGAGGATCTGAATATCGTCAGTATTCGATGCCCCACGATCGTCGATTCCGGCCGGCTAGGTCTGCTGGCAATTCTTTTTGAATTCATTGCCGAAGGCCGCAAGGTGTGGGCTGTCGGCGGCGGCCGGAACAGATATCAATTCATTTGCGCGCAGGATCTGGCGGACGCCTGCCTGCGCGCCGCGTCACTTCGGCGGTCGGACGTTTTCAACATCGGGTCGGACGACGTCAAGCCGATCCGCGAGATTTATCGGTACGTGATCGAGCGGGCCGGCACTGGCGCCAGGGTGGTGGCGCTGCCGGAGAGTGGGACGTTGCTGGCCATGCGCATGGCGCATGCCCTGAAGATCTCGCCGCTGGGCCCGTATCATTACAGGATGATCGCCGAGGATTTTCTCTTCGACACGAGGAAAATCAAAGCGGAGCTCTGCTGGCAGCCCACTCTCACTAACGAGGAAATGCTGGCCAAGGCGTACGTGTATTACCAGGAAAATCGCGCTGCGATCGAGCGGCGCACCGGTGTGTCGGCGCACAAGCAAGCGGCAGGGATGGGTGTGATTCGCCTGCTTAAGTGGCTGTCATAGGGGAAAGAACGTCGGGACCGGGGGTCCCGATGAACAGGCGGAAGCGCCTATTCCACATGGCAGTGGAAGTGTTCGGTGAACATTCGCTTTCTGGCCAACGCCACGTCTGTCTGTCCCGCCGCGGCGAGCGTCCTGACTACGTAGGCCGATGCGGCGCAGACATGCGCGTGAACGATCGGGCAGGGGGGATTGAGCGAGGGCCCGTCCGGTCCCGGCAGCAGCGCGCAACTCGCGGGACCCGCGCGCCGGTACAAATCCGTCCATGCGTCCATCAGGCCGGCGTCGGCGGTTATGAACTCGCCTTCCGCGAGGCTGACGAAGGCATCGTCCATGCGATTGGTGGTGACGGCAATTTGAGCCAATTGCAGATAAACCTTCGGATTTAAGGGATCGAGGGCGCGCGCGTGCTCCGCCGCATCCGCGGCCTGGGTCTGGTCGCCCGTAGTAACGTAGGCGCTCGCCAGCATGAGGTACCCGTAGGCTTGACGGAGATCGTTGATACGCCCCGGGCTGGCTTGTTCAACTGTGACGAACTGGCGCAGGACGGCGATGGCTTTCGGGTAGTCTCCGCGCAGCCCATAGCAGGTGGCCGCGAATATATAAGGGTGCGCAGGCTTGCGGTGATCCGGCAGGGGGTCGAGAAGGGCGCGGCTCTTTTCCGACTCCTCGATCACGCGGTCGATATTGCGATGGGAGGGATCGGAGGCGAGAAGAGCGTTGGCCAGCCAATCGTGAGTCTTGTAGCTGCGGGGGCTCACGCGGACGGAGGCGGCGGCGATACTCAGGTCGTCTTTCCAATCGGCATTCCTCACCCATGTGCGGGCGGCGAGGGCGGCGGTCAGGAGGGACAGCAGGACTGGTGCGTACCTGGCTGGGCCCGAGCGTTGGGCGATGGCCCGCTCGGCAATAGCAAAGATGGCGGGCACCAGGCAGGCTACTGCTCCCAGCACCGGCAGATAGAGGAAGCGTTCGCCCATGATGGAGACGGGAACCAGCAGGTTGGAGGCGGGCGCGAGCCAGATCAGCCCCAGCCAGAAGAAGAAGAAGGCGGCGCGGCTGAATCGATACAGGAAGACCGTCGCGGGAACGATGGCGATTACGGCGAGGGCCACGATCCAGTCCCGCAGGCTGCCCTGGGCGAGCGGTATCTGGGAATACGAGTAATCGGCCGAGAGGTGCGCCGGCCACGCCATCAGCAGGAAATCACGCGCAATGACGTTGAGCGCGGTGAGCTTCGCGACGAGGAAATCCGCTCCCACGATGGGGTCGTCGGTGAAATCGACGGGTATTTTCGGAATGCCCGCGAAGACTCTCGATCGCTCATAGAACATGAACGCGATGGGCGCCAGGGTGGCGAGTAAGCCCATCAGCCGAGCGCGGCCGGGCCAGCGCACGCCGCGGAAAGTGAGTTCGTAAAGAACGATGACGGCGGGGATGATGACGGCGCTTTCCTTCGAGAAAACTCCGATAGTGGTAACCAGCATCAGCACGGCGAGCCAGGCCAGCCGTCGCCAGCCTTCCGTTTCCACGCTCTTCAGATACAGGAGCAGCGCGCCGAGCAAAGCGCCGGCCGCAAGCAAATCCGCCCGGCCCGCGAGGTTCGTGACGGACTCCGTCAGGACGGGATGCACGGCCCAGATGGCGGCCACGAAAAACGCCGGCCAGAACCTGCGCATGAAGCGGAGAGCCAAGGCGTACACCAGCAGCACATTGCCCGCGTGCAGCAGGAAGTTGATCCAGTGGTAGCCTGCGGGCTGTTCGCGGTTGCCCAGTACAGCGTAGTTGAAAAGCCAGGAAAACGTGGTGATGGGGCGATAGAAATCAATTTCGCCGTTAGGCCACCAATAGGTATGGTCGAGGATGAGCCGGATATTCTCGTGGGTCGCCGCGTGAACGCGCGGGTCCTGCAGGATGAGCCCGCGGTTATCCACCACGAATCCTCCGTCGAATGAGTTGGAATACGCGAGGAAGGTGAGAACGACCAGAGCGAGCGCGGCCAGAAGGTATGGCTTGCGCGGGTTGACAGCGGCGACCGGCGGGGCGGGCTGCGGGCGCGCCTTAGAGCGGGATATTGCCATGTTTCTTCCTGGGCATGGTGTCTACCTTCGTCTCGAGCATTCGTAACGATTTTATGAGCCTCACTCTGGTTTCCCTCGGCTCAATTACATCGTCGATGTATCCATTTTCGGCGGCTACGAAGGGGCTGGCGAAGCGCTGATTGAACTCGGCGATCTTCTGGGCGCGAACCGCTGGATCTCCCCCCGCGAGTTCGCGCCGGTAGACGATATTTACCGCTCCCTCCGCGCCCATTACGGCGATCTCGGCGCTGGGCCATGCGAAGTTCACGTCGGTGCGCAGATGCTTCGACCCCATGACGCAGTAAGCTCCGCCATAAGCTTTGCGGGTAATTACAGTTATCTTGGGTACGGTAGCTTCGGCGTAAGCGTAGAGTAACTTCGCTCCATGGCGAATAATTCCGCCGAACTCCTGTTCCGTGCCGGGCAAGAAACCGGGAACGTCTTCGAAAGTAACGATGGGGATATTAAACGCGTCGCAGAAGCGCACGAAGCGGGCGCCTTTCACCGACGAATTGATGTCGAGACATCCGGCCAGAAACGCCGGCTGATTGGCGACGATTCCCACCGGCCTGCCGTCGAGGCGCGCGAAGCCCACCACGATGTTGCGCGCGAAATGCTCGTGGACTTCGAAGAACCAGCCATCGTCGACCACGCGGTGAATCACGTCTTTGATGTCGTAGGGGAGATTCGATTCGGCGGGCACGATGCGGTCGAGCTCGGCATCGGCGCGATCGATGGGATCGGAACAGGGACGGCGCGGGGCATTGTCCCGATTGTTCTGCGGCAGAAAGCTCATCAGTTCGCGGATCATGCGCACGCAATCGGCGTCGTCCTGGGCGATGAAATGCCCCACGCCGCTGACTGAATTGTGGGTCATGGAGCCGCCCAGCTCTTCCTTGGTGACGTCCTCATGGGTGACGGTTTTGATGACGTCGGGCCCGGTGACGAACATATAACTGGTGTCGGCAACCATGAAGGTGAAATCGGTGATGGCGGGCGAATAGACGGCGCCGCCCGCGCAGGGGCCCATGATGGCGGAGATCTGCGGGACCACGCCGCTGGCCAGAGTGTTGCGCAGAAAGATATCGGCATAGCCGGCGAGAGAAACCACGCCTTCCTGGATACGCGCGCCACCGGAATCGTTGAGGCCGACGATGGGCGCGCCGACCTTGAGGGCGAGGTCCATCACCTTGCAGATTTTGCGCGCATTGGTCTCGGAGAGCGAGCCGCCGAATACGGTGAAGTCCTGGGCGAAGACATAGACGGGGCGTCCATCGATGCGCCCGTGGCCGGTGACGAGGCCATCGCCGGGGATAACCTGGGAGTCCATGCCGAAGTCGCGGCAGCGGTGCTCGACCAGCTTGTCGAGTTCCTCAAAAGTGCCTTCGTCGAGCAGGAGCTCGAGGCGTTCGCGGGCGGCGAGCTTGCCTTCGCGATGCTGGCGTTCGCGGCGTTCGGGGCCCCCTCCTTCCTCGGCGGCGGCGTGGCGGCGGCGGAGTTCGTCAAGGCGATTCATAAAGTTGAGAGTATCGCGCGGGGTCTCGTGTCCGCGCTACCATCTGATGTAAGGGTGGTCCCGACTATGAGTATTGCCAGCGACCTTCGCCTGACTAACGCCGATCTCGAAGCGATGCCGGAAGACGGCAACCGCTATGAATTGATCGATGGAGAACTATATGTGTCCAGCGCGCCCAGCTACCTTCACCAAACCGTACTGATGAATATCGGGATCGCGTTTAACGACTACCTGCGGGAGCACCCGATCGGCCGCATCACTCCCGGCGTGGGCGTGATCTTCGACGATTACGACGGGGTAATTCCCGATCTTGTTTTCGCGACTCACGAGCGGATCAGGAAGACGGTGGTGGGTGGGCGCTTCCGAGCGGCGCCGGAGATTGTGATCGAGATCCTTTCGCCGGGTGCTTCGAATGAGAAGAGGGACCGCCATATCAAGCGCAGTCTGTTTGCCTTGCGTGGGGATGGCGAGTACTGGATTGTGGACCCGGAAAATCGCGCGGTCGAGGTTCATCGCAGGAACGAGGCTGGCGAGTTGGTTTTTGAGAGGACCCTGATGCAGTGCGACGATCTGACCTGCGCCGCGCTTCCCGGATTCAGCGTTCGCGTCGATTCTCTGTTTGTGTGATAGGGGACTCGCTTCCGGTGATCGCCTCGATCGCGGGGCTGAGGAAGTAAGTTCGGTACGATTCAGTACCTGCTACAGTTATAGAAATGACGACCCAGGACATGCTGACAATCGCTGTTTTGGTGACCGTGGTATTGGTCGCCCTGCTCTTCCCCGGTGGCCCCGGCACACCCAGGCGCTTCAAGCTTTTCGACGCGGCCCGGGCGCTTCCACGCGTCTGAAATAAGTGAACACCCATCGCATCGTCGTATTCCCGGGCGACGGCATCGGCCCCGAAGTCATGGCCGTGGCTTTGCGCGTCCTCAAGGCTGTCGAATCGGCTTCGCTCAAATTCGAATTCATCGAGCACCCTATGGGGGCGGCGCATTTTCAGGCCACCGGCGAGGTGCTTCCCGATTCGGTGCTCAACGATTGCCTCCGGGCCGACGCGGTTTTCCTCGCGGCTTTGGGGCTGCCCGATGTGCGCCGTCCCGACGGCACGGAAGTGCAGCCGGAAATGATGATGGGGCTGCGGCGCGGGCTCGATCTCTATGCCGCGGTGCGGCCGATCAAGCTGTATCCCGGAGTTTCCAGTTGCCTGCGCGATGTGAGCCGGGGCATCGACATGATCGTGCTGCGCGAGAACACCGAGGGGCTGTTTGCTTCGTATGGGGGCGGCGCGGCGGTCGGGGATATGGTCAGCACCGACACGATGGTGATTACGCGCCATGGGAGCGAACGTGTGGCGGAGTTCGCGTTCCGGCTGGCTGAGCGGCGCGGTAAGAAAGTCACCTGCGTGGATAAGGCGAACGTGTTCCGCAGCATGGCTTTTTTCCGGAAGGTATTTTTCGAGGTGGCGGGACGGCATCCGGGCGTTAGCGCCGACGCGGTGCATGTGGACGCAATGGCGCTCTATATGGTGCAGAATCCCTGGGATTTCGATGTGCTCGTGATGGAGAACATGTTTGGGGATATTCTTTCGGATTCAGGCGCGGGGCTGGTGGGTGGATTGGGGCTGGCTCCTTCGGGTGAGATCGGCGATCGGCATGGGATGTTCCAGCCTTCGCATGGGAGCGCTCCTCGGCTGGCGGGGCGCAATGTGGCTAATCCCATGGCGACGATTCTTTCGGGTGCGATGATGCTGGAATGGCTGGGCGCGGCGGAGACCTCCGCGCGGATCGAGGATGCCGTGGCGCGAGTGCTCGAGAGAGGTGAGGTGCGCACTCCGGATCTTGGAGGGACGTCGGGGACGAAAGAGGTGGGCGAGGCTGTGCTTCGGGCGCTTTGAAACCTGCTCGCCGACCCCCCTAAACTGGTAGCGAGGGGTGCGGACTCGTGACTGCGAAGTACACGGTGATCCTCGAACGGGAATCGGGCGGCGGTTACGTTGTCTCCGTCCCCGTGCTGCCCGGTTGTGTTTCCGAGGGCGATACCCGCGAGGAAGCGCTCGCGAACATTCGGGAGGATTCGGTGGGCGAGCGCTCCAACAGCTGAATAAGAGCTTTTCGTTACCGCTTGCTGACGCGCGCGGCTCGGTAAATGCTTCGGAATCAGCACACTTCTTTCTGAGCCGCGACTGTAAAGGAGCGGTAAGAAGCCTAATCCTTCACGAAGCAGGTATCACCGTCGAGCGTCTCAAAGAAATTCTTTGAATCAGGCGTGGACTGAGGCGGCGATTTCTTTCACCAGGCTGGATACGAAAGACTTCGCATCGCCGAACAGCATCAATGTATTCGGCATATAGTAGAGCTCGTTATCGATGCCCGCGAAGCCGGCGCTCATGCCGCGTTTGATAATCATCACAGTGCGCGCTTTGTAGGCGTCGAGGATCGGCATGCCCGCAATAGGACTTCCCGGATCGTTTTTCGCCGCCGGGTTTACGATGTCGTTGGCGCCGACGATCAGCGCTACATCGGTCATGCCGAGTTCGGAATTGATGTCGTCCATCTCGCACAGCTTGTCGTAAGGGACGTCGGCTTCGGCGAGCAGCACGTTCATGTGGCCCGGCATGCGGCCCGCCACCGGGTGAATGGCGAAGCGCACGTCCACGCCGCGTTTCGTCAGCGCGTCGTGCAGTTCGCGGATCTTATGCTGCGCCTGCGCCACCGCCATGCCATAGCCGGGAATGATGACTACGCTGCGCGCGTCTTCGAGGATGGCGGCCGCTTCTTCCGGGCTCGCCGAGCGCACCGGACGCGCTTCACCGCCCCCTGCGGAGGTTTGCAATTGTCCGAAGGCGCCGAAGAGCACGTTGGTGAACGAGCGGTTCATGGCGCGGCACATAATGATGGAAAGGATCAGGCCCGACGAGCCGTCGAGAGCGCCGGCGATGATCAGCAATTTGTTATCGAGCGCGAAGCCCATGGCGCTGGCCGAGAGTCCGGCGTAAGAGTTCAGCAGCGCGATCACAGTGGGCATGTCGGCGCCGCCGATGGGGATAATCAGCAGCACGCCGAAGGTGAGCGCGAGGGCGACGAAGATGGGGAACAGCGCGCTGTTTTCGGGATTGACCACCAATGCGGCGCCCAGGCAGACGGCTACCACGAACAAGCCCAGATTGACGATGTTCTGACCTTTATAGGTGATGGGCCGGGAGGGCAGTAATTCGTGCAGTTTGCCGAACGCCATCAGGCTGGCCGTGGTGGTGAGAAAGCCGAGCAGGATTTCGATCGAGAGCGCCACCATGGTGAAGCCGTGCGGGTGGCGCCGGTAATATTCCGCCGTCCCGATGAGCGCCGAAGCGAGCGCGCCGCAGGCCTGCGAGATCGCCGTGCGCTGCGGGACGTGCGTCATGGGCATCAGGACCGCGAGGGGAATCCCGATGGCCGTGCCGATCAGGAGAGCGATGACAATCCACTCGTAGTTGACGACCTCATGCCGGAGCAGGGTGCCGACTACCGCGAGCAGCATCCCCACTTCGCCCGAGATGACGCCGCGGCGCGCGGTGGAGGGGGCGCTCATCCATTTCAAAGCCAGGATGAACAGAGCGGCGGCGACCAGATAGAGCCAGGGATAGATGCCGGAACTCATTTCTTGTGGGGTTCCCGCTTCTTGAACATCTTGAGCATGCGGTCGGTGATCAGATAGCCGCTGACGAGGTTCGTAGTGGCCGAAACCACCGCGATGAAGCCCAGCACGCGCGACAGCGTGGAGGCATGATCTTCGCCGCTGATCAGGATGGCCCCGACCACCGAGATGGAGGCGATGGCGTTGGTGAGCGACATCAGGGGCGTGTGCAGGAGCGGGGAAACGCGGCGAATCAGCTCAAAGCCGAGGAACGCTGAGAGCATGAAAACATACAGACCGAATTCGTAGTTCAAGAACTTGTTACCTCTTCTCCCACCAGGGCGGCGACGCGCGGATGCACGACTTTGCCCTGATGCGTCACCAGGGTTTCGCGGATAATTTCGTCGTTGGTATCGATGGCGATGACGCCGTCTTTCACCAGCGTGCGGAGCAGATTCACGATGTTGGTGGCGTACATCTGGCTCGCATGATAGGGGGCTCGGGAGGGCAGGTTGGTGGGGCCGAGAATGGTGACGCCGCGGTGGACGACGGTTTCGCCGGGGCGCGTCAATGCGCAATTGCCGCCGCGTTCGGCCGCGATATCGACGATCACGGAACCCTGCGCCATGGCTTCGGCCATCTCGCCGGTAATCAGAACCGGTGCTTTGCGGCCGGGCACGGCGGCGGTGGTGATTACCACGTCCTGCTCGCGCAAAACCACGGTGAGCAGTTCACGCTGGCGCTTGTAGAACGCCTCGTCCATGGCTTTGGCGTAGCCGCCTTTATCTTCGCCGCCCGAGGTTTCCAGATCGAGCACGACGAACTTCGCGCCCAGGCTTTCGATCTGTTCGCGGACGGCGGCGCGCAGATCGTAGGCGGAAACCACAGCGCCGAGGCGCTTGGCGGTGGCGATAGCCTGCAATCCGGCGACGCCCGCGCCGAGCACCAGAACCTTCGCGGGAGTGATCGTACCGGCTGCCGTCATCATCATGGGAAACATCTTGGGCAGCGCGCCGGCAGCCATCAGAACGGCTTCATATCCGGCGATGCTCGCCATAGAGGAGAGCGCGTCCATGGTCTGGGCGCGGGTGATGCGCGGGACCATTTCCATGGCGAAGAAAGACACGCCCGCCTCGGCCAGTTCCGAACATTCGCGCAGGGAAGTGAGCGGATCGCCGAAGCCGATGAGGATTTGTCCGGCGCGCAGCAGCGGAATATCGGCGTGTCCGTGAACGGGATTGGAGCCGGGAGTGCGCGCCTGCGCAATGATATCGGCGCTCGCGAAGACTTCCTGCCGGGTGCCTAAACGGACGCCGCGCCGGGCATACTCGTCGTCGGTGAAGCCGGCTTCGAGACCGGCGGAATACTCAACGACGACTTGAAATTTCGGGAAATTTTTGCCACCCGTGATTAAGGCGTCGCAAGCGCGCGGGGTAAGGGCAACCCGGCGTTCACCGGGAAAGGTTTCGGATGGAACTCCGACTGTGGCAGGCATGAACCTCGGCTAAAACTGATGATATCGCGCCGCTCACGCTGGCCCCGGCCATCATCATCGAGGTTCCCTGGAGGCCTGGAGGACAGGCCGGAAACCTGTCCCCACTGGCGCCCGAGTTATTTCGGCGCCGGCGCCACGACCTCAATAATATGAAGAACGTCCGCCGCGTAACGCTCGACCGTGTTGTTGACCTGCCCCGTATATACCGCAGCCGGCAGGTCCGGGTGGACCTTCGGCCACTCCGTAGCCGTGGGCCAACCCTTCCCCAGCGCCTCCCAGGTGGGGTACATGTCTACCGTGGAAGCGTTGTAATGCAGCGACTCTCCGGTGGGCATCGCCAGGCTGTTGAATTGCCAGCCCATATGCGAGTCTTTGAGGGATTCCACAAACGGCCCCCAGCCGGTTCGCTCCAACCTGGAAAATTCCGCGCCCTGGCCCGGTTTGACTTTGTAGTAATTGATGCGCACATACTGCCCCTTCCCGGGATGCGCGCCGGCTTCGGCTAAGGTATGCCAGATTTCCGTGCTCACGAGGCTCACTATAGAATCCCGCTTCGCGGTAAATTCGGCGCTGGTCATATTGATGCCGGCTTTCCCGAGTCCGGCCGTGACCCGCTCGGGAGTAGCGGCTTCGGGCGGAAAGCCATTGTAACCAGACACCACGCGATAGTCGCAGCGGACGGCAGCGCCGGCGGGCACGACGGCCGCCGCAACCAGCCACCACGCCTGACTGCCTTCATCGACCAGGACACGATGGTATTTCGCCGACACGTCGTGTACGAGGGCGTTAACCTCCGCGGCTTTGCCAGGCGCCGCTTTGTAGCATTGGTCGACGACGTAGCCCGGTGTTGGATTTTGCGCGGCGGCCATCGTTACGCAGCCGGCGGTAATCGAAAACAGACGTATCGCGCTTAGATACACGTTAGCCGCTCCTGTGACGGGATTTTTTCTCGATTACGCTCCCGTATCCCGATTGTGTGAGTGTAACCTGACAAAGGAGCAGGAGGAAAATCGTGGACTGGAACAATATCCTCAGGGTCGTGGAAAACACTCTCACCGGGGTTGGCCTGCAGGTGCTGGGCGCCATCGTTCTTTATATTGTGGGCCGCTGGCTGATCAGCTTCGCCATCGGCCTGATGCAGAAGGCTCTCACCCGGCAGAAGATCGAACCGACATTGCTGCGCTTCATCGGCAATACCGTGTCGGTAATTCTCAACATCACGCTGGTAATCGCGATTTTGGGCTATTTCGGAGTGCAAACTACCAGCTTCGCGGCGTTGCTGGCGGGCGCCGGGCTGGCCATCGGAACGGCGTGGGGCGGATTGCTGTCGAACTTCGCGGCGGGCATATTCCTGGTAGTGCTGCGTCCGTTCAAGGTGGGCGATTTTATTTCCGCCGGGGGCATCACGGGAACGGTCGAAGAAGTCGGGCTGTTTGTTACTAAGATCGACACGCCGGATAACATCTGCACTTACGTGGGTAATAACAAGCTGTTCTCGGATAACATCCAGAACTTCACGACGAATCCGTACCGCCGGGTGGAGTTATCGGCGCAGATCTCGGGCGCGGCGGATCCGAAACAGGTGATCGCCGCTCTTAAGCAAAGGGTCATGCAGATTCCCAACGTGACTAAGAACCCGGAACCGGATGTGGTGATTCAATCCTTCACGCCGGCGGGGCCTGTGCTGGCCGTCCGGCCGTACACCAACAACGCAACCTATTGGCAGGTCTATTTCGACACCAATATGGCGATTCGCGAAGTGCTGGGCGACGGTGGGTTCCCGGCTCCGATGCCGGTTTTCGGAATCCAACAGATTAACGAGACGGCGCCGCGGGCGTAAGGGGATCCTGTCACTCCCCCCAAATCGAGTGAGCCTCGGGTTGACGTCCCGCCCATACCGTCCAGGCGCCGATCAGAATCAGGGCGAGCCAGATGACGATCCACCCGATTCTGGCCGAGAGGGGCGACTTAGCTGGATTGGGTGAGCTTTCAGTCATGACTTTCTGTATCTTAACGCGTTGACTTGAGGTTTCCCGTCTGCTAATACATAGAATTACTATGCCTAAGATCCCGATGCCAAAAGGCGCGCTGGCCATGCTGATCTTGCGGGTCCTGCAGGCGGAACCGTTGCACGGGTATGCCATTGCGACGCGTATCCGGCAGCTTTCGAATGAGGTGCTCGAAGCCGAAGAAGGTTCGCTTTATCCGGCCCTGCAGCGCATTTTGCTCGAAGGCTGGGCTACCGCCGAATGGGGGCTTTCAGAGAGTAACCGCCGCGTGCGCTTTTACAAGCTGACGCGCGACGGGAGGAAGCAGCTGGAACGCGAGGTCGCGGAATACGCGCAGGCCAGCGCGGCCATTGAGGCAATTCTGAGGACCGCATGATCGGCAGATTGGTCCGGCGATTTCGTTACTTCCTGAACCGCCGTCATATGCAGCGCGAACTTGCCGACGAGATGGCGGCGCATCGCGAATCGATGCCCGATGAGCGGCGTACCGCCTTCGGCAACGAGTTGCGGCTGCGTGAAGAGGCCCGCGAAGTTTGGGTCTGGACGTGGCTGGATCAGTTCCGCCAGGATCTGGTCTATGCGGCGCGTACGTTCCGGCGCTCGCCTGGCTTCACGCTGGGCGCGGTCACCATCCTCGCGCTGGGCGTGGGCGTCAACCTTGCCGACTTTCAGATCTTCGATGCCATGTTCCATCGCATTTCGATTGCTGGCGCGGATTCGATCTTTCGGGTCTCCCGCACCGCCAGGCGGAAGCAGTTGGGTGCGGTGCCGTATCCGGCGATTCGCGTATACCAGGAGAACTGCACGCTTTGCTCGTATGTGGTTTCCGAGAGTGGCGACAGTGAAGTCGCAATCGGCGGCGAGAGTGGGCTCGCAGCTATCTTCGTATCGGGAAATTATTTCGAGGCCTTGCGGATCTCTCCGGCGTGGGGGCGTGTGCTGACGAAAAGGGACGATTCGCCGGACGCACCGGCTGTCGCCGTTCTCGGATATCAATACTGGAAAACCGGTTGGGCAAGCGACCCTGGCATCGTCGGAAGGATGGTGCATATTAATGGGCAGATTTTCCGGGTGGTGGGGGTCGCGCCCTACGATTTCGACGGCCTCATCGGACGCAGGACCGCCGTGTGGTTACCGGGGGCGCACCGGGCGATATTCGTACCGGGAGGGCCGCCGCGGGAAAGCTTCACGCTGCCGGATCACGTGCTGTTTGCCCGACCGCGTCCCGGCATTCCCCTCGCCGCCATGGAGGCGCAACTCACTTCCATCAGCCACTCGCTCGCCAGCGTGGCGCCCCTGTATTTCCCGCCGGACGAGCGCGCCGTCGGCGTGCGGCTGCAGGGGACCGGATGGAATCTGAAGCAACTCCCGGCAGCCATACTTCTGATCCCGGGCCTGGTGCTGCTGGTATTGCTCTCAGCCTGCGCCAACCTGGGGAATATGCTGCTGGCGCGCGGCCTCGCAAGGGAGCGGGAAGTAAATATACGGATCTTCCTCGGCGCCGGCCGTCGACGAATGGTCCGCCAGCTGATGACGGAAAACCTGCTGCTCGCGGCGGCGGGGGGCGCAGCGGCGCTGGTCGTGGGCACTCTGACGAGTGCATGGTTGTTGCGAATCCTTGGTGCGCCACCGGACATTCGCGTTTCGACGAGTTGGCGGTACGTGTGTGCCGGAGTGGCGCTGGCATTGTTCTCCGCTCTGGCGTTCGGCCTGCCGCCGGCGCTGGGGATCGCCCGACAGTCCCATAAGGCCGGACGGCGCCGCCAGATTCTTGTCGCGGTACAGGTGGCCGTCAGCTGCCTGCTCCTGATCAGTTCGGCGATCATCGTCCGGGGAGCCATCCGGAGCGCCACCATCGACCTGGCGTTCGACTACCAACGCATGATGGTTGTCGACCCGCAGCTTTACTCGCAGCGCCTGACGCCCGTCGTCGCGCGCCAGAAGCTGGATGCACTGGTGGATCGCCTGGGGAATTTACCCGGAGTCGACAGCATCACCGAGGCAGTCACGCCCCCGCTCGGGCATCGCAACGCGATTCGGTCGCTGCCTGGGCAGCCTCTGGTCTGGTTGAATCCGGTGGCGCCATCGTATTTCGCGGCTTTGAAGATCCCCATCGTTCGCGGTCGAACGTTTCAACCGGGCGAGCAGGACGCGGTGATCGTGAGCGAGTCCGCTGCCCGCGCGGTTTGGCCGAACGAGGAGCCTCTCGGCAAAACCTGGAATATTGAGAACGCGGTGCGCACCGTGGTAGGCGTGGTGAAGGACAGCGGTGCGAACGAGATCGCGGATAGTCAGTCGGTGGAGGCGTACATCCCGGATACGGGGGCGTGGACCGAGCAGGCCGCGCTGATTCTGCACACCAACGGCGACCCGGCGCCGCTGATGCGAGGGATCGTACAGGCGGGTTCGACCGCGGGGGAGCCGGTGGGTGCGGAACTCATGCGTTCATCGCATGAACAGGCGATCGAGGGTCAACTGAAGCTGCTCACGATGATCGGCGGCCTGAGCGTGATCGCAACTGCGTTGGCCGCCGCCGGGATGTTCGCCCTGGTGGCGTTTGCGGTGGCGCAGCGCACGCGCGAGATCGGAATCCGCATGGCTATCGGCGCGGGTCCATCAGCCATTCTGAGCGCGCTGCTCAATCAAAACGTCGGTCCTGTCATCATCGGCGTTGTGGCCGGCACGGTAGCGGGCATCGGACTGGGCAAAATCGTACGCGGACTGGTATTCATACCTTTCAATCCGCTGGATGCGCCGGGATTTGCTTCGGGAATTGCGGCGTTCTGCCTGATTGCCGCGCTGGCTACTTTGGCGCCGGCTTTGAAAGCGCTGCGGATCGATCCGGCGGCGACGTTGCGGTCGGATTAACGCGCTCGTGGGGCGAATCGGGGACGAGGACGCGGATCACATGGTTACCCGCGTCCGCGATGTAGACCTTTCCCGCCGCGTCCACGGCCACGCCCAGAGGGTTACCCAGCTGCGCGCTGGTAGCCGGACCGTTGTCGCCGGAGTAACCCGTTGTTTTTCCGTTCCCGGCGATGGTGACGATCACGCCGCCCGAGACCTTGCGAATGCCGTTGAAGGGAGTGCCTTCCGCGGTATAAACATTGCCCGCCGCGTCCACGGCCACGGAGTTGGGAAGAAATAACCCGGCGCTGACGGCGGGACCGTTGTCGCCCCAATAACTGTTGGCCGTTCTGAATCCGGCAAGAGTGGTAATCGAGCCGCCCGAAACCTTGCGAATGCGGCTGCTCATGTAGTCCGCGATGTAGACATTGCCCGCCGCGTCCGCAGCCACGCCGGCAGGAAAATAGAGCTGCGCGCCGAGAGCGGGACCGTTGTCGTCGGATTGGTCCGGGGGCACGGATCCCTGGAGCTTTACCCCGTTGCCCGCAATGGTGGTGATGATTCCGTGCGAGACCCGGCGAATCACATTATTGATGTTGTCCGCGATATAGACGTTGCCGGATGGGTCCACCGCCACGCCGGAGAGAGCGCCTGACTGCGCGCTGGTGGCGGGGCCGTTGTCGCCCGAGTAACCGTCCGTTCCATTGCCGGCAAACGTGGTGATGACGCCGTTCGAGACTTTGCGGATGCGCCGGTTTTCAGAGTCGGCGATATACACGTTGCCTTCGGCGTCCGCAGCCAGGCCGAAGACAGGGCGTAACTGCGCGAGCGCGGCTGGCCCGCCGTCGCCCGAATAACCGGCCTTTTCCGTACCTGCGAAACGGGACACCTGCCCGGTCGCGGCGTCGACGCGAAAGACGACGTTACCGGGGTCCGCCACGTAATACACGTTGCCCGCGGGGTCGGCGGCAATGCTTCCGGAGACGTTGCGCGCGGCGTCCGGGGCGAGAGTATGGATGGTGTAGCCTTGCGCCGCCGCCGAGGCGCAGAGGGCCAGAATCAGGAACACCGGTGTCAGGAGCCGCACGTTCATAGTGTCCCATGGCTGCCATATGATGAGAGGCGTGAAAACTTTGCACCTGTTTTGTTCGATGGTGCTGTTGAGTTCAGCGGGCGTGGCCCAGCGCGCGGGCCCGGTGGAATTCGAGATCGCGTCGGTGAAGGTGAGCGAACGTCAGGTGGGACCCGACTATAACAACCAGATGACTTTCTCGCCGGTGGGGCTCACCGCCAGAAATGTCACCCTGAGACGCCTTGTGTCCGAGGCGTACGGAGTGCAAATGCGCCAGGTGATCGGACCAGGCTGGCTCGACCAGAATGAATACGATCTTGAGGCACGGGCGGGGCATCCGGCCGGGAGGGAGGAACTGGATGCGATGCTCCGCGTCCTTCTCACGCAGCGCTTCGATCTGAAGCAGCACAGCGAGGCGCGAGAGATGCGGGTATATGAACTGGTGGCCGACAGGGCTGGGCCAAAAATCCATCCGGTGAAGGAAGGCGAGGCGATCCAGGGCGGAGGCGGGCTTCGCTTCCATGGAGAGATGCGACAGTTCGCCGATTTCGTGGCGGTTCAGTTGTCTATTCCCGCGGCGCCGGAGGATCCGAGCCAATCCGCCAGAGCCGGCGGGCCCATGGTTCCGGTGTTGGATAAAACGGGCCTTTCCGGGATCTACGACTTCAGCCTGGAGATCAGGCCGGAGCCGGGCACCGATATGTTCACCCTGTGGCAACGCGCGCTGCCGGAACGATTGGGGCTCAGGCTTGAAAGCCGCAGGGGTCAGATCGAGGCGATCGTGATCGACGGGGCGGCAAGAGTTCCGAGTGTCAATTGAGGACCGTTAACTTCCGCGAGGCGAGGTCCTGGGCAGAAGTAATTGAACGGCGATGCCACAGGCGACCGCGGTTCCGATGGTGGCGATGAACGGATGCGCGGGCCAGACTATCCAGGCCAACCCAAACTGCCAGAAGGCGATGGACACAACAGTCGAAACCAGAAGCGTGGCCAGCCATGTTTGCATTAACGGACCTCTCCGTTAGAGGATACGAGAGGCCAGCGCATAAAGTTCAAGCGCATGTTCTGGTCCGGCTGTACGGCGGGCGCTCATTTCGGGCATGGGGAGATCCAACCCACGTGACAATGACACCAGAACCCTCGGCCTCGTCCAGCGGCGGGACTTAATTCCACCTTGCCGTTGCGGTAGACGGCTTCGAGCGCGGGCACGGGCGCTCGCCCAGAGAAGTGGCCGTCTGCCTTCCTGCGATTCCAGAGCGATGTCATCAATGCCGTGACTGTTCCTGAGATCCTGATGCAGTATGAAAGCAGGATGGGTGAGATGCAGGCGGGCATGATGCATGCCCGCCTGCATTACAACACTGCTGCGGTTGCACTGGCCATTGCTGTCGCTTCATTTCTGGCGCTCGGCTTGTATGCCGAACGCCAGCAGGTCTCTTTCTGGTGGCCCTCCATCCCGATTCCGTTCGCCGCCGCATCCGCACGGCGCTATCAGCAGGCTCGGGAATCGAGGCACAGGATGTCGCGCCTGAAAGACTTTATGAACGGGCCATCCAACGAATTCAGGGGAATTGGGTCGGTATCGGAGTAACGGGCGAGGAATTCGGCAAGGCCGATCACGTCTACGCAGCCGATTTGAATATCTTCGGAGAAGGGTCTCTTTTCGAACTGCTTTGCATTGCTCGAACCTCGATCGGCCGGCGCGGCCTGGCCAATTACCTGCTCGAAGCTCCCACCACCAAGGAGACGCTCCTGCGGCAAGAGGCTGTGCGCGAACTTCAGGGACGGGCGGACCTCCGTGAACGAGTCGCGTCGCTCGGAAATTTCGATTTCCTCGAATCTAAATGGAGTACCTTCGAGGGCTGGCTGGGTTCTCCAACGCTTTCGTATCCGCGGTATCTCCGTATACTCGCCGCCATCACGTCGGCATTGCTTGCCAGTATCGGATTAGCGGGCCTGGTGGGGCTAATGTCCTGGCTCCACGTTGCAATCTGGATAGCTCCTCTGCTTGTATTCCATTCTGCGGTCGGCCTTATCTTCCGAAGCCGGATCAATGAAATGCAGTCGTGGGTCCAGCCAGTCTCCGTCGAAACGCAGGTCTTCCGGGAGGGACTCCGCCTCCTGGAGGAAGCGCAGTTCCAATCTGTCAAGCTGAAGCATCTTGCGGACGAGGCGCGGAATGGATGGGAATCTGTTCGAAGGCTGGAACGGCTGCTGAATGCGCTCCACGAGCGGCAAAAAGAATGGTTTTATGTTACCTCGCTCGTACTACTGGTTGGCACGCAGCTGGGGATGGCCATTGAGCAGTGGCGAAGGGCACACGCAAAGTCGCTGAGAATCTGGCTGCGCGCGTGGTCGGAATTCGAGGCGCTGAATGCACTGGCGGCCTATGCGTACGAGAATCCGGAAAACACCTTTCCCGAATTCGCCTTCGACGAGGCGTGCTTCGAAGCCCGTTCACTGGGCCATCCGTTGCTTTCGCGCAGTTCCTGCGTGGTAAACGATGTCACGCTGAATCGGAAAACCCGATTCTACATTGTGAGCGGGTCCAATATGTCTGGAAAGAGCACGCTGTTGCGAGCGATCGGCTTGAACGCGGTGCTTGCCTCTGCCGGGGCGCCGGTGCATGCAGCGGCCCTCCGAGTGTCCCGACTGGCAGTCTTTGCATCGCTGTCAGTGGTGGACTCGTTGTTGAATGGGACGTCAAGGTTCCTGGCGGAAGTGGAACGGCTGCGCCGAACGATTGAGGCGGCGACCCGCGGCAGTTCTGTATTGTTCCTTGTTGACGAGATCTTCGGTGGCACAAATTCGCGTGATCGACGCATCGCCACGGAAGCGGTGGTTCGGGCGCTCATTGAGCGAGGGGCGATAGGCGCTCTATCCACGCACGACCTGTCACTCTGCGAAATCCCAGGCTCCGGGGATCTCCAGGGAGTCAATGTTCATATGGGTTCCAGGGATGGAGGAGGCACTCTGGATTTCGATTACCGACTGAAACCTGGTGTAACGAACGAGGCCAACGCTCTCGCTATCGCCCGTATGGCTGGCGTTCCAGTCTGATTCAGTAACGATCGTCGGCCAGCGTTTACCGATCCTGAAGGGATCGCGTTGCGGCAATTTCACCTGGACGAAAAACGCCCGTTGTGCAGTTTGGACTGTTAGTCCCAAACAAGTGCGCGACGTTATCGCGTGTCAGGCCACGGGAGCGGCGGACGTAAGGGCGCTTGCGGCGCGTCCTTCGCCTACCTGCTGACGCCACATCGCGTAGTAGAGGCCCTTGCGATCGATCAGTTCCTCGTGGCGCCCGGATTCGACGATGCGGCCCCGTTCGAGAACGTAGATGCGGTCGGCGTGGAGCACCGTCGACAGCCGATGGGCGATCAGGATGGTGATGGCATCCCGGCTGGTGGCCACGTTCCGAATGGTCTGGCTGATCTCCTCTTCGGTCAGCGAATCGAGCGAGGACGTGGCTTCGTCGAAGACCAGCAACTGCGGCTTGCGGAGTAACGCGCGGGCGATCGAGAGCCTTTGCTTTTCTCCGCCCGACACCTTGACGCCTCCCTCCCCGATTACAGTGTCGAGCCCGCGATCCGCCCGCGCCAGCAGAGTTTCGACAGAAGCCTGACGCAGTACGTCCATGCATTCGGCGTCTGTCGCGTGGGGCTCTACGAACAACAGGTTCTCGCGAATGGAGCCGGAGAAAAGCTGCGCGTCCTGCGTGACGAAACCGATGCGCTCGCGCAGGCCGTCGATGGCGATCCGATCTTCAGACGCTCCGTTGTAATAAATATGCCCCGTGAGCGGGCGGTAGAGGCCGACCAGCAGCTTCACCAGCGTGGTCTTCCCTGCCCCGGAGGGTCCCACGAATGCGATGGTTTTTCCTCTCGATACTTCGAATGAAATCCCCTGCAGCGCGGGCTGATGGGCGGATTGATGCTGGAAGCCGACGTTGTCGAAAGTCAGGGTTTCGAGGTGTGCGATGGTTACCGGACGCTCCGGTTTGGGTTCCGGCTCCATGGCCAGAATCTGCTCGAATTTCTGTAATGAGACTTCGGTCTCGCGATACGTGTTGACCACATTGCCGAGTTCCTGCAGCGGTCCGAAGATGAAGAACGAATAGATGAAGAGCGAAAAGAACTGGCCCACCGTGATGCGCTGAGTGAAGATCAGGTAGAGCATCAGGAACAGAATGGAAGTGCGCAGCATATTGACGAAGGTTCCCTGGATGAAGCTGAGGCTGCGCAGGTAACGCACCTTTTTGAGTTCCAGCCTGAGGATTTTCGCGGTGCTGGAGTTGAGGCGGTCGATTTCCTGCTGCGCGAGGCCGAGGCTTTTCACCAGCTCGATGTTGCGCAGCGATTCGGTGGTCGATCCGGCCAGCGCAGTGGTCTCCTTTACGATGACTTTCTGTACTTCCTTGATCTTGCGGCTGAGGAGCGCGCTCAACCCGCCGAGAAGCGGGATGGTAAGCAGGAAGGCCGGCCCGATGGACCAGTGCACGCGGGCGGCGTAGATCATGACGAAGACGACGCCGATGACCGTGGCGAAGAACAGGTTCACCGCGATGCCGATAAGCTTTTCGACATCTGTCCGCACCTTCTGCAGCATGCCCAGGGTTTCTCCGCTGCGCCGATCTTCGAACTGGGCGTAAGGCAATTCGAGCGAGTGGCGGATGCCGTCGGCGTAGATGCGCGCGCCTACCTGCTGGGTGATGAGGTTGACGAAGTAGTCCTGAAAATTTTTTGCTACGCGCGAGACGAAGGCCACGCCTACCGCGGCCGCCAGCAGCAGCGTGACTCCGTGGATGAATTGCATGCGGGTGTATTCGTGGAAGCGGGTGGCATAGGAGTCGATGATGTGGCTGAAGATCCACGGATCGAGCATGGAGAAAATTTGGTTCACGGCAGCGAGGAACAGCGCGACGGCCACGAGCTTCCAGTAATCGCGGAGATAGCGGTGCAGCGTGCGCATTACTTCAACGGTAAGCTATGATCGCCAGTGATGAAAATTGAGATTCGCCAGGTGGGGCCTTCAAGTTCGCAGGCCTCCATTCGGGAGCACCGCACCCTTATTGACAGGCCGGCCGCGAAGGGAGGGTCCGATGCGGGCCCCATGGGCGGCGAGCTGTTTCTGGCGGCGGTGGGTGGCTGCTTCATGAGCAACCTGCTGGCGGCGATCGCGGCGCGCGATGCCGCCATCGGCGGGGTTCGAATCGAGGTGATCGCCACGATGGCCGAATCGCCGGCGCGCTTTTCCGCACTGGAATTACTGGTTTCGGCGGACTGCGAAGATCGGGATCTGCTTCACAAACTGGTCGAGATCGCGGACCGAGGCTGCATCATGATGAACACTTTGCGCGGCGCCCTCGACCTGCGGGTGCGGGTGACAGATTAGAATACACATATGGGTGTTCCTGTTTCGCAGATGTGGACGGTGGTGAGCTATGTGGTCAAACAGCGCATGGCCGGACGCGATCGCTATCCGCTGGTCCTCATGCTGGAACCGCTGTTCCGCTGCAACCTGGCATGCGCGGGATGCGGCAAGATCCAGTATCCGGCGCACGTGCTGAAGATGAATCTGTCGCCCGAACAGTGCTTCAAAGCGGTGGAGGAGTGCGGCGCGCCGATGGTGTCCATCCCCGGCGGCGAGCCCCTGATGCATCCCGAGATCGATAAGATCGTCGAAGGCCTCATCGCGCGCAGGAAGTATATTTACCTCTGCACCAACGCGCTGCTGCTTAAGGAAAAGCTGCATCTTTTCAAACCCAGCAAATACCTCAGCTTTTCGGTGCACGTCGACGGACAGAAAGATCACCACGATTTCTCGGTTTGCAAGGAAGGCGGGTACGAGCTCGCTATCGAGGGCATTCGCGAAGCTGTCCAGCGCGGCTTTCGCGTGACCACCAACACCACGCTTTTCGACGGCGCGGATCCGCGGAGCGTGCGCAATTTCTTCGACGAAATGATGACGCTGGGCGTGGAAGGCATGATGCTGTCGCCCGGCTATTCCTACGATAAAGCGCCCGACCAGCAGCACTTCCTGGGACGCGCGCGCACGCGCCGCCTGTTCCGCGCCATTCTGGCCAACCGGAAAGCCGAGTGGAAGTTCAACATGTCGCCGCTGTTTCTGGAATTCCTGATGGGCAAGCGCCACTATGCGTGCACTCCCTGGGGGATGCCGACTTACAATCTGTTCGGCTGGCAGAAGCCTTGTTACCTGCTGCAGGATGGCTACGCCGACACCTTCGCGGAATTGATGGAAGCGACGAAGTGGGAAGACTACGGCACGGAATCGGGTAATCCGAAGTGCGCCAATTGCATGGTGCACAGCGGGTATGAGGCATCGGCGGTACACGATCAGTTCGCCAGTTGGAAGGGTTTCCTGGCCACCGTCCGGGGGCAGTTCGCGAAGTATCCGGATGCGGAAGCGGCCCGTTTGCTCGAGGAGCCGGTGAAGCCCGTGCATGCGCCCGCCGGTCTGGTGCAATTGAGCCTGGATCGCGAAAAGGTCGAAGCGTGAACGGCCTGCCCAATGTCGACGAATTGGAAGTAGTTCCCGGCTTCGAGCACGAGTATCTGCAGGGACGGGTGTGGGAGGCGGCGAGCGAAGAAGAACTCCGCGAGGGTCTGGAGAAAGCCTTCGATTACCGCGGCGACGTCACCATCCATCTGAAAAACGGCAGCGCCGTCGAGGGCTATATTTTCGACCGGCGCAACGGGGCGACGCTGGCCGAATCGTGCGTGCGGCTTTTCCCGAAGGGCGACCCGAATAAGGTCACCATTCCTTACTCCGACATTCAGGGGCTGGCATTCACGGGGCGCGATACGGCGGCGGGCAAGAGCTGGGAGGCCTGGCTGAAGAAGTACTGGGAGAAGAAGCTCGCGGGCGAGAGCAATATCGAGTTGAAGCCCGAGAATCTCGACTGATAAACTGGCCAGGCCCATGCCAACCAGTCCCACACCAACCATAGACTGGTTCCCGCTCTGGCTGAGCCTTGAAGTGGCCTCCGCCGCGACGGCGATTTCACTGGCGCTGGGGATCTGGCTGGCGTGGATTCTCGCCAACCGCAATTTCTCCGGCAAGGAATTGCTGGACGCCCTGACGGCGTTACCGCTGGCGCTGCCGCCCACGGTGCTCGGCTACTACCTGCTGGTGGTGATCGGACGCAACAGCTGGATCGGCCGCGCGTGGGAAGCAGTGACCGGATCCCCGCTGGTGTTCACCTGGAGGGCGGCGGTAATCGCTTCCACGCTGCACGCCATTCCGCTGCTCGTCAAGTCTTCGCGCGCGGCGCTCGAAAGTGTGGATCGCGCCTGCGAACGTGCGGGACGCAGTCTGGGCGCGTCGGAGTGGCGCATCTTCTGGCGCGTCAGCCTGCCGCTGGCGAGGCGTCCCATCGCAGCCGCCACGGCGCTCGCATTCGCGCGCTCCATGGGCGATTTTGGCGCCACGCTGATGATAGCCGGAGACATTCCGGGACGCACGCAAACCGCCGCCATCGCCATTTACGATGCGGTGGAATCGGGCAATACGCTGGTGGCGCGCACGCTGGTGATCGTAATTTCGATCGTCACGGCGGCGATTGTTTTCCTGGCCAATCGCCTCGAGCAGCGGCGCCGGTCATGATTCGGGCGACGATCGCGAAACGCTTTGCGCCGGGGGCGGAATCGGCGGGATTTCATCTCCACGCCGAATTCGACGCCTCCGCCGGTGTGACGGTTTTGTATGGGCCGAGCGGCGCGGGCAAGACTCTCACGCTTGATGCCATTGCCGGCTTTGTCGCGCCGGACGCAGGCCGCATTCTTCTCGACGACCGCATCCTTTTCGACGCCGGCGCGCGCGTGAACCTGCGCCCCCAGCAGCGCGCCTGCGGGTATGTATTCCAGAACTACGCGCTGTTTCCGCATATGACGCTGCGGCAGAATCTGGCCTTCGCGGCGCACCAGTTGCCGCGCCTCGAAAGGCATCGGCGCATCGCCGAATTATTGGACCGCTTCAAACTGACGGACCTCGCGGGCCGTTATCCGCGCGAGCTCTCCGGCGGACAGAAGCAGCGCGGATCGATTGCGCGCGCCTTGATTGCCAAGCCGAAGATTCTGCTGCTCGACGAACCGGGCCGCGGACTCGACGCGGTGCTGCGCGCCGATCTGCATACGCTGATGGCGGAGATGAAGAAGTCGCTCGGAGTCCCGATGCTTCTGGTCACGCACGATCTGGAAGAGTGCTTCGCGGTGGCGGACCACGTGCTGATTTACGATGCCGGAAAGATCGTGCAGCGCGGATCCCCGCTCGATTTACTGCGTAATCCGGGGACGGCGGCGGTGGCGCGGATGCTGGGCGATTTCAATATTTACGAAGCCGACGTGCTGGCGCTCGATCCGGGCAGGCAGACCAGCCGCGTGCGCATGCTCGGCCAGGATTGGCGCGGCCCGCATCTGCGCGGTTGCTTCAAGGGCGACCGGGTGACGTTGTGCGCGCGTCCCGAAGAGCTGCGCGTGGCGACGAAGCCGGGGGAGAATCGCATTCGCGCGAATCTCAAGCGCACTACGGAACGGCCCCAATCGATCCGCGCGGATTTCGGCAACGGGATGGTGGTGGATGTGCCGCGCGAAAACTGGGTCGAAAGCCCCGACGGATGGTGGATCGAAATTCCGGCGGAGAGCCTGCGGCAGCTTACCGGCTAGCGCCCGAAGCGGAACTGCAACCAGCCGAGCAGGGCGAATCCGGCGGCGACGGCGAGGCGCAGCGCGACGGAGCCCAGGTGCGCTCCGCGCAGCACGTGAACGATCGACAGCAGCAGGAAGCCCACGCCGATGCTCAGGTACCACCATCCCCAGTGTTTCGACTGAAATCCGCGCACTCGTCTATTGTCACTCCGCGCTTGAATCCTTTTCCCATATCCCCGATCTATGTGCATATATGGCGAATACGAAAAAGGTCGCGCTGATTACCGGGGCGAATAAGGGATTGGGCTTCGAGATGGCTCGGCAGTTGGGGCAGGCGGGCGTTACGGTTGTATTGGGCGCGCGCGATGTAAAGAAGGGCGAGGCTGCGGCCGAGAAGCTGCGGAATGACGGGTTGGATGCGCAGTTTCTGAAGCTGGACGTAACCAACGCGGAAGACCGCGCGGCGGCGTCGGCGTTTCTCGAAAAGAAGTTCGGCAGGCTGGATATTCTGGTCAACAACGCGGGCATTTCGGCGGAAGGCCTCGGCGCCGGAAGGGTGAGAACGACCCCAGCGGACGTAATTCGTCGCACGTTTGAAACCAACTTCTTTGCGCCAGTCGAGTTGACGCGGGTGCTGTTGCCGCTGCTCGAAAAGAGCGACGCGGGCCGGATCGTGAATATGTCGAGCATCCTCGGCTCGCAGGCGCTGCACGCCGATCCGAAGAGCCCGATTTATAATTTCAAGTCGCTGGCCTATGATGCTTCCAAGGCGGCGCTGAATTCATTTACGATCCACCTGGCGTACGAATTGAAGGATACGAAGATCAAGGTGAATTCGGCGCACCCGGGCTGGGTGAAAACCGATATGGGCACCGACGCCGCGCCGATGGAAATTCCGGAAGGCGGAAAGACGGGTGTGGAATTGGCGCTGCTCGGCGAGAGCGGACCTACGGGCGGGTTCTTTCATCTGGGCGCGGCGCTTCCCTGGTAACGCGCGCCGGTAATTCCATTGCAATCTTCGGGTGCGACGATCAAGAATGAATCGACCCATGAAACGCCCTTTTCTTGCATCGATAATCTTCGTCTGCGTTCGAGCCCACGCGCAGTTCACGGCAGGCACGCTGTCCACCGGAAATCTGCTGAGCCAGCCGGGGCCGACTTTCCGCGTGAGTGACAGTGAACTCGGAGCCCAGCCGGTTTTCATCGCCTACGGCGATCAAAGATTTACCGATCCGGCCAACACCACGGCGACCGATCCGCGTGTGCGCCAGTGGCTGGTGAAACGTATCGCCGACGAAAAACCGGTGGCTGTATTCATGAACGGCGACGTTCCGCTGGCGGGCGACGTGAAGAACGATTATGCCGTATTCGCGGCGGAGACAAAACCCTGGCGCGACGCCCATCTGCGTGTCTTTCCCGCCCTGGGAAATCATGAATTCCACGGCAACCCCCGCAGCGCTCTGGAGAACTGGTGGACGACTTTCCCGGAGATGCGCAACCGGCGCTGGTATTCGGTCCAGTTGGGATCGCGCGCTTACGTACTCGCGCTCGACAGCGACACTTCGCTGTTACCGGGCAGCGATCAGGCGCGCTGGATCGCCGGACAGATCGATAGCCTGCCTGCCACCGTCGATTTCGTTCTGGTCACCATGCACCACCCGCCGGTGGCCGATATCCAGACGCACATCGAAGTGGACCACAACCCGCGGCCCAACGAAATTGCGCTGCGGAATTACCTTTCGGCCACCGCCCGGAGGTCGCACGCGCGCTTCCTCGTGAGCGCCGGCCATATCCACAACTACGAGCGCAACGTGCGCGACGACGTGGTTTATCTCGTTTCCGGCGGAGGCGGCGCCAAGCCCTATTACGTGGAGCGGACCCCGCAGGACCTGTATAAAAGCGCGCTCTTTCCGAATTATCACTACGTGAAACTGACGCTCGAGAAGACGCGCTTACATGGAGCCATGTACCGGGTGGAAAGTCCCGAAGCGGAAACTTTGACGCTGGAACTCAAGGACAGCTTCGATATTGCGGTAAAGCCCTGAAGAGTTGCTCGATGGCCTGGCCGCCCATAGCGAGTTCGCTCCGAATCAGTCCGTCGGCGCTCACCAGAACCGCCGTGGGCGTGGTGCTCGAGTCATAGGCCTCGGCAACTTCGAAGTTACGCTGAAGCAGAACCTGCGAGGCTTCGAATCCCTGCAGCTTGGCGCGATTGGCCTGCGCCGTACCGCAGCTGATGAGAACCACGCTCGGCAGCCCTTCTATCTCGCGCATCGCGCGGACCAGCTTCGGAGTGAGCGCCACGCAGGATTCGCAGAACGGGCTGGTGAAGACGAGGATGACATCCCTGCCGCCGGTCCGCAGCGATGCGAGGGTGCGAATCTCCCCGGTGATCGCCGGTAACTCGAACTCCGGAGCGGGCGTTCCGATGGGGAGGCCGAGCCCCAGGGGAATCGGTTTCTCAGCTGCGGGAGGGCGCATCCGGGCCGGTGCCGGTGCGGGCGGTTCCCGATGATCGATAGTTGCAGAGGCGTGCGATTCGATGGACTCGTGGCGGGGCCGGGCGCGGTCGAGCACATAGAAAAAGCCAAATGCCAGAACACACAGGGCGACGATGGCGACTCTGCGCTCGTGACTATCGAGTGAGCCCAGCCATGCCCATAAGCTGGTCCCCGAGTGAAACTGGCCTCTCGATATGATCCAGCCCGCGCATGCCGCGAGTACCGTATTCCGAAGCAACAGCGGCCAGCCTACCGGCGCGGAATGCAATTGGCCGAAGCAGTGGCAATCAGGCCGGCGCCCGCCCAACAGGGCGATGCCGGCAGCGATCAGAAAGACGATCAATAATGCCAGCGCGCCGCAGGCTCCATACCAGGCGAGGCTGGTTGAAATCAGGGTGGCGGCGACCGCCAACTCGAGCATCGGCAACAGCAGCAGGCCAGGTGGCGCGAGCGCCGAGGGCACGCCGAAATCGCGCAGGGCTTTGCGCGTTCCCACGGGGTCGACGAATTTGGTGGCGCCGGCGAGGAGAAATACGGCAGCCAGCAGGAGCCGCGCGGCCAGCAGAGCGAGTTCCACGATTCCTTACCGCTTGTCTACTACGATTTTGCCACCCTTCAGCACCACCTTCGTCTTCAGCATGTACTGTATCCCTTCGAGTGGATTCCCGTCGAGCAGAATGATGTCGGCCAGCTTGCCGGGCTCGAGCGTGCCGATCTGATCCGACATGTGGAGATATTCCGCCGTGTTGGGGCCCATGATTCGGAAGATGTCCTGCATGGAGAACATGACGCTGTAGGACTTCAGCTCGTGCTCGAGCACCACGGCATCGGCGTAATTCTGATCGGTACAGTAGCCGAGCGCCCGGCCGCCGCTGGCATCCCAGATGGTGCGGGCGTTCACGATGGTGTAGCCCGCTTCGGTGCCTGTCGCCTTACCATTCGCGTCCCGGTTGGCGCCGGCGATGGCCTCGGGCCAGGGCTTGCCGTCGCGAAAGCGCGGCGAGTTGTCCCTGGGAAACGTGACTTGCGCAGGCGGCGGAGATTCCCTGTCGATGATGGGCGCGCCGAAGGCGATCAGGCCGAGGACGATCGAGTGGGTCGACGCCACTTTCGCAGCCGCCTCCCGGCTGGTCCAATCCTTGTTGGGGAGGTGCACCAGACGGCGCACGCCGGCATCGATGGCTGCGACCATGGCCGGCGTACTTACGGCATGCACATTGACCTGCACGCCAACCTTCGCCGCTTCGTCGACGACGGCCTTGAGGACTTCGATTTCCTGCGGGCTGGGTCCCGGCTCGGGCGTGAGCGCGATCTCGCCGGTCTGTTTGATACCCTTGGCGGCCATGGCGCGGACCTCGGCACGAGCCTCGTCGGGCGTGCCTCTCAGGTTGACGCGCTCCGAGGGGATTATGCGCGGACCGTTGACGAGTCCCGATTCGATGTGATCGCGCAGCGTGAGGTTGCCGTCGCCCGGACCGCCGGCTGAGAGGACGGTCGTGTAGCCGGCTTCGAGCAGCGATTGCATCTGGCCCTTCTCATTGGGCCCGGTGTTGATGTGCTTGTGGGCATCGATAAAGCCCGGCAGGGCGCTCATGCCTTTGGCGTCGATGACTTTCAGGCCCTGGGCATCGGCTACGCCTGCGGCGACTGAAACGATCTTGCCGTTACGCACCACGATTGTGCCGGAGGGGATGACGGGGCCATTGCCGGAGATGATGCGGGCGTTGGCGATCGCCACATCCTGGGCGGGTAGATTCAGCGGGCCCAGACTCAGCAGCAAGGGAAGGAAACGATAGGCGCAAAGCGGTTTCATCGCCTTTCAAGGTACCGCATTATCGCGGCGCTATTCGGTGGCGTACCAGGGCGGAGCGCGCTCCACCTTCAGCGGCGTTGCGGCCTCGCTTCCCTCAATATCATCGGTGCTCATACTGCAGGACTGCGGAGGCCACTACTCGATCCCGAAAGTGCCTGCTCAATTCTCCGGCCGTCCGCAGGTCGACTTTGCGCCCGACGATCCTGGACAACTCGATTTCCATCCCGGCCAGTTCGATCAATCGAGGCACACAGCCCCGCTCGAACTCAACCATGTCGATATCGCTGTCCTCGCGAGACCGCTCCGTCGGAATCGAGCCGAAGAGTGAGAGCTTCCGGATGTGATTGCGCTGGCAGAAAGCCGTAACGGCTTCGAGCGGAATCTCCACTGGAAGCGTAACCATGCCTCAGTGTCGCATTTGAAACCAGGTTATTGCATCTTAATTCCTGCCCGCGATGAGCGGATCGAAACACCCGTCCCCCTGCTCGCGCACGGCCGGCGCCAATCCATTGAGCGAGAAGGACGAGCGAACGAGACCACTCCCCTCGAACGGCCTGAACTGGATCGCTATCGTGTGCCCGGAAAAAATCTTCCCCATCAGACCGATGTCCCTGATCCACAACCGCTCGCGCGCCACATGCACCGCCCTCGCCAGGACCGAGGGTCCGCCGTCGATCGCATAGGAGACCGTTGCATCGGCGGCGGCCACCCCGGGCTCGACGGGCTGGCCCGTGCCGAAATCCAGATACACAAAGTAGAGATTCGGGTTGTTGCAAACCAGGCGAAGTTCGGGCGTCCTCCTGGTATGCGTGGCGTCCTCGAACCCGGCCGCGCTGGATGTGGTCGCAAGCATCATCCGCGCCTCGGAACTCCCCTGCGTGGTCCCCTTTGAGACGTGCCACTGGCCCGCGGACGCTTCCGATCGGGATGGCGTCGTGTCCCCGCATCCCCCCAGAACAACCGTGATCAGCGCGCTTCCTGTGAGGATAGCCATTCTCACGAAGGTGGACAAACCCCTGTCTGGCTCGGAATCGGATCTCCGGCCTCGCGAAACCGCTCCGTCGGAATCGAGCCGTAGTACCCCGCGGGCCATCCCCCGCCCAATTCGCGCGACTGAGCCGCCGCGGAGTTCGTCGCAGATGGACCCGAGGGAGCTGTAGAGTTCGGATTTGCGAAGCGCCATCAGGGAATGCCTATTCTCTCATTGGGGCCTGTATTGGGGGCGGCGTGCATTGGCGGAAGTGGGATACCGGTGACAATGGCGGCGAACGTCAACTCCCTGAGGCTCTGACCCACCGGCTGGAAAAGGTTGCTCAGGAGGAGGGCACCACTCTGGAAGGCTTGGTCCGGCGCCGCGTCTCGGAACACCTGGAGCGACGCGAGGGCGGATCCGGCCAGTGGACACGCAACAGGACGGCGCTGCGTGAGGATGTCCGTCTGCCCTTGATTTCGAAGGAAGAAACGGGCGTGATCCTCCCGATCTCCGGAGCGGATCCCGACGAGCCTCGCTTGTGACGATCTCGCTTCCTGACGTCAATGTCCTCTGGGCTGCCACGCAGTAAAGGCCGCGCTTGTGGCGGACGGGCACGTCCACCATGACAGTGCCCGAAAGTGGTTTGAAACTCGGGACGACGACTCGTGTGGACCTTCTGGGCCGTGCGCTCCACGTGCCAGATGGAGCCGACTTGGCAGAGTCATTGAGAGGGTACCTCAAGTCGCCCAAAACAGCTCGGGAAGAAGGCCGTGGTTCTGCTTGAACCCAGGATGGGTGAGATTGTCTGGCCGGTCGATGGAACGTAAGAGAGCATTTCCCGCGAATCAGGAACGATAACGCCCTTGCGTCAGGCAATGGCTGCTCCGAGTGGAGTGTCGGAAACCCGTCCAGAAGTGGGAGCTAAAAGGGTGCAGTCTCGATTCCGATCCTGTCGCTCACCGCCCGAGCGCGGCGGCGTGTCCGATTTGCCTCGTCAAGCTGCGCTTCGGGGCTCAACCTGCCATGGCTCAACCTGCCTTGCGACCTCCGCGCGGTATCATATTTCAGTAGGATACTTTGTGTGCCACGCGGTAACCCATCACCGAAGCTTGCCATCACTATAGACCCCGACATTCACGAGAACATCCTCGCGGCGGCTGCCCGCGAAGGGGTGAGCGTCTCCGCCTGGATGACCACTGCGGCACGCGAAGCGCTTAAACGACGGGTTGGTCTGGCAGCGGTCGGGCTGTGGGAAAAACAGCACGGACGCTTTACCCCGGAAGAGATGAATGAAGCTCGCCGCAGTGTGCGAGCGCAGCTCCGAACGTCGGGATCGGTCCGGCGTCCGGCATGAGCACGGTGGTCTACGACGCCGCCGTTCTCGTGGCCGCCGACAGAAACGAGCGGCGGGCGTGGGCTGAACACAAGGTCCGTTTGGAACTTGGCATAATTCCGCTGGTTCCCGCGCCGGTGGTCGTCCAGGTCAGCCGGTCCCCGCAACAAGCCCAACTCCGGCGCTTCCTGACTGGGTGCGTGGTGATACCTCTTGGCGAGGCCGAGGCCCACGAAGCGGGGCGGCTGCTGGGCATGACCAAAACGTTGGACGTGGTTGACGCTGTTGTAGTGACAACAGCCCTTCGGCAGAAGGCTACGATTCTCACAAGCGACCCGGACGACATAGAACGGCTCGTCAGGGCTTCTGGCCGCGAAATCCCTGTCGTGGCTATCTGAGGTACACGGAACACGACCGTCCAGGTCGTATGGTGACGCGATACGTCGTCAGCGAACTCGAGGCCGGACACCGAAAACTCGCGCTCCGTCGGGATCGTCGGACACTCGGAGACCGCCGCGACGGCATGCCACCGGCACGGTCGGATCGCCGATCGGGTTTTGAAGAAGTCGGCCGGAAGGGAGTCGCGTAAGGTTGGCGCGCATCGTGCCGCATCCCCTCACCTGGACCATTCACGGAAATCTTCAAACTATTTTCACCCCTAACCGCCTTGGAATGAACACCGCCAACTCTGCACGCGCCAATCCCGACCGGGATGGGCACGCCCCAGTGCAATGATCGGACCGCAGATGAACTGATCAACGATGAACCGATCAACGATGAACCGATCGCCACAATCCGCCCACTCCCACCACACCACCCGTGCGGCCGCGCCCCAATCCACCAGGAAGAGCGGGCAAAAAACATCAATAAAACAAGAACGAACCGGATTTAAGCGAATAAAAGACGAAATCGCACGCCGCACCCTCGACCACCTCACCACCACGGACTCCCAGGTCCTTCCGGAGACTGCCCACAAAATACGCCACTGCCGAACGAACCCGAGAATCCCAGCAAAAACGCCACCCCCGGCCCGGAATCGGCCTCAAACCCACGCGCAAACCACCCCCGCCAACCCGCCCCGCACTCACCAACACGATGCTGATATTTTAGAAGCGAGCCCAAGCCCTATGCCTACCGCCTCCGCAGAACCGGAAACACGCAATCTCTCGGCCCCGCTGGCCCGCAACAAGCACCTCCGCAAGTGGGTCGAGAAAATGGCCCAGCTCACCCAGCCCGACGCCATCCACTGGGTGGACGGATCGCAGGAGGAATACGACGCGCTCTGCGCGCAGATGGTCGCCGGCGGCACGTTCATCAAGCTGAATCAGAAGCTCTGGCCCGGTTGTTTCTACGCCCGCTCGGATGCCAACGACGTGGCCCGCGTGGAAGACCGCACCTTCATCTGCTCGCTCTCGCGCGACGCCGCCGGCCCCACCAATAATTGGGAAAATCCCTACGAAATGCGCCGCAAGCTGAAGGGCCTGTTCGATGGCGCCATGCGCGGCCGCACCATGTACGTGCTGGCATTCAGCATGGGGCCCATCGATTCGCCCATGTCGCAGATCGGCGTGCAGCTCACCGATTCGCCCTACGTGGTCGTCAACATGCGCATCATGGCGCGCATCGGCCTCGCCGTGTTCCGCGAAATCGATAAGGACATCAAGCGCGTGGTCCCGTGCATGCACACCGTGGGCGCGCCGCTCGATCCGGGCCAGGTGGACGTGCCGTGGCCCTGCAATAAAGAGAAGTATATTGTCCATTTCCCGGAGACGCGCGAGATCTGGTCGTATGGCTCCGGCTACGGCGGCAATGCGCTGCTGGGCAAAAAGTGCTTCGCGCTGCGCATCGCGTCGAACATCGCGCGCGACGAGGGCTGGCTCGCCGAGCACATGCTCATCCTCGGAGTGGAGAGTCCCGAAGGCGAGAAGACTTACGTGGCCGCCGCGTTTCCCAGCGCCTGCGGGAAGACGAATTTCGCCATGCTCGTGCCGCCCGCCGGTTTCGACGGATGGAAAGTGTGGACCATCGGCGACGATATCGCATGGATCAAGGCCGATGAGACGGGAAGGTTGCGCGCCATCAACCCCGAAGCTGGCTTCTTCGGCGTGGCGCCGGGCACTTCGGTTAAAACCAATCCGAATGCGATGGCCACGCTGGCGCGCAATTCCATCTTCACGAACGTGGCGCTCACTCCGGAAGGCGGCGTGTGGTGGGAGGGCATGACGGACACTCCGCCCGCCGAATGCCTCGACTGGCAGGGGCGCAAGTGGACGCCGCAGATCGCTAAGGAAACCGGCGCCAAAGCCGCTCACCCCAATTCGCGTTTCACCGCGCCCGCCGCGCAATGCCCCACCATCGATCCCGATTGGGAATCGCCCGGAGGCGTGCCCATCAGCGCCATTATTTTCGGTGGACGCCGCGCCACCACCATGCCTCTCGTCTACCAGGCGTTCAACTGGAGTTCGGGCGTTTATACAGGCGCCACCATGGGCTCCGAGACCACGGCCGCGGCAGCCGGCGCGGTCGGGAAAGTCCGGCGCGATCCCATGGCGATGCTGCCGTTCTGCGGATATCACATGGGCGATTATTTCCGCCACTGGCTCAAGGTGCAGCGCCGTTTGACGGAGACGCCGCGTATTTTCCACGTTAACTGGTTCCGCAAAGACGCCAATGGCCAGTTCATCTGGCCGGGATTCCGCGAGAATATGCGCGTGCTCAAGTGGATTGTCGACCGTGCGCGCGGGCGGGCGGTGGGCCGCGAGACGCCCATCGGATGGATGCCACACTATGAGGACATGGAGTGGAAGGGGCTCGACTTTCCCAGGGAAAAGTTCGATGAGCTACAGGCCTTCGATCATGCTGCGTGGCGCGCCGAGGTCATCGGGCACGAAGAGCTGTTTATCGACCTGCACGATCATCTTCCGCCGGAGATCGTCTACGAGCGCGAATTGCTGATTTGCCGTCTTTAATGTGGGACAGGCGTTTCCGCCTGTCCCTGCCCGTGATGCAGATTACGATTCTTCGCGCTGGGCGCCGAGGTAGCGGCTGGCGAGGATCGATTCGGCAACGGCGGAAGCCAACACGAGCAGCATGACGTACCACCAGAGTCTTTCGGGCGTCTTGTGAGGCGCGGCCGGATTCGGAGCCCCAGGCTCTTGCGAAGACTGCGCGCCTTTGCCCTGCCACAAGGCCAGCACGTCGTCCGGGATTACGTCGAGGTTCGATTCTCTGGGATCGGGATTGACGGCCACCAGGTTCTGGCGTCCATTGGCGAGGTGGAGCTGGTAGTAGCCAGCCTCGGTGAGCTGGAAAGATTGCGCTGAAGCGGCTTCGCCCAGCGTGAGCGGGCGCTTCCCCTCGGGGTCGGTGACTTCGACGCCCTGACCTTTTTCCTTCGCATTGCGGAGCTCGAGATAAGCGTCGACCGGGAGTGCGCCGCCCTGGCGTTCGCTGCCCGCCAGATAGCGCGCGGTTTGCTCGATGAACGGAACGAAGGCGGCGTGCAAGGGGAAATCGTTAGTCAGGTTGTCGAGTCCGGAGGTGAACAGCACCACGCGTCCCTCGCCGATACGCTTCTCGAGCAGGAGCGGCGTCTGATCGCCCAGGCGCACGATCACGCGGGCGTCGCCGGGATCGACGGCGAGAGCGTAGAAGAATTTTACGCCCGTCCACCCCTCGGCTTTAGCCACGGCGGGGTAGGAGGAATCGGCGGAACCGACCGCCATGTAGCGATCGGGAACGCGGCTGTAGTCGCGAGTCTCGACGATATGCGCGCCGAAAATGGGAATCTGCGTGCGCGCGCCCGCCGACGTGCCCGCCGCGATGAAGAGGCTGCCGCCGGAGCGCACGTATTGAGTCAGCGAATTTTCGAGCAGCGATGGCACCGAATTGACATCGGAGAGAACGATGAACGCGTAGTTGGACGGCTGACGGTCGGCAGCCTCATTCACGGCGATCGATTCCAGGATGAAGGCCGATTGCGCGGCGGCCGAGAGCGCGGCGCCCACGTAGAGCGGCGAACGGCTGTCGCCGTAGTTATGGATCAGCAGGCCTTTTTGCGGGTCGGAACGTTCGACGGCGAAGCGGCGCAGATCGTCGGCGGGGAATCCGTCGGCGTCGTCGATTTTGACCTCGCAGCGGCTGAAGCCGTAGGGCACTACCAGGGAGGGGAATTCGACGGTGGCGCGTCCATTGGCGGGCACCTGCACCATCTTTGTGGCCGCGGTCTTGCCGTTGACGACCAGCGACACGGTGCGCTGCGCGGCGGGCGTGCCGTAGCCTGCAATCACGGCCTGCACGTGAACCGGCTTGGCATCCTTGCCCCAGACCTGACCGGGGGCATCGACCGATTCGACGGTCCAGTTGGGCTGGGCCTTGCCGACCACGGCATGCGTGATCAGCGTGACATTCGGGGGCAGCGTCATGTCGGAGAAGGTGGCGGCCAGAGCGCTGCGCTGCATGTCGCTGAACAGATGAAACTCGATGGGCGTATGGACGGCTTCGGCCATGCCGCGGATGGCGCGCGCCAGTTCGCCGAAGTTGCCGTGTCCATCGCCGGACTCAATGGACTGTACGGCCGCGCGCAGGGCGGGCTGATCCTCTATCTGCTGGGTCAGCAGCCGCAGTTGCGAGCCGAACGCAGCCACCTGGCCGCGCGCCGCTCCCTTTTGGGCCAGGGCTCGCATGGCAGCGGCTTTGGCATCGTCGAGACGCGTGCCCGCGCGCATGCTGAAAGAATTGTCGACCACCAGCAGCACCAGCCTGCTGCTCGCGAGAGCGGCGCTGTTGCGATTGATGAAGGGATTGGCGAAGGCCAGAATCAACAGCAGCAGTACAAGGAGGCGCAGCGAGAGCAGCAGTAGATATTTGAGCCGCCGATGGCGCGTGGAGCTTTGCGTGCGCGATTCATAGAACATCAGCGAACTCACCGCTTTGGGCTTAGTGGTTTGCCGCTTCAGCAGATGCAGATAAAGCGGCAGCGCGAGCCCCGCCAGAGCGGCCAGAAACCAGGGAGCGAAGAGTCCCATTTACTTACGGGCTCCACGGAGACTGAGGTATTCGCGCAGGGCTTCGTCGAGCGGCCGGTCGGTCATCAGCAGGTGGTAACCCATGCCAGCGGCCTGTGTGCGGTCGCGCAGATCGGCCAGATGCGCGTCGATTTTTGCGCGATATTCTTTCTTGCCGTAATCGGGCGTGACTTCGAGCTCGGCGTTGGTCTCGAGATCGACCAGAATCGACGGGCCGTTCATTTTGGGGCGCACATCCTCGGGATCGAGGACGTGGAACAGGACCACCTCGTTGCCGTAATAGCGCAGAGGCTCGATAGTCCGTACAATGCTCTCGGGCGATTCCCAGAAGTCGGAGACGATCAGCACCATGCCGCGGCGCTTGAGGAACTCCTGGAAGTAGCGCATGGGCTTGGAGAAATCGGTGCGCGCGTGAGCTTCGGCCTGTTCCAGACCGGCCAGCAGGCGATGCAGTTGGCCCTGGCGCGTCGAGGGGCGGATAAAGTTGCGGATCTCGTCGTCGAAAGTAATCAGCCCGGCGGCGTCGCGCTGGCCGTGGAGGGCCAGATAGAACAGCGAGGCCGCGAAGTAGCGCGCGTAATCCATCTTATTGACGCGGTGCGAGCCGAATTGCATGGAGTTGCTGGCGTCGAGCAGGATGGTGAGCAGGCTGTTGGTTTCGCCGCGAAAGCGCTTCAGCACCAGGCGCTCGTTGCGGGCATAAACGTTCCAATCGATGTGGCGAAGATCGTCGCCGGGAGTATAGGCGATGTATTCGGCGAACTCCTGGCTGAAGCCGAAGTCGGGCGAGCGATGCAGGCCGGCGACGAAGCCATCGACCACGGTCCTGGCGACCAGTTCGAGGCCGGAGATGCCGGCGAGCACGGAGGGCATGAGGAAGCGCTGCAGCATTAACGGAATACTATACGCCTTTCAATGAGCCCGCCCTGGTTAAGTACTTTCGCCCACGCCCAAATCAAGAGGTCGACGATTTTCACGTCGGTGAAGTGCTGTGGATTGAATTTGGAACGGAAGGCCTGAATCGAGCTCGCCAGGAATCCGTTTTCAAGGATTCGCTTATACTCGGCAGACAGGAAATTTTGAAACGAAAGCAAATGATCGATTCTGTCTTGCAGCGCCCTGTCGCCGTCAAGCGGCTGAAAAAAATAAAAGCTGGCGACAAAGGAGTCGTAAATCGGCGTCCGGCGGTCGGCCGTGTGGAGCAATTTTGTTGCGAAGGAAAACTGCAGGCTCCGTCTTCCATTGCCGTGCGTAGGCATCCCGTAAAGCCGGTCAACCAGGTCCCCGAGGCTGGTGGGACAATCGAGTGCCGAACGCAACTCGCCGAAATAAGCGTCGCACCAGGGGGCACTCAAACGAGCGGCGTTCATAGCCCAGTACTTTCGATAGCGGCCCTGATATTGCGGGGTTTCGACTAGCTGAAGGTTCTTTATGATCCAGTCGTAATCGAAAATAAAGTCGCGTTCTAGAGACAAAAAAGTGAAAGGGCTGGCGTGCCCGGTCACTACTTAATCCCCATCCGGTCCTCGACGCGGGTCAGGCGGTTATCGATCTCGATTACCTTCCCCATCAACGTATCGAACCGCGCATCCACGCGCTCGAACCGGGAATCGACCTTCGATTCGAGCGCGGCGAACCGGGTATTCACGGTGCTGCTCAGGTGAATGAACAGGCCTGTGTTGGCGAGGATTCCAACCAGGGGAATTGCCACAAGAATGTAAAGCTGCAGGTCTGTCATTTCACGCCTCTTTTATTATCGTTCAGACGATGCCCCACTTGCGCCGCAGCCACCATTCGGAGAAGCGCAGCGTCAACAGCACCAGAAAGACCAGCGGCAGATCCCACAGGTCCCTGGTTTCGCGCATCGTCACGCCGGCTTCGGAGAACGGAATGGCTCCGGCGAGTTTGCCGAGGTCGGCGGGCTTCCAGTATTGTCCGCCGGTCTGGGTCGAGAGATGATCGAGCAGATCGCGATTTTGTTCGGTATGGAAATTCTCGGCTACGCCATCCATACGCTGAAAGGTTAATACGTCGCGCCCCAGTTCCCCGACTTTGCCGCTATTCGGATCCGCCCGCTGGGCCGTCACTTCGGTCAGATAAGCGCCGGGCTTCGGAGCGGACCATGCGGCCTGGAACTGGCCAGGAGTTTCGGGCACCGGCGTCATCTCCACGAGGGCGCTGACGCCGCTCGGGCCGAGGATATGAGCTTCGACGCGGGCATCGGCGGCGGGGTTGTATTGCGTATCGCGTACCTCGGCGGAGATGGTGATCGAGCCGTTGTCGAGCAGCACCTGCGCGGGGACCGAAGCGGATACGTGACCGGGCGTATCAGATACCAGCCAGCGCAGCAGCTGCTGCCAGAACAGATCGTGCGCGGTGTCGCCCAGGGGCGAGCTCATCTGCCAGCGCCAGCTGCCCCCGGTAGCCATGATGGCGCTGCGGCCGCGGCCGAAATTCTGCGTAATCAGCAAGGGCAATGTTTTACCTTCGGGAGTAATCATGTTGAGCAGCACGTTGGCCCCCGGCTTAGGCGTGCCGGGATCTTCATAGTCCATCAGGTAAGGCAGCTTCTTCCACTTGGCGGCGTTGGCGGCGGGGTCGTCGACGAGGCGGGTGATGATGCTGTCAGCGCCGGCAGCCGCGAGCTCGGCCGTAGTATGGGTGGTGCCGTTTTTCGGATCGGCCTCGCGATGAAAAGTGTTGGCTTCGCTGGGCAGCACGGTGGGCATCAGCTCAGTAAGGTGGGACGCGTTCCAACCGCCATCCGCCAGCGCGAACTGGCCGCCAAGCAGCAACAGGCCGCCGCCGCGGCGATCCACGAACTGGCGGATCAATTCCTGCTGCACGGGAGAGAAATAGCCGGCTTCCACCGAGCCGACGATCAATCCCTGGTAGGCGAAAAGTTCTTCCGGGCGGGAAGGGAAGCCGTCGGCCAGTTCTTTGGTGGGGTCGGTGATTCCCTGCCGGTAGATTTTGTTTTCGCTGGTGCGAACGATGGAGGCGATCTCGACCATGCGGTCGTCTTCTTCGGCCTGGCGGATGAACTTGTACTCCCAGCGCGGCTCGCCCTCCATATAGAGGATGCGGCGGGGTTCGGCGCCCACGTTGACCACGCGGGTCAGAGCGTTGTTGGCCGTGTTCTCTTCGCCGGGGAGGGGCGCCGCGGCGATCTGGAGCGTCTTCGCACCCGCGCCGCCGATGTCGAACATCAGGGTCTCGGTCTGGACATTGCCTTCCGGCCCGAGGGTGATGGCGCGCGCGGCGAGCACCTTCGCCTGGCCGGTACTGACATCGCGCACCGTGAGGTTGAGCTTTGTGCCGGCGTATCCTCGCTGGTGCAGAGTGATCTTAGCGGCGAGGCGGGACCCGGCGAGCGCGCGCGGGGCAATCACGGCATCGTCCAGTTCCACATCGTGCCCTGCGTGCTCGCGTCCGAAGCCTACCGTGTGAACGGGAATGTGGCGGGCGCGCAGAGCGTTGATGGCGTCCGTGCCGATGCCGCCTGTGTTGTCGTCGCCGTCGCTCAACAGGACCACGGCGCCGATGGGAAGATCGGAAGTCTCGTCGCTCAACTGCTTCAGGCTGTCGCCGAGGCGAGTGGAAGGCGCGTTGGGCTGGAGATCCTTCAGGCTGTCGATGCGGGCGGGCACGCTGTCGACGCGGTAGAGGCGAGTTTGAAACCCCTTGTTGAGGCTGTCGAGGAGGCCGTTCCCGAGCGCCTTTACGGCCTGCGCCTCGCGCGTGGAACCGTCTTCCGAGATGGACATGCTGCGGGAATCGTCCACCAGCACGGCGATGATGTTTTGTTGCGGCTTCAACTCGGCGACGGTGATGGCGGGCTGCCACAACAGCACGAGGATCAGGGCGGCGAGCAGCGTCTGCAGGCCCCAGATCACCCACGCTCGCCATGTTTGGAGCAGCGGAGCGGCCTGTTTGAGGTGGGAGCGGATCAGCCAGGCGAGACCGCCGGCGGCCGCGAGGATCAGCGCCACGAGAATCCACCTGGGCCATGCGCCCAAGAGCGCAAATTGCCCGCGTGCGTACACGGAACGCGGATACTTAAAGAAAAACTCGAACATTGGTTAGGGTGGATTTACCGAGCCGCGACCATAAAGGGAGTCGGGCTAATGGGTCATGGCATACGTAATGTAGTTGAGGACGATGCGAAAAGCAAGTCCGGAGAACTTCTCCGGATACTCCGGGCTATCGGCCCACTCCCAGGCGTCGCCCAGATGCATGTTGGCGCAGATGGCCACCATGATGCGCCCATGGTCGTTGCGGATGGCGCGCCATTTGGGCACATAGCCGTCCTTCTCGTAGGTCCGGCCGGTGTTGACGTAGACCTCGCTCGGGATCTGAAACTTTTCGTCGATGCTGTACAGCACGTGGTAGATCTCGTCGTTATCCTTAAGGTCCTCGACGGGCAGATCGGGCAGCACCATGCGCATGCCGGCCATGAAATGCTCCCAGTCGTCGGTGCCGTGGAAGTCGTCGACCATGAGGAAACCGCCCTTATAAAGGTAATCGTGCAGGCGCTTGGCCTCCTCCTCGGTGAAGGTCCAGTTGTTGACCGAGACGGCGTAGATCCAGGGATAGTCGTAGATATGGTCGCTATCGAGATCGGCCACGTTGAGGGGCGAGGGAGAATTGATGCGCGTCAGGCGGCGCAGGGCGATCAGGCAATCGTTATCGGCCTTGGGATAATCGCGGGACCAGCCGCCGCGAAAGCCGCGGAACCCATAGCTGCCGCCGCCGGCATAGCTCGAAGTGTACTGGAGACGCGTCCAATAGAACTCCGAAGGCACGGGCGTTTCCGAGTACGAGTAGTAATCCCGCTGGCGGCCGAATCCGCCCCCTCCGCGTTGCAGCGCGAACAGCCCCACGGTGAGCGTAAACAGGAGGGGAATGGCGAAAATGGGCCGCACCAGCTTCATGGATATTTACCTCGGATGCTTCTTCTTGAAGCGTATCAGAAGCGCGGCGGCTTCGGCAGCATCACCTGGGAGCGTCGAGCGCGGCGAACAGTTCTTCGAGGTTGACCGCGAGATCGCCCGCGCGAAGCGATCCGGCCGCGCGCACGGGTTCCGAGTTTGCATGATATTCCCAGGCGGTGCGTTTTTCGGGGTCGATGATCCAGCAGAAGGGAACGCCCCAGGCGTGATACTCCTCGCATTTGGCAAACGTCGTCCCCAGGCGGTCCTCGGGAGACAGAATTTCGCAGCAGAGGAGGACGGGGTCGGTCGGGTAGGGGCCCGGAAAATCGCCGGCCACCGAAACGTCGGGCACCAGATACCGGGTAGGAGAGAGGCGAACCGTCAATTCGGGCAAAGGCAGAACGCCCTGCGCCCGCAGCATCATCAGCAAAGCGTACTGGATGATGGCGTGGAATTTTGTGGGCATTGCCCTGGGAGAGACCACCCCGTCCCTGTATTCGCAGTAAGGCTTCTCCGTCAGGCGAAGATATTCTTCCACCGGCATGAGAGCTGTGGTGCTCATAACTGTATTCTAGTCCGCCTCGGGGCTTCGGGCGGAGCAGGATCGAAATCCGTCCGTGCGGCCTGACGCGCCTCATTCCTTGTAGTAGCCCAGGGCGTCGCAGGCTGCTACAGCCCTGGATTCAACGACCGTCAAATCGCCCACTTTCTTGTTGGCGGTCGAGCGGAATAATGCCGCGCAGCGCGCCCTGAGAGCATGCTGTTCCGATTCCTTTCTCGCGATCTCTTCAGATTCTGCCTGTGCGGCGGCCGCTCTTCTCGCCGCTTCGGCCCGATCGGCAGCGGCTCTCTTGGCGGCTGCCGCCTTGTCTGAAGCGGCTTTCGCGGCTGCGGCCTTGTTTCTTTCTCTATTCAGCAGGTCGCTCGACTCGGGCGTAATTACGAGGAGTTCCGCTCGGATCCAGCCCTCGCGGCCGTCCGGGAGGCGAGCCAGGCAGACGTGGTCTTTGAAGCTGCACAGCTGACTGTCTCGCCCCCGGTAAAGAGAACCAGCTTTTCCCTGTGGGACTTGAAGAAATCGCGTGTCGATTGGTCGTTGCGGTAAACGTACAGGCTATTCGCTGTCAGAGGGACGTCGCCGAGGAGGAACTCCTCCCATCCGTCCGGCAGTTGAAGAAAATAGCTCAGTCCAGCCCCTTCGGGAAGGTCTGTGGTCTGGCTATTAAGCAGCGCGGGTATCGCAATACACGCGACCAGCGCGGCGCGAAGAGCTCGGCGGTTCGCTCCCGCCTGCGAGCCGGCTGCGATCATCGGGCCATTATATTCGGCGAGCCCGCTCTAAGTTCCCCTGCCTCTCTTGAGCTCATCTTCTCGCAGCACTCCACGACCGCGTTGTTTCCGGTCCAATCCAATATAGCCTGATCTGTCGCGACGCTATTCCGCCAAACGTGACAAATCCCGGTAGCTTCGTCTTTGCGGATGGTCCACCTTGCACCGCAGATGCCACAGATTCGGCCCTTCTTACACTTGCCTTCGCCGTGATAATGGCCGCTCACGGCCAATACCACCCTTGAGCCGTCCGTAGCGCGAACGTGATGATCCATGTGCCAAAGTATATTGCGCGGAGCACGCACTCGTGTGAGTGTGGGTGCGGGCCTTCCGCTTTGATGTTCCACACGAGTGTTTACTTCAGCGATTCGACAATCTGTATTTCGTGTTTAAGCAAACCGTTCACCATTTCGTTGAGGGGCACGCCCTTCTCCGCCGCGCGCTCGGCCAGATACGCATGTACGTCGGTGTCCAGATAGATCGGCAGGCGAAGTTCCGCGCCGGGTCGAAAAAATTTGCCGCGTTCGCCTTCACTGAAATCGTATTCCGGTTTCATCGTTGTTCCTCATAGTCTCCGATTTCCGCCTTGGTGGGCCGTCGGGCCGAAATCAATCGGATCCGCGCCCGATCGGCGTCCAGTTGTGAAAATGTGTGGACGACCAGAACATACCGGCCCGCTGTGTCCTTCCCCAGCGTAATCCACCTGACCTCGATGTCGCTATGCTCCTCATCGGCAATCGTCAGAGCCAGGGGGTCCAGGAACACGGTCGCAGCGCGTTCAAAGTCGACACCGTGCTTATTGAGGTTGATTCGCGCCTTGGCTGGATCCCATTCGAATTCATACCGAAATAGCGCCATGCCCGTGCTCCATTCTCTCCGATGCGGAGAAAGGGCACAACCTGAAAGCCCCGGGGTCGGCCACCCACCACCCGGCTATTTGAAGATCACCGGGATATTGTTCTGCAATTCGGACGAGTTGATGCCCGCATCGAATCCGGCTACGGCGGGAAGCGTCAGCGGGAAGGAGTAGGTGGAAACCTGAATGCCCGCTTGAGCGTTCAAGCCCGTCGGCATGCTGGCCAGGATCGAGGGCGGGATGGTGAACGAGCCTGCCGAAGTGGGGGCGGAGCAGTCGAAATACGACGTGTAAGCGGGCGAGCCGGAGAGGCCGACCTGCCCGGTGGTCTGGATATCCACATACCCGTTCGAGTCTCCGCCGGTCCAGGTGATGGTGAGCGGCTGGGTGCGGTCGATGGGGACGCCGCTGGCGAGATTGGTCTCGTTGGTCCAATTGATGGACGCGGGCACCGGGAAGTTGAAGCTCACGGGGCCCACGCTGTTGGCGCCGGTGGCGCCCATGCCATCGGAGAAGCCCCACGTTCCGCTGGGAACCGCGATCAGGTTGGTGCTCTGGTAAATCAGTTCGGACCCCGAGCTCTGGGAAGGGAGTACGATGGGCGCTCCCGAAGGAGGAGTGAGCGTTACCGACGCCCCGCCGTTAAGATAGGTCGCGACAGGGAGGCCTCCTCCGCTGCCCGATCCCGCCACGGTCCCGGTCAGGCAGCTGCCGAGGGTGGGCTCCGTGTTCAGTGAAGAGGTTGCCGTCGCCAACTGGGCTTGAGTGAACTGGAAGAATCCCGCGCTGGCCTTGAAATTCGAGTTAACGGATGGGTTGTTGCCGGCTCCCGTAAACCCATTGAGAGAGTTAGTCTGTTTGACTCCCACGTACACCGTCTGGGTGCTGCTTTTGCTGAGGTAAGACTCGGGGACGTATTGCGTTGGGTCGGAGCAAGGGGCGCCGTCGGTGGATGCCAGCGCAATAGTGGGCCCATTGCTCACGGTGGCCGTAGGCGCAGTCGTCTGCACCACGATCCCGACATTGCAACCGAGCGGGGCTGTGAGCGGCACGGTGAAGTTGATCTGATCGAGCCCTACCGCGGTGGGCGTGCGGCCCTGGTAAAGGATCGTCGCCGGTACGCCTCCCACGAATACCTCGAGGGTGGTCGGGAGATTGCCGCCCACGGCTCCCGAGGCGTCGCTTTGCCCCGCCGGCAGCGGTCCCAGACCGGTACCCCAGAGAACCAGGTTGTCACCGGGCTTGGCTGAGTTAGTGGGGGAAACCACCGAGTAGTTGGCGAAGGTCACCACCGCCGCACCGGACCCCGATTCGTTCACCGTGGAAATGCCGAAGTTGCTGGCCACGACCGTGATCGGGTAATTGGCTCTGAGGCCACCGTTGAAGGTCAGGGTCAGCGTGCCGCCTCCCACGGGGGTATTGGAAGGCAAGACTGCCGCGACCTGGTCGAGCGCTCCTCCATACGTATAATCGATGGGCGCGCTTACGGTGGTTCCGTTGACCGTAACCGCGATCGAAGTCACCCCCAGACTGTTGGGCAATGGCAGCGTAGTCGCCTGCAGCAGACCGGCGGAAGCTAAGTTATTGCCATAGACGACAAAGAGCGAACCCTGCGCGATCCCTGAATTGGGTAGACCCGGAGGGATATTGCTCGCCGGATTGACGATGCCGGTGATCCCAGGGTGCCCGGCCGCCGGCGATCCCAGGTACGTGAGTTGCACGATGTTCCCCTGGTAGGAGAACGTACCCATCGCGGCGCCCGGGGTGCCAACCACCTGGCCGACTCCTCCGCCCGGCGCGGCATACGATTCGGCATCGGTGGCGCCGCTGGTGGCGCTCAGATTGGTTTCAAACATATCGATCAGGAGCGAGCCGTTTTTGCTCGAATAGTAGAACGGCGTCGAAAAGACGATGTTGATGTCGAAAGGGCACGGACCGGGCGCGGTGCAGCCCGCGTCGCTCCAGGAGACATCGCTGCCGGAATAGACCAGGGTCTTATCTTGTCCGACGTTGTTGGCGAACGTCGGGCTCATCGCTTGCGCGGGTGTAAACGAATTCGGGAAATTGGGGCTGGTGGAAAGATATACGTTCAGGTTGCCGATGGTGGCGCTGACAGGACCGGCGCCGGGGGCCGCTCTGAAGGAAAATCCGGTTATTACGATCGGCGAGCCGGGGAGTATTCCGGACCCAAGCAACTCCTGAACCTCAAGCGAAACAGGCGTGGTGGACAAGTTGCTGGAGGCGTTCCCGGCCGAAACCTGGTTCGGGCCCGGTGCGACCAGCGTGACTTCGGTGTTTCCCTGGGCGGCCAGCGAGCCGGCCATCAGTGCAAATGCGACGAGTAATCTTTGGGCGGCCTTCACGGTTCCTCCAGAGTAGTTTTTTATACCATGAATTCCGGACGGACGCACTACTGACTTGAATTGATGGGGAAGGCCTCGGTGCGGGCGATAACATGGTCGTGGCAGGCTTCAAATGCGAAGACGCGACTTTCTCGGGATTGCCGGTTTAGCGGCGAGCGGCAGGCTGGCGGGCCAGCAGATGCAAATGCAATCCATCCTGGCGCCCACCGCCGCGCCGGATTTGGCGAAGACGGATTTCACTCTGCAGATCGGCCCGGTCACTGTGGAACTGGCCCAGAACCGCATCCTCAGCACGATCGGATACAACGGCACTTCGCCGGGACCGCTGCTGCGCATGAAGGAAGGCGTACCGGTCACGGTAAAGGTGGTCAACGATACCGACGTTCCGGAAACGGTGCATTTTCATGGATTGCTCATCCCCTCGGATGTGGACGGGTCGGAAGAAGAAGGCACGCCGGTGGTGCCGCCGCACGCCAGCCGCAGCTACCGGTTCACGCCCACGCCGGCCGGCACGCGCTGGTATCACACCCACACCATGTCGATGGACGACCTGCACCGCGGCAGTTACACCGGCATGTTCGGCTTTCTTATTATCGAAGGCAAGGATAATCCCGGCAATTTCGATCAGGAGCACTACCTGGCGCTGCGCGATTGGGAGCCCTATTTCACCAACACGTTAATGGATAACGACGATCTGGATCCCGTGGGGGCGCAACCGGAGAAGCCGGCGGTGCTCGATACGCGGCCGGCGGGGATCGAAGTGGCGGCCGACATTTTTTCCATTAACGACAAGGCGCTGGGCGCGGGCGAGCCCATTCGCGTGCGTCCCGGCGAGCGCGTGATGTTTCATTTTCTGAACGCGAGCGCCATCGAGAATCGGCACCTCGCGCTGCCTGGCCACAGATTCAACGTGATCGCCCTCGATGGAAATCCCGTGCCCGTGCCGGCGGCGGTGGACGTGCTGATGCTGGGTCCGGGCGAGCGCATCGACGCGTGGGTGGAGATGAACCATCCCGGAGTCTGGATTCTCGGCGCGCCGGAGGACATGGTGCGCGAGGGCGGGCTGGGGATTGTCGTCGAATACGCGGGTCAGCATCGCACGCCGCAGTGGGTGGCGCCGCCCAAATCCGTCTGGGACTACACCATTTTCGGCAAGCCGCCGTCGCAGCCCGCGCCCACTGAGAAATTGGACATGATATTCGAGAAAGTGCCGCGCGGCGCCGGGAAATTCAATCAATTCACGGTAAATGGCAAGCCTTATCCGCACGACCAGGAGTTTGTGCTTAAACAGGGCACGCGCTACCGGCTGACGTTTCACAACCGCACCGACGACGCGCATCCGCTGCACGTGCATCGGCACCAACTGGAGCTTGCCGAGATCTACGGGAAGGCGACCTCGGGCGTAATCAAGGACACGGTAGTAGTGCCCACCTACGGGCGCGCCAGTGTGGATTTTACCGCCGATCAGCCGGGCAATACGCTGTTCCACTGCCATATCCAGCAGCACATGGATTACGGTTTCAAGGCTCTGCTGCGCTACGCGTAGCTAGACGGAGCGGCCGGTCAGGCCAAAATAAGAAGCGGCCTTAAGCATGTGGCGGTCGTTGGTCCATACGGCGGGTTCTCCGCTCTCGCGGGCCGTCAACAGGTGCACGGCGTCGGCGGTACGCAGGTAAAGATCCGCGGGCGCGGAAATCATCGATGCCCCGGTTCTCCGCAGCAGCGCCTCGGTGACGGGAATCAGATTCCACAATCCCTCCGCCACGTGTTCGGTGAAGCGGGCGGCCAGATCGCGTACGTCGGCGGGAGAGGCCTCGCCTTCGCGCAGGCGGCGATGGAGCACGGCGTGAAACTCGGCTAATGCCCACAGCGACGAATGAATGGTATCGGCCTTTCGAACCAGATCCCGCACACGGGAGGACTCGGGCTCGTTGAAATAGAATTTCGCAATATACGAAGTATCCAGATACACGGCGGCCTAACGATGGCGATCTTCTTCGACGATGGTGGTACTGTCGCCCACCCGCGGCAGCCGCTCCCACAGCCCGCGCATCGAGCGGAAGATGCGCGCTTTCTTTTCGGCGGGCATGCGCGGCGGGCCGGCGATGGGGCGCAGCTCCGCAACGGGTTGGCCGCGGCGTTCGATCACGATCACGCCGCCTTCGGCAGCCTCGCGCACGAGTTCCGAGGTGTGGATGTGGAGTTCGCGGATGGAGGTTTTCCTCATGTGCTACATGGTAGCACCAGACTCGCCCAGGCTCGACGCCTCACGATCCCAGATGCCCCCAGCGCCGCAAACGGCCTGCGCCGATGGTCTCTGAACCCCGCTTCACTTCACCGCGATGGTGGCGCTGGTCAGCGCCTGAATGGTACCGTTTTCCGCAATTGCGGGCGAGAAAGAGAATGCTCCTGGAGCGACATTCACCGGTACCTGAAAATTAATCTGCACGATTCCGCAGAGCAGGGTTGGCGCGCTGCCCGCATACAGCACCGGTGCGAGTTGCATCCCGGATAAGTTCGGATCGACGTAATAGATCAGCGCGCTTATGCCAGGACTCAGCGGCACGGCGTCGGGCGCGTTGAGTCCACCAACCGGGCACGGGGGATCAGTCTGCCCGTAACCCGTTCCCCACAGTGCCACGATGGAGCCTCGCGCCGCGGGATTCATTGGTCCGTTGAGCGTCCCGTCCTGGTTGATTGCTACCGCCTGCGCCGACTGCCCGACCTGCAGCCGAAAAATCCCAGGGCTGCCGAATATCGCATACGCGAGCGCTGGTCCGAACTGCTGAGTGTTGTAAGTCACCGTAACGTTGTGCGGCGTCCCGGTCGCCCCCGGCCCAACAGGCGCAATGGCATTGATCTCCCGCGACTGTGCATACAATACTGGCGCCGGCGCACCGTCGAACAGCACCTGGACGCCGGCCAACTGCGTGGGAACATTGCCTTGTGCGTCGGGCCGATAGACGACACCGATGTCAGGCCCGATTCCGAAACCGGTAAGAGTAATCAGCTCTCCGGGCGCGAACCCCGAGCTACCGTCCAGGGTGGCGGAGTTGAGCACGTCGGTAGAAAGGCAGGCCGGCGCCGTCCAGCCTCCGCTCCCAAACCGGGCACTGGACACCACGTCATTACCGGACCCGTGCCAGGCGATCAGCGCGCCGCCACCGGCAAACGGCCACAATCCCCCAACGGATTCGACATCGCTTCCGGCGCTGTTCCCCAGGTAGGTTGCATCGAGGAGCGCACCGTTTGAGTCGAGGCGAGCCAGGAAGCCGCTGGTGCGGTTGGTCGAGCCCTGGAAGCAAATCACGGGCGCCGAAGGTGTCACTGGAAATCCTGGGCCGGTCAACCCTCCGATGTAGATATCGCCGGCCGGGCCTGCCGCAAGTGCGCTGACACCGACGTCGAGGGTCGCATCCGTTCGGCCGAAACCGAGATCGGAGCTCATGACATAACTCGCCCACTGCAACGAAATGCCGTCCGGGGCGAACTGCGCCACGAAGCCGGCGGGCGCGAAATCGTTCCAGGGGGGAACGATCGCGGAGGGTTGCATTACGCCCGGGGTAGTCGGGAGATCGAGGGAACTGGTGATTCCCGCCAGGTCGATATGGCCCGCGCCATCCAGAGCGATCGACGACGGGCTATCCGATCCGCTCCCTCCGAAGTATGTGCTGGTCAGGAGGTTGCCGGAAGGATCCAGCCGGACGAGGAAATTATTCTGGGTTCCCGTCAGCTGCCGCTGGAATGCACCCGCCGTCACTGGAAAGTCCGGCGAAGTGGTTTGCCCCGCCACAACAGCATTGCCCGCCGGATCGACAGCAATGGCCGTGGCAGCGTCCGCGCCGCTGCCGGCGAGAGTGACATTGTAATCGATGGTAGAGCCATCCGCGCTCAACTTCAGGACGAAGGCATGGCCCGCGGATGTCTTACCGGCGATGTAGGCGCCGCCCGCTGCATCCACGGCGATGGCGGAAGACGTGGCCACCGAGTCCGGCAGGTAAGTGGAGTAAAGAAACCTGCTGCCATCCGCCGTGACCCTGGCGGCGAAGGCCGTGGCGCTGGTGCTGGACCCGATGGCCGCGCCGGGAGTGGTGGGAAACTGGCCGCCCGTCGAGCCGGTGAGAACCACGTTTCCATTGCTGTCGACAGCGAGTGCGGTTCCGATGTCCGCCGTCGGGCCGCCGAGCAGCGTAGCCCAGATCTTATTGCCGGAAGGGTCGACTTTGATCACCGACGCAGGGGGACAGGGCACAGGGCCGACCCTGCCGGTCCCATTCTCTCCGACACACGTGAAGACTCCGGGAAAAACAAGCGACGCCGCGCCCGCCGTTGCCGGTCCTGAGGACAAGTAGTAAGTGTTTCCGGACGCATCAAAAACCGGGTGCCCGGCGCTGGGCTGCGGGATCGCGCTTATGCCTGCAGGAACCGATTGCGCGAGTGCGCTCACCGCAAACACGAGGATCAGGGCAATGAGCAGTATCGTGCCACTTCCGAGACATTCCGACCCCTCCGGCCGTGCATCGTTACATGACTTCAAGGGGTCTTCCACTGTTCCTCCACGATAATACGGCGATGTCCCTCGAAGATCTGAAGCGCAAACGAGGCGGCGTCCGGACTGCTGGCCGGAGTCCTCTGGATCGTGCTCGGATGATCTGGTCTGGTCTGGTCATGTAATAATCGGATTATGGTCATACGTAACATCTCAGAAGCCAAAGCTCAACTTTCCGCGCTGATCGCCATGGTCGAGCGCGGTGACGAGGTCATTTTGGCCAGGTCCGGGAAGCCGGTGGTGAAGATCGTGCCCTATGGCGGTGCCACCCGAAGGCGTGTGCCGGGCTCCATGGAAGGTGAAATCCGGATCGCCGCCGATTTCGATCAGCTTCCGGACGATATGGCGGAGGCGTTCGGCATGGTGGAGCCCGGCAAATGAAATTCCTGCTGGACACGCACTTGTTGTTGTGGTGGCTGTCCAACAGCCCGCTGCTTCCGGCACAGGCGCGCCAGTTGATCGGCGATCCCGGCAACACGATTTTCGTCAGCGCGGTAAGTCTGTGGGAAGTGTGGCTCAAGAGCAGTATCGGCAAGCTTCGCGTTCCTTCCAATTTTGCCGGGAAGCTTGCCGCCGAATCCTTTGAGAGCCTGCCTTTGAGGGCGCAACAGACACCCGCTGTGGCAACGCTCGAATGGCATCACCGCGATCCTTTCGATCGCATGCTCATCGCCCAGGCGAAAAGTGAGAATCTGGTTCTGCTGACCGCCGACAAAACCCTCGGCGCGTATGGCGCATGGGTCCGGGTCGCGGGCTGATCCGGCTCCTTCAGAATCGGAAGGCGCGCACGATGGAGGAGCGGCTGGCGGCGCTGGCCGCCCTGCTACCAGGTCCGCCGTCTCAAACCGCCCACAAGGTCAAAATGGGTGTCGCGGCTCATCACCGGAAGCGCATGCTGGCGGCTGAGTGCGGCGATCCAGACGTCGTTGGCAGGGATCGGCTTACCGGCGCCCTTGAGCTCCATCCGGATGGACGCGTAATGCCGGGCCGTCTCAATTCCAATGTCTAAGACGGCGCATCGGTCGAGCATTCGATCGAGCGACCTTTCGTATGCCTCGCGGTGGCGAGACTGCGCGATACCGAAAGCGAACTCCCCGGCTACAATGACGGGGATCGCAAGTTCGCGCGCTCCGGACACGACCTCGACCGCCTCCGGCATATTGTCAAGATAAGCGGAAAGCGCATTGGTGTCGAGAATCAAGTCCAGTCCTCAGGTTCGATTTGTTCGAATTCCTCGTCGATGATCTTCTGTATCCGCGCGGTCTCCTTATGGAGATGCGCCAGTTCGCCCGCACATTCCAGCCAGGGTTTACCGTGGTGGTTTCTGCGCGCGGAAAGCTTCTCTTCGACGGCTTGCGTGACAAACTCCCGCAACGGAATACCCAACGCGCCAGCCGTGGCCTTGGCCTTGCGAAAGGTCGGGTCCGGGATCTCGAGAGTAGTCTTCATGGACCTCAGTATATCCCATATTTATGGGACTGGACCTCCGCGCCAGGGTGAGGGCGCCGTCACTCAGGACAATAGGGCGCAGCGAAAGGTCCGGCACCCGTTGGAAACCATCCTGGCGTTACCTGGCAGCTTACTTTCGCGCATACCAGATCAGGAAGAGCCCATCGGGTTCGACATCTTCCCAATAAGAGATGAATTGGCTCTCCACCGAACGGCAATGGCGCGCCAGCAGTTTTTCGAGCTCTTTGCGTTGAAACCAGCGCTCCCATGCCGGAGTCTTGAAACGGCCCCAATGCTCCGCGTTTTTATCGATGATCACCAGCTTTCCGCCAGGTTTCAGGACGCGGCACATCTCGGCCACCGCGCCTTCGATCTCGACCGCGTGCTCGAGCGACTCAGTGGCGTAGATGCAGTCGAACGTGGATGCGGCGAAAGGCAGTTCAGTCATCGAGCCCGACACCCTGCCGATGCCGGTCGGAACAGATGCCAGCATTTCCTCCGAGATATCGAGCCCGCAGACCTTAGCCCCGGGATTGTCCTCCAACAAAACCCGGGTGAACCGTCCTTTGCCGCACCCAACGTCCAACACACGTCTATCGGACAAGTTTCCGAAGAACTTTAGGAGCGCCCGCACATGCTGTATGCGGGGGTCGATGGTGGGGGGAAAATGTTCCTCGTCGTGCGACGCCTCATCGAAGCTGCGCCGGATGGCGGAACGCAGGGCGGGGTCGAGCACGGCAGGTTGCGCGCCCGGCTTCTTCCACCAGCGAAGGTTCACGCGCGCGTCAGGAAGATCGGCAGGCCGATCTTATTGGTATAGCTCGGACGATAGCGTTCGGTATCGTACATTTTCGCGACGTCGAGCTTGCGCGGTCCCAGCTTGGGGTCGGGAATCGGCACGGCGGCGTAGCAGCCCTGGTTAATCGCCATCATCAGGCCATGTTCGCCTTTGGCGATCAGATCGACAGCCATGCCGGCGAAGGTGTTGGCCACCATGCGGTCGACAAAGTCGGGCGCGCCGCTGCGCAGATCGTAAGTCAGGTCGCTGACGATGGTTTCTTCGCCGGTCTGCTCCTGGATTTTGTCGCTCAGCAGCTCGGCGACGTTCATCTTCTTCCGATGGCCGAAGCCGTCGGGCCGGCCATACTCCTGCACCTCATAGCCCTCCCACTCCGCGCCCTCGGAGAGAAGCACCAGCGCGTAGCTCGATGGATTTTTCTTCTTGTCTTCGATCAGCATCCCGATGAGCTTATCGACGTTGACTTTGAATTCGGGAATGCAGCAGCGCATGGAGTTGATGTAGGCCGTGTAGAGCGATGTGTAGCCCGCGTCGCGCCCGAAGATGCGGAACACGCCGATCCGCTCGTGCGAGCCGACGGTGGTGCGCTGCCTGTCGATGGCGTCCGTGGCCCGGTTCACGGCGGTCGAAAACCCGATGCAGTATTCGGTATTGCGCACGTCGTTGTCCATCGTTTTGGGCACCGCGATCACCTTGACGCCCTGCTTGTCGAGATGCGCCGCGTAGCTGAGGGTATCGTCGCCGCCGATGGCCACCAAATAATCGATACCCAACTTCTCGATGTTCTTCAGCACCTGCGGCGTCATGTCGTAGACGGTGGAAGTGACGCCCTTTTTGGTGTTCTCGGAAGCCGTAAACGTGGCGCCCGCGAGGAATCCGGGAACCTTCTTCATCTTGAGCGGGTTGGTGCGCGAACTATGCAGCCACGTGCCGCCGGTGCGGTCGATATTGCGGGTGTTATCGCGATTGAGCGGGACCACGTAGCGGGCGACGCTCGAGGGGTCGTCGAAGTTGAGGTGCGTGAGCCCTTCCCAGCCGCGGCGGATGCCGGTTACTTCGCGGCCTATGCCGCCACCCTGATAGACCACGGTCTTGATGACGCCGTTGAGACCGGGAACGTCGCCGCCGCCGGTAAGAATACCGATCTTGCCTGCCATTATTTCTCCTGTGGGGATTGCCGAACCTTCTATTGTAATGGTGGCCTAATTGCAGCCGCCGGCAGTGGCGGCTTTCTGCGCCATCGGAATCAGATTGCGCAGACGCGGCGTCTCACTGCCGCACTCGCAATGGCCGGTGACGATTTCCGCGGCGAGTCCCGTGCGCACGCGGATCAGGGGTTCGTCGAAGACCGTCAACTGGGTCACCAGCAATTCGTCGTCATGCAGATGAGGAATAGCGACGGACTCGGCTACGTGCAGCCCGTCATGCACCTCGCATTCGCGCGCGATGACCGTTCCATCCCAGCCGAGGACCTGCTCGAATACAGGCACCCGGAAGGCTTGCCAGAGCAAATCGCGATGATGGCCGGCGAGGGGCGAATCGTCGAGCCGCGTCAGCACCACCAGCGCGACGCTCAGGCTCGGCAAGGTGAACAGGCCACGCTCTTTGCGGTCCGCCAGAGACAGGGCAAGATCGAGCGGACAGACGAGGGCTTCCGGCTCATACGGGGCGAGGCGCTCCAGGTCCGCGGCGGCGAATTCGCGGATGTTGGGGCGCGGGTGGAATCCGCCCTCGAGCAGTGCGATGCGCCCGGTAAAGCTCAACGGAAACTCGAGGATCTGCAGGTTCATGCGCCCGCTGCGCAAGGGAGCCCGCGAGGGAGGCAGTTGATCGAGCGCACTCTCGGGATTGCTTTCGGGGTACTTCACGTCCATGTAATCGAGCACCCTGCGCAGACGAACAAGGCGTTCTTCAGCGGGCGCGCGGCGGCGGCGCGTCCACCTGAAACCAGGCAATCCGGGAAAGCTCACGAAATCCAGCCGACCAGATAGTGCGCCGGAGCCGGAAAATTCTCTAGCCTTTCCCCAGCAGCCGGCGCAGATTGCCGCCAAAGATGGCTTGCGCCGCCGCGGCATCCACGCCGACTTCGGAAAGCGCACTGACCTGATCGTCGAACACGCCCTTCACCCAGCCGCGCGGAAACCAGGACGAGTCGGATCCGAACAGCAAGCGCTGTGGCCCTACCACATCCAGCGCGCGCCGGAATACGTCCGCCAGATCCATAGCCTCCGGCTGATAGCGCGTCCAGTTGTTGGAACTGGAGGTATCGAGATAAACGTTGGGGCAGAGATCCGCCACCATCAGCGCTTCCCGGAAATAGCCGGCGCCGAAATGCGGAATGACGAAATTGAGACGCGGAAAACCGACGGCAAGCGTATGCAGATCGATCGGATTCGAGAAGCTCATATCGAAATTCGAAGCGAGGCCCAGCTTCTTGCGGAAGCCGACGCTGAGCGCGCCGCAATGCACGTAAACCACGCTGCCGGGGTGTCCGGCCAGCACCTGGATGAGCGAAAAGACTTTCATATCGTGGAGCGAATAGCGGTGCATGGCGGGAAAAAGAAACACGCCGCTGACTTCATCGTCGGAGCGCGCGTTTTCGTAGCGGATGTCCGGGCTGGGCAGCGTGGGATTGGTCATGTAGACGGCGTTGAAACGATCGGGATATTTCTCGACCGCGAGGCCGACCGATAAGGTGTCGTTCGGAATACTGGCGATGAGCATGGCGCGCGCCACCCCGTTCCGGTCCATTTCCGCTACCCAGCGATCGGCCAGTTGTTCGGGAGAAGACGGTTCGTCCCAGCCCAGCATGCCGGCTACGCTGTCGGTCCCTTTCTGTTCGGCGAGCGATTTGAAAAAGGCGGGGGAAAAGAAGTGCAGGTGGGCGTCCGCCACTTCAATCGGGCCCCAGGGCGTGTTGGTTGTCGTCATTTTAAGAGTCCATTCAGCAGTTTATCCGCTTGCCACGACACACGCGCCAGCCGCAGCCAGTTTCGGTAACATTGAAACCAGTGTTGCCGAGATGAACCGTATTCAAAACGAGGCCAACCTCGATGAACTTTGCAGAAGACTGGAGGACTACGCCGTGGCGAACCTTGGCGGATTTTCGGCTGCGCGCTCCGTCAAGGCAGCCCTTCTTAGCGAATCTCTATTCCTCGCGCATTCGACTGCCGATGCGAAGTTCTCTGCCGTCTGTGCCAGCAGGTACCTCACACCAAGGCTGAATTCCGGTTTTGACGGATTTTTGGGCTTCGTGGTGCGGGCCCTGTATGGCGGCGGCTCCGGAGGTTAAGGAGTTGGCTCGGGAGTTGGCCGGGAGGGCTTTGGTACTGAAGGTGAATACTGAGGAGAATCCGGGATTGGCGGCTCGGTTTGGGGTGCAGTCGATTCCGAATTTTGTGGTGTTGCGGAATGGGCGGGTGGTGGGGCAGCGGGCGGGGTTTGGGGGACGGGCCGGGATGCGGCGGTGGGTAGCAGAGGCTTAGTGGAGCACAACTTCGAAGGACACGCTTCGGTTGGTGGAGCGGTCCCAATCGGTGGCTCCGGCGCGGAGAGGCTTGGTGTTTCCCATGCCCATCGGAGCCAGCGCAGCGCGGGGCACGCCCATGGCGGCGAGGGCATCGGCCACCTGATCGGCGCGGGCGACCGAGAGTTTCCTATTGGCGTCGGCTTGGCCCACCTCGTCGGCATGGCCGACGAGCGTAATCCTCGCGCGGGGGCTGAGGTTGAGCAAGCGGCCGATTTCGAGGTTCAGGTCCTCGATGCGGTCCGCCTCGGCAATGACCAGTTTCGAACTGTTGGTATCGAAGCGAATCACCTGCTTGCGAATGCGGTCCACGGCGGCGTCGAGATCGCGCTGCCGGGCGAACGGGGTGTTCAGGGAGAGATAGGGCTGCCAGACGTACCGCACTTTGGCGGGATCGAGACGATGCTGGCTCAACAGAGCGGCCGGGACTTTCTCCGCCTGCGTATCCTCGAGTCCTGAAACTACCCATCCGGGACTGAACCACCCGTGTCTGACGATATCTGTCACCACGATTCCGGGTTGGTTTTTCAGGGCATCGAAGTATCCGTTCCATCGCGCCATCGTCCTGAGGTGCCAGGCACAGAGCGCCAGCAGGATGACCGCAATGGCGGCGAGGTAGGGCCAGAGGCGGGCTTTCTGGCGCTTGTCGGGCGCAGACTGGCCGAGCAGACAAGCCTGCAGAAACGGCTGTGCCGGGTCAAATACGCTCAGATCGTCCTGTTTGAAGTTGTTGATCTGGGGTTGCAGCGCGGCTTCGATCTGGTCAAGAGCCTTACGGAAAACCTGGCGCAGCTCCACCGGAGCGGTGCCCCCGACGGCGCCTACGAGCAGGACCTTCGAGGAGTAAGTGAGCCAGAGCTTGAAGCGGCCCACGTCGACGGTTTCGAGGTCGTGGCCGCCTTCGGTGAAGGAATCCGAAAGGAAATCCTGAATGGCGGTGAGCATGCCGGAGATCATGTCGGCATCCTTCAACACCGAGCCCTGAGCAGCCGCGTGCTGGAGCAGCAGCCCGCTCTTGCGATGAATCAGGAAGACCTGCTCGACCGAGTAGAGCAGACTGCGGGCCAGCAGAATCTCGGTGAACGGCTTGCCGCTCATGACGGATTCGATACGCCAGCGGATGGAGCGGAGGGAAGCGCTTTTCTCGACGATCTGATTCAGGGCTTCCGTGAAATCGCGAATGGCCGCCGCGATGGATGTGCGAATGGCGGGGCCGATGATGGGGTAGATGGCGTCGGCGAGCTCTTTGGGATTCTTGCGGACGGAGCTCGAAAAAGCCTTCTCGAAGACGGGCTCGAGGGCCTCGCGCAGAGCTTTGGCTTTGGCGTGGCGGATACCGTCGGGGAGGACTTCGGCGAGGTCGGCGGAACGGCTGGCGGGGTCGGCGAGGCGCGCCTGGACGCGGGCCAGTTGTTCAAGCTCCTGGCCGACCAGCAGTTGGCGTAATTCGTCGAGTTCGGCGACCGGTTTCACGGCCGGCAGCGACCCAGTCCGACGCGTTCCGGCATGCTACGCTTCCGAGCCGGGTATCTGGAACTGGTCGCTGAGACGCAGGGCCACTTCGGTGAAGAGCGATGCCAGGGTGGCGCGGTCGGTCTTGCCGTCGCGCAGTTCATGGACGCGCTTCTCGAGCAGCGAGGAAAGCTCCTCATGGCGGGCGCGGATCTCTTCGGTGAGGTCGCGGGCCTGCTTCAGAAGGTCGTTGCGGAGATCGCGCTCCGTGCCGTTGCCGCGGTCGTCGAGGTCGCGGATGCGGCGGGCGAGCGTGTCGCCGAGTTCCTTCAACTCGCGGGAGAGCGCGGCGGCGTTATCCGTACGCTCATCGCGTTCGGTCTTCATGCGCGCCTGCACGGCCTCGAATTCCTTGCGGATGTAGCTTTCGAGCTGTTCATGGCGGCGGCGGCCGGTCTCGCGGATCTCGAGTGTTTCCTTGATCAGCGTTTCTTCGAGGCGGGCAAATCGCGATTCGTAATCCCGCATCTGCGTGCCGAACAGAATGTCGCGGATTTTATCGACATTGCCGGCCGTTCCGCGCAAAACCTGCGCCTGACTTTGATCGGGATGCTGCTCTGGTGAACTCATGGTTGGCTTCTCCTGTTCAATGGCTTTGGGAATAGGTTTAGTCTGGACGGGCCTGGCCTGGGCGGCGACCGGCGGGGACGGCTTTTTCGCGACCGCCGCGGGCTTTTCTATCTTACGTTGCTGCTGCATCCTGCTCTGCTCCTTTGTTGCCCGGATCGTTTACGCCAGGCGGCTTTCTATTTACACTATGGGGCTCCTATGGTTGCCGAGACCCATGCGCGAAACACGATCGGACGCGGGCGTCGAGTTGGGGCGGCGTAAACGGCTTGGCCAGAAAATCGGTGGCGCCCAGTTCAAAGCTGTCACGGGCGCTGTCTTCGTCGCCATGAGCGGTGAGAACAATCACCGGGATGGACGGCATGGCTTCGTCGGCGCGCAGCCGGCGGAGCACTTCGAAGCCATCGAGATCCGGCATGTGCAGATCCAGCACCACGAGGTCGGGGCGCTGGCTGGCGATCATTTCGAGCCCTTCCGCGCCCCCGGTGGCTTCGAGAACGCGGTGCCCGCCGCGCACCAGCGCCCGGCGGGCGAGAACGCGAAGATCTTCGTCGTCGTCCACGACGAGAATCAGCAGAGATCCGCGGTGGGTGATATCGTGAGCCCGGGCCTGGCCGGCATTGGCGCTCTCCGCGACGCCCTCAAGGGCGGTCTCAAATCCTTCGCGCGCACAGTAGATTTCCGTGGGCGAACCGAGCGAGGCCGCCACTTCCCGGGCGCTCGCTTCGATGCGATCGAGAAATGCGTCGTCATGGGTAGGATCGTGGTGGGTGAGATAGACGCGCTTGACGTTGGCAGCCGCCGCGATGCGAGCCACGTAGGTGTAGGTGCTGTGGCCCCAGTTCTTCTTGGCGGGATATTCTTCGGGGGTGTACTGGGAATCGTGAATGACCACGTCCGCGTTCCACATAAAGGCGGCATGCCGGCGATCCCCTTCATGGAGAATCGACTCCAGTTTGCCGGGTTCCGCTTCCGAGTCCCAGAGGCTCTCCCAATAAGGCTCGTGATCGCAGAGATACAGCAGCGATACGCCGTCGGCCTCGATCCGGTAGCCCAGCGCGATGGCGGGATGATTCAGTAATTGCGTGGTGATGCGGACGCCGCCGATCTCGTGCGAACCCTCCGATAGATCCAGATAAGTTATGCCGGCGCCCAGTTGAGAGATCTCAACCGGGAAGTAAGTGTACTCCATCTGACCCGACAGGACTTCGGGCAGGGAACTCTTGGCGCCCTGGGGCCCGCATACGGTGAAGCGGTTTCCCGGCACAAAGAGCGGGATAAAGAAAGGGAAACCCTGGATGTGATCCCAGTGGGTGTGGCTGAGGAGTATGGTCGCCGAAATCGGTTTGGGCGCATGCGCCATGAGGTGAGCGCCGAGCGGCCGGGCGCCGGTGCCGCAGTCGAAGACGAAACGCTGGCCGGATTTGGTGACCACTTCGACGCAGGAGGTGTTGCCGCCGTATTTAATTGTCGAAGGGCCGGGGGTGGCGATGGATCCCCGGGTGCCCCAAAAGCGTAATTCCACCGATTCCCTCCGAGTTCGGCAGTTGCGCAGGCTGCGTGTGCCGATGCTATCTAACTAAAGTACTCTAGCTAACTTACGTACTCTAACTCAACTTTTTCCACATAGCCGGCAAACTCATCGAGGTTCAGCCGTACTGTCGCCGCGTCGGAGCGGATGGCCGCCTTTTCGAGTTCGGCGCCCAGTTCGGTGAGCCGGGGGAACCCGTAGCCGGCGCCGGTGCCTTTCATTTTGTGGGCGAGTTTTTTGATGGCATCGAAGTCCCCGGCATTGAGGGCGGCGCGGTAGATTGCCACGTCCGCGCGGCGCTTTTCGAGGTAGCCGGGCACTACGTCCTCCATGCCCTCTTCGACGCGGACGCGGATGGTTCCCGGCTCGGGAGCGGGGGCAGCGGCGGTTGCCTGGGTGGGCCCGGAGTCCAGCGGCGGCGTCGCGCGCCTGGCTTTTCCGGCCCCGTACTGAACCAGCGCATCGAGCAAGCTGACGAGGCGAATCGGTTTGGTCAACAGATCCGTAAAGCCCGCCTCGAATCCTCTGGCCTCCAGATCGGCGCGGGCGTGGGCGGTGAGAGCCAGCACCGGAGTGGGCGGCGCGCCGGTTTCCTTCTCGATGCGGCGAATCTCGCGTGTCGCTTCGCACCCATCCATCACCGGCATTTCGACATCCATCAACACCACGTCGTACAGGCCGGCGCGGAGTTTGTCGGAAAATTTCTCCACTGCGATCTGCCCGTTTTCGGCGACATCGATGGTGGCGCGGACTCGCTTCAGATAGGAAAGAATCAGGACGCGGTTATCTTCCGAGTCGTCCACCAGCAGGATGCGCAGGCCGGCGGCGAGGGCCTCGAGTTCGGCGACGGAGGCCGGAGCGATCTGCGCGCCGGGCTCGATGCCGCGCTCCGACTGATCGTCCTGCACCTGAAAGCGGGCCGTGAAGAAAAACGTGCTGCCCGCGCCCACTTCGCTTTCCACCCGGATGCGGCCGCCCATCAGTTCCACCAGATGCTTCGATATGGTGAGGCCCAGCCCCGTGCCGCCGTACTTGCGGGTGGTGGAAGCGTCGGCCTGGGAGAAGCTTTCGAAGATGAGCCCGAGTTTGTCCTGCGGGATGCCAATACCGGTATCTTTGACCGCGAAGCGCAGGCAGCCGGGTTCACTGCTTTCGGGGTCGGGATCCACGTTCACTTCGAGCCCGCCGTGCTCGGTAAATTTGATGGAGTTCCCGAGCAGGTTGATGACGATCTGGCGGAGCCGGTGGGGATCGCCGATCAGATAGCGCGGGACGCCGGGCGCGATGGTCTGGCGCAGGGAAAGGCCTTTGGCGGTGGCACGCACCTCCACCACTTCCATGGCGCGCGCCACCACGTCGCGCAGATCGAGATCGGTCTCTTCGAGTTTAACTTTGCCGGTCTCGATTTTGGAGAGATCGAGAAGCTCGTTAATGAGCTTCAGCAGGGCCACGCCGTTGCGCTGAAAGATTTCCACGCAGCGCTTTTGTTCTCCGGTGAGCGGGGTGAGCGAAAGCACGTCGGCCATGCCGATGATGGCGTTGAGGGGCGTGCGGATCTCATGGCTCATGGTGTTGAGAAAATCGCTCTTGGCCTGGGTGGCTCGCTCCGCCTGTTCCTTCAGCAGATCGTTTTCGTGGTACACCTGCTGGAGGGTCTGCAGCGTCCCCGGCAGAGAGCGGAGGGCGATGAAGCGGCGTCCTCCGGCGGCGGTGGCTACGGCCTGAAGATAGAGTTCGCCGCCGCGTCCGTCGGGCTCGGTCCAGATATCGGATTCGATGCGCTCCGGCGCGGGGCCTTCCCAGACGGCCTCGCATTCGGGGAGGAAGCTTTCGAGAAACAGGAACCGGTCGGCCAGATCGACCGTGCCCTCGCCGACCCATGCGTCGGATAGCGGCAGCCAGTCCGGCAAGCGGCCGACGGGCTGGAACGAGCCTCCCGAAAGCTGTTCGAAGACGGCGAGGCCGAAGGGCGCGAAGAGATCGTCAATCGTCGTCTTCGGATTCATCGGCCTGAGCCTCCAGCATGCGCGAGGTCAGGGTCATAAACGCCTCCTCGACGCGCTCGCCGGATTTGGCGCTGGTTTCGAGCACGGTCCAGCCGGCGCTCGCCAGATCGGCCCACGCGGTTGCGGGAATTTCCCACGTTTCGCGCAGGTCGGCCTTGTTGATCAGGACCAGAAACGGGCGCGCGCCGATTTCCGTTTGCACGCGCTGCTGGATGGAACGGGCGACATCCAGAGTTTTGCTGCGCGTGCCGTCGACGACAAGAAGATATCCCGAAGCGTCCTGAACCTGTTTGAGTTTGACGGGTGCGTTGTCTTCTTCGCCGGCCATATCCCAGAGCATGAGGATTACTTCTTCGCCTTCGACGTTCACTACCTTTTTATCGATCTTGACGCCCACCGTGGTCTGATACTTCGGGGAGAACATGCTGCGGACAAAGCGTTCGACCAGGCTGGTCTTGCCCACGCCGTACGATCCGAGCATGCAGATCTTCTTCTTCATGGCGAAGTCACGAGTATAACCCGCGGGCGCTGGTAAATCGCGAAACACAGGCCATCCCGCGCGACCCGGCAAGCGGGGCGGCGCATGGGTATTTCGCGGAACCAGGACGCCGGTTTCGACTGTGTTCGAAAATCTTCAGGACATGAGCGTCTACGAGCTGGTGGAGGAATTCGGAGTTACTCGTGAGCAGGTTCAGGCGGTTTTGCAATTTGCGGCGCACACCGCGGATGCGTATCGAGGATCGGTTGGACAACGTCATGGGCGCGCTGAGCGCTCTGGACGGACGCGCAGTGCTGATCGAAGTCAAGCTGGGGATCACGCCGGAATAATGGCGGTGTTGCCCGTTCAGTCATTCAGCTATGACGATAAATGAGGGTTCGATGGCGCGAGTCAGGCTGGCAATGCCGCTCGATCTGTTGGCCCGGGCAGTGATTGAACGGGAGCGTAAGCGTGTGGGGTTTCCGCCGCCGGATTACGGAATGTGGATGCAGGGGCGTAACTGAACGAATTTGGCTGGGATGCAGGGATTCGAACCCCGATACGCAGCTCCAGAGGCTGCAGTCTTACCGTTAGACGACATCCCAGCAAGGGAAGGGCGAGCCGGCGCGGCCAAAAGCCAAAGCCTCCTAGTATTCTACAACTTCCTCCCCATGATCGCGTAATCGAGGCCGCCGAAGAACTTCTCGCGGAAGTGTTCGGGCAGCTCGGCGAGTTCCGGCATCGACTCGATGGCCGGTGACAGCGGATGAACGCCGGACGCGGCGAAACCCGCCTCCTCCAGATAGAACGCCATCAGTTGATGGGGCACGGGCCGCGTGTGAGTGGGGTCCAGATAGAAGTGGGTGGCAAAGATGGCGAGGCATTCGGGATTGGGAGTTTCGACGACCAGCAACCCGCCGCGCCGCATCTTTGAGGCGCAGAGCCGGATCATCAACGGCAGTCTTTCGGGCGCGAGGTGCTCCACAACCTGGGAGCTCATGATGCCGTCGAACTCCCCGTCGGGCTGCGCCGCAAGGTAGTCGAACAGATCGGCCCTTTCGGCTTCAAGCCCCTTCCGACGGCACTGTTCGACCGATTCTTCGCTGAGATCGATGCCGCGCCCGGGCACGCCCAGATCGCGCATGGTTTCGAGAAACTCGCCGCGTCCGCAGCCGATATCGAGGACATTCGAACGTCCCTCGAAAAAGGGTTTGTAGAACTCCTGGTGGCGCCGGACGTAATCCTCGGAGCCGCGGAATCGTTCGGCGAAACGTCCGTAATCGAAGTTCAGAGCTGATGGCTGGGCGGCCGTGATCGGTTGCGGGGCCGTTTCCACCGGCGGGAAGGGCCTCTGCATCGGTGAGCGCTGGCGAATGAGGCGCAGTTCGACGTAAATCAGCCGCTCATAGTCCGCGCGGATTTTCTCCATGTCTTCCCAGAGCCGTTTCTGGATGCCGAGCGTAGTGCGGTCGAGCGCGCCCAGATAATCGGCGTGCTGCGACCTGACGGTTTCGCGGAAATTCGATTCCATCAGGGTGAGGCGATGCTGAAAAGCGGCCTGCAGATCGGCCACGCCGCGCAGGAATTGGATTTCGTTAACCGCGAGCTTGTGTTCCCAATCGGCCCGCCACTCGATCCAGTGCTTGCGAATGTCCTTGAGTTCGGTGACCTCTTGTTTGAACCCGGCGGCCTCTTGCTTGAACCAGGCGCCATCGGCCCGCAGCTCGGCAATTTCGCCTTTGATTCCGCCGGTTTCGGCTCTCAGTTCGGCCACATCCCCTCGGAGTTCGGCGTCTTCGGCCTTAAGCCCCTCCACCTCCACGCGCAGGTCGGCGCGCATTTCAGTAATCGCTTCGCCGCGAACGGCGCCGATCCGTTCATTCGACTGGGCGGCGAGCGAAAGCAGAATCCGGTTGTGATCGGTAAGTGCATCGAGCACCGATTCAATGGCCGCCACGGTTTCCCGATTGAAGGTCACCTGATCGCGCACGAACCACTGCAGCGAACGCGCGATGGTGCGTTTGACGAACTGGATCAGGTTATTGAAAATGCCGCCGGCGCGCGGATTCACGCTGCCAATGGCCGCGATCTTAGCCTGCGCCGCGTCGCGCGCATACACTATGGGGAGCAGATCGGTTATTGGAATGCGGATGGCACGCCGGTCAACCTCGGGGCCGCCGCTTTCCGCGTCGCCGTTACCCGCCTGGGGATAGCGGGAGCGAACGCGCTCGCGCACGGTTTGAACGATCGCGGTGAGTTCCTCGATCCTTTCCGCGTCCGAACTCATTTACGCGCCTTCTTTTCCCAGCGGGCAATCATGCGGGATTCGAGACCGCCGCGCGCCGCGAATTCGCCGGTCACGGTCAGGCGCATGGGCTGACAGGCCTGGACGATATCGCGCACAAAACAGTTGACCACGTTTTCCTGGAAGATGCCCAGATTGCGATAGGCCAGGGTGTACATCTTGAACGACTTCAATTCGAGGCAAAGCTTATCGGGAACGTAGTTGACGGTGATGACGCCGGAATCGGGCAGGCCGGTTTTGGGACAGACGGAGGTGAACTCGGGGACGGCGATCTCGATTTCGTAATGGGGAAACTGATTCGGCCAGGTTTCGATGGCGGGAAGTTTGGCGTCGATGCCCGCCACCGCGTGCCGATCGGTATATTGGCGCTTCACTTTTCCGGGAGCTCCTTCGAGAGCAGGTCGAGGAACAGCCCGACGTCGGTGACGACGCCCACCGCCTGGCCGGTTCCACGATCGCTGACCTTGGTGGCCACGGCGGGGTTGATATCCACGCAGACGATTTTCACCCAGCTGGGCAGCATGTTTCCGGTGGCGATGGAGTGCAGCATGGAGCCAAGGCAGATCACGAGGCCGGCGGGCTTGAGCAGATTCGCGTAGGCGTCCTGGGCGGCATTCATGTCGGTAATGGTTTCGGGCAGAGGCCCGTCGTCGCGCAGACTGCCGGCCAGCACGAAGGGAACATTATGACGTACGCATTCGTACATGACGCCGGATTTCAGGCGGCCGCTTTCGACCGCGCCCTTGATGCCGCCCGCATGATACATGGCGTTGATGGCGCGCATGTGATTGCGATGGCCGTGCTCGGCCTGGCGGCCGTCTTCGAGGCGCACGCCGAGAGAGGTGCCGAAGAGAGCCGCTTCGATGTCATGCACGCCGAGCGCATTGCCGCTGAGCACGGCGTTGACCCAGCCGTGGCGGACGAGCTTCGAAAGTCCCGCTACGCCGCCGGTGTGGACCACCACCGGGCCCGCCACGGCGACGATGGTCTTGCCCTGCTCCCGGGCGTAGCGCGCTAATGCCGCCGTTTGCCGGACGGCGGTTTCCACCTGGCGCTCCGAAGAAATCTCATTGGCCATGAAAGCGAACGCCATACGGTCGCGCTCTTTCGATTCGGGAACGACGCGGATGCCGTGCATGCCGGTGACCACCATGTCGCCCGCCTTAAGATCGCGCAGACGCCGGCAGACAGGCTGGGGCTCTTGTACCACGATCATGGCGTCCATGCGCTGGTTGGCCACCTCAAGCCACTCGCCGGCGATGCGCACGAAGGTGTGGTGATTGCTGGTGGAGTAGAAATCCTCGGGCGCGCAGCGGTCGCGCTCGACGGGCTTGAGCACGGCGTCGCCGCCCTCGACGGGGGAACAGCCGATGGGCAGAATCTGCGCCAGCAGATGTTCCATCTGGCGGCGGGTGGGGGTTTCGAGCTTTAACCGAAGATACGATGGATCGCCGTTGGTGCGGCCGATGCGGAATTGTTCCACTTCGAAACGGCCGTTCGATTCGACCACCTTATCGAAGATCTGCTCCATAACGTGGGAATCGATCAGGTGGCCTTCGGCCTCTACTACTTCTTCGACTGGCATTAAATTACCAGTCTACTTTGGTGGGATGGCGGGCGTAAACGGGCCGCGTTCAGGGACTCCGCGGCGGCGAAACGGAGGCCGGGCCGCGCGAAATCGAAAAAAACCTAAAGAAAATGGGCATTTTGCTCATGTTTCCGCTTTACAAGTCTGCGCTTGTTCCGTATGATTGTAACGACTCGCGAACGATTCGATGCGCTTCGCAACCCAATAAAAACAGGGTTCCAGGGCATATCGCAGGTTCGCTCAATAACGTAACAGGAGGTTTATGGCCACTACTCAGAGATTGACGCAGACCGCGTTGGTGCGTTCGCTGGCCGAGGCTGGCGAAATTTCGAATAAGCAGGCTCGCTCGGTGCTCGATCACCTTGCCAGCGTTGCGGTATCAGAAGTCAAGAAGAACGGGGTCTTCGTATTGCCGGGCATCGGCAGACTCGTTCGCGTGGATCGCAAAGCCCGTTTGGGCCGCAATCCGGCGACCGGCGAGTCCATCAAGATTCCGGCCAAGAAGGTGGTCAAGTTCCGCGTCGCGAAAGCGGCGAAGGACGCCATCGTTCCGCCGAAGAAAAAGTAGACCGGGGAGCTTCGGGCAAAAACAGAAAACCCCGCCAGCGTCCTCGTGGCGCCGGGCGGGGTTTTATTTTTTAGAGATTTCGAGCCCCTGGAATTTCGAAGCCGCTTGCCGCCCGTCTTGCCGGCGGCGACGGAAGCTCAGGCCTGCTTCTTGGTTTCGACGGGGGGCGTCGGCTCTTCGGTTTCTTTCATGGCTTGTTTGAAGTTCTTGATGCCTTCACCCAAACCCTTGGCCACTTCCGGAATCTTCTTGCCGCCAAACAAAAGCACGGCCACTCCGAGAACGACTAAGAGCTCGGTTCCGGAAAGGCCGCCAAGTCCGGCAGTCTGATAGCTTTGCGCAAACATACGGCGCCACCTCTCTTTTCTATTGTACGGTCGCCGCACTCGCAGCGCAACCAAACCGATCACTGTCCCGACACCTTCCGGCCCAGCCAGATCAACAGCAACAGGGCGAACACCGCGCAGCTTCCGGCCATGGCGGCCAGCGGAACCACCCGGAGACCGTATTCCGCCGCCAGGTGTCCCAGCGCAAAAGGCGCCAGAATACCGCCCATGAGCGCGAACGTGAAAATGCCGTTGAAGTAACCCGGGTGGTAGTAAGTAAAGCGGCTGGCGATGCGCTCGGCTGCCAGCGGATAGATGGCGGAAAATCCGGCGCCAGTCAACAGAAGTCCTACAATCACGCCAAACCGGCCGCCCGCGGCGAGAAGCAGACCGCATCCGAACAGGGCGCAGAAAGCGCTGGCCCACAGCAAACGCCCGTGCGGCACAAGGGCGAGAAGCCTCGATGCGACGCCCCTGCCGACCATCAGCGCCACCCAGTAGAGGGCT